>CAJUMR010000014.1 GCA_910587475.1 uncultured Muribaculaceae bacterium
ATCCAAATCTCAAAGGGCATAAAAAGAGGCTGCGCCTATTTTGACACAGCCTCTTGACTGAATTATGGCAGAGTTCTTAAAAATCAATTCTTTGAGACGAGCATGCCTGACGCCACGGCTTCGGCAGCCTTGTCGCCCTTTGTGGCTCGGATTATCTCGATGGCAAAGGGGAGTGTGGTGCCAGGCCCTTCGGATGTTATAAGCCCGGGGTCCACCACTACGGTCTGCTCAACATATTGTCCGCCATTGGCATTGATGGCATCTCCGAGACCGGGATAGCACGTGGCTTTCTTTCCTTTAAGCACACCAAGCGGAGCAAGCACAACAGCCGGGCCTGCGCATATCGATGCGATACGGCCGTTCTTTCTGACATGATCAACGATCTTGTCTCTCAAGCTGCTGTCGGACGCAAGATTCTGCGCTCCGGGATCTCCACCCGGGATAATTAGCCAGTCGGCATCTTCCGTGTCAACGTCTGAAATCAATGAGTCGGCCACGAGGATCTGTCCTGTGGCACCTTTCACCTGAAGATTGTCTCCAACTGCCACAGTCACTACGTCGATGGATGCTCTCCGAAGAGCATCTACAGTAGCGGTGGCCTCAACTTCCTCCACTCCGGGAGCAAGGAAAATATAAGATGTCTTTGCTGTCATAGTCGTTATGCCAAAAATTATTGATAGTGCCGATACGGCACTTTTTAAAATCGAATTGCGCATATTATTTTTTTTGTAATGTAATATCTACAGATCAAACATCGGTAGAAACGATTTGTTTGTAGACCAAGCTAAAAAAAGACCGGACAGGCAATCAATGATTTGCTTGTCCGATCTAAAATCAATTGTTATTACGGCCAACAGAAGATCGGCCATATGGGCGGATCAGTAGTTTGCTTCGGGTGGGGTGTATCCCTCCTGTAAAAACTCTCCAGGAGTGATCTGAGCCTTGTCGGCATTTCTTTCTTTTAGCAGTTTTACACACTCTTGAGCATTTGCAGGGAGCTTTATTCGCCCGTAGGTCGACCGGCTGTTCTGATTAGACGTCGATATCTCCCAATCGACTAATTGCCCGATCGATATGGCAACAGCCTTATAACATCCATCAACAGGAAAGAACGCCATGTATAAAGCCTCACGCATGTGCTGCGGTCGGGGGAATGTCCATACGTAGACGGTCATTCCATCATCTATGACTTTATCTACTCTGATATCCTCATCCTTGAATGGAGAACAGAATCCATTGCCTTCGGGAGAAATCGTATTCAAAATCTCAGGATCTTCAAGAATATAACCATCCTGATCAGCAATCATGGGAGCCACTACCGACAAGTATTGATGTTGAAAAAAATATGGCGAAACTGTCGGAAAATCAGTTTGTATCGCCGAAATCGAATCGGGAGTTTCCAAATTTTGCGCTTGCCCGAGCATCGGACAAGCGAGAGCCACAGCGGCTAATATCTGCACGAGTTTTGCCATAGTATTTTATTTGAAAGTTTTTTGCATATAAAGACTCCGAACTCCGCAAAGTCCGCATGTATTCACCATACGCTAACCGTCAGGGAGTAACTCAGCCGTAAAATTACGATTCAATTTTGAAATATACAAGCTATCAGGCAATTATTATGATGGAGCAACTGTCTGAAAACGGATTCAATCCAAATCTATCTGGGCAATTTCCTTGACGGACTGCCCAAATACAAAAAAACAATCGGACAGACAAGTGCGAGGTTGTTTATCCGATTGATTATATTATTCACTTGTTGGGTCAACTCACAATTCTCAATGTGTTCCACTTGATACTTAAAAAAATACAGATATTAATTTTATATAGGCGCTATGGCTGCTTAATTATTGCAAACTCAAAGGAGTTGTAATGCATTGTTACTAACAAGTCTATTTGATTAGTCATGGTCGTAAATATCACCAAAAGTAGTTTCGATAAAGATAATGTGGAATATCTTTCCCTCTCGAAAACCTACAAAAGGCAGGTTATTCCCTGCTGCTCGGAATGCAAATAGGCGTACTTCGGGAGTTATTATTGTTGGTAGCTGAGGTTTTATTATTTCTTGAGGAATCTTTTCCATTCCGAAACCATGTCTTTGTGTTGTCTGAATTTCATTCCATCCCAATTCTGAAAGATTTTTCAAACGTTTCATGAAATTAGGGAAGAAAGATATATCTCTACACTCAGTAAATGAAGTATGTTGTAAATGACGAAAGCAAAATAATGGATAATCAATCTTTAAATAACTCTCTATATCCTTGTTAAACGCAGGTGCTTGAGAAGGGACTGGCTTAATAAGCGACAAGCCCCCTTTGGAGGCTTGTTTATTTTTCATATTCTTTTTTTTACTCATTGAAGACGAGTTCTGAAGAATTGAATTAATTTTTCTTTGGATATAATGTTCCCTACACCTGTAGGTGTAGTTAACCAAGGAGTTTCTTGATGTGTCATATTCATTAATCCGCTAGCAGAAAAAGCACCATAAACATTAAACACCTCATTAAATAATGCTTCTTCCACCTCTTGTAATGATATTTCTTCAGTGAGTGGTTCCAATCCCATACTACCATTACCTTTGAAATATTCATATACACATGGCACAACTGGACCATACATCCACGCTTCAATATCTTCTTCAAATAATGGTGCATTAAAATATGCAAGGTGAAAACCCTGTTGATAATAAAGCATCTTTTGAAGTTTCATATTAGACATAAACTCGCCTTCCCCAGTGTTTGCTGCATGGGAAAGAAGTTTATTTGCTATATCTATTGCTTTATATGCCATTTTTCAAGTGCAAAGTTAATACAATAATTTGACATTGACAAATTCTTAAAATACCTTTTACAGCATCTTCTACAATATCTTTTGCCGTATTTTTTTAAGTGTCTTTTACAGTATCTCTTATAGTAAAAACAAGTTTATATATTATATGTTTAATATTGCCTTTATCACTGATCGTGGGGAAAGGTTTAAGTAGCGGTTTTGAGGGTTAGGCGCTGGGTAAGGGTTGATTGAGGGGTGGCGTAATGGGGACTTCGTACCCCTCTCGCCCATAGACGGAGAAAGGGAGGAGGGGGTGTGGGTTCGGTTTGTCGTGCGGTTATATTAAAATTTTTGGTCCAGAAATTTTGGTAGTCCTCATTTTGTGAAGTGGTGGTTTTGCGGTATGTTTGGAAAAGTATCAGTGATGATGCGGTAAACTAAGAAGGGTAAGGCGAAATCCTACCCAATGAAAATAATATGATATATGATGCTGGGAAGTATCAACAGAAATAAATGGAAAGAAAAGAAGATAAAATCGGGTATCAGTTCACGCCTTGAATGACGGAATGCAGATGTCGGTTGTCAGTCGATTGTTAGGTCACGCCTCAACGGGTGTAACTGAAAAAGTCTATTCGAAGTATCTGCCCGAGACTCTGGAGGAGGAGGTTAATCGGCTTAATTTCGGTTTCTTGGCGAGCTGAAAAGGGGTTTGCACGTGACCAGCATTTGATTCGCATTGATTCGCACGTTGGTTCGCAATGAGGCTAACTGATTGATATAAGTGCAGTTTTAGGTTTGCATATTTCACGCCAATATGGGGTAAAACAAAGGTGACTAACATTGGAGTGTCAGTCACCTTGTTTGATTTTCAATGAGTTATATCCGAAGAAGATATCAATACTCCTCTTCGTTGAAGAGGAAGTCTTCTTTTGAGGGGTAGTCGGGCCAGATGTCTTCGATGCTTTCGTAGGTGTCGCCTTCGTCTTCTATTTCCTGAAGGTTTTCGATAACTTCGAGGGGTGCTCCGCTACGCATTGCGTAGTCGATAAGTTCGTCTTTGGTTGCAGGCCACGGTGCATCTTCGAGTTTTGATGCGAGTTCGAGAGTCCAGTACATAGTGCAGTATCTTTTTTAATGGTTAATGATCGAGGTGTTTTCAGGAGGCAGAACGCTTTAGCCTCCGATAAAGTGCGCAAATGTAGCAAATTTCTCGATAGATTAACAATTTTTCTCCCAAAATATTTCGTCAGAGCCGAAATTATGATTGATAGCGCGGGCAAGGACAAAGAGATAGTCGCTTAAACGATTGATATAGGATATTATAGCCGGATCCACATCAGTTTGGTCTGCGAGGGTTATTATGCGACGCTCGGCTCGACGTGCGACACATCGTGCGATGTGGGTTCTTGCTGCGTCTTCGCATCCTCCGGGAAGGATGAATCGGTTGTGGGCCGGCAGGGCGGCATCGAGCCTGTCGATCGCGAGTTCTATTTCAGCCACCGCATCGGGGCCGAGGGGCTGAGGCTGCCATTTCGAGTCGGGTTCTGTGGCGAGCATCGAGCCGATGTCGAACAGCCGGTTCTGGACGCTGCCGATCAGACGTCGGTCCTGGTCGTCGATGTTGCGTGACAGGGCTATCAGTCCGAGCCATGAGTTCAGTTCGTCGACGGTTCCATAGGCTTCGAGGCGGGGCGAGTCTTTGGCTACGCGTGTTCCGCCGACGAGCGACGTTGTGCCGCGGTCGCCCGTGCGTGTGTAAACATTACTTTTTGTCATAATTAGCAGATGTGTTGTCGAGTGATAGTTGGAGGAGAGATATCATTTCGTCTGACGATGTGGCAACAGCGACAGCGTCGAGGCACTCCAGGGCCATCAGTCCCTGCGTGATCATGACGTCGAACATGTCGAGCAGATGATCATAGAGATTGTCGGGGTTATAGAGTATTATGGAGCGGCCGGCGACGGAGTTGAAGCGCAGATATGCTAATGTTGTGGCCAGTTCGTCAAGGGTGCCATATCCGCCGGGGAGCACGACGAATGTGTCGGCCATCTCACACATCAGCTCTTTTCGCTCTGCGAGGCCTTTGACGGCGATGACTTTGTCGTTGAATGGCGAAGACATCGCAGCCCTCAGCTCAGGCACCACGCCGACAACGGCTCCGCTGCCTGTCGACTTCACTGCCCGGGCTACGACTTTCATCAGCCCGGCATCGACGCCACCGTAGACGAGTGTCGCTCCATGGTCGCCGATCCACCGGCCGAGTATTTCGGCGGCTTCTATCCATTTTTCGGGTAGCCGGTCTGCCGCACTGCAGTAGACAGCAACGGCCGGCTTGGTGCAAGTATCCATAATCTGGTCTGTTTTTTTAGAATTGTCGCTGTAAAGATACGAATAATCCGGTGTCGTCAAGGGAATCTATGGCATGATTTTTGTTATATCAGAGTGAGATGCCGGTTATTGGCATAATTAGTGTTATATTTGCAAACAAAAGAAAATTTTTAACAATACAATTTTATGGAAAAGGAAACAATCAAACCAGGCAAATATGTCGAACTGGTGTTCGATCTTTATAAAGTGAACGCTGACGGCAGCGAAACGATGGTCCACGAAGTGACCGACGACGCTCCCGAATGCGTGGTGTTCGGTGTGACTCAGGGTATTATCAAGCCACTTGAAGCTGCATTGGAGGGCCTTGGCGCAGGCGACAGCTATGATGTGGTCGCCGAACCCGACGAAGCATTCGGCCGCCATAACCCTGAAGAAGTCGTTGAACTCGACCGCGAGGTTTTTGAGATCGACGGCAAATTTGACGAGGAAAATATCAGAAAAGGTGTGCGCCTGCCGATGATGACAGCTGACGGCTACCGCATCGAAGGTCTGGTCACCGATGTCACTCCGACTCATGTCGTAATGGATTTCAACCATCAGCTCGTCGACTGCAAGGTGCGCATCAAAGGCACTGTCAAGACAGTCCGCGATGTGACTGAAGAGGATCTCCGTCCGGCTGAAGGATGCGGATGCGGCTGTCACGGCGACTGCGGTGACGGCGGTTGCGGAGGCGGCTGCGGCGATGGTGGTTGCTGCCACTAATCTTCGGCGACAGCCTGCGGGGGATTGATGAAATAGAGATGTTTACGCGCGCGTGACACCGCCGTGTACAACCATCTGTAAAAATCGATACCCATCGCCTCGGGCGGGATGTAACTCAGGTCGATAAACACGTTGGCCCATTGTCCGCCCTGGGCTTTGTGACAGGTCGCCGCATAGGCATATTTGACCTGCATGGCATTCCAGTAGGGATTGTCGCGCAGTTTGGCCACACGAAGTTCGTAGGGCATGTCGGCCGGAAACATATCCGGATCGTCGATCAGCCCATAATACAATCTGTTATAATCGTCTTGCGACATTCCCGCCGTTTCGGTCGAGAGTGTCGCAAGCATTATTTTAGCCTGAAAGCAAAGGCCTTCGCGATCGGGCATCGAAAGCTCGACATCGGCGAAACACAAGCCATATCGCCATTCTGTGGCGATGACGCGCACGACGCTCACCACATCGCCGTTGGCCACAAAATCGAGTTCTTTGACCTTGCGAGTCCAGTAATAGTTGTTCTTGGCCACGATGAGCAATTCGCCCCGCTGGAGCTGTTCTTCGATATAGAGCACGTTGGCGCGTATGGCCCGGTTGTAGTCTGTGGCCATGCGGTTGCTGCGCGTGATCAGCAATGTTTCTTCGATGCCGTCGCGCCCGTAGGCGGTTTCGAGCATCTCGGGAAGGTCTTCGCCGCTCACTGTCGTCACGTCGTCAAACCCGTCGGTAAACAGCTTCGGCAAAGGCAGTTCGGGCGCAAGCATGGCCTGGCGGAGCCACGTTGCATTGTAGAGAATGCCGGAGTCGCGGCGCTGACGCGCGGTGGCTGTCAACGTCGCACGGCTCACTTTCATGCCGTAACGACGCAGAACGTCGGGGTTCATGGCCGGAGATTCGGTCGATCCGACCGGGGGTAGCTGCGCAGTGTCGCCCAAGAGTATCAGTTTGCAATTTTCGCCGGAGTAGACATAGTGGAGCAAGTCTTCGAGCAGATTGGCGCCGCGCTCGTCGGCGCCCCCGATCATCGAGGCTTCGTCGACGATGAAGACGGTGTTGCGGCTGCGGTTCTCGAGTACGGAGCTGAAGGCTTCGCCCGGCTGAGCGCCGAAGCGGTGGCTGTAGATTTTACGATGGATTGTGTATGCCGGGTGTCCGGCGTACATTCCGAACACCTTTGCAGCTCGTCCTGTCGGCGCGAGAAGCACCGTGGGGATGCCGACCGCCGACAGAGTCTTGACCAACGCGCCGGTGAGCGATGTCTTGCCCGTACCGGCATAGCCGTTGACGATAAACACCCTGTCGCTCACCGCCGGCACGGGAGCGCAGAAACGCGACAATGCGGCGATCACCGCAACCTGCTGATCATTGGCCTGATAAGGAAGGGCAAGCAGCACATTGGCCGCAAACTCCTTTGCATCCATTGCCTGTCGTCAGAAAAAGCGGTAGCAGATGCTGAAACTTACGACGGGATATACCTTGAAAGCGTTCATGAGCTTGACGTAGTCGCCCGGTTTGCCTTTGATGTTGACAACATCTTTGGACAGATTTGTACCGTCGTGAGTGATGAGCGAAGGACTGCCGCCCCACATCATCAGACCGCAGTCGACATCAAATTTCCAACGCTTGTCTTTGCCGAGATCGCCCGTGTAGCCGAGTCCGGCATATGGCCTGAAGCGGTTGACAAAAGCCGAGACTTTAACCATGCCGTCGGTGTCGGGCTGCATCATGTAAGGACGCCCGTCCTTGAAGTCGCCGACATGTATGCCCATATATCCTTGTCCCTGAAGATCTTCGCGCACCTCGTCGACCAGAAACGGATCGAGGTAAATGTCGCCGTAGATCGGTTTATCGGTGGCGTCGTCGCTCATTATGAAATCATAGAAATGATTGTAGATGTTGACCGCGAGCAACGAGGGCATCTCGCCCATGGTGTTGACGGCCTTGGCAACTTTTTTAGGTCCGACATAGAACCCGGCAGTGATGCGCCAGCCTTTGTCGGCCCAGGGATATACATCGAAAAGCAATTTGAAGTTTGTCATCGTCGGCTTGCCGTCGAGCTCCACACGGTCGTCGACTTCGACACCGGTCAAACCTTCCATATATTTCTGGAGTTTGTCGAAATTGTTGGCATTGACACCCCCGCCGTCGGTGTAGCTCTGGAGACTGAACGACATCGGCACATTGAAATGAGGCGTGAAATCGACCCCGGCCCTGATGCGCAGATGGTCGGTAATGTTTGTCGCAACGTTGACACCGATACCTGTCGTACCGACGGTCACACCGCCTTGAAGGTGAGAGAAAATGTTTCGGTCGGTTTTCATGGTGCTGTCGTCGCCTGACGATTGCCCGGCGAACGCGGTCAGCGATACGGCCAGAACAGACAAAACAAAGGAGAATTTACGTAAAAAATCTGTCATACGAAAAAAAAGAGTTGGCGCGTTAAGCGATTAAAAAATAAGGAGATTATAATGACAACAAAGATAGTAATTTCCAGCAAAATATCGAAATTTTGACACCATGAAAGTTTTTTTTGGCTAAAATTGGCATTATTTCAAAAATTATATTAACTTTGCCACTTGATAAATTTATCTCACACATAATCTTTAATCGACAACTTTATCAATCTCATCAAACACGGATTATGGTAATAGTCAGAACAAAAATGCGAGTTGCGGTGTTATTCCGTCAGAGCTATGCCTCATCGTCAAATCTCGGATGAAGCAAGATTACAGGACTATTGCCAACAAAATAAACAATACAACGTAGCAAACAATTTTAAATCAATTATATATAAACTCTCACAAACAAACCGAAATGAAGAAACAATTCATCACAGGTGCACTCCTCTTGGCCGTTACTGCCGGCGGATTCAGCACTTTCACTTCCTGCAAGGACACCGATGAAGATCTGTATCAAGAGGTTAACTCAAAGCAGGTCGCCCTTCAGGCCGCACTTAAAGCTCTTCAGGACAAACTGTCGACCTGCCAGTCCAACTGCGCAGGCGAAATCACCCGTCTTGAACAACTCATCGAAAGCAAAGACCACTACACTAAAGAGCAAATCGAAGGTTTCATCGCCGATTATCTCAGCCAGAAGAACGTTCTTACAAACATCACCACAATTTTGAACGTTCTTAACGGTGTTGACGGCTCAAAAGGCCTTATCGACCGAGTTGCAGATCTTGAAAATGCTAAAAAGCTCACAGAGCAGCAGATCAACGATGTGCTTGACCTCATCGCTTTAAAATCTCAGATCCAGGGTCTCTTCGGCGCAGACGGCACAATCGCCGGTCTTGAAGAATCGATCACTGCGCTCAACGAAGCCCTCAACGGCAAAGACGGCGAGCCGGGTCTCATCGCCACTGTCGACGGTCTCAGCGAATGGTTCGAAAACATCGGCATTACCCCCGCAGAGTTCCAGCAATACGTCAAAGAAGGCAAATTCGTCCTTGAAAACCATCAGGCACTCGCAGACCTCATCGCCCTTAAGGACAAGCTCAACGGCAACGCACTCGACGCTCTGAACAAATATTATACAGATCTCGAGGGCATCGACAAGATGTACAAAGCTATCTTCGAAGGCGTCGAAGCTCCCGAAGAAGGATGGTGGAACTATGCTACCGTCATGAACAACATCAAAGCCAACAGCGCAGCCATCCAAGCTCTTCAGCAGCAGGTTGACTCGATCCTCGGCCGCATCAACGACATGGTTACAAGCCTTCTCCTTCAGGCAACCACCAACCCGGTGTTCGGATCGCTCAACACTCCGTTCGGCGTCAACTCAATGGTTCTCATGACCTGCTACGGTCATCTCGCAACCGGTGTGCGCACCTTCCCTGCATCAGGCCGCGGCGCAGAATGCTACACTCCCGATAACGACGACATCGACTGGAGCGCCATTACTTCAGACTCTTACACTCTTCAGAACGAAAACATCGTTGCACTCGACAAAGACGGCAATGCTCCTCTCGGTAACCTCTGGTTCACCGTCAACCCCGGCACTGTCAACAACATCGACGTCAACGGCTTTGCAATCGTCAACAGCCGCGAGGATGCTCCGCTGGTTAATGTTGCCAACGTAACCAAGGACGACGAAACCCTCCTTAAATTCGGCGTAGGCTCACGTGCAGCCGGCAACGGCAACGGTCTCTACCGTGCAAACGCTACAGTAGCTCCCGAAAACCTCGACAAGATCAAGGTCAACATCGAAAGCGGCCTCGTCAACTCGCTCAAGGACGCAGTTCAGAACCGCACTGCATCTGACATGGTTCAGCTTCTCAAAGCTGTCTACAACCAGCTTCAGGACATCTGCGACGCCAACGCACTCCGTTACACTTACGATGCTATCTCAGGCAGAAACGACGACGGCTCATGGATGACCACCCAGCAGAAGGTTTACTCTAACTACGGTCTCGCCGCTACAGCGTTCAAACCCCTTTCGTTCGCAACCCTCAAGGGCACATCGATCCGTCACCTCCCGACTATCAGCCCGATCGAAATCAACAAGGATCTTGTCGACCTCGATCTCGGAACATTTGAAATCGACAGCAAGAACTTCAACCTCAACCTCAACTTCGGCAAGCCCTCATTCGGCAGCGTAGGTAATCTTGAAGTAACTACAACTGTCACCCTCACAAGCGAAGACGGCACAACTACCGTCAGCGGTCCTGTCACCATCGACATCACCAAGCAAGCTCAGGACATCCAGGACAGCATCACCGGTGCTATTGACGAATGGCTCGGCGAAGGCGACAACAGCCTCGACGCACGCGTTGAAAAGTCAATCTGGTATGCACTCTTCAACGACAAGAACGCTGAAGATCCCAAGTATCCCTACGATCCCAGCCTCCCCACCGGCGTTGTAGCCGACCTCATCGCACAGGTTAACGAAATGACCGGTAACATCCAGGGCAAGCTCGACGACGTTATCGACAGCATCAACAAGGATTACCTCAGCAAGGTCAACACCCTTATCGACAAGTACAACACAGTCACCGAGCGCATCAACAAGATCCTCGACGATCCTAACCACTACCTCCAGGTTACCATGCTCTACCGCAAGGCTGGCAAAGTTGAACTCAACGGCGCACACATGCCCGAAGTTGAACTTCCCTTCGGTCTTCTCTCTACCGACGCATCTCTGCCTACACAGTTCAAGGGCACAGGCGACGTAATCAAACTCTGGGCTACGACTTACAACTTCGAAGTTCTTGCGCCGGCGTTCAAGAAGATTGTTGCCGTAACCAAGGTAACCGATGGCGCAGGTCAGGAACGTCCCGACCTCATGCAAGCTGCCAACAGCACATTGGCTAAGGTAATGAACGGCGACCAGAACCAGATTGCACTCAACGTAGCCGGCGCCAAGAACGGCGTTTACACCTACGAACTCGCATATCAGGCTCTCGACTACACCGGTCACACCTCTACTGTCAAGTGCTACGTACAGGTTGTAAGATAATAATCGTCAAGGCTCAAAACTTTTAGAAACTAGAACACATGAAAATCAATAAGCTAATAGCATCGGCCTCAATCGCCCTCTGTGCAGCCTTCATGGCAAACGCACAGGAGGCAGCCGAGGAGACCGAATACGTCTTCCAGCCCCACTGGTACGTCCAGGGTCAGGTCGGCATGCAGGAGACCTTAGGCGAAACAAGCTTCGGCCGTCTGTCGTCATTCAATGCCCAGATCGGCGTAGGCTATCGTTTCAACCCAGTGCTCGGTGCCCGCATCGTTTTCAACGGCCTTAACTCCAAAGGCTCGATCACGCTTGACGGCAATCGCTCAGACTGGAAATGGAACTACATCGCTCCTACAGCCAACGTAACAGTTGATCTCGTCAACCTCATCGGCGGCTTCAACCCCGAACGCCTCGTCAGCGCAGGCATCTTCGGCGGTATCGGCGCCAACATCGCATGGGGCAACGACGAAGCCAACACAGTCAACAACAATCTGAAGAATTCGCTCTACGGCGACATCGACCTCGCAACAGCGCGTCCCGACGTGCTCCGCAACATCTGGAGCGGCACAAAAGCACGCTTTGTAACCCAGTTCGGTGCATTCGTAGACTTCAACGTCACAAAGAACCTGAAGGTCGGTCTCGAACTCCAGGCCAACGTTCTCCCCGACGGCTACAACTCGAAGAAAGCCGGTAACTCTGACTGGTATTTCAACGGTCTTGTCGGCGTGAAGTATGCTTTCGGCACAACTTTCACCAAGTCAAAACGCAAAGTGGCCAAAGAGTACAGCGGCGAACCCCAGGTGATCGAAAAGATCGTGGAAGTTCCTGTTGAAAAGATCGTTGTCAAGGAAGTGGTCAAAGAAGTGCCCGCACCTCTCACACGCGACGTATTCTTCAAGATCTCAACCTACAACATCACAAAAGACGAAATGTACAAGGTTGCTGAAGTAGCTCGCTACATGAAGCAGAACCCGACTACAAAAGTCACTGTTACAGGTTATGCCGACAAGGGCACAGGTACAATGAAGATCAACCTCCGCCTTGCTAAAGAACGCGCTGAAGCTGTTGTGAAAGCCCTCGTCAACGAAGGCATCGCAGCAGACCGCATCATCGCTAAGAGCATGGGCGAAACAGAAGATCAACCCTATTCGACTCCGGTTCAAAACCGCGTTGCAATCTGCATCGTAGAATAAGCACCGGTCAATAGCAATCCATAGAGCGGGGAGGCATCGTCAACGATGCCTCCCCGCTTGCTTTTTGGACTTCGGGCAATTCGATAGCCGCGCTATTAAAAGAATGGGAGACCGGAGCGCATCGCCCTCCACAATGACGCGACGCCGGTCTTAAGCCGGAGGGTAATGTCTTTTTTAACACGTAAAGATTTGTCATTAAGATATTTTATCGTAAATTTGCCGCATAAAGCGTTTATAAGAATAAAAACAATCATTATACATTATATGAAGAAACTTGCGGCATCACTGCTATTATGCTCAATCGCACTCTCCTCTTCGGCACTCATCGAAGGCGACGGCTATTATCGTGTGCAGAATTATAAGACCGAACGATATATCTATGTGCTCGACAACAAAGGCGAGCTGAACATGCAGGCTACTACTGCCGAACTCGGCGCCATCGAGCTCTGGAAAGACTACAACAAGACAATCTCCGACCCTGCGACGGTGATCTACGTGACCGATCTCACCGGCAAGAAACAGGATTATGACCTGCAGACTCAAGGCACCGGCGTCAAGGCGATCATAAATCATGAGGTAAGCATATATTACTACAAGAATAACGGCTTTTACAGCATCTTCGGGCGAAACAGCGGCTTGACAAAGTATATCGGCGACGGCACGAGGGCTAACAGCGCCCAAGGATGGGTGGCGAGCCTCGATAACAACGAGTACTACCGCTGGTACTTCCACCCCATCACGACCGACGACAGCAACTATTTCGGCGTTGATCCGGAATTTGACGCCGACGGCAAACACTACACATCGCTATATGCCGACTTCCCCTTCACATTCAGCTCGGCCGGCATGAAGGCCTACTATGTGACAACCGTAGCCGACGGCAAAGCCTACCTCAAGGAAATCAACGGAACAGTGCCTAGAGCAACTCCTGTCATCATCGAGTGCAGCGCAACAGGCACAGCCAACAACAAACTCAACATCGGGGGATCGGCAAGCGGCCTTACCGACAACAAGCTGCAGGGTGTCTACTTCTGCAACCACGACCTCGTACACAAAAACCGCAAGGAAAACGATCCTAAAACAATGCGCGTGCCGGGCAAGCTGTCTGACGGATCATTCGGTTTCGTCACCTCAACCGAACAATATCTGCCGCGCAACAAAGCGTATATCGTAGTGCCTGAAGGAACTCCATCAGAGCTCCACATCACTACCGCCGAACCGGCCGGTATAGTAGAAGCCGCCGCATCGAGCCTCAGCGTGCGCATCGACGGCCTCACACTCTATGTCTATGGCGTTGAATCTGCCGAGGTGTACAACATCACCGGCAGCCGTGTTGCCGGAGTCAGCGGCGACGGATCGTCGGTTATCCTTCCCTCGGCCGGACTCTATCTTGTCAAGGCCGGCAACAATGTGACCAAGGTGCTCGCCCGCTGACCTGCGTCAGCGCTTCGGCCCAGGCGAGAAAGCCACCAATGCCACACCGGCGAATATCATCAGACTCGCCAGTACATTTGACCATCCGAATGCAGCCAATCCCATCGCAGAGGCCAGAACCGCTGCGGTGAGCGGCTGTATGTAATTGTACATAGCCACAGACGTCGGCTTGAGCCGCTGCTGTGCATAGACCATGAAAAGATAGCTGAGGAAGGTCGGAAAAATCACAATGAATGCAATGTCGGCAACGAGCAGACCGTCGATCATCGACAGATCGACAGCCGAAAGGCTCGGCCATGTGAACGGAACCCAAGTGACCGAACCGGCAAGGAAAAGCCATTTGAGCAAGGTGAACGGATGATAGCGGTCAATCATGCGCCGGAACATGGTGAAATAGACCGCTGCACATAGCTGCGCACCAAGACACATGAGATTGCCGGCCAAAGGATCACGAGCCACGCTTTCAGACGCTCCTCCCGACGAGAATGCGAGCATCAGCGCGCCACCGAGCCCCAAGGCCACTCCGGCCACTTTCATCACCGTCATAGGCATGGCGATGAACACCGCTGCGAGCAGCATGGTGAACACCGGCGTCATGGTTGTCATCACCGTCGCCTCAAACGGCGTGGTGAAGCCGATGCCGACAATATAGAGCCCTTGGTTGGCCGATACGATGAGCATCGACATCAGCACGATCAGCGGCAGGTCGCGCAGCTGCATCGGGTTGCCGCCTCCGGTGAGCCGTCGCGGCAATATCCAGCCGGCAAGCCAAAAAACAATGGCGCCTCCGACAATACGTATTGCCGAAAGCGCCAATGGCGGAACCGCACCCGATAGCATCACCTGCTTGGCGACGGGGCTCATCGCCCCCCAGAACACTGCGGCCATAAACATGGCTGCATGTCCGCGCAAGCACGCTGACCGGGATGCAGAGCTTATTTTTTCAGACTCCATTCCCAACCGTCCTTTGTGTCTTTGACATCAAATCCAATTTCGGAAAGCCGATTGCGGATAAGGTCGGAGGTAGTCCAGTCTTTGTTGCGCTTGGCGTCAGCGCGGATCTCGAGCAGAAGATCGACGGCGTCCTCGAACGGCTTGGTCGCGCCTTCATCAGCGCTGTCTACGCCGGCAGCAGCGGCGACACCTTCGGGACGGATGCCGAGGATCTCGACCATAAACGTGTCCATCAGCTGCTTCAAAGCGTCGATGTCGGCTTGCGATGCGGCTGCTTTTCCGTCTTTGATCATGTTGATGATACGGCAGGCCTCAAAGAGCGCAGCAATCACCATCGGAGTGTTGAAATCGTCGTCGAGCGCATCGTAGCACTGACGCTCGATGGCAGCAACATCATGGACATCAGCCTCAGAGGTCGGTTTCAGATCGCGGAGACGGCGATAGGCATCGAGCATGCGGTGAAGCGCTTTCTCGGCTCCCTGCAACGCCTCGTTGCTGAAATCGACAGTCCCGCGGTAATGAGCCTGCAGGATAAAGAAGCGGATGGTCATCGGCGAATAGGGCTGAGTCAACAGCGGATGCGATCCGGTGAAGAACTCGTCGAGGGTGATGAAATTGCCCAGCGATTTGCCCATCTTCTTGCCGTTGATGGTGATCATGTTGTTGTGCATCCAGTATTTCACTGTCGGCTCGCCGTTGTGGGCTACAGACTGCGCTATCTCGCAATCGTGGTGGGGGAACTTGAGGTCCATACCCCCGCCGTGGATGTCGAAATGAGATCCGAGATACTTTTCGCTCATCGTCGAACACTCGAGATGCCAACCCGGGAAGCCTTCACTCCATGGCGAAGGCCAGTGCATGATGTGCTCAGGGGCAGCTTTTTTCCAGAGGGCGAAGTCGGCGGGATTGCGTTTCTCGCTCTGACCGTCGAGCTCACGCGTGGTTGCCAGCAACTCATCGATATTGCGTCCCGAAAGACGTCCGTAGCCGTAGTCACGGTTGAATTTCGGCACATCGAAGTAGACCGATCCGTCGCTCTCGTAGGCATATCCGCTATCGAGAATCTTCTTGATGTACTCGATCTGTTCGATGATGTGGCCGGAAGCATGCGGCTCGATCGACGGAGGGAGCACGTTGAGGGCATCCATCGCCTTATGGTAGCGGTTGAGGTAGAACTGCACCACTTCCATCGGCTCAAGCTGCTCAATGCGGGCTTTCTTTGCGATCTTGTCCTCTCCGTCGTCGGCGTCATGCTCGAGATGACCGACATCGGTGATGTTGCGGACATATCGCACTTTGTAGCCGAGATGTTTGAGATAGCGCTGCACGATGTCGAACGTGATGGCCGGACGGGCATGCCCGAGGTGGCCGTCACCGTAGACGGTCGGGCCGCACACATACATGCCCACCGCGCCTTCATGGAGCGGCTTGAACAGCTCTTTGTTGCGTGAGAGAGTGTTGTATATCGTCAGATTGTGAGATTTCATGATTGACACACTCGTATTAACCGTTAATCTTTAAGCCATGAAAGGGTTGGGCAGATCTCCACCGTTGTTGGTGTTGCCCTGGTTGACCGGAGTCTTGTGTTTGATCTCGCCGAACATCGACTCGTACTTTGCAATGTTGTCGCGGAGCGCGAAAAGCACGTTTTTGGCGTTTTCGGGAGTCATGATGATGCGGCTCTGTACCTTGGCCTGAGGCATGTTGGGTGCTACAGACACAAAGTCGATATAGAATTCGTTGGCAGAGTGAGCGATTACAGCGAAATTTGCGTAATGGCCTGATGCCACTTCGGGAGTGAGTTCGATTTTGAGTTCGGTTTT
Source organism: uncultured Muribaculaceae bacterium (assembly GCA_910587475.1). Taxonomy (GTDB): domain Bacteria; phylum Bacteroidota; class Bacteroidia; order Bacteroidales; family Muribaculaceae; genus CAG-873. Next base: position 16,716 of record CAJUMR010000014.1, read on the forward strand.
GTTTTCGTTTGCCATGACAAATGTTTTATGATAAATGGATTAAATAAGTTTATTCTGCGGGTATTTCGGGATCGGTGGGGAGTAGGGTTGTCTTGTTGAATGTGACACTCTTGCGTCCACCATATTCGTTATAATTCACCTTTACGCCCTTGCAAGTGGTGAGATTCCAGACTTTCGCGATGTCGAACGACGCATAGAACTGATAAGTGCGGCTCAGTCCGTCGTCAGCGGTGAACACGAGATAAAGTTCGGGATAGTCGTTGCCGAGGGTTGCTTCGTCGGCAACAAGCACGAAGCGCTTCGGATCTCTGATAATGTCGATCTGCGCCCATACGTTGATATACTGACCTGTGCGTGCGATGCTCATCATCTTCAGGTTGTTGTAAGCCCAACTTTCAATTGTCGAGAGCGGTTCCTGAGCTACCTCGGCGTTATAGATCTCGGTAATGCCGAAAAGGGTGATCGCGCCGCTCTGATAGGGCTGCTGACCATCGGCCGGAACGTATTGTATGATCACACGTGTGCCGGGCTTGAGTTTCTGAGTGTCGACTTTGACAGCAGCTGTGAGAGTGACGATATCCGAGTCTTCATTTTTCTGGAGGGTGAAGACCGATCCTTTGTCGTTGGAACTTACAAAAGTGGCGAAGTCGACACACATGTCGTCGGGAATGCCCATCGACGGGTTGTCGCTGGAGGTGCAAGAAGAAACGAAGCCTGCGATAAAGAGAGTGATAATCGCGAAGAGAGATGTTGACAATTTCTTTTTTAACATAGATAGAGATATTATAAATTATAATTGGTATTTATCTTACAGTCAGATGGTTTATCCGACCATCCTGCATATGGACGATCCGGTCGCTGTCGGCGGCGAGATTCTCGTCGTGGGTGACGATTACAAATGTGGCCCCGAGTTCGTCGCGCAACTCAAAGAAAAGTCTGTGGAGAGCCGCGCGGTTGGCAGAGTCGAGGCTGCCGGTCGGCTCGTCGGCGAGCACCACGGCCGGAGCATTGACCAAGGCTCTGGCAACAGCCGCCCGCTGACACTCGCCACCCGATAGCTCATTGGGACGATGATCTGCGCGCTTCGACAGCCCGAGACGCGCGATCAGCCTGTCGGCAGACGCAAAAGCGTCGGCACGCGAAGCGCCACCTATCAGGGCCGGCATGGCCACATTTTCGCGCAACGAAAATTCGGGCAGCAGCTGATGAAACTGAAACACAAATCCGATGCTCCGATTTCTGAATGCGGACAACATTCTGTCGTTCAGCGAGAAAACATTTTGTCCGTCATAGCTGACGGTGCCGGCATCGGGAGTCATCAGAGTTCCGATGATCTGCAGCAAGGTGGTCTTGCCCGCACCGCTCGGCCCGACGATCGAACTCACAGCAGCCGGCACAATGTCGAGATCGATGCCTGCGAGCACCTCCAGATCGCCGAAGCGTTTGACTATGTTTCTTATTTCTATCATAAGTAATGTGCGAAGTTAATAATAATTCCACAATCCGCCAACCTATCTTTGATCAGCCTCAACGCTATAAATGATTTTATATATCTTTTAAGGAATGTTTCGTCCATATCATATCCAATAGAAGCCAAACAGTCCAAAAGCAAGCCATAATGCCACAATTCTGCCCGAATCATGGTCACAAAGCCGGATAACCAAACAGATAAGCTTCATTTTAACCATAATTATTTTGCAGATTGAAATAATACACGTAACTTTGAGCCGTTAAAAGCATTAGAAATGCCGGAGGGCTTTTCCATGTTTTAACAAACCAAGATCGCCGTAAACAATAGCGATTTCCACTTTACTTATTTCATAGGCATACATAGATTTTTTCTTACTGATTTTTTTGGAAAGCTTCAACTTTTGATTTTTTGATTAAAACTACGTTGTTTCAATTTCGAAAAAAGAGAAACACGATAATTGCGGTTATCCATTCTCCAGGCAAGAGATGCTTTATAATGTGCATCTGATTTAATGAAGACAAATCCCAATTATCTACCACGCGAGTTTTCTAAAAAAATACATGAATTTTAACCTCACTCTCAAAAATAAAGGCTACTTTACATTTTCCCCTATCGCCAAACGCCTTTCAATACTATTTACCTCAATCGTCATTACTGCCGCTGTCAACGCGGGAGCACAGACTTTTGCATTAAAATCAAATCTTCTTTACGATGCGGCTCTCAGCCCCAACCTCGGCATCGAGGTCGGCATTGCCCCTAAATGGTCGGTCGACCTGTCGGGCAATTTCAACAACTGGAGCGTCAGCGGCCACCAGTGGAAACACTGGTTCGTGCAGCCCGAAGCCCGCTATTGGCTCTGTGAGCGCTTCGGCGGCCATTTCTTTGCAGCCCACGCCATCGCCGGAGAGTTCAACGCCGCTAATCCCCACAACTTTTTCGAAATCCGCAGCCGCCGCAACCAAGGCTGGGGTGCAGGCCTCGGCGTCGGCTACGGCTACACCTGGATGCTGTCGAAGCACTGGAGCATCGAAACCGAGATAGCTCTGGGCTGGATCTACATGCGCTACGACGTCTATCCCTGCGCCTCCTGCGGCACCAAGCTCGAAAACGGCCGCACACACAACTACGTAGGCCCGACCAAAGCAGCCTTGAACCTCATTTACACATTCTAATTCATTGACTTTAACATGAAATCAATGACCCATCTACTGGCTGCAGCCATCCTCGCAGCCGTACCCGCAGCCGGGAGTGCCCACGATGTGTGGCAACCGGCCATAAGCGACCTCAACATAGACATCGCCGCAGGACAAGCGCTCACGCTGACGATGAACATTGATCCGCGAAGTTTCGACATCCCCCGCGACAACGCCCTGACGATCGTTCCGGTAATCGCGTCGGGCGACTCATCGATCTATCTGCCACCGGTGGTTGTGGCCGGAGCAACCCGCTATATCCGCTATGTCCGCGAGCCCGAGCGTCGACCCTCCGGGGCCGCCCTGCTGCACGCCGGCAAATACAAAACATACAGCTACGCCGCCACGATCGCCTACCGCCCGTGGATGGAACAATCGACCGTGTGTCTACTCGCCGACGAAAGCGGCTGCTGCGGCCGACGTGGCCGCGAGATTTCAGCCGACGTGGCCGTCATCGACCTGCGACCCAACGAGTTTGTCGTGCCTGCATATGTGGCCGAAGCGCCGGCAGTCAGCGACTCCAAGACCATAGAGATCCACGGGTCGGCCAATGTCGACTTCCGGGTCAACCGCACGGAAATCGATCCGGGCTATCGCAACAACCCTGCCGAACTCGCCAAAATACTGTCGACCATCAACGTCGTGCGCGATAACCCCGACGCAACCATCAACAGCATCACCATCAAGGGCTATGCTTCACCCGAAAGCCCTTACTCCAACAACCGCCGTCTCGCCAAAGGACGCACAGAGTCGCTCGTAGCCTACGTCGGCTCACAATATGACTTCGCCCCGTCGGTGTTCCACAGCGATTACGAACCCGAAGACTGGCAAGGACTGCGCGACTCTGTGGTTCACTCGATAGTGCCCAACCGCGACGCCATCCTGGCGATCATCGACGGCGATCTTGAACCCGACGCCAAGGAGGCCGCTATCAAGCGCGGCTACCCCGCAGATTACAAATATCTGCTCGACAACGTCTACCCGGCTCTCCGGCATTCCGACTACACTGTGCGCTACACGATCCGCGAATACACCGACATCGACGAGATCCGCCGCGTGATGCGCGAACGGCCGTCGAACCTTAGCCTGCGCGAGTTCCATCTTCTCGCATCGTCGTATCCGGCCGGCAGCGATACCTACAACGAAGTGTTTGACGTGGCCGTCAGAATGTACCCCGACGACCCGACGAGCAACCTCAACGCTGCCGCCGTTGCCCTCAACAAGGGCGACTGCGCAGCTGCCGAGCGCTATCTGAGCCGCGCCGGAGACACTTCCGACAGCCGATATCTCACCGGCATCATGCTCGCCCTCAAAGGCGACACCGACGGCGCCCGCGAACAGCTGTCGGAAGCCCGCCGCCTCGGAGCGGCCAAGGCCGCCGAAGCGCTTGCCAACCTCGAGCGTCACGTAGCCGGGCGAACTCCGGTCAGCTATCTCCCCATCGACTCCACGACATCAGACCTCATAAAGAAAAACTAAATCAATTTCCATAACAATCTAATCTTTTTTTAAACAATGAAACTATTCAAAAATCTCCTCGCAGGCACTCTTGCATTAGGCATGTTTGCTTGCTCAAGCGATGAACCGACAGGCTCGGTTGCTCCCGAACCTTCAGGCGATGTGATCTACTCGTCAGTCAAGTTCCGCCTACCAGTCGGCGGCCGCTCCACAGGCAAAGAAGGCGAAGAAGTCGGCAAGGACTATGAAAACAGCGTAGGCTCGATACTCGTCGTGCTGACCACAAAAGACGAGGCAAACGGAGAATACAAGTACATCACTTCAGCCATCAACGACGCTCCGATCACCGACGCAACAAACAATACATATACCCTGACCTTCCAGGATAAAGAAGCTCTGTTTGACAAAGCCGGAAAAGACGTATCGATCTTCGCATTCTGTAACCCTACCGAAGAAATCCGCAACGAGATAGCCCAGTTGAAAGAAGATGAAAAATTCGACACCGACGCTATCTGTAGCGCTGATGTCGAAAAAACCTGGTCAAATAACGGCTTCCTGATGACAAATGTCGAGATCGGAGAAAAAACTCTTCCAGAAGAGACTGAACTCAAAACGCATAACTCCCCCTCCAACCCGTACAAGCTCGGCACCATCGAAGTTATCCGCACCATGAGCCGCTTTGACTTCCGCGACGCATCATCGGAAGATACAGACCCTCTGACCTACACAATCACAAACACCGAAACAAAGAAAGTGCAAGGTTCTGTGACTCTGACCCGCGTGGCGCTTTTCAACCTCGCAGACAAGTTCTACTATCTGCCCCGCACAAAAGCAAGCGCCGACGCTCAGCAGGTGCTCTGCCCCGGCGACATGGAACAGAGATTTGTAATCTCACCCGATGGCAGAAATTACACCGAACAGCTCCCCACCACAGGCATCGATCCTCTCAATCCGGTAGCCGGCGGCCTGAAATGGCAAGGTCTTTCCGCCCTCATAGGTATTAATGATAACGAAGACAAAGATGAAGGTTGGGGTACAGAAGGTGACAGAGAAGGCTACCACATCTGGCGCTATGCCACAGAAAACACATTCGTCAATGCAAATGATATCACTTCCACAACTGCAACAGGCTACGTGTTTGAAGCTGAGATCAATGTAGCCGAAGATTTCGGCAATGTCGACGAAGACGGCAATAAAGCGACAATGTATCTCTTCGGACAGACCCTCTACGCAAGCGCAGAAGCCATAGCCACTGAAATCGAAAAGACCCCGGTATCGCTCCTTGCAACAGCATTCAATGCCGCATTCGAGAAAGGCGAAGACGGCAAGTATGCCCCCGTCAGCGATGAAGCAGTCAAGGAAAACGGCTTCACAGCTTACAAGCCCAACGATGAAGGCAAATATCTCTGCTACTATTTCTCATACAACCGTCATAACGACGACAACGACGTCACCAACATCGGAGACCTTGAATTTGCAACCGTGCGCAACAATGTCTACAAACTCGCGGTAACGAAAATCTCCCGCTTCGGCACATTCCAGCCGTCAGAGAACATCGAGGACTGGGATGTATATTTCAACCTCGAAGTGAAAGTGCGCAACTGGACCGTACGCATCAACAATATTGAATATTAACACCCTTACCTCGCGGCGCCGGGCGGCCGCAACAGACAGCCGCCCGGCACCGCTTTCACCAACTATCCGACGGCATATCTCATTGCGGTCAAACCACCCCCAAATAAAGAAATGCAACTGAAACAATTCATGTCAAAGCAAACAGTCGCCCTTGCGGTCGCTCTGACGACAGCCGCGACTCTGACGTCGTGTGGCAGCGTGTTCGACGATCTCTATCCGTGTGCCGAAGGTGTATCGATGAGGTTTGTCTATGACTACAATCTCGATGGCGCCAACGCGTTTCCGAGCCAGGTGGATTGTTTGACACTCCACATCTATGACAGCGAGGGGCGCCATTTGACTACCGTGACCGAGACAAGCACCTCTCTATCCGACGAAAACTGGCGCATGCAGCTCGACCTGCCTGCAGGCAGCTACCACGCCATCGCCTACGGCGGCATATCGTGTGACAAAGCATCGTTTGCCCACGCAACCGAACCCGGGGCCTCAAGCCACTACACCCAAATCGCCATGCGCCTCAAAGACGGTCAGGCAGGCACACGCCTCCACGACCACTTCCACGGAGCAGTCGATTTCACGGTCAAACCTGTCGATCACAGCTATACATCAGTGACGATGCCGATGACCAAAACCACCAACCATTTACGCTTTCTCCTCCAGCAACTCGACAATCAGCCGGTCGACGGCCGCGACTACGAGTTCTACATCACCGACGACAACACCGAGCTCGACCACCGCAACAGACCCGTGGCGGGCCATCCCATAACATATCATGCATGGACCACCGGCCAGGTATCGACTGCCGACGCCAACACAGAGTCGCGCGCTGTCGAAGACGTGAAGGTGGGCTACGGCGAGGTGTCGACCTCGCGTCTCCACCTGAGCACATCGCCCAAACTGACCATCTACAGCAAGCAAAGCCAACAGAACATAATCGAGATACCTCTCAACTCCTATCTTCTGCTTGGCAAAAGCGAAGCCGATGGATGGAGCAATCAAGAGTATCTCGACCGCAACAGCCGCTGGACGATCACGTTTCTGCTTGACCGCAACAACCAGTGGGCGCAGACCCACATCATAATCAACGGCTGGACTGTAAGAATCCCGACAATCGAACACTGACCTCAAAATACACCGACTCTCCAATGATGAAGCCAAGAGCCATCCTCGACATACTGCTCCCGCTCGCAGCCGGCATCGTAGTGATGCTTGCCGCCCAGGGGTGCACAAGCCACAGCCGGGCCGACGAGCCCGACGGAGGCGGGACGGCCATGCTATCGCTGCGCATCGAGCTTTCGAACGCACGGTCGGCCTCATCGCGGACAGGCGAGGAATATGAACCCGACAAACTACCGGCCAACGACACGGAAAAGATGCACACCGTCAGAGTGATCATCGCCGACGGCAATGGTTACGTGGAACATAACTCGCTGTGGGACCTGACGCAGTCGCCCGACATCCACGCCGTTGGGCAGGACTTTCCGGTGTCTGCTCCCGACACCAAGACCATAATACTCGTGGCCAACGAAGCCTCTGCCACACTGCGCGACGCGTCAGGAGCCACGATCGCTGCGGAGGCCTGCTTCACGGCCCTCAACGCCTCGGTCGGCACGCATGTCGACATGGAAGCGCTCAATGCGTTGACGATGATGCGCACCGACAATTTCGCGCCAGACAGCCCTCTGGCAATGTCGGCAATCCACAACTACAAGATCCGCCGCGACAGCGAACGCTACGAAGCGACTCTGACGATACATCGCGCAGCGACGAAATACACCTACCGCATCACCAACAAAGATCCGCTCAACTCCCACGTGATCAGCCGCATCGGCATCAACAATGTGGCAGAGCGGCAGTACTTTTTCCCCCGCGCTGACTTCACCGACGCGACGCAGATGATGTGGCACAGCTACGAGACCCCCGATCAATCGGGCGGCGAAATCTACTTCACGCCCGAAGTCACCGTAGCACCCGGACAGACAGTGGAGATCGGGCCATTCTATCTACCCGAAGGCCACAACACAACCATCGACCGCCCCTATGCCACGCTCATGGAGTTCGACGGACTGAACCAAGGCTGGCGGACAATAGAGTGGAGCATACCGCAGACGCCGTCAGACAAAGAGCCGATGACCGACCTGCCCCGCAACACCCACGTGATCATCAACGCCACACTCAACTACACCAACTACGAACTCGACTTCACCGTCTGTCCATGGCAGGAGGAAGCGATCGACATACCCGACTTCAATTGATCTATGATTAAAGAATTGACATATAAAGTCCTGAAACGCCTGGGAGCAGCCATTGTGCTTGCAATCGCCATAGCCGTGTCGTCGTGCAGCGACGATCTTGACGCGGCCGCCGCAGCACGGGCCGAAGAAGGCTTACCGGCCGAGGTCAGCGTCGACCTGCAACTGCCCGACATGACAGTGATCTCGCGCAGCGAGATGCAGGAAGGGCTCGACAAGACGGTCACTTCGCTCTGGGTCGCCGTCTACAACGCCGAAAGCGGCGTCCGCACAGGCTTGCTCGACATCGGCGACATCAGCGCCGAACCCGACCACAGCCACTACGAAACACTCAAGCTCAACACCTTCTCGGGGCGCAGCTACATAGTGGCAGTGGCAAACTACAATCACCGTTATGCCGCCATCGACGCCTCAGGCAAAATGATCCAGCTCCACAACGCCCTCACAGACGCAGACACATGGGAAAAGTTCCGCGCCATCAGCGTCGGCTTTGACTCGGAGGGCGGCTTCAACGTCCAGGCTCCGCTCAACGCACTGGTGATGAGTGGTTTCTACACCGAAGAAAAACACGATTCAGGATTGCGCCCCCAGCTGACCGTTGTCGACATACAGCCCGGCACGTCGAAGCTCGCCGGAGCCGTTCACCTGCGGAGAATGATCTCTCAGGTAAAATTCAACGTGAAGATCAACACTAAGAATATCAAGAATTTCGAGATCGAGGCATGGCAGGTGGCAAATGTTCCCAACGGAGCGTGGCTCCACGAACGCGACGGCAGTGACACGCCTCTCAACTCGACCGACAGCCGCCCCCACGGCACAAATCGCTTCTACGACAGCCCGACCTATCCGACAGTGTCGACCAATGACAACATCACCTACAGTTTCGACTGGTGGCAGCTCGAGAATCTACGCAGCGGCCGCGACGCCATCCCCGCCGACTATGCCGACACCCCCTACGCCTACCGCGACCTCGAACATAAAGATGCAGCAGGGCAGAACACGGGTAAATATGTATCGCTGGTCGACGGTCCTGACAGCGACGATTTCAACAACTATGCGAGCTATGTGAAAATGCAGGTGAGCATGGAGATGACTGTCGACGAGAACGGCAAGCCCCTGTCGGGAGTGACCTCGCGACTGGTCAAATCGACCTACATCGTGCATCTCGGCTACTGCGAGGGCAGTTCGCCGGCCGAAAAAGCCAAGGACTTCAACTGCCGCCGCAACTCGAAGTACACCTACAACGTGACGATCAACAACATCAACAACATTCTTGTCGAAGCAAACCGCGAGGGAGAGGTCAACCCCGGAGTGGAGGGCTTCGTGACCGACATCACCGACAAATTCTATGAACTCGACGCCCACTACAGCAAATTCAACATTGAATTGACTGAAGCCAACCTCAAATCGTTTCAATACTACATCCAGGCTTACGATCTACAGGGCAAAACGATACTGATCAACTCGATGGAGCCGGAGAGCGTGCCCGGCCACGACGACGACAACTTCAAGTATATGGAATGGGTGGAGCTGAGGCCTGCAACCTCGGCCAAAGAGATGGCTCGCTACAAGCCGCGCAGCGGAACATACGCCGACGGGCAGACTTACACTCTCGACCAGATCGGCAGCAATCTCAAACCGGGCTACTACACGGTGTTTATCAACGAATATGTCTACGAGACGGGCACTCACGCCTCGGGCAACGAGACCGGATCGAACGGATGGCACGGCTATGTGAACCGTCCGCCGCGACGGGTGTGGCTCAATGTGGCCGGCGAGACATCGGCCGACGGCGAAAGCGTCTATTACAAAGCCAAATATGCGCTTACCCAAAACTCCATCCAGACTTACTACAACGATCAGGCTCCGTCGGGGCTCGGGGTAGAGAGAACCAACGAAACATTTGGTCTCAACATGCGCAACAACTTCAACTATCAGGCAAACGATAGCTATAACCCCGGGCATAATCCAAATTCGGGTCGCTACAATCTGGCTCAATACATCGTCGCATCGACCAATCAGAACCTGACATGGACAGACGACAGCAAAAAATGGGAGGACTTCATCGACGTAACCACCATGCTTCACATCAACAAAATCGACAATCAGGGTTATAGCCGCGCTGCCGCAGACTTCCCTATGCCGGCACTCAAGGCCAACAGCAACAACAACGACGTCGGCGTTTCGTCGAGCAGCATCCTCAAATATGACCCCGACCAATCAGCCACAGCCAAGTACTATGACTTCATGAGGGCATGTCTCAACCGCAACCGCGATCTCGACGGCGACGGCAAGATCAGCGCCAACGAGCTGCGCTGGTTTGTGCCGACGACTGCCCAGTATGTCCGCATCATCCTCGGTCGCGGCTCTCTCGTCGAACCTGTGATGGACTACACTTCGACCAAACAGTTACCTTACAAAGAGAATGGCTACAACAGCCGCTATCTGGCCGCAACGTCCGACGGCATGATGATATGGCTGATGGAGGGAACATCTGACTCGCGCTGGCGCGAATGGACAAATTCAACGGCTGCTCCTTGGGAGGTGAGATGTGTGCGAAATCTCGGGGGCGACATGACAGTCATCAACGACCACAACGTCACTCAACCGGCATTCCAGCTGCGCCCCAACGCAAAAAACATCGTCGAGCTGAAGTACTACGACTCACGGTCGATACGCGAGGAAGCCTACGTCGGAACCACCAACACCATGCCCGTCCACGACATCAGCAACCAGCTCTACAACCGATGCTACAAAGCATTCGAGTTCCACGACAGTGTGCTCGCCCTCAACGATCCGCGTCTCGGCATCTCGGACAAGACCATCAGCTGGGACTCCTACCTGAAGTCGACTAACCCATGCGCCATATTCAACACCAAGGAAAAGAGCGGTTGGAGGGTGCCTAACCAGAAGGAACTGACCATCATCGGTGTGCTCGGCAAGGAAGTCTACCTAAGCGGTATGCCCCCCAACATCACATACCAGATCAGCTGCTCTTACAGTTATTTCGACTACGCGGGCGGTTATGCGCCAGGGGCAAATCCCGACGATCCGGCGGGATCGATCACATCGGGCTATCGCTATCCTATGAAGCTTAGAAATTCTGACGGCGGCATGACTCAAGCAGAAGAAATGTACAATTTCGTGCCGTCAGCAGAACAATATGGAGTGCGCTGTGTCAGAGACGTTGAATAAAATTATTATCTTTGCATTCGCTGCGATGATAGCATCTCTATCGTCGGCATGCAGCAACGGAAAACGTTCAGATAGTTCCGGGCACGTCAAACATAGTATATTTTCATCATGCGCAGAGGCGCCCCAATTTCCCGACGTGCCCGAAACTCTGAATGATCCCGTTGAGCGCGCCGACTATCTAACATTGCACTTCTGGGACAGTCTCGACCATAGCGCTCCGACGATCGACAGCGCCGTGGTGGAGCAATTGATGGCCAATTTCCTGTCGGTACTGCCCTATGCATCAGAAGCCGGAATAGGCAAAGCCGTGGCCGCGTTGCTCGACGCAGCGCGCGAGAGCAGTGCCAACGGTATGTACGGCTATGTGATGCAACTTGCCGAACACTATCTTTACGAACCTGACTCGCCGATGTTCGACGAGCAGCTATATGCTATGTTTCTAAGGTATCAACTCGCTGCCGGCGACAACAAAGAAGACGGCGACTGGGGCGCAGCTGCCGTAGCCCGCGACCGTCTCGACCAGATCACCAGAAACACACCGGGACAAGCGGCACCCGACTTCACATTCACCCAACCCGACGGCTCCACCGCCACGCTGCTGCGCGAAGACAGCCGCGCGGGCATACTGCTGTTTTTCTATGAACCGGGCTGCGACCGGTGCCACGAAGCGGCGCGGTTGCTGTCGTCGAGCGCCACCCTCCAGCGCGCAGTGGCCGACGAAGCCGTCAGAGTTGTGATGGTCTATCCCGGCGACGACTATGCAGCATGGGCCGCAGACAGCGCTGTCGCAGCACAAGGATGGGAGAGAGGCATCGACCTCAGCGGCACTATCGACAGCGAGGAGCTTTATGTCGTCAGAGCCACTCCGTCGTTCTATCTTATCTCTCCCGACGGCCTGATCATACTCAAGGACGCACGCTTGTCGGAGATCGCACGTGCGCTCGGCTTATAAAATCGCCTCCCGTTTTAACCAATATTTTATTTAACACTGCAATTTTAAGTAGGAAAAATTTGGTTAATATCCAATAATTTGCTTTTTTTGCTGAAAAATAAAACCATCGTATCACAAAACATTTCCCATCAGACAGATAATCAAAATCATAAATCTATAATAGGAAAAGTCTTTTCCCATGGCAGCACTGGCATTACTGAAAGAGATCGAAAAAGGAACTAAAAGCTCCCAGTCAAAACGACGCATTATCGCTTACCACATGAAGCATGGTAACGCGACAATCCCCGATCTGGCAAAACGGTTGGGCTTGAGTATTCCGACCGTATCAAAGCTGGTCGACGAACTGACGGTCACCGGCCTCATCAAAGAAGGAGGCAAGACAGAGACCGGCAGCGGACGTCATCCCAACACCTACGGCCTCAATCCCGAATCATGCTATTTTGTCGGCGTCGACATCAAGAACAACACGGTGTCGCTCGGACTGATGGACTTCGGCGGCAAGCTCATCGAAAAACAGCTCGACGTGGTGTTTGACTCATGCAACTCGGTCGACAACCTCACCCAGCTGTGCGACATCATCGACCGCTTCATCAGTTCGCGCTCTGTCGAGAGATCGGCAATCCTCGCCATCAATGTCAACATCTCGGGACGTGTCAACCCGATGGTCGGCTACAGCTACAGCCGCTACAATTTCGAGGAAATGCCCTTGAGCGAAGTGCTCACAGAGAAGCTCGGCGTCAGAGTGTGCATCGAGAACGACACCCGTGCCATGACCTACGGAGAATATATCTACGGCAACTGCAGCAAAATCGACAATCTCATATTCCTCAACCTCAGCTGGGGCATAGGCCTCGGCATCATCATCGACGGCAAGATCTACTACGGCAAATCGGGCTTCGCCGGCGAAATCGGCCACATGGTCACCTACGACAACGAGATACTCTGCCACTGCGGCAAAAAAGGCTGTCTGGAGACCGAAGCCTCCGGGCGTGCACTCGTGCGCAAGCTCATCGAACGCCTCGAAAGCGGTGCCAATTCGCTCATCGCAGACCGCTACCGCGAAAACGGCACCATCACACTCGACGATGTGTTTGAAGCGATCGACGGCGAGGATCTGCTGTGCATCGAACTTGTCGAAGACATGGGCCGCGAACTCGGCCGCTGGCTCGCAGGCATCATCAACATCTTCAATCCCGAGAAAGTCATCCTCGGCGGAGCCCTTTCGACGGTCGGAGACTATATGCTTCAGCCGGTGATCACAGCCGTGCGCCGCTACTCACTCAATCTGGTCAACAAAGACACCAAAATCGTCATCTCTCAGCTTGGCGATCAATCGGGTCTGATCGGATCGTGTGCGACAGCCCGCCGCTGCGCTTTCGACGACTACATTGACTGAACCTATCTGCGCGGAGCCTCGCTCCGCGCTTATCATCTAACATAAACCCAAAAACATTAACCGAATAATCTATCATTGATGAAAAGATTTTTCAAACAATCGAGGCTATTATCGCTGCTTGTGACACTATTGCTCACCGCTGCAGCTGCATCAGCCCAGTCAAGCTTCAAAGTGACGGGAACTGTCACAGACGAAGAAGGAGAAGCCCTGATCGGCGTATCGATCAAATCTGAAAACGGCAAGGCAAGCGCCATCACCGATTTCGAAGGAAAATATTCAATCACCTTACCGGGAAAGGCGACTCTGGTCTACGAGTATGTCGGCATGAAACAGCAGAAAGTGACCGTCGACAAAGCATGCGTCAAAGACATCGTGCTCGAATCGTCCAACACCACCCTCGACGACATGGTCGTAATCGGTTACGGCACACAGAAGAAAGTCAACCTGACCGGTTCTGTGCAGAGCGTCAGCAGCGAAGAGATCATCAAGCGCAATGTGTCCAACGGTTCGTCGGCCCTTCAGGGCATCGTGCCCGGCCTTACCGCCATACAGTCGTCAGGCGCCCCCGGCGGCGACAACGCATCGCTCCGCATCCGCGGCGTCGGCTCGATGAACTCCGAATCAAGCCCGCTCGTGCTCATCGACGGTGTCGAAGGCGACCTTAACCGCATCGACCTCAACCAGATCGAGTCGATCTCTGTGCTGAAAGACGGTGCATCAGCCGCAATCTACGGTTCGCGCTCGTCCAACGGCGTCATCCTCGTCACCACCAAACGCGGCGCCGACGGCAAAGCAAAAGTAACCTTCAACGGCTACGTCGGCTGGAACAAACCGACCACAATGCCCGATCCGGTCGACGCAGTGACTTATTTTCGCGCCATCGACCAGGCCCGCCTCAACAACGACCAGGACGCCATCTATGAAGAAACTATAGAAAAACTTCTAACCGAAGGACCTGACAACATGACCCTCTTCGATACTAATTGGCGCGACCTTATCATGAAAAAGGACGCCATGGCCCAGAATTACTCGGTGAGCGTCAGCGGCGGCAACAAACTCGCCCGCGTGTTTGCATCGGCAGGCTACTACAAGCAGGAAGGTATGGTGCCCAACAACGAATTCTCGCGCACCAACCTGCGACTCAACACCGACCTGACGGTCAACCGCTGGATCGACCTCGGCGTGGATATCAGCGTCCGCCAGTCTAACGTCATCAGCCCGATCGGTGGATCGGCCACACTTATCGGCTATGCCATGACTTTCACCCCAAACCTTTCGGCGATCAACGCCGACGGCACATGGGGCTACGGCCTGCAAGGGAACAACCCTGTAGCCGCTATTTATGACGGAGGATACAGCAAAAGCATTGCTCCCGAATATTCGGCCAAAATGTCGGCAACAATCCGTCCATTCAAAGGGATGACCATTATCGGCCAGTACAATTGGAAGCGCAACGACGGACGCACAAAAGCGTTTGCAAACACCTATGACGTATACGAAGCCGGCGTCTACAAAGACACACTTCCCACAGCAGAGAAAGCTGCAAGCGATGAGCGCAGTTCAGCTACATTGAAACAGTTCAACGCCAACGCCACTTACGAAAACACTTTCGCTGAAAAGCACTTTGTCAAAGCAATGATCGGCTTCCAGAGTGAGGAATACAGCAGCAACACCCTCTCGGCAAAGCGCTCGGGCTACTATTACGACGGCTATGATGACATCGTCCACGGAGATCCAAAAACCGCGACCAATAGTTCCTACAACCTCGAGTGGGCGAAACTCGGCTATATGGCCCGACTCAATTATATATATGCCGACAAATACCTTTTCGAATTCTCCGCCCGCTACGACGGCACTTCGCGTTTCCTCAACGATCAGCGCTGGGGCTTCTATCCGTCAGTATCTGTAGGATGGCGCATCTCTGAAGAAAACTTCTGGGAACCGTTGCGCGGAGTAGTTGACAACCTCAAGATTCGTGCATCTTACGGTAAGCTCGGCAACGAGAGCATTGGCAGCTGGTTCCCGTACCTCGCGGCCATATCTCCCGACTATGCTTATGGCTACTGGTTTGATAAGGAATTTTCAAGCGGCGTTGCTCAGACACAGCTCGCAAATACGATGATCGGTTGGGAAAAATCAATCCAACGCAACATCGGTATTGACTTCAACCTGTTCAACAGCCGTCTGACCGGATCGTTTGACTTCTACTACCGTCACATAGAAGACATGCTTCAGCAATTCGTACTTCCAGAATTCGTAGCATTAGCCTCTCCGTGGCAGAACGCCGGATCGATGCGTAACCAAGGTTGGGAACTGTCGCTTGGCTGGAATGACCGCGTAGGCAATGTAAGCTACTACATCAAAGGCAACCTCTCTGACACCCGCAACAAAGTCAAAAAACTCTTCGGCAACGGCAACAAATCAGGCAACCGTCTGCTCGCCGAAGGCTATTCACTCAACAACTATTACGGCTTTGTGGCCAACGGCTTCTTCCAGTCTTACGACGAAATCAACGCCCTCGACGCCGACGGCAACTACGTCAACCCCGTCAAAGGAGAGCGCTCAAACATCAAGCCGGGCTTCATCAAATATCAGGATCTCAACGGCGACGGCGTCATAAATGATGATGACCGCAAAGTGATCGGCGACAGCCGTCCTCACTTCGAATTCGGCATCCAGTTTGGCGCTGAATGGAAAGGCATCGACTTCTCGGCCATGCTTCAGGGCGTAGGCCAGAAAGACGTCTACTACAGCGGCGGTGGTTCTCGCGCACTTGTCGGCAACGCCACTCTCTATGAATATCAGCTCGACACATGGAGCGAAGAAAACCCCAACGGCAAATTCCCATTGCTGCTTCAGGATCCCAACGGAGACAGCCAGAACAACCTTTTCTCAACATTCTGGCTACAGAGCGGTGCATACTGCCGTCTGAAAAACCTCACCATCGGTTACACACTTCCGAAAAAATGGACAAAAGTAGCAGAAATCGAGCGCGTACGCTTCTATGCAAGCGCACAGAATCTCTTTACAATCCGCGGCGACAACTTCTATCAGGGTTTCGACCCCGAAACATCGGCCGGAGCAAGCTGCTACCCGCTTAACAAAACATTCCTTTTCGGTGTAAACTTAGAATTCTAATCAACAGCAATGAAACAAAAACTATATATTTGGGCAGCTGCCACGGCGTTGATCTCAATGACAAGCTGCGCAGACTTTCTCGACAAACACAGCACCGCCTACGACTCTGATGGTTTTTACAAATCAGAAAGAGGTATGGAGGAAGGTGTGACCGGCATCTACCGCCTCGTACCCTACAATCAGAACTGGGACGTTCCCCCGACAATGGTTCAGGACATCTACACAGCCTATGGCCTGCAGGAGACTGAAAACACCACTATCGGCGCCGGAGGTGGTCTTACACCCGACCAATCTTATGTAAACACATATTGGGCGAACCATTGGAAAATAATCGGACGCGCCAACTCAGTTATCGACGGAGCGTTGACCGACGAAGCTGAAATGACAGCATCATATCGCCAGCATCTCTGCGAAGCCAAGGTGCTCCGCGCCTACGCTTACTATAATCTGATGACTACATTCGGCGATATACCCTTCTTCACATCATCTGTCACACCTGACCAGTATACCGCAGGCCGAACCGACAAAAAAGTCATCGCCGACTATCTGATCAACGAACTCAACGAAATCGGAGACTCAGAAGCACTCGAATGGACCGGAAGCCAGCGCGGACGCGTCGACCGCTCGACCGCCTATGCTCTCGCATCGCGTTTCGCCCTTTTTGCCGGAAGCCTTGACTTCGGCGGCGAAGGTCAGAAATATTTTCAATTAGCGGCTGATGCTGCCAAGCAGGTGATGGATCACCGCCAGCTCGCTCAGAATTTCGCCGACCTTTTCACCCTCGATGGACAAAAGAAAGCCGACGTACGCAGCGAAATGCTTTGGGAGCTCGAATACACCCCCGAAGGGACAACGCAAACCAAACACACCCACCGTACACGCTACGGCCACACATCGCGCACCGCAGGCGGATCGTCGGTCCGCTTCCCGTCGCAGCTACTCGCCGACACATATGAATGTGCCGACGGTCTGCGCATCGACGAGTCGCCCCTCTATGATCCGAAACACCCGACTCAAAAGCGTGATCCCCGTTTCCGTCAAACACTTCTCGCCCACGGCGACACCATGACATACTCAAACAACGGCGGAGCGTCGGTGCTTAAAGTTGTCATCAATGCCTACGACGCCACAACCCGCATCTATCCCAATCCACGCCGCCCGGGCACATGGGGCAACACCGAAAACATCGACGTGACAGGTACAGGCGTGACCTTTGCCACCTACGGATCAGGCTGGCTCTGGAACAAATACAACGAAGACCTTGCCGAAGGCTTCTCTGAAAGCTCGTGCGACATCTCCATCATACGTGTCGCCGAAGTATATCTGACCTATGCCGAAGCAATGATCGAGATGGGCAAATTCGATGATTCAAGCACTCTCAGCGCAATCAACGATGTGCGCCGCCGCGCCGGACAGCCGTTGCTCAACACCCAGGCCTGTGTCGAAGGCGAATCGCTCAACGGCCTGACCGTTCAGGAAAAATTCCGTCAGCGTGTGCGCCGCGAACGTAAATGCGAGCTCGCCATGGAAGGCGTCATCTTCACAGATATGCGCCGCTGGCAGATCGGCGATATCTGCAATGAGTTCCCCTCTTACGGCAACCCCATCAAAGATATAAGATACGAAGGCCTCGAGGCTACCGACATCCCGAATTTCAGCTATGGTCTCGATCCTCACCGCAGCAATATCAACGACGTAGCCCACTACGAGCACTACAAAGACAAACTCCGTGTGCGCGACCGCAACCGTTTCTGGGCTCCGCGTTTCCAATGGTGGCCTATACCACGCGTCGAACTCGACCGCGATCCTAACCTCACAAATCCTGACTATTGATGAAACATCTGATCTATTCAGCAATATTATTGACATTAACAGCCACCGCTGAGGCCCGCACGGGCGTCAGCGGTGATGCTGCATCTGTCACTCTGGCCAACGATCACGTATCGGCTACATTTGCAGCAGACAAAGCGTTCGACATTCTGTCGCTGAAAACGTCTGACGGCAAAGAGACTGTCAGCCGCGGCATCAACACCAAGCCATGGACCCTGACCTACCGGGGAGTCCAGGGACAGACGCCGGCGATCGATCCGACCTGTGCGGTCTATCAAGGCTACCGAACAGAGAAGAACGACACATCGACAACCGTCGTTTTCGTATGGAACACCCGCCTGCTCTATGACGGAAACCACTACCCGGTCGAAATGAGTGTCACTCTCGGCGACAACTCGCCGCTGCTCGAATGGAACCTCAAGGCTTCGCTCCCTGAAGGGTGGAGCGTCACCGACTTCCAGTTTCCGACACTGGCGGTCAACGCCCCCGACAGCGCCAAGGTGATCACCCCCGGCGGCTGGGGCAACGAATACAAATACCGCAACGGAGGCCACTATGAGGCCAACTACCCGTCGTGGAACGGATCAATGCAGATGATGATGATCGACGACGGAGATGGAGTCTACTTCTACTCTCCGCGCGACTACAATGCCTGTGGCAAACTGATGACCATCGACGCCAAGACCGGATCTTCGGTGTTCAACAACAAGGTCGTGGCTTCAGAAGGCTGGAACAACCACAGCGACGGATCGTTTGAAGTGCCCTGGACAACAGTCACAGGCCGCCACCCCGGCGACTGGAATGCAACGGCTGTCGACTGGTACAGACCCTTTGCTCTCACCACCGAATGGGGCTCGAAAAAACTCGAGGACCGCAACATACCCGAATGGCTTGTCGAAAAAGACCTCTGGCTGCGCGCCAAGTATCTCGGCGACACAACGGTCGTGGCTGTCAACAAAGCGATCGACTACTTCGGCGAGGACATAGCGTTCCACTGGTACTTCTGGCACAATCACCCCTACGACTCCCACTACCCTGACTATTTCCCTGCCAATGAGAAATTTGCTCCGATCATCAAACAGGTGCGCGAGCGCAACTGCCAGGTGATGCCCTACATCAACGGACGTCTATGGGATCCGGCGACCGAAAGCTACGGCCCGCGCAACGGCAAGGACGCATCGTGCCGCAGACCCGACGGCAATCTCTACACAGAAATCTACCCGACATCGATCGTGCCCAACACGGTGACATGTCCGGCGTCTCCGATATGGCACGACGTGATCATGGAACTCGCTGACCGCATCCAGGATGAACTCGGCACCAATGGCCTCTACATTGACCAGATCGCCGCTGCCGCACCATATCCCTGCTATGCCGACAACCATAACCACCCCAAGGGAGGCGGCGAATTCTGGTATCACGCTTACCGTGACATGATGGACGATCTGCGCCGCGACCACCTTCGTCCCGGCAACATCGTCTTCTCGGAAGAGAACGCCGAGTGCTACATTCCGTCGTTCGACATACTCCTGACGGTCAACACTCCCCACAGCCCCGACTGCAAGATCGTGCCACTCTATCCGCTGATCTACTCCGACAGGGTGCTGACAACGGCGTTCACCTACTCGCCTTACACCGACGTGCGCAACGGCGACTTCCGCTATGAAAACATGCAGTGCCTCCTCTACGGCGCGCAACTCGGATGGGTCGATCCGCGTCTGCTCTGGGTCGACGACAAATCGGCCTATGAAGCCCTATTCCTCAAAAACTTGGTTGAATTCCGCAAGAAGCAACACGACGTGTTTATCGGTGGCCGCTATGTGCGCGAATTTGTGCCGGAAGGCGACAATCCTATCGCCGACGTACCGGTGTTCGGCCCCGACTACATGGTCAAAGGCGCCGAATGGATCTCGCCGTCGGGTCAGCGTGTGCTCTACGTAGTCAACAGCGACTCGAAGCCCCACGAAGTGACACTGCCGACAGGCAAAAAAGTGAAACTCAAGCCTATTTCAGCCGAACGATATAATATCAAATAATCTTTCAAACACTATACCCCAAAAAAACAAATTATGAAAAAACAATTACTCTTAGCTTCAGCAGCACTCCTTAGCGTGGCATCGGTTGCCACCGCTCAGAATCCTGATGATGCGACCCACTCTACCAACCTTACACTCGATTGGTACGGCGTACCGACAGGCAACGCAGCAAATGCATCCAGCGGCCGCTCCGGCATCGGTGTAAACGGCAAATTTTACGTTGCGATCAACAATACCGGCGTGGCTGTATTCAACAAAGACGGCCAGATCAAGATGATCGACAACCCGACAACATGGGTATCGATCAACTGTGACGACGCAGGCAACGTCTACTTCCGTAACGACAAGGGCGGTTGGGCCGGTCCTGAAGGTGCTGGATGGTATCTGAGCGACAACGCACAATTCTGCGTAATAGACTCGAAAACAGATGAAATCGTCCGTAGCAACGTTCCGATGACAGGCGGTGTAAAATGCCGCTTCGACGCACTCCCCCACGTTCTCGGTGACATGCTCAACGACTTTGTTGAGATCACAGTGACAGCCAATGCAACAGGAAACATCGGCTTCGAATTCATGTACAGCCAACTCGAACAGCAGGACTTTGTCGGAAAATTTGACATCGCGGCTTCACTCAAGCAAGGCGGCTTCCCTGCTCCCGCAAACGTGGTGCAAACGCTCGGCATGGCTCAGCTTTACGCTCCCGACGGCGACGGCATAGCTCAGAAAATGGCCGTTCTTTCAAACAATCAGGTCGATGTGACAGCATCGAGCGTCGGCTGGGGTAATAACGTAGCACAATATGTGTGGGACGACGAAGCCGAAGGCTACAAATTCAACGAAAAATGGTTTGTGACTCCCAACCACAGCTCAATCGGCGGCTTCTGCATGTTTGACTACAACGGCAAGAGCTACATCGTCTATCCTGCCGGCATGACAGCCGACGGCTTCCCCGGCGGCGACGGCTTCTTCGTCATGGAAGAAGAGCTTGTCGACACTCCTAAAAACAAAACCAGAGAAGAAGATGCCGACGCTTGGTCAGACGATCTCCACAAAGCCGTGGCCTACAAATACACGACTGAAGGCATCGTAACAGGCAACAACTACCGTGGCATCAACGTTGAACCGATAGAAGGCGAAGACGGCAAGTTCAAAATCTACTTCTACAACCCCGCAAAATCAATGCAGGTATGGACTCTCGACCTGACCGGATCGGCAGGCATCGATGACATCATAGCCGACAACGGCGAAGCCAAGATCTTCGGCGGAGCAGGTGCTGTGATCGTCGACGGCGCAGAAAAAGCTCAGGTTTATGACCTCGCAGGCCGCATGGTGGCACAGGGCATCGGCTCTATCGCTGTCGAATCAGGCGTCTACGTAGTTAAAGCAGGCAAAACAACAGCCAAAGTAATCGTAAAATAACAACTCCTATCAGCTATTTATGTAGGGACACGGCTGCGGCTGTGTCCCTACACAAATATTACATCTCCAAAAAACGATCTCATGAAACGACTGCACATTTCTATATCAGCTTTGTTTGTCGCCCTGACGATGGCGGCCGTCCAACCTATCAGCCCCGGCAATGTCGACAAAACGATTGCCCGACTCACCCTCGAGCAGAAGGCCCGGTTGCTTGTTGGAGTCGGCGGTTGTGAATCAGAGATCAGCCACTACACCCCCGGTGCCGCAGGATGGACCTACGAGATCGCCGAACTCGGCATCCCCTCGATCAATCTCGCCGACGGTCCTGTCGGCCTGCGCATCAACCCGACACCATGGCAGGAAAATGTAGTCAGCTACGACGACGACGGTCTGCCCGTGGCATCAAGCTACAGCGACAACAACGCTCAAGCCAGCGATCCGTCGTTCTGCACTGCCTTCCCGTCGACCACCGCTCTCGCCGCGACATGGAACCGCGACATGGCACGCCTCCAAGGCGAAATCATGGGCGATGAAGCCCGCGCCTACGGAGTCGACGTAGTGCTGTCGCCGGGTGTCAACATCATGCGCAATCCGCTGTGCGGACGCAACTTCGAGTACTACTCCGAAGACCCATTACTGACGGGCGCCCTTGCGTCAGAATTAATCAAGGGCATACAGTCGCAAGGCATCGGCACAAGCCTCAAACATCTGATTGCCAACAATCAGCAGACAGGTAAGAAAGTCAACGATGCCCGCATGACCCGACGCGCCCTGCGCGAGATCTATGCCCGCCCGTTCGAAATCGTGGTCAAGGATGCCAAACCCTGGACCGTCATGGGATCATACAACAAGATCGGCGGCGAATTCACCCAGACCAACCGTGAACTGATGGTCACGCTGCTCCGCGACGAATGGGGCTTCGACGGCCTCACCCTTACCGACTGGACCGTATGGCGCCCGGCCGACGGCCTGCTCAACGCCCGCTGTCCGCTGATCATGCCCGGCAACGAGGACCGTGTGCAGGAGATCATCAAAGCTGTCAACGACGGCAAGGTCAGCGAAAAGACTCTTGACGCTTGTGTCCGCGATCTTCTGATGCTCGTGGCCAAGTCAATATCTGCCAAAGGATGGTCAAAATCAACACCCGATCTCGCATCCCACGCCGTAGCCTCGCGGCAGATCGCCGACGAAAGCATGGTACTGCTCAAAAACGAAAATGCCACACTGCCATTGCCGGCAGGCTCGAAAGTCGCACTTTTCGGCACTGCTGCCTACAAATCAATTGCCGGTGGCACCGGATCATCCAATGTCAACAAAGCGGCCATCGTCGACATCGACCGCGGCCTCGAGAACGCCGGATATGCCGTTGACTGCAAACTCGCCGATGTCTACCGCCACTATATCGCCGCCCAGGAAGCGGTGCTCGACAACTTCACCGATTGCCCCGACTGGATGAAAATATCGTATAACCGCATTGTCGTGCCTGAAATGGCTCTGGGCAGTGCTTCGTCGCTCGTCAGAGACCAAGCCAAGACCAACGACGCCGCGATCGTGGTCATCGGCCGCAAATCAGGCGAGACTTCCGACCGGTCTCTCGACGGAGACTACAATCTGTCGGCCACAGAGGTCGCAATGCTCCGCCGGGTCAGCGACGACTTCCACGCTGCCGGCAAACCTGTGATCGTGGTGCTTGACGCCTGCGGCGCGATGGAGATCGCATCATGGCGCAACATGGCCGACGCGATAGTCATGGCCTGGTTCCCGGGCCAGGAGTGCGGCGACGCTGTCGCCGACATTATTTCTGGCAAAGCCAACCCTTCGGGACGTCTGCCGATGACCCTGCCGATGGCTTATGACCACAACCCGTCGTCGCGCAACTGGCCTTATCTCGGCCAACAAGGCGGACGCAACATCGACTATACCGAATATCAAGAGGACATATGGGTCGGCTACCGCTATTTCGACGCTTGCGGTCTCGAAGTGGCCTACCCGTTCGGCTACGGCCTCAGCTACACCACTTTTGACTACTCCGACTTGACAGCGCGCCGCCGCGGCGACCGCACAGAGTTCAGCTTCACGGTGACAAATACCGGCGACCGTGCCGGAAAAGAAGTGGCGGCCGTCTATATTTCAGCCCCCGCCGGAGGAAAGATGCTGAAACCCGTCGCCGAACTGCGCGGCTTCGACAAAACACGCCTGCTGCAACCCGACGAAAGCCAGAAGATGACGATCTCGGTCAGCGACGCCGATCTCGCGTCCTTCGACGAGAACGCATCGGCATGGGTGACCGACGCCGGAACCTACACCGCTCACATCGGCGGACATCCCGGAGACTACCGCGCTGAAACATCGTTCAAAGTCAACAAAACCAAAACCCGCAAGGTCAACGATATTCTCGCTCCCGTAAAACCGGTGAAGACCATCAACCCCTACGAAGAACATAAGCAAAAATACACCTGGCACGATGCCTCGCAGTTCAAGATCCTCGGCCGCGTATATCCCGACTCTCTGCCGATCTATAGCCGCATACCGGCTTTCCGCAAGGATGTCACACGCTACGAAGTCTATGAACTCGGCCAGCATTCGGCCGGCATAACAGTCCGTTTCCGCAGCGATTCGCCTGACATAATCCTGAAATGGAACACCGTTTTCAACAATCACATGACCCACATGGCTGACATCGGCACACGTGGACTCGACCTCTACACTCTCACCGACGAAGGACGCTGGCGCTATATCGGACCGGGACGCCCCATGGGCAACCCGACCTATTGGACCGCGACCGCAAACATGGAACCGAAGATGCGCGAATACATGATCCATCTGTCGCTCTATGATCAGGTCGACAAGATCGAGATCGGCATCGACGAGGGATACACGATCGAGAATCCTGTGGTCGAATCGCCACGCCGCAGCCATCCGGTCGTCATCTACGGCACTTCGCTCGCTCACGGTGCCACGGCATCGCGTCCGGGAATGGCCGCTTCAAACATCCTGCAGCGAGAGCTCGACTGCGAATTCATAAATCTCGGGTTCAGCGCCAACGGACGTCTCGACTACGAGATCGCTGAAATGATGGCCGAGGTCGATGCCGCTGCTTACATCATGGACAATATCCCCAACTCGAGCGTCGAGGAGATATACGAAAAGACCGAACCATTCGTTAAAATACTGCGTGACCGCCGCCCCGACGTGCCGATCATCTTCATCGAAGACCCGAAATTCCCCGGAATTCCGATCAACAAGAAGATTACCGCCGAAGTCGAGAACAAGAACAACGCTATCCGCGAAGTCTATGCCCGACTTACAGCCAACGGCCTCGACAACACATACTATGTCGAGCAGATAAACCTGCAACCCGAGGACGGCGACGCCACTTCTGACGAGTACCATTACACCGATATCGGCTTCCGCAAATACTGCGACACACTGTTGCCGATACTACGTGAAATATTAAACAAAGCCTCAAAATAAATGATCATAACATGTCATTATTAAAAAACCTAATCACAAGTGCTGCTGTCGCAGTTGTCGCCACGGTCAACTGCCATGCCGATGAAAATGTCAACAAATATGCCTCTGATCCCGACATCTCGGATCTGGCGTTGATCTATGCCGGCAACTCCAACCGCCCGGCATGGACAAAAGAGCATCTCGAACCCTATGTGACCCACCGCTACGCCGATGGCCATGAGGATTGGCTGTTCGACGGCTTCCTCTTCCTCGAATTCTCGAAAGGCGACATTGCCTTCCAGAATGGCATGAAGCTCACTCCGGCTACCCAGAGCGACTGGAAGTGGCTGCTCGACGAATACTTCGCTCCCGGTGTAAAACTGCATGCCCTCGACGAAATAATCGCCGACAAAAAGGCAACACTCGGCGACGCTCCGCTGCGCCATAAAGTGGTGATCACATGCTGTGCGCCGACCAAACTGGCCTCAGGCAACTGGTCGAGATCTGTGTGGGGAACGGTCAATGGCAAGGATCTCAGAATGATGCAGACGTCTGACCGCGTGGAGGCCGTAAAATGGTATATCGACGAAATACTGGCGCGTTGGGATGAAGCCGGCTTTGAGAATATCGATCTCGAAGGCGTCTACTGGATCGAGGAAGGTCTCTACACCAACGGAGAAATCATACCGCAGATCAACGAATATATCCACTCCAAAGGCCTGCGGTCATACTGGATCCCCTATTACCGCGACAACAAGGTGTTCTGGTCGCAGTGGGACGACACCTATGGTTTCGACATGGTCTATCTGCAGCCCAACTATGCGTTCTACACCTCCGACGGCGGATTGTATCCCTACTCCTTGCTTGAAGAGACCTGCGATGCAGCCAAAGCCTATGGCACCGGACTCGAACTTGAATTCGAGACACAAGGCAAGAGCAATGCCTTGCATGAGGTCAACGAGACTCTCCACAGCCACATCAACGACTACATGGATGTGTTTGAAAAGAAAGGTGTGTTTGCTGAAGCAGGCGTAGCATATTATTCGGGCACTCAAGGCATGATCCACATGGCCCAGAGCAACGATTCGGTCAATCACGCGACTATGGACCGTCTCGCACGCTATGTCGCCGACCGTCAGAAAGTCCGCGCAGACCATGCCGGCATCAATGACGTGACCGCCGACGGCGACACCATCGCCGTGGCCGGAGACCACTCGATCAGCCTCAGCCAAGGCGCAAGCTGCCACGACATCTCGGGCCGTCTGCTCCACAGCGGCAGCGGAACATTTGAATGTCCGTCAGGCATCTATATCGTATCGGACAATCACGGACGCTCGATGAAGCTTTTCGTGAAGTGACCGGTCAGATCCGACACTACATACTACCAATCATAATCCAAATCGTACAATTTCTCACATTTCATGAACCTGCGAATCCTTATTCCCGCCATGCTCGGCGTGGCTCTCGCCCTGCCTTCGGCCGCCCGAAGCAAGACTCACGATGGTCCGGCATGGCAATCGGTGGAAAAGAACTATTCAATCAATCAGATCCGCGACCTGGCTCTGATCTATCAGGGTGGTCGCCATCGTCCCGACTGGACAGCCGATCAATTTGTGCCCTATGTCACCCACACATTTGCCGACGGCAGCAAAGAGTGGCTTTTCGACGGATTTCTCTTCCTTGAGTTTGTCGACGGTGACAAACAGTATATACCGGGCCTCCGCATGGCCAACGCCCAGAAAAGTGATTGGCTACACTATCTCGACAGAGTGTTCGAACCCGGCAAATCGCTTGATGCGCTCAACCGCTGCATCGGAGATCTGAAAACCGAGCTCGGCGATCCCGGCTTCAAACACAAGGTCGTGCTCACCATGCTCCCCCCGATCCACCATCAGAAAGACTGGGGCGAACTCAATGGCCGCGCACTCGATTTCGACAATGTCGACGACTGCAAGGAAGCCTGCAAATGGTATCTCGACATGCTCGTCGACCGCTTCAACAAAGGAGGCTACGACAATCTCGAACTGACGGGCATCTACTGGGTCGACGAAGACATGCTCCATTTCGACGGATTTCCCAAATATGTCGCCCCATATGTCCACGAAAAGGGACTCCAGTTTGTATGGATACCCTACTTCAAGGCTCATGGCTATGACCGCTGGCAAGAACTCGGCTTCGACATAGCATATCATCAGCCTAACCATTTCTTCAATAAATCGATAGCCGACTCGCGCCTCGACGAAGCATGCTCCATAGCCCGACAGAACGGCATGGCCCTCGAATTTGAATTCGATCCGAAAGCTCTTCACGATGCCGACGATTCATCTTACGACCGCATGAACGCCTACATGGACGCATACTGGAGAAACAATGTGTTCACCGACGCCGCTCTCGCCTACTATGAAGGTGGCATCGGCATGACCGAATTTGCAAAAAACCGCACTCCTGAAAACCAGGCGCTCATCGACCGCCTCGCAAGAATCATCGTCGACCGACGCAAAAATGCCTCTCTTCAGCCCAAAAAGAAATAAAACCATTTACTTAAAATCCATATTCACAATGAAAATCAAACATTTAGCCATAGCATTACTATCCTTTGCCCTTGCAACTCCGACATTCGCCAAAACAGACAAACATCAGGGTCCGGCATGGCAGTCAACCGAAAAAAACTTTTCAATCAATCAGATCCGCGACCTCGCGCTGATCTATCAGGGTGGCAGCCAGCGCATACCCTGGACCGAAGACCAGATCGAGCCTTATGTCGTCCACAAATTCGGCAACGGCAATAAATCATGGCTCTTCGATGGCTTTCTCTTTCTTGAATTCGCCGATATGCCTGAGTGTAACCTCGCTCCCGGCTACAGTGGAAAACGCGATGCCCGTCAGGAAGACTGGCAACGCTATCTCGACAGAATGTTTGAGAAAGGCAAGGCTCTCGACGCGCTCAACTCGTGCATAGAACATCAGAAAGCCGAAATCGGCGATCCGGGTTTCAAACACAAAGTGGTCATAACCCTGCCGACTCCTCTGCCCCATCAGAAAGACTGGGGTAAAATCAATGGCCGCGATCTCGACTTCGACAACGTTGAAGACGCGAAACTCGCTTGCCAATGGTATCTCGACCAACTCACCGACCGTTTTGCCAAAGCCGGTTTCAACAACCTCGAACTGACGGGCATATACTGGGTCGACGAAGACATGTGGCATCTCGACGGATTTACCAAACACATCTCTCCCTATATACATGAACTCGGTCTGCAGTTCGTCTGGATTCCTTACTTCAAGGCCAAAGGTTTCGAAAACTGGAAAGAACTCGGCTTCGACATCGTCTATCATCAGCCCAACCATTTCTTCAGCAAAGCCATACCGGATTCACGCATCGACGAAGCTTGCTCGCTCGCCCGTCAGCACGGCATGGGCATGGAATTTGAATGCGACGAAAATGCACTCTTCCAGAAAGAAAACTCGTCGTATGACCGCATGAATGCCTACATGGACGGCTTCTGGCGTCACAACGTGTTCACCGATGCAGCCATCGCATACTACACCGGTAGCCATCTTCTCCTTGATTTCATCCAGAATCCCTGCCCCGAGAACCAGGCTATAATGGATCGTCTGGCCACCATCATCGTAGACCGTCGCTCCAATCCCTCTCTTATCCCTGACGGAAAAAACAAAAAGAATAAAAAATGAAAAAAATAATTATCGCTGCCATGCTCCTGCTCGGAGCCGCCACTGCCGATGCTGCAAAAATTGTCTGCTCTCCGGCAGGCATGATAACATACACCGAAACTACCGAATGGGGTGATATAAGCATCATTTTCAAAAAGTGCATGGCCAACAACCTTTACACTTTCTATTCAGTAAAACTTAACAATCAGATCGTAAACACCGCTGAATACAGCGACAACATCGGGCCGTTTCTTGTCAACGGTTTCTGGATGGGTGGAAACCATAACAACACCCAGACACAAAAACCGACTGCCAACACTCTATTTGTCAGCTACAGCGTCGATGGCGAACAGATCTCACCCCGCATGACCGTCACCGGCTCAGTGCTGACCATCGACGTAGAAAATGAGATACTCTACGCCGACGGCAAGAAATTTGCCACAGAATACATGTCGTATGTCGTATCGGGCAACAGTATTGAAGTTTATGGCGAACATGTCTATGAGCACCCCACTCCCATGGTCATCGACCGATACTACGGTATGCAGTCGATGTTCAACGGCGAAACCGAAATTCTGACTCCCGGCGGCAATAGTCCGCTGTGGCAAAAACTTGTCGTTGCCAATTCGGGTCACGAAGTGCAGTTCACAAAAGCCTCAGCTCCTGAATTCTGCACATTTGTCGAACATTCGGCAAACGGCTATCAGGCGTCATATATGGTCAAAGAAGAACTCGGCAACCGCGACTGGATCGACAGCGACAACGACGTCGTGTTCATCGGCAACAGCTGGAGCAAATGCTACCACAAAATCATCGGTGGCCACACCGTCAAAGCCGGCGACCGCTCGTCGTGGCACGGCATTTACTCTTGGTTTGACGAACCGGTCACCGACAACTGCCGCAACGCATCCGACGACAACGTATTCGAATACGGAGCATACATCAACGGCGAACCTGTGGTCATGCACCTCAACAGCGATGGTTCGATGCTTGAGACAGCCGGAATCGATGACATCACCGCCGATATTGCCCCGACATTTGCAACAGCAGGCGACGGATTGATCACGATCTCGGAAGACGCTCCCCAGGCTTGCTGCTTTGACATCGCAGGTAAGATCGTGCACCGCGGTTCAGGATCATTCAGCTGCCAGAAAGGTGTCTACATAGTCAATGACATGAAAGGCCACGCAATCAAACTGATCGTAAAATGAAACGTAAAATAAGCCAAATAGCACTGGCCACGGCCTTCTTGGCTGCGCCGTTCTGCGCCGATGCCGCAAAAATAGAATACCGCGACGGCAACATCGCCTATACAGAGAAAACGCCATGGGGGCTGATCAACATCGACTTTGCCCACTGCATGGCCAACAAACTCTACACATTCAGCAGCGTGAGCATCGATGGCGTTGAGGTCAACCACACAGAAAGTGACAACATCGGGCCTTTTCTCATCGATCAGAAAGGTTGGTCGGGCGGAAACCATGTCAACGACGACAGACTTTCGGCCCACACCAAAAGTGTCGAAGTCTATGTCGACGGACAGCGCCTTTCGGGCGACTGCTCTGTCAACGGAAAAGTTCTGACCGTAGAGGTCGTCAACCAACTGCTTCATCCGCTCGACGACAGCGATCTCGCCGTCGAACGCGTTGTCTACAACGTTTCGGGCAACTCCATCGACGTCAAGGCTTCGCATGAGTTCCAATGCAAGCAGCCCGAAATGATAGAGCGCTACTACGGCATGCAGTCGATGTTTGTCAACGAATATGAACTCCTGACTCCAGGCGGACAGTTCAGCTCGTGGACCCGTTTTCCGGTAACGAGCACCGGCAACGAACAGCAGTTCACCAAAGCATCTGCGCCATCGTTCACAACTTTCATCGAACACTCCAACGGAGGCTATCAGGCCGCTTACATGACTCCCGAAGGTCTCGGGGACCATCATTTCGTCGGCGACAACGACATCATCTTCATCGGCAACAGTTGGAGCAAATCCTATCACAAGATCATCGGCATGCACCCGATCAAGAAAGGCGACCGCATCAACTGGCATGGCATCTACTCTTGGTTTAACAAACCGATCTTCGACGGTTCGTCAAATCCCGACAAATCAGCCCGCACCTTTGACTACGGAGCCTATATCGAAGGGCAGCCATATGTGTTCCATCTCAATCCCGATGGCTCAATGACTAAATTCGCACTATAACAGTCAGTCAGACTTCCATAACAGCGACGCGGCCCGCAAAAACGGGCCGCGTCGTTTTGTTTAACTCATCAGTATCACTATCACCACGCCCCACAGTATCAGCAATGTGTTGCCTATCGCATAGGTGACCGTGTAGCCCATCGCCGGTATTGAACTGCCGAGAGCATCCTGGACGGCTCCGAGCGAAGCTGTGGTTGTTCGGCTGCCGGCACAACATCCGAGATTTATAGCCGCCGGGAATTTGAACAGCTTCTTGCCGATGATCATTCCGAAAATCAGAGGCAACGATGTGCAGATCACACCCATGAGGAACATCATCAGTCCTACTTCTTTAAGCCCGCTGACAAACGATGGACCGGAAGTGATGCCGATGACGGCTATGAACATGTTAAGGCCAAGATTATCCATCAACCACACGGCTGAAGACGGGATGCGTCCGAAAGTCGGATGTTTGGATCTCAGCCATCCTAACACAAGACCGGCGATCAACGCACCACCGCTTGTGCTCAAGCTGATCGGCACTCCGCCGATATGGATTGCCAACGCTCCGAACAGTCCTCCGAGGAAGATGCCCAGTCCGACAAATATAAGGTCGGATTTTGTCGATTTGCGGTCGGCGAAGCCGATCTGTGGCGCTGCATCATTGACCTCGCGCTCGAGACCGACCACCGTGATGACATCGCCACGCTGTATTTTGAACTGGGCGAGCACAGGCATGGCCACTCCGCCTCTTGTGATGCTTTTGATCGATACGCCGTACATATACTTCATTGATCTGAGCTGATCGACAGTCTTTCCGATGACAGATTTCGAAGCGACGGTGATCTGCAATTCTTCAGCCGGGAAGTCGAGCAACTCGGCATCCATCACTTCTGGGCCGACCCACTCCTCGTCGCCGATAATGAATTCACGCCGGCCGCTGAGAACAATCTCATCACCTTTGGAAATTTTCAGATCGGGAGTTACCTCGATCACTTTGCCCGCCGATCTGACACGCTCGACAAACAGGCGCTTTCCTTCTGACTGGAGATACTGCTCTACTTCGGACACCATCTTGGGTTCGTCGAAATAATCCGATGTCACTTTATATGCACGGAATGCCACCGGCCGCAGTGCCTTTACATAATTAGGATCGGCGTTTGCGCCCCCTTGATTTAGTTTTTTCTCAAGTTCAGCAGTCTCTGCCTTAACTTTCTTGATACCACCGAGCAAAGCCGGGCCGAGATTGGCCAGAATGTAGGCCGAACCAATCGTGCCGAATACATAAGTGACGGCATAGCATACCGGCATTACATCTATCCACGCTTTTTTAGTGGCATCAGAGACTGAAAGAGTGTTGAGCGTATCGGTTCCTACACCGATGACAGCAGACATTGTCTGAGCTCCGGCCAATAATCCGAGCGACTCGCCGATATTGTAGCCCATGATTTCGGCCACACCCCACGTGACAAGCAGACATAGCCCGCAGACCACAACGGCAAAAAGCACCTGTTTTATGCCATCGCCGCGGAGAGCCTGAAAGAACTGCGGACCTACACTGTAGCCGATTGAAAAAAGGAACAGGAGGAAAAAAACATCTTTCAACGGACCTGGTATAGGGATATTAAGCTGACCGACAGCAACACCGACCAACAGCACCGAAGTAACGGTGCCAAGTGAAAAAGACTTATATTTCAACTGGCCGATAAAAAAACCGATACCAATCGTCAGAAACACCGCCAGTGACGGATTGCTTCTCAGTGTCTCAACAATCCAATTCATTATTTTTGCTTATTAATTGATGAACAATGTGTAATGTTTCAATATCCCTGAGTATGTGCGCGGCGCACACATCGTTAGATTTATAACACACCCGATGTATTAAAGTTTGGTCAGAAAAGAAAACAGACAACCCTTCCCCCGTAAAATGTCGAGGGAAGGGTTGTAGAAGAGCGTCGGTATTAACCGTTATCAGAAGTTATAGTAGAAACCAAACATTATGTTGTTAGTGTCGAAATTCAGACCCCAGTTTTCAGGAGCTCCATTGGCTTTGGCTGCATGGTTGCCACCTTGATAGCCGAGGAAACCGATGTGAGCCACAAGACTGAATTTGTCGTTGATGTCAAACGATACGCCAGGACGGAAACCTATGCCAAGTTCAACTGCTGTGCTTCCGCCGGCACGACCGATGCCAAGATCAACGCCACCGTCGACAAACAGATTGACACGTTCGTATCTGTAGTAGGTGTAACGAGCATAAGGGTTGACTTGAAAAACAGTCTTTTCCTCACCGCCTGCCTTACGGTAGGATACACCCACTTTTGTGCCGACGGCAAAACGATCGGTAAGATTATAGCCCAATTCGGGGAGTACTGTCACTTGAGTGCTTTTAACTCCACTTGCAGACTCGGTTGTACGACCAAATGTCAGTTGACCGCCGGCATACCAGTCGCCGGACTGTGCGCTTGCGCCTATAGCCATGATGGCCATGATGGCGAGAAAAAGAACTTTTTTCATCGTTGTCTAAATTTTTTATTAATCGATTATTGAACGTTTTTTTACTTTAAATCCTCCTGCAGTCTGACGCATGATCAGTTATCTGACTATACGCTCAAACTCCGACCCTGGCTCGAGACACAACGGGCACACGAAATCGGGCGGAAGTTCCTCTCCGACATATTCGAACCCGCATATCGGACAGCGCCACACCACTTCGCCGGTCGTCTCATCGCTCTGAGCTACAGGCGTCGGTCTGACATTTGCACGATAGTAGGCATAGGTCATCGACGGAGCGTCAGACAGAATGGCTTTTTCAGTCACTTCACCGATAAACATCATGTGAGTGCCGAGATCGACCGTACGGTTGACTTTCACGGATATGAACGCATTAGTGCCGGCTGTGATGGCAAGAGTGCCGTCGGCAACTCGCCTCACATCATTGAAATCCTTGAATTTGTCGACATCGCGTCCTGACTGGAAGCCGAAGTTTCTGAACAATTCATAACGCGCATCCATACTGATGATCGAAACTGTGAAAATACCTGTTTCTTCGATCATCCGGCAAGTCAGACCATCCTTATTCAGACAGAGAGAGACCTGTTCGGGAGCTGATGTCACCTGCCCGAAAGCGTCGGCGATGCAACCGTTGTCGCGCCCGTCTTTTCTGGCGGTCACCACATATAGGCCATATGTAATATTAAATAGAGGTTCACTCATATCAAGGGTTGTTGTTTTGGAAATCTAACACTCCAAAACTAATTTTTGTTTTTACGCCACCGATTAATTATGGTTGCAATAAAATGATTAATTTTGTAATCAGCGCTGCCCGACAGCGTCATATCAAACAACACCATCAATAATTCAACTACATATCATGAAGTTAAGATCTTTAGCATTTTCGTTGCTCGCCCTCGGCGCCCTCAGCGCTGCAGCCGGGCGCCCTCAAGTAGTCGCCCACCGCGGTCACTGGAAGCCCGAAGGTTCGGCACAGAACTCAATACGCGCTCTTGTCAAGGCCGACTCCGTCGGCGCTGACGCCGTTGAACTCGATGTGTGGATTTCGTCCGACGACGTTCTCTATGTCAACCACGATCCCTCGTTTCAGGGAGTTGTCATCGAGACCTCCGACTCCGCCACCCTGTCGAAACTTCGTCTCTCCAACGGCGAGCCGCTCCCGACCCTCGACAGCTATCTCGAAGTGGCGAAGAATCTTCGCCCCGATCTGGTTGTGGAGATGAAAACTCACACCGACCCAAAACGCGAGGACGTGGCCGTTGAAAAAGTAATCGATATGATAGCCGAGAAAGGTCTGACCGACCGCACCTGCTATATCACCTTCTCTCGCAACTCCTTCAACAATCTTGTAGCGATGAGCGGCCGCCCTGTGCAATTTCTCACAGCCGGATCTCCCTGCGCGCTCAAACAGATCGGAGGCTCGGGAGCCGACTACCACATCAGCGTGTACAAATCTAACCCGCAATGGATCAAAGAGCTCCACGATCTTGGTCTTACCGTCAATATCTGGACCGTCGACACTCCCGCCGACATACAATGGTGCATCGACCATGACGCCGACTTCATCACCACCGACGAACCTGAACTCGCTATGGAACTCGTAAAGAAAGCCTGCGATCAGCGTGAAATGAAAATCATGACCTACAACCTGCGTTTCGGAGAGCTGGCCGACATGGACCGTATCGCTGCTGAAATCAAGGCGCAGAACCCCGATTTCGTTGCCATTCAGGAAGTGGATGTCAACACTAACCGCGCAGCCTCAAAACACAACAATGGTCTCAACTATGTCACCGAACTGGCTCAGAGAACAGGAATGTTCGGCTACTACGGCCGCGCCATCGACTTCGGACCCGGTTACTACGGCGTCGGCATATTGTCACGCTATCCGGCAGAAAAGATCGAAAAATTCGAACTTCCCAACCCCGGCAATGTCGAACCTCGCGTGCTGCTGATGGGAACATTCGAGATGCCAGGACGCAAGTTTGTCTTTGCATCGACCCACCTCGACTACAGCGATCACGAAACCCGCAAGCAACAGGCGCGTTTCGTCTCTGAAAAGATGACTTCGGCCGACTATCCCGCAGTGCTTGCTGGCGACTTCAACGCCAACCCGTCGCAGATCTACATCAAGACTTTCAAGGCAACTATGAAAGACCTGACAAACACAGCCAAAACATGGCCTGCCGACGTACCCAAGGAAAAACTCGATTTCATATTTGCCTATCCTCCTCAGAATTTCGAGCTAAAATCATGTTTCGTGCCCGAACCTTCAGCCAAATCAGCATCCGACCATCTGCCGGTCGTCTCTGATATAATAGTAAATTTCTAACCTTTTGTAATGAACAAAAAAACAGAAACTCCAGTGCTGCTGCTCACCGGCTATCTCGGCAGCGGCAAGACAACTCTCCTCAACCATATTCTCACCAACCGGAAAGGCATACGCTTTGCCGTGATAGTCAACGACATCGGAGAAGTCAACATCGATGCTTCACTGATTCAGAAAGGAGGCGTAGTCGGTCAGGACAAATCGTCAGACGATCTGGTAGCGCTGCAGAACGGATGTATCTGCTGCACTTTGCAGATGGATCTGATCAAGCAGCTCAGCGAACTGATAAGCTCCCGACGTTTCGACTATATTGTCATAGAAGCGAGCGGCATCTGCGAACCGGCACCGATCGCCCAAAGCATATCGTCGATGCGCATGATGGACGAACAGTACACAGCCAACGGCATTCCACGGCTCGACTGCATCGTCACAGTAGTCGACGCCCTGCGCATGCGCGACGAATTTGCATGCGGCGAAAGTCTGTCGCGTCCTGATAAAACAGAAGACGATATCGAAAACCTCATCATCGAACAGATCGAATTCTGCAATATCATACTGCTCAACAAAATTTCTGAGGTCAGTGTCGAGGAAGCCGGACGAATCCGTGCAATCATCCGTGCCATACAGCCCAAAGCGAGGATCATCGAATGTGACTACGCTAATGTAGATCTCGATCTGCTCGTAAACACCCGACTGTTTGACTTCGAGAAAGTGGCAACATCGGCGGCATGGGTCCGCGAGATAGAGCGCCCCGTCGATGACCATGAAGAAGATCATGATCATGAACATGAACACCATCACCATGAACATGAGCATCATGAACATGAACACGAACACCATCATGATCATGAGCATTGTCACGACGAAAATTGCTCCTGTCATCACCACCATCATCACCACCATGGAGAAGGAGAAGCCGAAGAGTACGGCATACAAACATTTGTCTACTATCGCCGCCCGGCATTCGACATCCATAAGTTTGACCGCTTTTTGGCTCAGAACTGGCCGTCCAACATCATAAGGACAAAAGGTATAGTATATTTCAAACACAATACCGACATGTCGTTTCTGTTCGAACAGGCAGGTAGACAGAAAAAACTTACAGAATCAGGATTCTGGTATGCCACTGCTCCTGAAGAAGAACTTATTATGCTCATGCAACGTGAACCAGGACTGATGCGCGATTGGGATGAGAAATACGGCGACCGCATGATTAAACTCGTGTTTATCGGTCAGCATCTCGACCGTAAGGCCATCGTGAAGGCTCTCGACGACTGTCTCGCCGAATAAGAGCTTGTTTCACAATAACTGTAATACCCGGAGGGCTGCGCAACTTTATATAGAAGCACAGCCCTCCGGGTCATTTTTCACCTATTAGCGATTCTTTTGCGACCTGGCTATGTTGCGCGGATGATGAGTCAGAATCTCATCCCGCAGATGCGACTTATCGAGATGAAGATAGAGCTCGGTGGTGGCTATGCTCTCGTGGCCGAGCATCTGCTGGATAGCTCTCAGGTTGGCTCCTCCTTCGAGCAGATGAGTGGCAAACGAATGTCGCAATGTGTGCGGAGAAATGGATTTTCTCACGCCGGCCGCCTCAGCAAGCGACTTGACTATGTAGAACACCATGACGCGTGTGAGACGTTTGCCGTGTCGGCTGATGAATATCATGCCCTCCTCTCCTCTCTTTACAACAATATCAGAGCGCATTGCCAACCATAGTCTGATCTCGTCGAGCGATGTCCGGGACATCGGCACGAGGCGCTGCTTATCGCCTTTGCCGGTAACCATCAGTATGCCTTCTTCGAAATTGATATTATCGATGCGCAGATTGCACAACTCACTGACACGCAAGCCGCAGCCATAGAGAGTCTCGATTATCGCCCTGTTGCGCTGACCTTCGGCTTTGGTCATGTCGATAGAGGCGACCATGTCGTCAATCTCGCTGACCGACAATATATCCGGCAATTTACGGCCTATCCTCGGACTCTCGAGCAAAAGAGTCGGATTAACCTCTATGAGGTCCTCGATAATCATGTAACGGTAGAGCGACTTTATGCCCGATATTATTCTGGCTTGCGATCGCGGTGCTATGCCAAGTTCATGTAAATCGATAATAAACCCTTGCAGACACTCGAGATCGGCAGAGTAGATGTCACGCCCGACGTCGTCAAGCCACTGAGCGAGACGGTCGGCATCGGCGACATAATTCACACGGGTGTTTTCCGACAATCCGCGTTCGAGTGTCAGAAAAGCCATGTAATGAGATCTAAGTATCTCATAATCAGGATGATTAGCCATAAAATCATAAGTTGTTGTAAATCAAAGTCTTCCTTCTTCAACAGCACACGCCACACGTTCGAGAATGGCGTCCTCGCGGTCTTTTTCAGGATGGAATTCACCCTTCAGGCTGACACCGAAAAGTTTGCCGAAGCCTTGCCAGAAAGTTGCGCGGAACGATCCGAGAAAAGCCTTCACTATTTCGTAGCTTGTCTGATGGGTTTCTCTCTGTATGAGCTTTATCAGCACCTTAGCCTGTCGCCGCGAGAAACGCTTGAGCACAGGTTTGTACTGCTCGAAAATAGATTTTTCCATATCCTTAAGATACTTTTCCCGCTCTTTCTGAGTCGGAAAAGTCTCTATATATTCATATGTCTCGACCAAGGTCTCGGCTATCAGTTTGGCATAAGGCAAGAGGAGCTTGACGTCGCGGACTGTGCGCCAATAAAATTCTTCTTCCTTCTTATTCTTGAATTTCCATTCCTTGAAAACGGTTATACCTCTAAGATGTATCACCTGCACCGTGTCGCCGTCCTCGTCGATTCGCCAGGTGTAGCCCTGGACAGCCTTTTTCCGGGCAGAACCGGGATTGTCGATGGTTCGCTGTGAAGCAGCAAATACTGTATTGGCCGCGAATGCGGCCAATACAGTCAATAATATGAGTCGGAGAGAAAGCATCGTGCTGATATAAACAATCAGACGGTGAGAATTTCTTTTTCCTTGGCAGCGAAAATGTCGTCGATCTGTTTCAGATATTTGTCATGAAGTTTCTGAACTGACGCTTCAGCATCTTTTTCAACATCTTCGGGCATGCCTTGCTTGACAGCTTTTTTCAAACCGTCGATAGCATCGCGACGGGCATTTCTGACAGAAACTTTTGCCTGCTCAGCTTCGGCCTTCGACTGTTTTACGAGTGCCTTACGGCGGTCTTCGGTCAACGGCGGAATAGAGAGTCTGATAACCTCACCATTGTTTTCGGGTGTGATGCCGAGTTCAGAGTTGATTATCGCCTTTTCGATTTCCTTGAACATCGCCTTCTCCCAAGGGGTGATCGCTATGGTGCGTGCATCGGGCACAGAAACATTGGCAACGTTTGAAACGGGCACAAGGCTACCGTAATACTCCACACGGATGCCGTCGATCAGTTTGGCACTTGCTTTACCTGCGCGGATGTGAGAGAGACTGTCGTCGAGAAATGCAACGGCGAGTTCCATTTTTTCCTCAGCCGGTGCGAGATAGGTGTTTACGTCGGTCATAATTTATAGAGTTTTTATTGAAATCAATAGACAAGAGTTCCGATATTTTCGCCGGAAATCACTTTAGCGAGATTGCCGAGATGATCCATGTCAAAAACCACTATCGGCATTTTATTTTCTTTGCACAGAGCAGTGGCGGTAAGATCCATAACCTTCAGACCACGGGCAAGCACCTCGTCGTATGTGATTTCATCAAATTTGACAGCTTCGGGATCTTTTTCCGGATCGGCTGTGTAGACACCGTCGACACGTGTTCCTTTCAGCATGACATCAGCTTCTACCTCGATTGCACGGAGCGCCGAACCGGTGTCGGTGGTGAAGAACGGATTGCCTGTTCCGCATGATATGATAGCCACCTGGCCTTTTTCAAGGGTTTCGATCGCCCGCGGTTTGCTGTATTGCTCACCGATGGGGAACATGTTGATAGCAGTCAACACTTTTGCCGGTTGCCCTATTGCTTCAAGAGCCGAACTCAAAGCCAGAGAATTGATCACAGTGGCAAGCATTCCCATCTGGTCGCCTTTCACACGGTCGAAGCCTTTGGCAGCACCCTGGAGACCACGGAAAATGTTGCCCCCACCGATTACGATGGCTACCTCTACATTGCTGTCGACAATTTCCTTGATCTGCATGGCATAGTCGGAAAGGCGGTTTGTGTCAATGCCGTAGCCTTGCTGACCCATGAGGGATTCGCCACTGAGTTTTAGAAGTACTCTTTTATATTTGGTTCTCATATATTGGTTGTTTAAAATTTTCACTAACGCAAAAATAGGCAAAATATATGAGATAAGTTGATTTTTGCCCAATTTTATGTCAAGTACGGGATTTGTTCGTAATTTTGTGATACAAAACAACAAGCATCATCAATATGGTCCGTCGTGCAATGTACCACGCTTTTAAACATTGATATGATCGAAAACAAAGCAATAACAGTCTACTGCGCTTCAAGCGTAACGATAGACAAGCAATACTTCGAGGCGGCCGAACGCCTTGGCAATGCAATTGCCCGTCGTGGGCTTACACTCGTCACCGGAGCCGGATCGATGGGTCTGATGGGTGCCGTCAATGATGCGGCCGTCAAAGCCGGAGGACACACTGTCGGAGTGATACCTCAGTTTATGGTCGACCGCGGTTGGCACCACAAAGGATTGTCGGAACTCATGATCACCGACAGTATGCACAGCCGTAAGGAAATGATGGCCCGACTGAGTTGTGCGGCGATAGCGCTTCCCGGCGGTATAGGCACCTTTGAAGAACTTCTCGAGATAATCACCTGGCGACAACTCGGTCTCTATGACGGCAACATCGTAGTACTTAACATCAACGGATATTACGATGATCTGCTCAGAATGCTTGACACAGCTATAGCCCAACATTTCATGAAGCCAGATCACAGAAATCTGTGGAGCGTGGCCACCACCGTCGATGAAGCGCTTGATCAG
The DNA here is from genome assembly GCA_910587475.1 of uncultured Muribaculaceae bacterium. Taxonomy (GTDB): domain Bacteria; phylum Bacteroidota; class Bacteroidia; order Bacteroidales; family Muribaculaceae; genus CAG-873. Next base: position 57,816 of record CAJUMR010000014.1, read on the forward strand.
GCCTTGAATGACAACGCCATCTCCCACTTCTCCGACAAATTTTAAGAGGATGTTAAAAAAATGGCACAATCCAACGATAGTATAATCATAATACCGGATTCGATCAGCGTCGCCTCTCTCGATTTCAGACTTGACACCACCCTTCTCGAAAGCCGGGCAGAGGTGAGGACGGAGACTTTCGATTCGATCGAGCTGGCCTCGACGATAGTTCCGCCAGAAGATAATTGGCACACCGGTCTTGAAGGATCGTCACGCCAGGGATCTCTGTACGGCAATTCAGGAATACTGACTATCATCGTGGTGCTGTTTGTCATTGTGTCGATGACATTCAAGGAGTGCCGCAAATTGTTTTCCCGTTTTGCCGATGATCTACGCAACAACAAGCACCGCGAAAATGCCTTTGACGATCACGGCAGTAACGAGCCTCGCCTGACTGTTCTGACTATCGTCCAGTTTCTGGTCTACGGCGGTATACTGCTGAGCACTATAGCTGTCGTCCTGTCGGGCAACACCGACAATCATCCAGATAACTTCGCCCACCTTGTGAAGAGCATAGGCCTGTTTTCATGCTATTATATTTTTGAATTGTGTGCTTACAGTGTGGTAGGCTACACATTTGCCGGAAAAGAAGGCCGCAGACTGTGGATAAGGTCGCTCAATGCATCGCAGTCGATGGCCGGTGTTGGACTGATGATACCGGCGCTGCTGGCCCTCTTCTATCCCCAGAGCATCGCAGTGGTCGGCACGCTTGGATGTATCATATATTTATCGGCAAGACTGATATTTATATACAAAGGGTTTAGTATTTTTTATAAGAATATATTTTCGTTGGTCTATTTTATTTTGTACCTTTGCACTCTTGAAATTATACCCTTAATTTATGTAATTAAACTCGCCTTACTTATTTAATAAGCTAAGGTGAATTTTTTAAGTAAAACGACATCTAATTATGAAAATTAATAAGATATTAGTATCGCAACCCAAGCCTTCATCGGAAAAGTCGCCCTATTATGAAATAGCTGCTAAATATGGTGTGGAAATCGTGTTTCGACCTTTTATCAAGGTGGAGGGTTTAAGCGCCAAAGAATTCAGACAGCAGAAAGTCTCTATACCTGAATACACGGCAATAATATTTACGGCCAAGACAGCGATTGACCACTTTTTCCGTCTTTGTGAAGAGATGCGCATCAGCATCCCCGACACAATGAAATATTTCTGTACAAGCGATTCAATAGCCAATTATCTCCAGAAATATATCATCTACCGCAAAAGAAAGATCTTTTCGGCAAAGACCGGCAAGCTCGCCGATCTGCTTCCTTATATGCTGAAACACAAGAATGAAAAATTCCTTTTTGCTGTTTCAGATGTCAACAATGGCACAGATGCAGCCATACTCAACGACAATAATATCAACTATACCCGTGCAGCCATGTACCGCACGGTGAGCAACGATTTTACAGAAGGTGAAGCTTTCGACTATGACATGCTCGTATTCTTCAGCCCTCAGGGTATTGAATCGTTGCTCAAGAACTTCCCCGACTTCAAGCAAGGCGATATAAAGATAGCGACATTCGGCGTCACCACAGCCCAGGCTGTCAAAGACGCAGGTCTTCGCCTCGATATCGGCGCACCCTCTCCTGAAGCCACATCTATGACCGGAGCGCTCGACATCTATCTCGCCAAAACCAATCCAATAGAAACAACCGAACCTCAGGAAGCATAACACCCGTAACCTGCTTCACAGGTCAACCGATTAAGAAGCGTGAAAAAATACGGATTAAATAAATCTGACAAATTATGCAGCCCCACGGCAATAGACCAGCTCTTCAGCCGTGGGGCTCATGTTATGCAGGCCGACGAGGCGAAGTCAGCCATGGCATATCCATTGCGCGCAGTGTGGCGGACCAACAGCAAAAGAGACAATGGTTCGGACATACAGTTTCTTATCTCAATACCAAAGAAAAGACTACGCCATGCTGTCGACCGTGTGAAAATGCGCCGCAGAGTACGCGAAGCCTACAGATTGAACCTACCGGATTTCGACATGCCTGAAGGAGACAAGACAGACCTCGCCTTGATCTACGTGGCAAATGAACTGAAAGATTACAAAACCGTTGAAAAAGCAATATGTCGTCTACTTCAGAAAATCAAAGATGAAAAAAGCATTGCGCAAGGCGACTGTTCTGCTGATCAGTCTGCCGATCCACTTCTATAGATATGCAATATCGCCGATGTTGCCCCCTGCATGCCGCTTCACACCGACGTGCAGCCAATATGCTCTTGAAGCATTGCAACGTCACGGTCCTCTGAAAGGGCTCTGGCTGACGATAAAAAGGATATGCCGTTGTCATCCCTGGGGAGGCAGCGGATATGATCCTGTACCATGAAAAAACACCTGTGAAAAACATCATGAAAACCATCTACGATTTCAAAGACATACACTGCCACCGTAAAGACAAGGACGGCGGACAGGATGATCAATGCATCGTAAACCTCGACTATGAAGACATCGTTCCTCCCCACGGCTACTACAGCATCGGACTGCATCCGTGGTCTACTGCCGGAATGAAATTGCAGGATATAGACCGCGCTATCGAAGCCATAACCGCGAAGGCCGACAACGACAGGATAATCGCCATCGGAGAGTGTGGGCTCGATCTGCTGCGTGGCGCATCTCCGGAACTACAGGAATATGCTTTTTCCGCCCAGATAAAACTGAGTGAAAAACTAAGAAAACCACTGATCATTCATTCGGTGAAATCGACCGACAACCTGATAAGATTGAAGAAAAAATTCAATCCTTCGCAACAATGGATAATACATGGTTTCCGGGGCAAAAAAGAGCTGGCCACACAACTCGTCAGACATGGTATCGCACTGTCGTTCGGAGAGCATTTCAACGCCGGATCAGTAGCCGTCACACCCTCCGGAATGCTCTTCACAGAGAGCGACGAATCGACAGTCTCAATTGACGAAATCAGAGGTAGAATCTTCGCCTCTGAACAATGTCAATAACATGTTGATAAACGTTGATAACTAATCAACAACATTCCAACAATTATTTTTGGAAAATAGAACAGCTTGACGCTATAGCAAAATAGCGGGATAAATAATTTGAATCGTATCTAAACTTAAAAGGTCATTACCAACATAGTTTTCAGCATTTTTGACTATTGTAATGAAAGAAATTTATTAACTTTGCATATTATAAACATAATGTTGATAACTACACGAATTGATTGAAAATCAACAATTAGAAACGTTGATAACATATTGAGAACCACGTTCACGATCTCAATAAGCCAAAAAAGCAAATATTCGGGTAAAAAGTTACTACAGCTATCAACATACCTTATTCTTCTTGTGATTAATAAATTTTTAAAGACTTAAATTTTGATATAATATAAAATGAATGTCGATAACACTGGCGGAGCAACTCCGTCGATGACCGAAAAAGATATGTTGATAAGAGAAATCGAACGGCTCAAGAAAGAGAAGAAAGCCGTGGTTCTCGCGCATTATTATCAGCGTCCCGAAATACAGGATGTGGCGGATCATATTGGAGATTCGCTTGCACTGGCCCGATACGCGTCGACTTTGAAAGATGTCGAGATGATCGTGCTCTGCGGGGTTCATTTTATGGGCGAGACCGCAAAGATTCTCTCGCCTGACAAAAAGGTGGTCATTCCGGATCTTGAGGCCGGCTGCTCGCTTGCCGACAGCTGCGACGCTGAAGAATTCAAAAAGTTCATCGACCGCCATCCCGGTCATACCGTCGTCTCCTATGTCAACACATCGGTTGGAGTGAAAGCTCTCACTGACGTTCTTGTCACTTCGGGCAATGCTGTGAAGATCGTGGAGAGCTTTCCGAAGGATGAGAAAATAATATTCGGTCCTGACCGTAATTTGGGAAACTACATAAATTCGATAACAGGCCGTGAAATGGTTCTATGGGACGGAGCATGTCATGTCCATGAACAATTCTCGATGGAGAAACTCGTAGCCCTTAAAAAGGAGCATCCTCAGGCCAAAGTTCTCGTTCATCCTGAATGTAAGAAAGCCTTGCGTCTGCTCGCCGATAAGGTAGGCTCGACCGCAGCGTTGATCGACTATGCAGGCAACAGCGACGCCGACGAGTTTATCGTCGTTACGGAAAGCGGAATAATGCATGAACTTGAAAAGAAATTTCCCGAAAAACGATTTATTGCCGCTCCGCCGGAAGATGGAGGTTGTGCATGCAATGAATGCGGTTTCATGAAACTGAATACTCTGAAAAAACTATATGAATGTATGCGTGACGGTCAACCGGAAATACTCGTTGATGAAAAAGTAGCAGCCGCTGCCCGCCGTCCTATCGAACGCATGCTTGAATTATCGTAACTTTGTAAAAAATAAAAAAGATCATAGCAATGGAATATAACCATAAGGAAATAGAAAGCCGCTGGCAGCAGCGTTGGCGCGATGACCAGACATATAAATGTGAAGTGGACAAATCAAAGAAGAAATTCTATGTACTCGACATGTTCCCCTATCCTTCCGGGGCGGGCTTGCATGTCGGTCATCCGCTCGGTTATATAGCAAGCGATATCTATTCGCGATTCAAACGCCTGCAAGGTTTCAATGTGCTTCATCCGATGGGTTACGATTCCTACGGCCTGCCTGCCGAGCAATATGCTATACAGACCGGTCAGCATCCTGAGGTGACCACACGCATCAATATCGACCGTTACCGCAGCCAGCTTGATAAAATAGGTTTTTCATATGACTGGAACCGCGAAATCAAGACATGCGACCCTGAATATTATAAGTGGACCCAGTGGGCGTTTATTAAAATGTTCGGGTCTTACTATGATAAAAAAGCCGACAAAGCGATGCCTATCGAGCTTCTTGAAGCCCGTTTCAACGAATGTGGCAGCAAGGATTGCCAGGCTGTAGGCAGCAAAGATCTCAACTTTACTGCTGACGAATGGAAAGCTATGGGTGAAAAAGAGAAGAGCGATGTGCTGATGAACTACCGCATCGCTTATCTCGGCAACACCATGGTGAACTGGTGTCCGAAACTCGGCACAGTGCTTGCCAATGATGAGGTCAGCGAAGGTCTCTCGATCCGCGGTGGCTATCCTGTGGAGCAAAAAATGATGTATCAGTGGTGTCTCAGAGTGTCGGCATATGCTCAGCGTCTGCTCGATGGTCTTGAGAAAGTTGACTGGACAGATTCGCTCAAAGAGACGCAACGTAATTGGATCGGCCGTTCTGAGGGCGCTGAGATGTTGTTTCCGGTAGCCGGTAGCAACGAAGTGCTCGAAATATTCACAACGCGTGCCGATACGGTGTTCGGGGTGACTTTCATGGTACTCGCTCCTGAAAGTATCTATGTAGACAAAGTGACCACTCCCAAGCAACGCGCAGAAGTCGATGCTTACATATCGTCGATCAAGCATAAGACCGAGCGCGAACGAATGATAGATAAAAAGGTGAGTGGAGTCTTCTCCGGCAGCTATGCAGTCAATCCTCTTACCGGTAAACAAATTCCTATCTGGATCAGTGATTATGTGCTTGCCGGCTATGGCACCGGAGCCATTATGGCTGTCCCCGCTCACGACAGCCGCGACTATGCGTTTGCCAAACATTTCAATCTTCCGGTCATACCGTTGATCGAAGGTGCGGATGTGAGCGAGGAGAGTTTTGATGCTAAAAGCGGAAAGATGATCAATTCGTCGTCTGACGAACTCAATCTAAACGGCATGGAGGTAAAAGACGCCATTGCTGCAACAAAGAAATTCATAGAAGAAAAAGGTATAGGAAAGGTAAAGACTAACTATCGCCTCCGCGATGCCATATTCAGCCGTCAGCGTTACTGGGGCGAGCCTTTCCCCGTATATTATAAAGATGGTGTGGCATGCGTGCTCGACGAAAGTGAACTTCCCCTTCAATTGCCCGAAATCGATGCCTACCTTCCGACAGAGACCGGCGAGCCTCCGCTCGGACGAGCAAAAGACTGGACAAGCAAGGACGGATATCCGCTTGAGCTTTGTACAATGCCTGGTTTTGCGGGATCGTCGGCCTACTATTTCCGCTACATGGATCCCCGCAACCATGAAGCACTCGTGTCGAAGGAAGCTAATGAATACTGGCGTTCGGTCGATCTTTACATTGGAGGAACTGAACATGCAACGGGTCACTTGATCTACAGCCGCTTCTGGAATAAATTTCTCTTTGATCTCGGTGAAGTGTGCGAGGACGAACCGTTCCGCAAGCTGATTAACCAGGGAATGATACAGGGTCGCAGTAATTTTGTTTACCGCATCAAAGATACCAATACATTCGTTAGCTATGGACTCAAGGACAAATATGATGTCACACCTATTCATGTCGATGTCAACATTGTCAGCAATGATGAGCTCGATCAGGAAGCATTCCGCAACTGGCGTCCTGAATTCAAAGATGCAGAGTTTATCACTGAGGATGGCAAGTATGTGTGCGGTTATGCAGTAGAAAAAATGTCGAAATCGATGTTCAATGTCGTTAATCCCGACGATATTGTCGAACGTTATGGCGCCGATACTCTCCGTCTTTATGAAATGTTCCTCGGTCCGCTCGAACAGAGCAAGCCCTGGGATACGAACGGTATCGACGGTGTCAACCGTTTCATCAAGAAATTATGGAATCTTTTCTATAAGGGCGATGAACTGCTTGTCGATGACAGCGAACCAACTGCCGACAATCTCAAGTCTCTTCATAAATTGATAAAGAAAGTAGGAAGCGACATCGAGAATTTCTCGTTTAACACTTCTATTGCAGCATTCATGATTTGTGTCAACGAACTTTCGGCTCAGAAATGTCGTTCGCGCAAGGTGCTTGCCGATCTTCTCGTGGTGCTTGCTCCGTTTGCTCCTCATGTCACTGAAGAGTTGTGGCATTCGGCAATAGGTAATAATTCTACTATATGTGATGCCGTATGGCCGGAGTTCAATGAGGACTATCTCAAAGAATCGACAGTCAACTATGCAGTGTCGTTCAACGGTAAGACCCGTTATAACATTACGGCTGCAGCCGATGCCTCAAAAGAGGAGGTTGAAAAAGCTGCTCTCGAAAATGAAGGCGCGGCACGTTGGCTCGAAGGCAAAACAATAAGAAAAATTATTGTGGTTCCCGGCAAGATTGTCAATATTGTGGCTAATTGATTTATGTATAATAAACGTGGATAATCCTGCGTTATTAACCAATACATAAATAATATACATCCTGCAACATTGAAAAAGATAGTATTTGCGACAAACAACAGCCATAAGCTCTCTGAGCTGAGAAAGCTGACCGACGGTAAGATCGAGATATTGAGTCTTAGCGATATCAATTGTCATGACGATATACCTGAGACAGCTGACTCGCTCGAGGGCAACGCGCTGATAAAAGCACGTTGGGTTAAGGAACGATATGGCTATGACTGTTTTGCCGATGATACCGGACTTGAGGTAGATGCTCTCGGAGGTGCTCCGGGCGTCTATTCAGCCCGTTATGCAGGAGATCAACACGACTCTGTGGCAAACATGCGTCTTCTTCTGAAAAATCTTGCTGGTCTTTCAGACCGTAAGGCTCGTTTCAGAACTGTCATTGCCTTGATTTATGAAGGCGATGAGGTGTTGATGGATGGAGTTGTGGAAGGTGTCATAACAGAAAACCCGTCGGGAGAAAACGGCTTTGGCTACGATCCTGTTTTCCGACCTGACGGATTTGATGTGACATTTGCTGAAATGGGAGCTGATCAAAAAAATAAGATCAGCCACCGAGGAAGAGCTGTGGCGAAGCTTATAAAATATTTTTAACTATGATTCAATTGTTGATTTGCCATGATTAGATACCTGTTTTTTTTGTTGACCACTCTTGTTGCCGCTTATTCGGTGCAAGCTCAAATGTCGTCAGACCAGTGGACGATTTATCCTATTATAGATTCGCGATACGATAAAATTATAGATACCGACAGCAAGGTCTATTTTCTATCGTCGGGATCATTGTATTCATTCGATAAGTCGTCAAACGAGACCTACTTTTATAATTCGTCAAACAAATTGAGCGGCAGTTCTATCGAAAAGATCTTCTATAATGCTGAAGGTAAGTATCTGATCATAGTCTATACTGACAGCAACATTGACATGCTCTATGATGACGGTCGCTGTTACTGCCTGCCTGATATAAAGGATGCGACAGTGGTCGATGACAAGACGGTCAATGATGTGGCTTTCGGTAATGGACGTTTCGTCGTGGCTACTAATTTCGGACTTGTTATTTATGATGACAACAAACGTGAGGTTGTAGAATCGGGAGTCTATCGTCAGGCAATTGAATCTGTTGCTGTGTGTGGAGATTATATTCTTATTTATTCTCCTTATAGTCTCAAATATTCAAAAATGACCGACCGACACAATAAGTATGATGTGTTTGTGCAACTCAAGGGCATGTACACTGACTTTCTGAATGATATAGGCGACAATGGTCTGGCATGGGTCAACAAGAACAACAATACTCTGATGTTTACGACTATAGATTTCGAAACAAAGCAATATAAGGATAATAGTATAGACGTCAAGGTTGATTCTCCTATAAGCAAATGGTCGGGTGGGTTCTATTTCAAGTCAGGTGACAAAGTGCTATTATTTGACAACGAAGGGGCAAAGGTCGATGAGTTTTCATTGAACGATGTTCTGAACGACAGCGAGTTTGGACTGTGGAAGGGAAAAGCATCGGTGTGGTTCGGCAACAATCAGGGAAACGCAAACTTCGACATGTCGTCCTCAACGCCTGTCGTTTTGTCGGACTGGTATCGTCCGGAAGCGGCAACATGTGGATCGGTGGCCTACTTCTATACCTCACCTGACGGCGAGCGCATCTATGTCGGCAATCTCGGTCCGACCAACAATCGCACTTATCTGGCTCATTACATTAATGATTCTGATGGCAAGACCATCCGTCAGAAAACCGATCTTATCGAAAACGGTCACATCAGCGATGTATCGATAATCGAGGCTTCAGCCAAATCAACATTCGCCAAGAATGCTCAGCTTGCCAACAATGACAAGGGCATGTATGGAGGTGTTACAAGGCTTGCTGAGGATCCTAACGATGCCGGGACCTATTTCATAGGTAATGGACTCGAAGGACTCTATGTTGTGAAAGATCGTGAGGAAGTGTGGAAATTCAATGTTGAAAATTCGCCTTTCGATTCTTATTGGGAAACTCGTGTTTTCGATGTCAATTTCGATCCACAGGGCAATCTTTGGGTCGGTCATGCTCACAATAATAAAGAGCATGCGCCTTATATCATTCTGCCTGCGGCTAAGCTTCGCAAAGGTTATGAGAATATTAAGGAAAATGATTGGGTAAGGCCTGATCTCCTTAATTTCAATCCGTTTACCAAGGACTTCATATCGTATTTCTGTCAGAAGAGCCGCTATGCATTTTTCATCAACGGAGCCGGCTATGAAGGCTTCTATGTGTTGAATACAAAGGGCACTTATGATAATGTTAAGGATGATGTGTGCTATGGTTTTTCAGTAGTTGTTGATCAGGATGGCAACACGCTGCAGCCTGAGTACTATTATTGCGTGGCCGAGGATCAGCTTGGACGTGTGTGGATGGGAACAAGCCAGGGGCTTTTCTATTTCAATGCTTCGTCGGGCATAGATGATAATTCGACTGTTGTTCGTCCGAAAGTGCCGCGCAACGATGGCACAAATTATGCTGACTTCTTGCTTGATTCGGATCAGATAAACAGTATTGCTGTCGACCACTCCAACCGTAAATGGATAGCGACTGACCTTTCGGGTGTCTATCTTGTGAGCGAAAACGGAGATCGCATCATCAGTCATTTTGATACATCAAATTCGCCGTTGCCTTCAAACAGAGTTACGGCTGTGGCATGTGATAAAAACAATAGTACGGTTTATTTCGGTACGACAGACGGATTGTTTGCCTATAAAAGCGACTCTTCGCCTGCCAATGAGGACTTCAGCGAAATCTATGCATATCCCAATCCGGTCCGTCCAGACTATACCGGTGTAGTCACCATCACCGGTCTGATGGATAATTCGCTTGTGAAGATCGCCGATACTTCGGGCAATGTTTTCTATCAGGGACGTTCTGAGGGAGGCATGGTCACATGGAATGGCTGCAACCAGTCGGGCGAACGTGTGAAATCAGGCATCTATTATGTATATGCATCTTCGGGTACCGACGGCCAGAATACAGCTGGAGTTGTTACCAAGATAATGGTTATTAATTAATGTCAGAAAAATGAATTCTCGATTAAAGTATATAGACGAAAAAGATAAGAGTTACGGTCTGGCCGGAATGGCTATTTCGATGGTAGTCCTCGATGGAGAGGAATATCTCAACGGCATATCGATGGACGCTCCTGTCGGTGAGGGCATCGATCTTTCTCCTGAATTTTATTTTGTAGGCAATCCGCGTCTTTCTGCGAAAATCGCTTGGAACGAGATGCTCAAGCATTTTCAGATTTCATCAGGCATGATACTGTCTAATATAATGTGCAGAAATTATGTTCAGCATCGCCGTAAATTGACATCCGAACTCATCAATGATCTGAAATCTTTTGTCAGAGAAGAAGCCCGAGACAACTGTTCGCTTGACGAGGACGAAAGCGATGTGCTTTTCGATAAATCTATAAGCTATTTTGATCGCCTGTTTTCTTATGCCCGCGTCCATGAGATAGCCCATGATTTGGCGGCGTCGCTTGTCAAGCAGCGTCACATGACATCACAGGAGGTCATCGAGCAGCTTCGTCAATTGTCGATGATTTAGGCGCGTTGTGAAGCTTCCGGGCCGTCTCGAGCATTACCATCGGAGCTTCGGGTCCCATGTTGAATATAAGGTCAAGGATGCTTAGGTCTGCCCTGAAACCGAGTCGGTCGGAGCGCAGCTGATAGTATCCGGTAGTTTCCTGACATTTGATTTCATTATTTCTGAAATCGTTTGTCAGGTTTTCTTTTGGACTACAGTATTCCACATCATTGTCTATCGACAGTATTTCCCGCACTATCATGTCGCATTGTCGGTCAAGCTGTCCGACTGTTATAGAGCCGGCTTCATAGTCGGCATCGAATATCGGCGCAAATCTGTCGATGTAGTATTCGAAAAATGGTGTGCGTCCGTAGGCCGATTCGAGAGCAGTGCGGTGAACATTCCACCACTTGCCGTGGGCCGATACAGGCGTATCATTCCATGAATGCCGTCCGTGAGGATGTGCGATCGGAGCTGTTAGAAAAATTTCATCGCGGGTGTCGACTATTCTGCATCGGTGAGCTGATTTGAATCTCTTGTCGGCCGTCATGTCGATGTCGACATATACTTTTCCGAAGGATGCCATTAAGGCGTAATAGTTGACCGATCCGAAGTACTGTGGAGCGAATGCAGCCTCAGAGTCATGAAATAAAATGAGTTCGTGGGCCATTATTTCACTTATCGGGATTAGCGTCCTTGAGGATACGGTTCCACCTTATACCCCCGTTAAACATGCTGCGGTCTTTGTCAAACGATATCAGCACGAACACCGGTGTACCGACTATGTGGTCTTCAGGAACAAATCCCCAGAAGCGGGAGTCTTGTGAATTGTCGCGGTTATCACCCATCATGAAGTAATAGTCCATGGCAAACGTATAATTATCGGCCGGTTTTCCATCTATATATACAACGCCGTCTTTGATGTAGGCATCGTGATGGCCTTCGTAGTTTCGGATTGCTCTGTTGTATGTGGCCCATGATTTTTCGTTAAGTTCGATTGTCATGCCTTTAGCCGGTATCAATATACCCTCCCCTCCATAGTTGCTGAGCGACCATCCGTTTGCCACACCTTTCGGGAAAAGGTATTGATCCTGCGATCCGGGTGCGATCAGAGCCGAAGTTTTCATCATGTCTTTAAGCATGCCTTTTGATTTGAGAGTTTCTATCATTGCGTTGGTCATGGGCATAGCGTAGAAATAAGACTTGATGTCGGCATCAGGCATCCATGTCAACAGATTGGCTCTATCGATCGGATTTAGATTGGCGTTGATATCCTCGCAGTCGCTCTCTGTGATGCCAAGTTCATAGATGAAATCTGAGTCGAGAGGCGAATTTAATGCAACGATGTAATTGAACTGTACATTTTCGGGCATTTTCTGAGCTTTGCCATCTATATATATTGTGTCGTTGACGATCTTGATTGTTTCGCCGGGGAGACCTACAGCGCGTTTTACAAAATTCTGACGACGGTCGACCGGACGATAGATAATTTCACCGAAAGTGTTTTTGTCGTTGTGGACACGCTCTCGACCATAGCGGTCGACGAGTATATCGTAATACTCCGGACTGGCCTCAAAGCGGCTTGCAACAGTGTCGCCGGCCGGGAAGTTGAACACTACAATATCGCCGCTTTCCACTGACCTGAGGCCTTTCAGACGCTTGTACTCGATCGACGGACTGTCGAGATAGCTCTTTGTATTGATTATCGGCAGGGTGTTATGCACCAATGGAAAGTGAACCGGAGTCATCGGCACTCTTGGACCATAGGTAATCTTGTTGACCCAAAGATAGTCGCCCGTGAGCAATGTTTTCTCAAGCGACGATGATGGTATCTGGTAATTCTGTCCTATAAAACTGAAAACGAAATAGACAAGTATCAAAGCATAGACGATTGCGTCGACCCAGCTCATGACGCTGCGCACTGTCTTGTTCTTGCTTTTCTTCCACCAGGAGAAAGGTATATACCCCGTAATATATATATCGAATAATAGAAACAAAAATATTGCCGGCCAATATGAGCCGAGCCATATCATCCATGCGATGAACAGGGCGGCGACAATTCCGAAGCGTACCCATCTGGTTGTTTTCACGCTTTTGATGCGCTTGATGAAATCTTCTTTAAATGTTGTTTTTGTCGTTGGGTTGGATATTTGTGTCATATTATGCGATGTCTCAATGTTAAAACTAACGCAAATGTAGTTATTTTATTGAACGCATACAACTGACACTTCCATTTATTTACTGCAATTAGAGTCGGATCACGACCATATTATATATAATATATCTATGATAATAGTATCGGATGAGCGCTTGTTGGTTCTAATGGTTGTCGGCACGTTAGTTTTTTGTATCTTCTCTATGCTCGGTTTTTATGGCGTGTGTAGGCAAAACAAGGATAATTTGAGGGCAAAATGCAGTATTGATTAAATCGATTAAGATTTATTAACACGGAGGTTTTCGGTATTATGAATGCACATTTTTTTACCGTTTCTATGAGCTCTTGGTAAAGTGCTAAAATTTTTTCAAAAATAATTATATGCTTAATATATTGTGTTATAATTATATAGCTCTTGGTGCTGAATTTTCTGTGAAAAATAATTGCGAAAATATTTGGAGGGAATGAAAAAAGTGCCTAACTTTGCACTCGCTTTTGAGAAACAGCCCACACAGCGGTGTG
>CAJUMR010000015.1 GCA_910587475.1 uncultured Muribaculaceae bacterium
GCGCCGGGGGCGATATCGTGCAGCAGACCACTTACTATCCCTACGGCGAGCCTACGGTCGAGCCTGCGGGGCAGCCGTTCCTGTTCGGCGGCAAAGAGCGCGAGCACGGCGGCGGTCGCAATATCCACGACTTCGGCGCGCGTTGCCTGACTCCTTACGGCAACTGGTCAGTCACTGATCCATTATATGAAAAATTCTTCCCCATCTCCCAATACTCCTACTGCGGAGGCGACCCGATAAACAGGGTCGATCCAGATGGCACAAGTGTATATGAGTTTAATAGTCAAGGCGCTTTGGTGAATTATGAATTCAATACAGGTTATGATCTGATTAGGATAAATACCGAAAATGGACGAGTCCAAGAAGTTGTTTTTGAATACGGAACGATTCAACGGGTAAGACATGTGACTTTTAAAGATTCCCCAAATGCGTATTACATTAAAATCCGTGGAGTTGAGAATAGTGAAGCAATATTTACCATGTTAGCATGTAATACAAACGTGGAGTGGAGTCTTGTGCAAGCAGAAAATAAAATTACGGGAGAAACTGTAAATTATATAGGGACTACACAAGTATATAACGAAGAAAAGTGTGGTAAATATATCGCAACCAAAGTAATATCGAATGCAACTAACGAATTATCCCGGTATATACATAGTCATCCGGATAATTCATTGCCATCGGGATTGCCTGATCAATCAAATCCAGAAGGTGGTACAAATGGGGATATTGCCGTCGCAAAAATCATTCAAGAAAAATATCCAAATTTTTCCAAGTCGGAAATTTTTCTTGTTCATTCTTTGAAAACGATATATTATTCTAAAGATTCAAAAAAGGAAGATTTTTATAACATAGAAAGAGAATGGATATATTAAAATGATAGGTAATAGGTTTTTTATAAAGCGCTATCTGGTTATATCGATGTTATGGCTGAGCTATTTGGCAGCTAATTCGCAAGCATGTGCATTCGACATGGGTGAATGGTTGAGCGACAGCACAGGTCATAGTATTACAGATCGTGAGATTGGCGACGGCGAGATACGGCTGATAGAGTTGGATTTGCCACGCGTGACAATTAAAGCCGGCGAGCTTAGAAAATTAATCGATTGCTTAATCGAACGCGATTATACAGAACAGCCGCTGTATGTCTATATGACCAAGCATTACAAGGATGCATATGTAGCCTATCCGCTGTCGGTATTCTATCCCATGCCGCATGGAGTTGAAAGTGATGCGATCGGTTACTTTTATGGGAATGGTATATATTTTATAGTGGATAAAAGTGTCCGAAATCAAGTAAAGACGGACAAAAAGGAGTGCTGCCATTTTGAAATATATGGTTTTCAAACAGATATGGTGTTTAACTATGATCCCCCAATGTGGGAGGTTAAAGACATAAAAAGTAATCCACACCGATGTCGGTTATTCATTGACAGCTCCGGCATGGAAAATAATAAAGCGGAGATTAAATCCCCGTTGTAGGGTCGCGAGCCTACAGCGTGGGGGTGGTTTGTTTGTGGATGTCGGAGCGCTGGTGATGGGTTGTGGAGATCGGAGGGCGGTGTTTTTTTTCGGTACAAAAAGTTGTCAGTTACCAAGATATTGTATAACTTTGCGAAGTTTTTCAAAGAAACGTACCAATGGGAAAGTTCACAGCATATAAGTTGCCGTTGAAGAGCCTTGCCAAGGGCAGTCATGAATTTGACTATGATCTGGGCAAGCAGTTCTTTGCCGACATGGAGAATCCGGATATTCGTGATGCCAATGTAAAGGTATCGCTGACAGTCGGTTATAATGGCGATGTGTATGATTTGAATTTTGTCTTCACAGGCGATGTCACTGTGCTCTGTGACCGCTGTCTCGACGATCTCCATCTACCGGTCGACACGACTTATCATATCATGGTCAAGTATGGCGAAGATTTCAATGATGATTCGGACGATCTTCTTGAGATACCGGAGAGCGACAATTATCTGAACGTGGCCTACATGATGTATGACACGGTCGCTCTGTCGATACCGATCAAGCATGTGCATCCGCTCGGCAAGTGTAACCGGGCTATGAGTGCGATCCTCAAGAAACACCGAGCCCGCGCAACGGGTGAGGATGCGGATCTGGAAAATGATCTCATCGACGAGATGGATCAGATGGACGACGGAGACGCAGTAGAATCGCGGACCACCGATCCGCGTTGGGATGCCTTGAAGGGCCTTGGCTCAGACGGTGCGGACGAATAAGCAAACGAAAGATCACGGCATCAGGGCGACCGTCCGCCCGGCACGGATCTCACGATATAAGAAACAATAAAAAGAAAATAAATAACAATGGCACATCCTAAACGCAAACAGTCAAAGACACGTACAGCAAAACGTAGAACTCACGACAAGGCAGTAGCTCCTACACTTGCACTCTGCCCTAACTGCGGCGCATGGCACATCTATCACACCGTGTGCGGCGAATGTGGCTACTACCGCGGACGCATCGCAATCGAAAAAGACGCTGCCGTCTAACAACCGAACAGACGTCTGAGAGCGTATGGATCCATATCGCGGCTCGGCCGTAGAAACGCTTCTCTTAACCGCCCGACTCCGCCCTCGTCACACCGAGGGGGAGTGACGGTCGAGAGAGCATTTTTCGTATATTAACACAAAGACAAGTCATAACAAAGCAAAAATATGCTTAACGCACGCATTTCGGGAATTGCATCATATCTTCCCGACGACATACTCGACAATGAGATGCTATCGAAGATGGTCGACACAAACGACGAGTGGATCATGTCACGCGTCGGCATCAAGCAGCGTCACATACTGAAGGCCGAAGGCGAAGGATCGTCGTATCTCGGCATCAAGGCCGTTGAACGCCTGCTGGAGTCGACCGGCAACAAGGCAGAGGACATCGAACTGATCATCTGCGCGACTTCTAATCCCGACTACCGTTTCCCGTCGACTGCTTCGGTGATCGCCCACGGATGCAATCTCACCAATGCCTATGGTTACGACATCCAGGCCGCCTGTGCGGGCTTTATCGTCGGACTTCAGGACGCTACGGCCTATATCCGTTCGGGTATGTACAAGAAGGTGATCGTGGTGACGGCAGAGAAGATGTCGTCGATGGTCAACTACAATGACCGCGCCACCTGTCCGCTGTTCGGCGACGGCGCAGCCGCTGTGCTCGTGGAGCCGACCGAGAAGGAAGGTGTAGGCGTGATCGACGCCGTGCTTCATGTCGACGGCGTAGGCCGCGACCATCTGCTGATGAAGGCCGGCGGATCGGTGAAGCCGACCACCCACGAGACTGTCGATGCAGGCGAGAACTATCTCTATCAGGAAGGCCGTCAGGTCTACAAGCATGCGGTCACCGACATGCTGACCTCTTCGCTCGAGGTGATGAAGCGCAACAACCTGACAGTCGACGACATCAGCTATCTGATCCCTCACCAGGCCAATCTCCGCATCATCGAAGCAGTGGCCGACCGCGCGGGAGTGCCGGCCGACAAGGTCCTCGTCAACATCGAGCACACCGGCAACACGTCGGCAGCTTCAATTCCTATCTGTCTTGACGAATACCGCGACAAGCTCAAGAAGGGCGACAAGCTCATCCTGACAGCTTTCGGCGCAGGTTTCACATGGGGTGCGATGTACCTCGTATGGGATCTCTAATTGCCGTCAGCCGATGAAAAATATACAAGAATAGCATCTTTTCGGGTGCTATTTTTGTTTATATAGGGAAAACAAAAACAATTGCATATGACTAACGAACATAAATCGGGATTTGTCAACATCGTTGGCAATCCTAATGTCGGCAAGTCGACATTGATGAACGATCTTGTCGGCGAACGCATCAGTATCATCACTTCCAAGGCTCAGACCACGCGTCACCGCATCATGGGCATCGTCAACACACCTGAATATCAGATCGTGTTCTCCGACACCCCCGGAGTGCTCCAGCCCAAGTACAAACTTCAGGAGAGCATGCTGAGCTACAGCGAAGGCGCGCTGACCGACGCCGATGTGCTGCTCTATGTGACCGACGTAGTCGAAGATCCGACTAAGAACGCCGATTTTGTCGCCCGTGTGGCCAAGGAAAAGATCCCTGTGCTGCTTGTGATCAACAAGATCGATCTGCTCAAAGGCAACGATGAGCTCGACAAGGTTGTCGCCCGCTGGAAGGAGCTGCTGCCTAATGCCGAAGTTTTCCCGACGTCGGCCCTCGAGCATTTCAATGTCGGCAATCTTATGAGCCGCATCGTCGAGCTGCTGCCGGTCGCCGAGCCTTATTTCGGCAAGGACGCTCTGACCGATAAGCCCGCCCGCTTCTTTGTCACGGAGATCATCCGTGAGAAGATACTTCTGAACTATGACAAAGAGGTGCCCTACAGCGCCGAGGTCGTGGTGGAGAAGTTCGAGGAGAAGGAGAAGTCGATCCATATCATGGCAGTGATCTATGTCGAGCGCGACAGCCAGAAAGGCATATTGATCGGCCACGGCGGTTCGCGCCTGAAGAAAGTCGGCACTGAAGCCCGCAAAGATATAGAGAAGTTCTTCGACAAGAGCGTCTATCTCGAACTGTTTGTCAAGGTCGAAGCCGACTGGCGCAACCGCGAGAACAAACTGAGATCGTTTGGCTATATCGAATAATTAAGTTAATTTTGCACATGGTGCGAGGGGCTTCTAAGCCGTTTCGCGCCATGATGCAGAATAATCACTATAACACGCCAGCAGGAAAGCAAATATAAATCATGAGTCAACTCGTAGCAATAGTCGGCCGACCGAATGTCGGCAAATCGACGCTCTTCAACCGTCTGACACGCACCCGCACTGCGATTGTCGATCCGACCGCCGGCACGACCCGCGACCGCCAGTATGGCAAGGTCGACTGGAACGGCCGCGAATTTTCGATCGTCGACACGGGCGGTTGGGTGGTCAATTCCGAGGATATTTTCGAAGGAGAAATCAACAAGCAGGTGGAGCTCGCGATAGAGCAGGCCGACGTGATACTGTTTGTGGTCGATTCGATGAACGGCGTCACCGATCTCGACGATCATGTGGCGCAGATCCTTCGCCGCTCGCGCAAGCCTGTGATCCTCGTCGCCAACAAGGTTGACTCGAACGACTGGCTCTACAACGTGCCCGAGTTCTATGCCCTCGGTCTTGGCGAACCTTACCCTGTGTCGGCCGTGAGCGGCTACGGCACGGGCGATCTTCTCGACGAAGTGGTCAAGGATCTTCCGCCTGTCGACGACAGCGCCGAGGAGCTTGACGATATACCCAAGTTTGCGATCGTCGGCCGTCCTAACGCCGGCAAGTCGTCGCTGATCAATGCGTTTATCGGCGAAGACCGCCACATCGTGACCGACATCGCCGGCACGACGCGCGACTCGATCTACACGCGTTACGACAAGTTTGGCTTCGACTTCTATCTGGTCGACACGGCCGGAATACGCAAGAAAAACAAGGTCAACGAGGACATAGAGTATTACTCTGTGATCCGCTCGATCCGTGCGATCGAAGCATCGGACGTGTGCATACTGATGATCGATGCCACCCGAGGCATCGAGTCGCAGGATGTCAGCATCTTCTCGCTCATCCAGCGTAACAAGAAGGGGCTTGTCGTGGTGGTCAACAAGTGGGATCTGGTCGAGGATAAGTCGCAGACAGCCATCAAGCATTATGAGGCTGCGATCCGCAACCGCTTCGCGCCGTTTGTCGATTTCCCGATCATATTCACTTCGGCACTGACCAAGCAGCGCATCTACAAGGTTGTGGAGACGGCAGTGCATGTCTATGAGAACCGCAAGCGTGTCGTGGCCACGTCGCAGCTCAACAGCGTGCTCCAGGAGGATATCGCCGCTTATCCGCCGCCAAGCAACAAGGGCAAGTATATCAAGATCAAATATATCACGATGCTGAAGGGGGCGCAGGTGCCAACGTTTATCTTCTTCTGCAATCTCCCCCAGTGGGTGAAAGAGCCTTACCGCCGCTATCTCGAAAACAAGATACGCGAGCACTGGGACTTCACGGGGACACCGATCAATGTGTTCATGAGGGACAAGTGAGGTTAATTATAATGGACGGCTGCCTGAAGGGTGGTCGTCCACTTTTTTTGCTACCAAAAGCGGGTGGAAAAAGTCAAAATGATAGATTTTGGCAGCGATGAGTTGAAAATATGTTTTAAAACATGTTTGTTGCAGAGGCGGCGTAATCGTTTGTACGATAGCGGACTGTGGTGTCCGAAGTCGGACAGCGGGGTGTCAAAACGTTGAATAAACATATTTTAACACGTGGGGGGGTAATTTCATAAAATTATGTTTAAATTCGCAACAAATTCTAAAACCAATTCTATTATCAATCCTAAAATCAATCTTAAATTGCTATCATGAGAGTTCAACTTTCAAAAGCGTTGAGGCTATTGGCTTTCATGCTTTCCGCGTTCATTGCTCTTGGTGCTACGGCTCAGACGACCGTCACGGGCGTCGTCAAAGACGGCTCGGGAGAAACAATCCCAGGTGCGATGATCCATCTGAAGGGGAATTCGTCAGTGGCAGCCGCCACTAACATCGACGGACGATTTTCCATCAAAGTTCCTAATCTCGAAGCATCGCTCGAAGTATCGTTTATCGGTTACAAGTCTCAGACCGTGGCACTCAAAGGCCGCAGTGAGGTCGAAGTAATTCTATCCGAAGACTCTGAGGCTCTCGATGAAGTTGTGGTTGTCGGCTACGGCGTCCAGAAGAAGGTGTCGCTGACCGGTTCGGTTTCGGCAATCAGTTCCAAAGAACTGTTGACGGCACCGATGACCAACACTTCAAACATGCTTACCGGTAAGATCGCAGGCCTCACGGCCGTGCAGTCGACCGGCCGTCCGGGTTCCGACCAATCGTCGATCCACGTCCGCGGTCTCAACGACTTCGCGGCGAGCGGCCCTCTGTGTATCGTCGACGGTGTGCCCTCGAGCATGGATAATGTCAACCCCAACGATATCGAAAGCGTGTCGGTGCTCAAGGACGCAGCTGCCGCAATCTACGGTGTGCAGGGTGCCAACGGTGTGATCCTCATCACCACCAAGCGCGGTAACGACGGCCAGGCACGCATCAGCTATGACGGCACTTTCTCGATTGTTCATAACACATCTATGCCCGAGCTTATGAACGCCCGCGAATATATGTACTGGCACAACCGCGCAAGCGAAATGGACGGCTACGCACCCCGCTATACAGCCGACATCCAGCAGCAGGTGATCGAAAACGCCCCCGGCACCGTCTACGGCGAGACCGACTGGCAGGATCAGCTCTGGCGCACAGCATTCACCCAGAAGCACAATATCAGCGCGAGCGGCGGTACAAACAAGATGAACTACTATGTCAGCCTCGGCCTGCTCGATCAGGAAGGTACGATGAAGAAGACCGACTACCGCCGTTACAATCTTCGCGCCAATGTCGAAGTGGCCGTGGCCAAAGGTCTTAAGTTCTCGGCCAATATCGCCGGTTTCAAGGCCGAACGCTATAACGCCGGTTTCGAACTCGGCAACACTTATGCATGGAACCCGGCATTCGAAGCCACCCACGCTCTGCCTATCTATAAATCTACTTACAACGGACTTCCTCTCGCCCAGACCACTGGCGGCGACGGACACTTCAATGTAGGCTACTCGATCGAAAATTCGGGTTGGATGAGAAATTACAACAACCAGATCGTTTCGAACCTTAAGCTTGAATATGACTTCAAGGAACTCGTTCCGGTGCTGAGCGGTCTTCGCATCAGCTTGTGGGGATCTTACACCTACGGCATGACCAAGATCCGCAACTTCATGAACTCGTATGAGCAGCTGGTGCTTAACTCAACCAAGCCAACCACATTTCCAGAACCGGACCTCCTGCGCAAGCCCGGTACGACAGAGGGCGGTGGCTTCACTAAGTTTCTCCAGGCAAGCGACGGCTGGATTCTTAGACCTCAGATCGACTACAGCCGCACATTCGGCAAGCACAGCGTGACGGCTCTCTACGTTTACGAAGCGCAGAAGCATAGCAGCGACTCGATGCAAGCTGGTGCCCAATCGTTTGCTGCTACAGACCCGATCGATATCAGTCTCGGAGTCTATACGCCCAATTCACTCGTCGGTAGCCACGGCTACACCTCGATCGTCTCGCACGTCGGCCGCCTCAGCTATGACTTCGACAACAAATATCTCATCGACTTCTCGTTCCGTTACGACGGATCTTATAAGTTCGCACCCGAAAACCGCTGGGGTTTCTTCCCGTCGGTATCGGCCGGCTGGGTGGTCAGCTCAGAATCGTTCCTTCAGGACAACGCGCCCTGGATCGACTTCCTCAAAATTCGCGCGAGCTGGGGTAAGTCGGGTAAGGACAACGTAACCGCTTACCTCTACAATGCGACATTTAATACCGCAGCCAACAGCATCGTGTTCGGCGACACGGTCTATAAGAATTACTGGACCGACTCTTATCTGCAGCGCAATCTGAAGTGGAGCACAACCGAATCGTATAACGTCGGCATCGACATCGACGTGCTGCGCCGCAAACTCGGTCTCGAACTCGATGTGTTCTATCAGTACACCAACAACCTTCTGGAAACTATCAGTGGCGAATATGCACCGTCGCTCGGCGGCAACCGTCCGAGTCAGGCCAACACAGGCTCGATGGACAACCGCGGCTTCGACTTCACACTCAAGCATCAGCTGACCGTCAACAAGGACTTCAGCTACCGTCTGCGCGGAACGTTCGGCTTCGCCCGCAATAAAGTGCTCAGCCGCAACCTGACCCCCAACTATCCGACAACCCTTCAGCCCCGCATCGGCGAGTCGCTCGGAGTGCGCTACGGTCTGAAATCGGCAGGCCTCTATCAGACAGAGGAACAGCTTGCCAACGCACCGCGTCTCGACGGCACAACATGGCACTCGAGCTCTCAGGGTCCGCGCCTTGGCGATATCCGCTATGTCGACATCAACGGCGACGGCCGCATCAACTTCATGGACAACAATAACGAAGTGCTTGATATGGTGCGCATCGGCTACGGCACAATGCCTGAAATCTCGTTCTCACTCAATGCTGATTTCAACTACAAGAACTTCTATCTCAACATGCTCTGGCAAGGTGTGACACACTGTGACTACATGCTCGGCGGTAACGACCAGTACCAGTGGGTTGTCGGCACAATGCTCAACACTGCATTTGACCAGAACGGCAACGGCGTCAAGTATATCGCCGAGAACAGCTGGACTCCCGAACACACCGACGCCAAGTATCCGCGTCTGACCACAGCTACCGGCGGTAACAACATCCTGATCTCAGACTTCTGGATGGTCAACGGCGAGTATCTCCGACTCAAGACTTTGACATTCGGTTACAATGTGCCGGAGAAGTTCCTGCGCCGCACACCGTTCACCGGCATCAATGCTTACATCTCGGGAACAAACGTGCTGACATTCAGCCATTGCAAGTATGTCGATCCTGAAACCCCGTCGGCAACATTCAACCTCTATCCGCAGCAGGCAACATGGTCGCTCGGCCTTAATGTATCATTCTAATAAAAGTCACTTATTCACGATATGAACAATATAGTAAAAAATATAGCGGTTGCGGCTGCTGTGGTGATGTCGGTCAGTTCGTGCAACGACGTGCTTGACCTCAATGACACTACAACTTTCGGCGATATCGCCGTGTGGAGCTCGCAGTCCAATGCCGATGCATATGTAACAGCAGCCTACAAATCGTTCAACGATCTGTCGAACGTCTATGTACGCGCCAAGTATTATGACAACTACAGCGATCTGATGAAGTCGTCCTATTGGTATCTCTATCCTTACAATCAGGCACTTCTCGACGCAACAACCTTCAGCAAGGGCAATGCAAGCCTTTTTGACTGCTGGTCGGGAGTCTACGGCCGCATAAAGCGCACCAATATGATGCTCAACGACCTCGAACGCTACGGCCAGAAATGGGGCAGCGAATGGTACACCATCCGCCGCGCCGAAGGTCGCTTCTGCAACGCGATCAACTACTTCTTCCTCGCCAGAACTTATGGAGGTGTCGTTCTTCGCACCGATCACTCGGGTGGCGGCGGCTGGCTCGACGACGGAGCTTATGAAAGCGACAAACACCGCGCCCGCATCAGCGAAGAAGAGACATATAATTATATCCTTGACGAACTCGACTGGTGTGCTGAAAATCTACCGGAATCATGGGATCCGTCATGGGAAGGCCGCGCCACCAAGGGCATGTGCTATGCCTTTATCTCGCGCATCGCACTCTATGCCAAGCAGTGGCAGCGCGCAGCCGATGCCGCCGAGCTTTGCAAGAAATACTACAGCCTCGTGCCCGACTACAAGCAGCTTTTCGACTGTCGTTCGGCTCAGGACAACAGCAAGGAGATTATCTTCGGCATCAAGGGCAAGCAGAACATCATAACATGTGGGTTTGACGCGGATAACCGTCCTTACGGCGACCGTCTGGCACTCAACACCACTGTCTATGCAATGGCCGTGCCGACAGCCGAGCTTGTCGATATGTATGAGTACAAAGACGGTACGGCTTTTGATTGGAATACTTGGACATCCAAGCGAGATGAAGAAGATAAAGAAATCACCGATCCATACTCATATCGAGAACCGCGTTTCCATGCAACAGTGCTTTATAACGGCTGCAGCTGGGAAGGCCGCACTATCCAGACATATGAAGGTGGCAGTGATAGCTTTACCGAGTTTAGTTTTACAACCGACCCAGGTGGTCAGACCGTGACAGGCTACTATCTGCGTAAGTATCTGTTGGAGAATCATAAGACTTTCCCGACCGAAGGCAGCCACAACACTGACATCGTCATCCGCTATGGCGAAGTGCTCCTCAACAAGGCTGAGGCACTTGCCGAGCTCGGATATCTCGACGATGCTCTCTTGGCACTCAACGAGGTGCGCGAGCGCGTCAATCTCCCCGGCAAAACAAAATCGGATGCGATGAACAAAGGACAGTTCATGGAAATTCTCCGCCACGAACGCTGCGTGGAGCTTGCCGGCGAAGGCCACCGCATCTGGGATCTACGCCGCTGGCGTCTTGCCGAACAGGTAATCAACGGCCGCACAGCCCATGGACATAAGATCACCCTTAAGGCTGACGGATCTTACGAATATGAAACAGTGGACGCTGACGGCGGCCGCAAACGCATCTTCCTGCCTCACTACTACTACATGCCGCTTCCGAGCGCCGAACTGTCGCAGAACACCTTGTGTGTAGACAATCCTGTGTGGTAATAAACAATCAACTAATCATTCAGATCAAACATTGACAAAGAAAATGAAAAATATAATCAAACATACTCTGTACATGATTGTAACCTTGGTTGCTGCGGGTCTGTTGTCGGGCTGCCGTGATGCTGATCCCGAGTTTGTCCACACAGACAATCTGATCAACCAGCTCTTCATGATGACTACCCAACAGGGCACTCAGTATCAGTTTACAATCACCGAATATGACGCCAACGGCCAGGTGGTGACGGAGAATCTCACAGCCGAAGCAGTCGCCGGCGGCTACGGCGTGGCCAAGATCACATTCTCTTATGCCTTGATGGACGATATCGACCTGACGAGAGTCTATCTGGCGGCACATGTAGGCTATGACGTTATCATCAATCCAGGATTGAGCGGAGTCCATGACATAAGCGGCGACGGTATCGTCGTCAATGTCAAGGGTGGCAACGGCAAGGTGAGAAAATACAGAATTTCAGGATCATTTGAATAACCAGTAAGCACAGACAAATATGAAACTATATAAATCAATTGTAATGGCTGCGGTTGTCGGCATGGCCGTGACATCATGTGAAGAAGGCTTTGACTATGACGCTCAACTCGCCCGTACAGATATCGGTGATGTTTTCTACGTGGTATACTATGATGAAGACGGGAAGGAATATAGATGCAATGGAAAGGTAGAAGGAGACGATATTACGATAATGATCAATCCGTTTTCGGATGTAGAAAAAGCTCTCAGTGAAGCATATCCCAAGTTCTATATGCCGATGGGTGCCACATGTTCTCCTACACCAGTCGATCCGCAGGATTTCACCAAGGAAGTGAAATATACCATCACATCGGGCGATGGCAAACATCAGCGCACTTATACGGTCAACTGGGGTCCGAGCGATCCTCTGCCCTTCGGAGGCGGTTATGCGTTCAGCAATCTGCTCTGCGAGAAGATGTACACCGAGCTGGGTTATCCCGGTCAGCCGATCACCGGCGAGAACGGCGATGTGCCTAACGGCGACATACTTTTCTATCCCGCTTTCTGCGGAGACAAGATCGTCGGTTTCTCGCGAGTATATGCGTGGGGCAACACCAACGGCCGCAATATAGCACCTAACCATAGCCTGGCATTCAAGGTGTGGGATGTGGCAACGCTTGAAGAAGTCAACACTACACTCAACCTCGGCTCTCTCAGCCCGTCGGATATCGTCAATATCACCAATGACTGGACCGGCCATGTTGTGGCTGCCACAGGCGGCCTTAACAGCAAGCCGAGCGAACTCTACTACTGGACATCGCTCGAAGCAGCACCGGTGAAAGTCGGCACACTCCCTGTTCCGGTCTATACCCACACTGTTCATGAGGTCGATGCAAGTATGTTCATACAAGTAGCCGGCGATATCACTTCTGACGCCGTAGTCACCTACATGCCTACCAAGACCTCGACAGGTGACCATGTGGCAGTGAATGTGCGCGGCGGCTCAATCGATCAAAACTACCGCACTATCACAACGGGCTATCCGTCAAACGACCAGGCATGGTTCCAGATGATCTCGATGTTCGGAACTGACGATCGTGCGAATTACCTCGTCGGAGAGACAGAAGGCACCGGCAATGGATCTGTAAAGGCTTATTACAATACATTTACCAACATGACTATCGCGACCATGCCTGCCTATCTCAACGGCAAGCCTTTCTCTGACGGCATCGCATGGTGGGCAGCCACAGGAGCAACTTCGAGCCGCGGTGGATCGCGCCGTCCGTTCGTTATGGCGATGATGGTCAACGGCAAAGAGTACAGTCTCGTGCTTACAGGCTATGCCTGGGAGTACAGATCGCAGATGATGACCGGCGATTTCTCGGCATATATCGGCGATGCACTTTGCTACGACATGCGTAAATATCAGCAGGCTCAGATCGGTTCGGCCGGTCTCGACGCTCAGTTGAGCTTTGGCTCTGTGGGATGCTGGTATTGGGACGATGACGCCCATGAGGGCCGCGTAGCAATCTGGAACGGCCGCGAAGGTCTCGCGACATTCCTGATCAGCAGCTACGAGTAATCGCTGCGTTGACAGTTTGCATGCATTAGATTTGAATACATAGATACAAAACAAGAAAGATGGGATCGGGTCTCTCTGTGAAGAGGGGCCCTTTTTTTTTGAAGGGAGCGACGCGCGGCTTGTGAAAAAAGTATTAAATTTGTCTTAGAGTAACTATTTAGCCAAACTGTAATGCGTAAAGATGCTGTAATCAGCAATGTAGTGACGCTTTAGATGCGCTGAACAGTCACGGTAGCTGTCTCTCAGGATTAATCGAGTTAAATTCAAAACGCCCTCTTATGAAGCGCATTATTGAACGAATGAAGGAATTTGCGGATGTGTCGGACGCGACGCTCCGCGAGCTTGCCGCGGCATTGGAGCCATGTCGGTTTGCCAAACGCACGCTTCTGGTCGAGGAGGGTCGCCAGGCCGGCGCGGCCTACTTTCTGGAGCGGGGCATGACACGCTCTTACTGGATGGTCGACGGCGAGGAGATCACGACGTCGTTCTCGACCGAGGGCTCGCTTGTGTTCAGCATGGACGAGATTTACTATGGCCGCGTGAGCGAGGAGTATGTCGAGGCGATCGAAGATGTCGACTGTTACCGCATAGATGCCCGGCGGCTGAGGGAACTTGTCAGCGTCAATATAGAGCTTGCGAGGTGGTGGGGCGCGATCCATGAGTATGAGTACAGGCGTCTGCATCAGTCGCACAAAGAGCGTCTGACGCTGCCGGCACGAGAGCGCTACGAGGCTTTTTCTCGCCAGTTTCCCGATGTCTGCCGCCGGGCGCAGAACTGCTACATCGCTTCGTATCTGGGAGTGACAGCGTCGACACTCAGCCGCATCCGGGCATTGTCGGGTAAAAATTGATATAGAGCAATTTTTTTGCGGCGGTGTTTGGCTAATTTTGCAGAAGAAAAAAGCAAAAATGACAACAGAAATGACAGACAAACCTAAGGCTCGTTATGAGCTGCTCGACGGGCTGCGCGGAGTTGCGGCCCTGATGGTGATCTTTTATCATATCGGCGAGTGTTTCGCCACGTCGCCTCAGACGCAGGATATCAACCACGGCTATCTGGCGGTAGATTTCTTTTTTGTGTTGTCGGGGTTTGTGATCGGCTATGCCTATGACGGCCGCTGGGCCAAGGGCATGACAGCGGGAGGTTTTATGCTGCGCCGTGTGATCAGGCTGCAGCCGATGGTGATCGTCGGTGTGGCGCTCGGTGTGGTGTCGTTTGTCGTGCAAGGCTGTGAGCAGTGGGATGGCACGGCTGTCAGCCCGCTTGCTGTTGTGGCTTCGCTGGTGCTGGGTCTGCTGATGTTGCCCTCTCTGCCCGGCACACTGCCCGAGGTGAGAGGCAACGGCGAGATGTTTCCGCTCAACGGACCATCGTGGTCGTTGTTTTTCGAGTATATCGGCAGTGTGTTCTATGCTCTGCTGCTCCATCGCCTGTCGACGCGGATGCTGAGACTGTTTGTGGCAGCGTCGGGAGTTGGTCTCGCGGCCATAGCGATCGGCAACGGTTCGGGATACTATCATCTCGGAGTCGGGTGGACGGCTGCTGACGGCGGTTTCTGGATGGGTCTGCTCAGAATGACCTTCTCGTTCTCGATGGGTCTGCTGCTGTCGCGCGACTTCCGCCCTGTCAGGATCAAAGGGGCATTCTGGATCTGTTCGGCACTGATTGTGGCGATGCTGTCGGTGCCGTATGTCGGAGGAGAGACGATGCCTGTGGCCAACGGCATCTATGATGCGGTGTGTACGCTCGCGGTTTTTCCGCTGATCGTCTATCTCGGCGCTTCGGGCCGGACTACCGACCGCCATTCGGCGCGGACCTGTGAATTTCTGGGCGCGATCTCTTATCCGGTCTATATCATCCACTATCCGTTTATGTATATGATGTATGCCTGGGCGTGGAAGAACGGTTATGGCTTCGATCGGGTGTGGCCGGTGGCAGCAGCTATCGTGGTGACAGTCGTTTTGCTGGCGTGGGTGTTTCTGAAGTACTACGACGAGCCTGTACGCCGCTGGCTCGGCAAGCGCTTGGTGAAAAAATCATAAGATATGTCGGCCCGCTGAACTTATGGAGCGTGATGTCGTTAATCTTGCAATCGGTGGCAACGGATTGCTCCGGTTGAATGTATATAAGTGATTAACGAACTAAAACGCAACAGTTATGACTTCAGAACACAGACACGAGATCCGTCTCGGCATGAGCATTTTGAAAATCGCGTTGAAAGCAGCCGTAGTGTGTGCAGCTTTCCGCATGGTCAATGAAATCCACAAGGTGCACCGCGCCATCGAGAACCGCGAGAGCCGCAAGTAGGCTCCGCAACGAAAGACAGAAACACGGCGCCGGCCGGGATCGGTAAAACCACGATTCCGGCCGGCGTTGCCGTTGAATGGTTATCAAGATTTTATTTTTGTCTTGGTCGAGCGCAGGAAGTAGTGGAGGAAAAGAGCTCCGGCAATGAAAAGGCTGACTGAGAAGCTGAGAATGATGCCGAATGTGCCGAGTCCTGCGGGAAAGCCGAGGAGATAGGTGGCGGGAATGCCGAAAACGACGTAGCTGACGAAGGCGATCCACAGCATCGGCATGACATGGGCTGTGCCTCGGAGGGCGGCGGCAAAGTTGATCTGGGTGGCGTCGCCTGCCTGGTAGATGACAAGGGGGATGATCAGTCCTGAGGTAATGGCAAGGACTGCGCTGTCGTCGGTGAAGCATGCCATCAGCGAGTTGCCGAATATGAGGAATATGGCCGATGAGATGCACATCAGAGTCAGCATCACGTGGTAGCCGGCCCATGCGACGCGTCGCATGGCGTGGTTGTCGCATCGGCCGGCTTCGTTGGCCACGAGTATGGTGACGGCTGATCCGATGCTGTAGTAGATGCAGAAACCGAGTGTGCCGACGATGACGATAATCTGGAATGCTGCGAGGTCGATCGCGCTGATCCATCCTGTCATGATGGCTGCAGCGGTGAATGATCCGGACTCGAAAGTCATCTGCATCGACACCGGTATGCTGATGTTCCAGATCTTACGTATGTCAGACCATGTGGTGCGGGCCGCTGCAAATCCTTGCCGGAATACGGCGTTGCGTCGTCTGAAGGCGAAGCATCCGATGATGACGGCGGGACAGAGCAGTCGTGCGATCAGAGTGCTGATGCCTGCACCGGTGAGTCCGAGTTCGGGGCATCCGGCGTTGCCGAAGATCAGGAGGTAGTTTCCGACGATATTGACGATGTTTGATCCGAGGATGATCCACATCGGCAGCCGTGTGTCCTTGATGCCGTAGCTCCACTGTGCGAGGACGTTGAAGACCGACAGCGGTATTATGCCGGCGAGGTAGATCAGATAGTAGGGCCGAATGATCGGGAGCAGCTCGGCGGGTTGTCCGAGCCGGTGGATGTTGAAGTAGACGACGGTCATCAGCAGGGTGATCACTGCGGCGAAGACGATGTTGAGTATCAGTGCGCTCCTGACTGTCGCACCGATGTCGGACATCCGTTTGCGGGCGAACAGCGCACCGACGATCGGCGTCAGCCCGTAGGTGAAACCGACGCAGCAGAATATGACGACGTTGAAAAGATTGTTGACGAACGACGCGGATGCGAGTGCCGGGGTGGAGTAGTGGCCGACCATGATGTTGTCGGCAAATCCGACTACTATCATGCCGAGCTGTCCGACGAGTATCGGCAGCCCGAGACGGAAGATGGCGGCATAGTCGCCGGAGTATTTTGCAAACAATTTCTTCATGCAGATAGCTGATTGGTCGTGTCGATAGCCTAAAAAAAGACATCCGGCGAATATATATCGCCGGATGTCCCGGTTTTTTTTATGATGGTGAGTTTGTCAGTCGCGGTTTCCGAAAATACGGAGCAGGTAGAGGAAGAGGTTGATGAAGTCGAGATAGAGAGTGAGGGCGCCGATTGTGGCAAGTTTGCCGGTCGAAGCCGAGTCCATCTGGATGGCCATGTTCTTGATCTGCTGGGTGTCCCAAGCGGTGAGTCCTACGAATATGAGGACACCGGCGTAGGTGATGATCCACATCATGGTCTCGCTGTGGAGGAAAAAGTTGACCACCGAAGCTATGACCAGACCGATCAGGGCCATGAACAGTATCGAGCCCATGCGCGAGAGGTCGTTGGAAGTGAAGAAGCCGTAGATGCTCATGGCAGCGAAGGTGCCTGCAGTGACGAAGAACGTCGTGGCTATGGTGCTGCCGGTGTAGACGATGAAGATCGGGGCGAGAGCGAGGCCGTTGACGGCTGCGAAGAGGTAGAAAAGCCCCGATGCTGCGATCGTCGACAGGCGGCGTATGCCTCCGGTGATGGCGATCACGAGGCCGATTTCGGCTATGAGGAGGAACCATATCAGCCAGCTATGGCTTGAGAGGATCTGCCAGTAGGTCTGGCTTTCGGAGCACCACAAGGCAATGAATGCCGACACGAGCAGACCGAGCGTCATCTTGAAGTAGACGCGTTTCATGACTGCCGACACTTTGGTCGACAGAGCCTGGGTGGAGGCATTGTAGGGGTTGTTGAAATTGTTGTCGAACATGATGTTGAGTATTAAGAGGATGATGTTTTTTAGAATTGGTGAGAGAGTATTACATGCGTTCGGGGACGCGGATGCCGAGGAGACCCATGCCCGAGGCGATCACGTCGGCAGTGACGGCCGAGAGTTCGAGTCGCATCGAGCGCAGAGCGGCATTGTCTTCGCGCAGGCAGGGGCAGTCGTGGTAGAACTGGTTGTACTCTTTGGCGAGGTCGTAGATGTAGTTGGCGATCAGAGCGGGAGAATAGCTTCTTCCGGCTTCTTTGACAACTGCGGGATATGATGCGAGACGCTGGATGAGAGATACTTCCTTGTCATTTGGTACAACGCCGGAGTAGTCTGTTTTGTTGAGTCCTTGCTCGTCGGCACGGCGGAGGACAGATCTGATGCGGGCGTAGGTATATTGGATGAATGGTCCGGTGTTGCCGTTGAAGTCGATCGACTCTTTGGGGTTGAAAGTCATGTTCTTGCGCGGATCGACTTTGAGGAGGAAGTATTTAAGAGCTCCCATGCCCACGATTTCAGCGATTTCGGCTTTCTGGTTTTCGTCGAGACCGTCGGTCTTGCCGGCGCTTTCGGCTACTTCACGTGCTCCGTCGACCATTTCGGCCATCAGATCGTCGGCGTCGACGACTGTGCCTTCGCGGCTCTTCATGCGTCCTTCGGGCAGCTCAACCATGCCGTAAGAGAAGTGGACGAGGTCTTTGCCCCACTTGAACCCGAGTCGGTCGAGCAGGAGCGACAGCACCTGGAAGTGGTAGTTCTGTTCGTTGCCGACGACATAGATCATCTTGTCGATGGGGAAGTCGCGGAAGCGCAGTTTGGCAGTGCCGATGTCCTGGGTCATGTAGACCGATGTGCCGTCGCTGCGGAGCAGGAGCTTGTGGTCGAGTCCGTCGGGAGTGAGATCGGCCCATACCGAACCGTCGTCCTTGCGGTAGAGGACTCCGTTTTCGAGACCTTCGAGCACCTTTTCCTTTCCTTCGAGGTATGTGTCGGATTCGTAGTATATTTTGTCGAAGTCGACGCCCATTCGCGCGTAGGTCTGGTCGAAACCGTCGTAGACCCAGCGGTTCATGGTCTCCCAAAGTTTGCGCACTTCGGGGTCTTTCTGCTCCCAGCGTCGCAGCATTTCGCGGGCTTCGAGCATCAGGGGTGATGCGGCTTCGGCTTCTTCCTGAGTCATGCCTTTGGCCATTAGATCTTTGACTTCAGCCTTGTAGTGCTTGTCGAAGTCGACGTAGCAGTCACCGATGAGGTGGTCGCCTTTGATGCCTGTCGACTCGGGAGTCTCGCCGTTGTGCCATTTCTGCCATGCGAGCATCGATTTGCAGATGTGGATGCCACGGTCGTTGACGATGTTGGTCTTTACGACTCTGTTGCCACAAGCTTTGAGGATCTGAGACAGACTGTAGCCGAGGAGTATGTTGCGGAGGTGTCCGAGGTGGAGCGGCTTGTTGGTGTTGGGCGATGAGTATTCGACCATGACGAGCGGATCGTTGTCGGTGGCCTTGCGTGTGCCGTAGTTTTCGGTTGCGGCGATGCGCTCGAGCACTTTGTTCCAGAACGTTGGCTCGATGACAATGTTGAGGAACCCTTTGACAACGTTGTATGACTTTACTGCCGGCTCGTTGAGGACGAGGTATTGACCGATCTGGTCGGCAACCTGCTCGGGCGCTTTGCGTGCGGCTTTAACCCAAGGGAATACGACTACTGTTAGATTGCCTTCGAACTCCTTGCGGGTCGGCTGTGGCACGACTGACGAGGGGTCGCATTCGAGGCCGTAAAGCGCGGTGACGGCGCGACTGACTGCTTCAGCTATTATATTTTCGATTGACATGTCAAAAAAGTTGGGATTAATAATCAGTTGGATATACCAGTGCAAAGATAGCTAAAAACTGAGAAATAACCACTATCTGAGTGCTGTTTCGATCAATGGTGGGCGATCTTGCCCTTGAGAAGAATCATGTTGCCCTCCCGATCGGGCTTGAATTCTGCGGGAGTGTCGGCTATGAAAGCGAAGAAATCGTCGGTCGAGAGCGGTATGTAAGTGTTGTCGGAACCGTCGCTCCAGGCTGTCGGCAGCCAGCCGTCGCATTGGGCCGACTGTATGATTTCGCCGTCGTAGGAGAGTCGGGCGAAACAGGCTGTGCCGTTGACAATGTAGTTGACGATAAGCCGGCTGTCGTCGGCAATGAAGTCTTTGATCCAGCTATGGTTGCTCATGTTGTCGAAAAAGAGGTCGAAGTCCCGGTTGAATTCGGCCGGCATCATGTCGGGCAGGTCGAGCGTCATGAGTAGGGACACGGAGGAGTCGCGGCTGTCGTAGCGGTAAACTTCGGCCGAGCATAAGTCGAGGTAGACGGCTTTGTCTCCGAATGATTTCAAGGTGCGAGAGGGAGCTTCTGGCCTGATCACGTTGCGGTCGCGTGCAGGGATGTGCTTGCTTTTGAAATTCAGATCGTTGTCGAATACGTAGATCAGGTAGGCAGAGTCGTCGTCAGGATAGAACGAATGATCGGTTGTGGCGACGTAGCCGTCAGAGACGTGCACGATCTGTCGCAATGAAGTGTCGTACAGCGGCTTGGAGAGGATGAAGCTGCCGTCGAGATCATATATGTGGGCTGCAGCGGGTTCGGACAGCACGATGATTTGGCCGGAGTCGGGGTTGATGGTGAAGTCGACGATGTTGCCGTACTCGCCGGGGCCGTTGCCGAAGTTGCCGATTTTTCCTCTGTAAGCGCCCGAGCTGTCGAAGGTCTTGATGCATTTTTGTCTTGGGTCAAGAATGTAGAAGATGCCGTTGTCGGCTATGATGCGCGATGGTGACGGAATGATGGCCTCGGTGGAGCTGTCGCTGAGTTGCAGCCACTCTTTGTCTGTGAAAATGTCGAGCATGCAGGCAGAATTGTCGGGCAATGCAAGGGCAATTTTGTCAGGGTCGGCGTCGTGTCGGGCGGAGCATGCCGACAGAGTGGCAAACAGCGCGATGTAGGCGATAATTTTCATGGATGGCATTTTTTGGTGGGTGAATAGATGCAAAGATAGCTGTTTTTGAGGTTATAGCCTAATCATGAGTTGCCGGTCATCGCTTTTTTTGTGATGGATTTTGATCAGATGATGATATTTGTTACCTTTGAAGCATGAAGACAAAAAATTTGCCGACCGTGGCAGGTCCGATCGGAGTGTTTGATTCGGGCTATGGAGGGCTGACCATACTGTCGGCCATCCGCAGCGAGTTGCCGGAGTATGATTATGTGTATCTCGGCGACAATGCCCGTGCGCCCTATGGTTCGCGGTCGTTTGACATAGTCTATCGTTTCACGCTTGAAGCGGTCGAAGAGCTGTTTGCCCGCGGCTGTCATCTTGTGATCCTCGCATGCAACACGGCGTCGGCCAAAGCTTTGCGCAATATCCAGCAACTCGATCTGCCGCGTCTCGATCCGTCGCGGCGGGTGCTCGGAGTGATAAGGCCGACAGTAGAGGCAATCGGAGATGTGACGCGCAACGGCCATATAGGTATCTTTGCCACCCCCGGAACTGTTGCATCGGGATCTTATGAGATAGAGATCGCCAAGCAGCATGGCGATTTTGCGGTGACGGCGCATGCGTGTCCGATGTGGGTTCCGCTTGTCGAGAACCGCGAGGCCGACCGTCCGGGAGCTGATTATTTTGTCCGGCAGGAGGTCGATGCACTGTTAGCGGCCGACGGCGATGTCGATACAATTATATTGGGCTGCACGCATTATCCGCTGCTTTACGACAAGATACGGGCGGCTGTGCCGTCGAGGATAGAGATTGTCCGACAGGGTGAAATCGTGGCGCATAGTCTGGCTGATTATCTCCGTCGCCATCCCGAGATGGATGCACGGCTGACACGCGGCGGCCGAACTACGTATCTGACGACTGAGAACCCCGACAAGTTTTCGTCGCTTGCAACGCTGTTTCTCGGTCACGACATAGAGGCCGAGCGCATTGAATTGTGAGCGTTTTGAAACCATCCGGTCAGTAAAAACGGGTATATGGCAAGATTAAGCAGCGATTAGTTGGCATATTGTAAATAATTTTGTAGATTTGCGAGCATAGATTTATTTATTAGCAAGTTTTATTTTACAATGTGCTTATGAAAAAGTGTTTTACTCTATTGTTGGTTGCGGCCATATCGGCTATGGCGTCGCAACATGTTTCAGGCGATGAGATCGCCTACAAATCGCTCGGAATGGGTTGGATGACAGATGATATGATCACCGATCTGCTCGACTGGCAGCCCGTTACCTATCAGGTGGAGATCCAGCAGGCAGAGGATGATTCGCCTCTTTATCGAGTGATTGCTCCCTATGGTGCGGCTTTTGCGGCAGCAGTGGAGGAGGTGAACGGCAAGGTGCTGACTCCTGATCAGTATGACTCGGAGGGCACTCGTTTCATCGATATCGATGCGACCGATCCCGACGATGTTATTTTCCATAAGACCTTGACCGGCTTTGATATCGGCGCGGGAGAGGTGTTTATCGGTGTCAACTCACGTCTGAACGTGACGTTTGCCGACGGAGTGTTCCGTGCTCCAGTGCTCGGCATAGCGGTCGGCATCGATGACAGTGCGATCGCCGCTAACCGGCGTGGCAAATTCCGCATCGTGCTGCCGGGCGTCGCTCTTAACGATTTTGACATGACACTCGAACCGGTGTCGCACTGTCTGACTGACAGGACGTTCAGGGGTAATCTTACGGTAGGTGCAGATGTGGCTGAGGTGCGCTACGGAGTGTTTGCCGATGCGTTTGAAGACGAAATGCTGAGCTATGTCGAGGCTGTTGCAGATGGAGGGCAGGTGTTCAGTCCCCGTGGTGATTTTTCGTATGAGATGGGCGATGAGCCTAAGGAGACAATGGTGGCAGTTGCGCTTGACGAACGCGGCAATCAGGTCGGTTATGCGTGGTGTACTTATTATTATATCGATGAAGATCCCGACGGCTGGACCGATTGCGGGACAGCGGAGTTTACCGACGGTTTTCTGCAGGATCTGATTTCCAACATACCGTCGCAGACAACTCAGTGTATGCTTCAGCAGAGCAAGGCCGAAAGCGGCCGCTATCGTCTGGTCGATCCCTATGCCGGCATCAAGGAGTATGATGCGCTGAGCGGCAAGCATAAAGATCATCATCACTATATTTATATCAACGCATGCTATCCGGAGTGTATCTACATAGAGGAATCGCCGATCGGCATGGAGTCGGGCGAGTATGGCCTGATGCGTGTAAGCTCGTTTGTCAATTATTTCCTTAAAGCAGGCTATGACATCGAAGAGTGTGCCGAACTCGAGTATGGCGCAATCGTTGAGGACGGGGTGATGACTTTCCCCGAGGAGTCGCTTATATTCTCGATGCTGAAATTCAGTGACGGCGACTGGTATACAGCCGACTCTAATTGTGTGACGGCAGTGAAGCTCCCCGAAGGCTTCAGTTTCACTTCGGGTGTAGAGAGCATCTCGGTCGACACAGCCGGCGAAGGTCAGGCAGAGTATTACGATCTCCAGGGCGTGAAAGTCGGCAAGCCTCAACCGGGCCGACTCTATATCAAACGTCAGGGTGGAAAAGCAA
Organism: uncultured Muribaculaceae bacterium; assembly: GCA_910587475.1. Classification (GTDB taxonomy): domain Bacteria; phylum Bacteroidota; class Bacteroidia; order Bacteroidales; family Muribaculaceae; genus CAG-873. The sequence continues at coordinate 23,447 of CAJUMR010000015.1, forward strand.
GCAAAGAGATCGCTTATTGACGGAAAAAGCGCGTGTCAATGGATCGCGCATAAAACAAACAGGGCGCTTCACTTCGATGAGTGGGCGCCCTGCTTGTTTTGTGTTGTATCAGAGGGGAAACGGTTGTTATCAGCGGATGATCTGCTTCGAGATGCTGTTGCCTTGACGGACGATGAAGAGACCGTTGGCGGGGTTGGTAACCTTGACGCCCTGGAGGTTGTAATACTCGACGGGAGCATCGCTGTTGTCAACAGTGATGTCGTCGATGCCGGCAGCGTCGTTGGTGTAGAGGGCGAAATCGGTGGCTGTGTCGCCGACAGTGGCGAAGGCCAGTGATGACGCATCAGCAGCGGCCGCAGTTGCGGCGAAGTCAGTTGTAGCGAAAGAGTCTGCGGCGTAGAGGTATGTGACGCCGTTGCCTGCCAATTCGCCTTTTTTGTGGCCGTTGACAGCGTTCTGGTAGTAGCAATAGTGGGGATGTAGATTTCACCAGCTGCGGTGAATGCTGCGCCTGAAGTCTGATAGTAAAAGTTGCCATCCATGATGGTGAATGTGGAGAACGCGGTGTTTTCGACGTTCATCGCGGGGATAGTTGCAACGAAAGCGTCGTTAGTGTAGGTCTTGACATCTTCGTCGTCTTTCTTTTCGACAGTGACGGTGTACTGGTGGCCTGCAATGAAGGCGTTATCGCCGATAATCTTGACACCCGAAACAGCGTTGAACGAGTTGATCATCGAAGAAGCTGTGGGGGTTACTTTCTTTGCGGTGAATTGACCGTTTTTGAATGTAGAGAAAATGAAAACCGGCGATACATTATCTTCATCGTCGATCATGAGGTCGATGACTCCGCCCTGATAGCTGAGAGCGCCGGTGCCGGTGTAAGCGACGATCATGTCGTTGCCGCTTATGTCGAAGCGCGCGTTCCACACTTCATATGTGTCTTCGGTGTAGTCGCCGTTGTTGACCGTCGATGTGATCTGGTCGACGACCTTGATGTTGTCGAGGTTGCTGTCGAGTGATACAACGGCGGCGCACTGGTTGTCGCAGACCATGAAACCGAGATAGGTCACATAAGAAGAGTCGAATGTGAGGTCTTCGACTTTGGTGATGCCGGTGTAAACTGCCGATGCGTAGACGTTGTCGCCGACTGCCTGAAGATCGGTGATCTTGAATGCAATATCGCCGTCGGTGTACCAGTAGAGCAGATCGTTTTCCCAGTCGTCGATGAGGGCGATCAGGTCGGGCTGTACTTCAGGAATGAATGAGCGTACGGCCAAAACTTTTCCGTCGGCAGAATATTTGGCGATGAATGCAGAGTTCTGTTCGACAGTGGGGTCACCTTCGAGGGTCATGCCATCTTTGATGATTTCGTCGCCAGATGTGGTGCCGAAAGTTATTTCGTCGGCAAATTGTCCGGCTACGATGATGTTGTCGTTGCTGTCGGTGACGATTTTATTGATAGTCGCAGAACCGATGATGCCAACGGCCCATGCGGCCTGTCCGTCGGCTGCATATTTGGCGATGTAGGCGCTTGTGCCTATCGCTTCGAGGTTTGATCCTGCGATAGAGAAGTCGTTGTTGTAGGCTCCGGCCGCAATTACAGCTCCTTTGCTGTCGAATGTGACTCCGGCGTTATAAACTGCTTTGCCGGCTGAGAATGATGCTTCGGCAGAGTTCTTCCACACTTGCGAGGGTGTGGCTGTCATTGAGATCGCTGATGCAGCGACAATGGCTGAAAGTAGAATCTTTTTCATAAAAATAAATAATTGAAATAGTAAGCCGATGGCACTTAAGTGCCATCGGCATGTTAATAAGGATTATGTTGTGCGATTATCGTATGATCTGCTTCGAGGTGCTGTTGCCCTGACGGACGATAAAGAGACCGTTGGCGGGGTTGGTAACCTTGACGCCCTGGAGGTTGTAATACTCAACGGGAGCATTGCTGTTGTCAACAGTGATGTCGTCTATGCCGGCAGAAGTGTAAGAGAAACTGTACATCCAATTGCCATAGTAGCTTGTAGTAGAGAGGAATATCTCATTATCGTTCGCTGCCACACCATAGGGGTTGTTGATGGATATAGCTTCATTTATTTGAGTCGCCGGCGAGAAGTCACCTGCCGAGAATGTGAATGCTTTGGATTTTTCGGTGAAATCGCCGTTTTCATAGCCTTCGCCTGCGGCATTGTAGTATCCGAGAGTGTTGAAGATGACGTCGCCGAGATTGAGGACTGCAGCGGTAGCTACGGAATAGTAGGAAATATCACCTTCCTTGAGTTCGGCCGAGAACATCGCATCTTCGTGGTCGAGGTCACTTGGATTGGCGTTGTAAACAAACAGTTCGCGGCGTTCGATTTCGTTTTCTCCAACGGTTTCAGTCGAGTATTTGCGACCTGCAACCACTACTTGAGCTGTGGATGAATCGTAGCCTACAGCCGATATGCTGTTGTCGGCGACACGCGTTGAAGAAGCTGTCGGAATAGTACGGACATCTGAGTCACGCCATTCGATGTCTTGGCTGAATATAAACGATGGGGTAGTCTCATTTGACAAGGGGCGGACAAATTGATTGCCATTGGTGAAACGCGCAAGTTCGCCGCTTCCTACGAATGCTCCGAATACAGATCCCTGGATAAATCCGAAGCGGGCCGACCAGCAGGCACTGGTGTCAAACACTCCATCGCCGTTGGGTCCGGAATATGCGACTTTCATGATGTGAGAGCCTTCAGAGAAGTTGTTGGCGTCGAGAGAGAAGATTGAAGCTGAAGCAACGTCCTGATACATGAAGAATGCGTAGAGTACGTATGGTGCGTCGAATTGCATGTTGGCAGTTTCGGTCACACCGGTGTAAACGGCGCTTACGTAGAGCTTGGAATCTTTGACGCCGATTTGCTTGATTTCAAAGTAAACGTCACCGTCGCCGTAGAAGTATGCGGGTTCGGCAGAAAGATCACCGACGAGAGGCATGATTTCGGGGTGGATCTGCGGGATGAATTTCACGAGGTCGAGGAGCTGGCCTTCCCGGTTATATTTTGCGATGAATGCAGCATTTTCTTTAGTCGTGGGGGCGCCATCGACGGTCATGCCTTCTTCAACTTTAGAGTTGCCGTCGGTTGATCCGAAAGTGACTTCATCGGCAAATGAACCTGCAACATAAAGGTTGCACTCATTGTCGAAAGTCAAGGCTGAAACAGTGGCCGAACCAACGAGACTCACTGTCCATTGTGGCATCGGACCTTGATATACTGCGATATATGAGCTTGTGCCGATGGCTTCAAACTCATTTCCGTTGATGTAGCAGTCTTCGTTGTAAGATCCGGCAACAGCAGTGTATCGCGAATCGTTGTCGCTGATGGCTACCGGAGCGTTGAACAGTGGGTTCAAGTCTTTAAAAATACCTGTGATTTGATCTGCCCATTGTACCTGACCGAAATCGGTTGCTGGTGCACTTATTGCAGCGACTGCTGCAATGAAAGAAAGTAATAGTTTTTTCATATAATAAATTATTTAATGTGGTTGATTATTCAGTTTTAAAACCTTAAGGCCTTCAGTGGCCTTAAGGTTGTTTCAGGTTACTTCAGTTTGCGAGGTTGGGGTTGGCTTCGATGGCTTCAGAGGGGATGCGGATGGTGTAGCGCGGATCGTCCTGTTCGAGAACGAATGTCTCGTTGCGGTAGGTGCGCTCGAGCCGCGGGCGTGTAGTGCGGCGGAGGTCGAACCATCGGTGGCCTTCGAATGCGAGTTCGCGAGCGCGTTCGGTCAGTATTTCATCGAGAAGTTCGCTGTCGGTCATAGCTGCGACAGCAATCTCTTTGGCGGCTCCGCCGTCGCTGAAACGAGCGCGCTGAAGCGTCAGCAGGTAGTCTTCGGCCGAGTCCCGGTCGTTGCTGCGGATTGCAGCTTCGGCAGCGTTTAGCAGCATTTCGGCCACGCGGACTGAGCAAGTGAATGTGTTGCTGCCTCCTTTTAAGAGGAGGATATTGGATGTGGTCACCTGATTGAAGTAGGCCCGGCGTCGGAGGTCAGTCGATGCGTAGAGGCGGAAGAAGTCGCGGTTGACCTTGAACGATCGAGCATACTGGGCTGTCATGACTTGTTCGAGCGCGAGGATGTTCTCGGCCGAGTTGTAGTTGTTGGGTAGTTCAGCCGAAAGATCGGATAGGGTGCTCTTGACAGCGAGCACCCGGTCGGCGGCTTCGCGGGCTTCGTCCCAGCGTCCCATGTAGAGCATCACACGCGAACGGATCGCATCGACCGACAGTGTCGTGAACCGGTAGTTGTAGCCTGCAGGCCATGCGGCTACGTTGAGGTAGTCTTCTGCCGAGTCGAGATCCTTTACAATCGATTGGTAGACTTCGGCGAGGGTGTTGCGCGAGAGGATGCCTTCGACGTCGCTGTCGAGTTTTAGTGGGATGGCTTTGGTCGAGGCTGGGTCGCAAGCTGTGTAGGCCGGCGCGTGGAGGTTGGCGAGGATGAAGTGCATGTAGGCGCGCAGCATGTAAGCTTCGCCGACCATCTGTCGGATGTCGTCGGTTGTGCCGTCGGTCATTAGGTTTTCGGATTCGATGACGTAGTTGGCGATGAACAGCACATGATAGAACTGTCGCCACTGGAATGCCGAAGTGTTTTCGTCGGGGGTGTCGTCGTTCCAACGCCAAATGTCGAGATATGATCCGAGGTCGTTTGACGAGAGAGTGGCGTCGAGAAGGATCTCATCGCTGCGGAACGACGCGAGCCCGCGGTCGTCGGGGACAGTCAGGTAGGCTTCGGTTATCAGCGAGCGGAATTCGGGCACGGTCGTCGGGATTACCTTGCCGACCGGCTGTATGTCGAGAAAGCTGTCACAGGCAGTGAGTGCCGATGCGGCGACAAAGAGGAGTGATGCTAATATTTTGTTGAATTTCATATTTGTGTCGTCGATTTAGTGATCAGAATTTGACTTGGAGATTGAATGTGTAGCTTTTGGGGATCGGTTGAGCGAACGGATTGCCCATGGTCTCCGGGTCGAGGAAGTTGCGGTAGTTAGAGCCGAATACGGCGAGATTGCGAGCTTCGAAAGCGACGCGCACCGACGACAGTCCCATGCGGGCGACAATCGGGGTCGGAATGTTGTAGCCGAGAATGACGCTCTGCAGGCGGAAGTAGTCGCAACGTTTCACCCATGTGTCGAGCATAGAGTAGAGGGTGAATTCGCCGTACTGTGTGCGCTCGTCGGTGCGGTAGCCGTCGGGCATCAGGGCCGGAAGCACGGCGTCGGTGTTGGTCGGAGTCCAACGGTCGAGAATGTCGCGGTTGGTGTTCATGCCTCGGTCAAACCACACGCTGCTGTAGGATGGCTGTATGCGTGTGTACATGTCGAGGTTGAATGCGAAGTTGACCGTCAGGTCGAAGTCGCGGTAGTAGAAGTTGTTGATGAAACCACCGGTCCAGAGCGGGTCGCCCGATCCGATGTAGGAGTAGAGATCGCGCTGCTCTTCAGCCGTGAGTGTGCTCGCACCTGCGGAGTTGAGTTTGAGGAATTCTTTTGCTGTGACCTTCTCGCCTTGTTTGTTCAGGAACAGTGGATATCCGTCGTCGTCGAGACCGGCGGTCTTGTAGGCGAATATGGCGTTGACCGGATAGCCTTCGCGCGAAGGAGTCGTCTGGTTGAACGGCACAGTTTCCTGCAGGACTGTGTTTTCGTTGTAGGCGATGTTGAGGTTGGTGGTCCAGCGGAAGTCTTTGTTGGCGATGTTGCGGGTCGAGATTGCAAATTCGAGACCTCTGTTGCGCATGCTGGCCCAGTTGACCATTGTCGACGTGAAGCCGGTTTCGAGAGGGAGCATTTTGAGCGCGATCAGGTCGTTGCCTTTTCTGTAATATGCGTCGGCAGAGAGGGTGAGGACGTTGTTGAACAGAGCTACGTCGACACCGGCATTGGCAGTGTGGGTTTTTTCCCAGCGCAGACGGCGGTTGGGTGGAGTGCCGAGCACGATGACGTCTTCGCTGACTCCTGGAAGGATCGATGCGTTGTTGTAGTCGCCCATCACGAACGATGAGGTCGATTTGTCGATGTTGCCCTGTATGCCGTAGCTGAGTCGGAGCGCGAGGTTGTTGACGGCGGTGACGTCGCGGAGGAAGGGCTCGTCGGACAGACGCCACAATCCGCTGAACGAGTAGAGCGGCAGGAAGCGGTACTTCTTGTCGACACCGAAGAGGTCGCTGCCGTCGAAACGCACAGACGCCCCGAATGTGTAGCGGCGCATGAGCGAGTAGGATGTAGTTGCGTAGAACGATGCGTAGGCGTTTTCGAGTATGCTCTCGGTGTGGAGCGGGAATGTTCTCGCCCAAGATTCATTGGGGAAAAGCACGGGCTTTGTCGTCAGAGTCTTGCGGTCGTAGCCGTAGGCGGTCGATGTGAAGGAGTCGTACCATGTCTTTCGGATCTCGGTACCGCCCATTACTTCGAGTTCGTGGTCGGGAGCGAGTCGTTTGCTGAATTCGATCTGGGCTTTCCAGTTGATCTGTTTGTTGGTCGATTTGCTCTGGACGTGGCGTCCGCCGTCGGGGAGGAATGATTTGCGAATGCCGTCGTCGCCCATAATTTCTGTGCGGTAGAACTCCTTGCGCATGGCATAGGTGTTCTGACCGGCATATGACTGAGTGTCGGTCTGGTCATACTGGAATCCGATCTGAGTGACAGCTTTCAGATAGTCGGTGAAGCGGAAGTCGGCATCGATGAGAGCTGTAAGACCTGTGGTCTCCTGAGTGTAGTCGGTGTTGTTGCGTTCTTCGAATACGTTGAACTTCAGATCACTGTCCTCGCGGCCCTGGATGTCGGTGTCGTAGACATAGTTGCCGTAGGCGTCGTAGGGTAGCTGGTAGGGGTTGGCACGGCGCGAGTAGTAGACCGGATTTGTAAATCCGTCGTTGTCGGTAAGGTAGGAGTCTTTTTTACGGCGGTTGGCAAAAATAGAGGCTCCGACTTTGAATTTGTTGCTGAGGCGATAGTTGGTCTTGAGCACGATGTTGAAGCGGTTCATCGAGACACCCGGCACATTGCCTTTCTCGTCCTGGTAGCCGAGAGATGTGTAGTAGGTCGCTTTGTCGCCGCCTCCCGAAACGCTCAGGTTGTACTCCTGGCTGAATGTGTCGCGGAATAGTATGTCGTTCCAGTCGGTGTATGTGCCTCTGAGTGCGTCGATCTGTGCCCTTACGTCAGCGGGGAGCGCGTTGATGCCGCCGGCTTTGAATGCCTCGGTGAGTCCGGCCGCAGCGATTATGCGTGCGACCGCACCTTTGTTTTCGCGATAAGTGAAGTTTGAGCCGAGCAGTTCGAGCTCAAGGTTGACTTTTTCGTCGGAGTTGAGCAGATTGAGCCGGTCGATGTCGGGCTTTGGCGAGTAGGAGAGGCGGGTCGAGAAAGTCACCTGTGCGTTGCCTTGCTTACCGCTTTTTGTGGTGATGACGATTACGCCGTTGGCCGCGCGAGTACCGTAGATCGCAGTTGCTGCTGCGTCTTTGAGCACGGTAATGCTCTCGATGTCGGCCGGATTGAGTCCGGCGATCGACGACTGATAGAGGTTGTCGATATCCTTGAGCTCATCGGTCGATGGCATTTCGGTGCCGTTCATCGGCACACCGTCGATCACCCAAAGGGGATCCTGGGTGCCTTGCAGCGAAGATGTGCCTCGGATGCGTATCTTGAGGGGTGCACCAGGCGAGCCGCTGCTCTGGATAGCCGACAGACCGGCGACCTGTCCGGCGAGAGCCTGGTCGATGTTCATGATTGCACCGATCTTGTTTTCATCGACGTCGAGCTTAGTGATCGATGCGGTCAGTTTGCGGCGCTCAATGGCCTGATAGCCGGTGACTACGACGTCGGTGAGGACAACCGAGGAGGGGTCGAGTATTATATCGTAGGAGTCGACTCCGTCGACGAGGACTATTGTACGGGGATTGTAGCCGACAGACCGACATTCTATTTCCGAGACTCCGGCTGGAATGACGATTGAGAAGTGTCCGTCGATGTCGGTGACTGTGCCGAGATTCTTGGCTTTGCTGCCGGCTTTTTTCAGTTGAGCCTCAGCGACAGACACAGATGCTCCGGGCAGTGGTTCCTGGTCTTCTGATGAGACAATCAAGCCAGTTATGGTGCGTTGCGCCACTGCTGCAGAAGCAGAAAGGATGACCATGCAGAACAAGACGGCCGTTAGTCTGAAATAAAACTGTTTCATCGCACTGTGGTTGTTGGGAATGAATAGACAATTGGGTTTTTAAGAGTTGAGAGAGAAGAATGAGAAATATGATGCCGCGGGTCGTATCAGTCCTTGAGCTGGGCGATGCCGAGAGCGGTGTTGATACGCATCACGAGGTCTTCGTAGTGATAGCGGGCATCGCGCGAGGCCGATGACATGCGTGAGTGGAGAAGGTTGCGTATGCGCATGAGTTCTCCTCGTTTGAGAGATATGGCGTCGGACACGCGGTTGCCTTGACTTCCGTAGAAGTTGAGCGACCGGCGGGCGGGTGCGTGTTCTCCGATTGTACTGTCGAGATGGTTGTGTCCGCACATTGCGCTCATGCATCCGAAGCCGGTGTGGTTAGTGAGCATCATCGCTTCATTGTCGTCGTCGAGCGAACGTGCGACACCTGCTTTGACGCCCTGGTTCTCGCTTGCCGCAATGATGAGAGCGTCGACAAAGTTCTTCTGCATTGATCTTTCGCGCACGTCGGGAGTCGCACCCTTAATGGTCTTGGCGAAAATGCTGTTGTGGAGCATGTCCATCATTTCAGATGCTTTGAAGGCTTTGTTGCCGTTCATGGCTTCGTTTTCGTACATGCGGATTATGCGGTTGTCTGACAGAAGATCCCAGAGGATGTAGCTCTGTGCGTTCTTGAGGATGTAGTTCGGAGAGTTTTCGAGTCGTCCGAAGGGTGTGTTGTTGATGAGGAATGTGTAGTTTGATACATCGGCATCGAAGAGCCACGAAGGCTGAGTGAGAGCTTCGTCGATGATGAACTGCACGGCTTCTCGCTGGCGGGGAGCTTCGACAAAGCGGTAGGTGACGTTGCCGTCGCCGACAGTGGTGTTGTCGACATATATGCCGCCGATGTTGGCAAGTACGTGGTAGACGTAGAGCTTCCACTGTCCGACTGCGGCGTAGTAGAGTCTCGAAGCTTCGTCATAGTCCTGTCCGCGTTTGCCGGTAGTTGTCCATTCGATGATGTTGGGCACGATGCGCTTGAGGTTGGCTATGCCGTAGTTTGCCGATTTGACGGGGTCGTCGCCGAGGTCTTCGCTGAGCGCTCTGGGATCGATCGCGCTGCGTGAGTCCTGAGCTTCGCTGTAGCGGAACAGATCTGATGATTCGTTATGAGAGTCGATGAGTTCCTGCAGGCGGTCGTATTCTTCCTCTGGTGAGATGTGGCCGAACCAGCGGTAGCCGTATTCGATGGCGAGACGGTCGTAGGGTCCGATCTTCGGCGAGAGCGATTTGACGCCGTCGCCGGGCTGAGCTACATAGTTGAAGCGGGCATAGTCCATGATCGAAGCGCTTGTGCCACCGAGTTTTTCGATGTAGGCCGGCGAACGGAGTGAGTCAGTCGGGATTGCGGCCGAAGCCATCATGTTGTGGCGCAGACCGAGTGAGTGGCCGACTTCGTGGCATGCGACAAAGCGCATGGCATCGCCGATAATTTCTTCGGGAAGTTCGATCGAACGAACGCGTGGGTCGACGGCGCCTGTCTGAATGACGATCCAGTCGTGGAGGAGGTCGACAACGTTGTGCCACCAGATAATGTCGGCTTCAAGGATCTCGCCAGTGCGCGGGTCGGTGATCGACGGGCCCATGGCGTTTGATTTTTCGGAGGCTGCATAAGTGAGGACCGAGTAGCTGACGTCGTCGCGGTCGATGTCGCCTGAGTCGGGGATCTGTTCGACGCGGATGGCATTTTTGAAACCTGCGAGTTCGAAGGCTTCGTTCCAATCCTCGATGCCTTTGCGGAGATGTTTGCGCCAGATCTCCGGAGTGGAGTTGTCGAGCCAGAATACAATCGGTTTGGCAGGCTCGACGAGGCGTCCGGCGAGGTAGTCGGCTTCGTCTTCAGGTTTGGGTTCGAGGCGCCAGCGGGTTATGTAGTGTCCGCGGCTGACGCGCTGCTGGTCGTCGCTGTAGCGGAGGTTTGAGTCGGTGAAGTAGCCGATGCGCGGGCTTGCATAGCGGCGTGTCATGGGCTGTTCGGGCAAGAGGAGCAAGGTCGATCCGACTTCGACGGTCACATATATTGTGCCGGTAGTTTCAGACACACGCGTTGTCAGCTCCGAGAGAGTGTAGATGTTGTTTTCGAAGGCTTTGATGGTGTTGATCTTCGAAAGTTCGGTGTTGGGCGAAGTGCCGATGTTTATGTCGGAGAAAACGTCGTTGAAGCTCGTTTTTGTGCCGTCATAGATGTCGTTGACTTTCACCACGATGGCCGAGGAATCGTTGGCCCATGTCTCGATCTTGAAAGATGCGATGATCGGAGATATGTAGTTCTCGGCTACTGATTTCGACATGGCATGGGTCGGATCGATGTCGGGCAACGGGCGGAATTGACGCACGATGACTTTCTTTGCGATAGAGTCGAGCTCAAATTTTACAAGCTGGTTGGAGTAGTTGATGCCGCGGTTGGCTCCGGCTTCATTCAGCTCGGCGGGCACTTTGACGAGCTTGTTGATCACAAGCATGGCTTTGCCGAGGTGTTTGCGCGGGATTTCGAAGTAATAATTCTCGCCTTTTCGCAGGACGTTGAACAGACCTTCCGAACGGTAGTCGATGTCCGACGAGAACGAGTCGTAGTCAGATAGGGTTGAAGCCGAGTCAGTTGCTTCGGCGTTTTTTTTGTTTTTCTTCTTTCCGAAGAAGAGGAATGAACGGTCGTTGGCGTCGTCGTTGGCGACGGCTGAGGCATTAACCGCCAATGGTGCGGCCAATGTAATGGAAACAAGGGCTGTAGATAATAAACGTGTTATGAAATGTTGGTTATAGAACATGATAAAAACGGTTTATATGCCACTTCTGCGGATTGTGAGGGCCGCATCTGTACTCGGCTTATAAAATTAATTACTTCGTTTGCTTGAATACTTGAAGTGCAAAGGTACTAATTTTGTGTGATATAGCGCATCGGATTAAGCTTTTTTTGGTCATTTCGACGCAATTTTGGCAAATAAGGGGTCAATATGATCGGATGTGCCGGACGACAGGTGGCGGATGCAGACGATGGGTATAGAAATGTTTTCTGCCAAAAAAACACTCTGATATGGCTGTCGATTGAAAATAAATTAATATCTTAGCCGTCGGATAATCACCATGAAGTAATTGGCAAATCAATAAATATACATTATGAAAACCTTAAATTTTAACCTTATGGCCTGTCTTTCGCCTGCAATGCGGCGATTGCCGCTGGCTCTGGCGTGCATGCTGGCATGCAGCGGAGCCGCCGCCCAGTCACAGGAGACGGGCACGGCTCTGAAGGTGAATGTCAAGGGCGGCGATCCGCAGTATTTTATGCTTGCATCAAAGCCTGTGATCAGTTTCGACGGAGAGGCGTGTGAGATCAAATCTCCGGAGTTCAGTGCTAAATATCTGCTTGCAGACATCGACTATGCAGAGTTTGTCGAACACGACGCGGCGTCGGTAGCAGAGATAGAGTCTTCGTTCGAAGTCGATCTGCGTAACCCCGATTATGTCGTGATCCGCGGTATGAAAGCCGGAGGAGCTGTTACGCTTTGCGGAGTGTCGGGCATGGTTCTCGCAAGCACAAAGGCCGACGGCAACGGCACAGCCACACTTGGCGTCGGTTCGCTGCAGTCAGGGGTGTATATCTTGACAACTAATGAAACAACATTTAAAATCTATAAACCATAAGCAATGAGAAGGATATCGCTAATCGCAGCATGTGTGCTGGTGTCGGGGCTGACATTTGCGCAGATCTATAAGCTGTCAGTGACAAGAAACGATGGTCAGACGCTGGTCATCCCCACGGACGACATCGCAAAAATAGAATTTGTCGAAGGTGAAGCTTCGGGAGCAGTGTTCTCGGTTGTGCCTCAGACTAAAACAGTGCCTTATTTCGGAGGTAATGTGACATTTAAAATTTCGGCCAACTGCCAGTGGACCTACAAGGTCGACAACGATAAGGTCAGCGAAGTGTCGCAGAGCAATTCTCAACTGGTGCTCAATTTCCCCGGCCGGCAGTCGTCGGAGCCGGTGACCTTCAGCGTGACGTTCCAGTATTCGGGCATGGAGACCGTGGTCACTCTCGATCAGGAAACTTCTCCCCGCGCCGACCTGCTCGACATCGAATTCAAGGCCGACGGAACGGCAGTCGACGTATCGCCGATGCATAATGAGGTAATCACCAACCCCAGCAATGCCCTGATGACTTATTACAGCGACATGCACGGCCGCTATGTGGCCAATTTCCGCAATGCGATGGGTCAGATGGTCACCAGCGGTTACTACCGTGTCAATTATCAGAAGGGCGGAGAATTTATCAACCGCATCGCCGACGGCTGTACGTTTGAGACGATCATCAAACTCAATGAATCGGACAACCCTAACCGCGAGGTGAAATGGTTCAGCTCAATGCAGTCGGGCGGCATCGGTTTCATCCTTCCGATTCACAATGCTGCCAACACCGGCACCAAGTGTCTTACGTTCCTGCCTAATGTTTCAACCACCGGCGCATCGAACTGGCGCTGGACCTACAGCGATGTAGAACCCAAACCGGGCGTCTACTATCATGTTGTCGGCGTATGGAACAAGGAAGAAGGCAAATCGTATATTTATGTCAACGGACGTCTGAGCGGAACAGCTTCGGCTCCGGGTAATTATGTGCCCGTGGCTTCAGGAGCGGAATCATTTGTGCTCGGCGGCGACCCCGGAACAAACCAGACCGACTGTGACGCAGCCTGGAACGGCGAGATCGTCACTGCCCGTATCTATGATGCACCGTTCGATGCAAGTCAGGTTGCAGGACTGTGGGAAGAGTCGCGCTTCGACGAATCGGCTTCGACGGTCACTATCTCAGACCTTGTGTATCTGCCCGAATGCAACGTGGCTCCCGGCAACAAGTACTCAGTCTATGGCAAGGGCTTTATGAACGGCGACGCTGTTGAACTTCAGGCCATCGGTTCGGATGCCAAGCTGCAGCCGGCCGTGTCGGTCGACGACGAGCGTCTGACGCTGACAGTGCCCGAAGGCATCACATCAGGTGATTATAAGGTGATATTGGTGCGCGGCGGAGTTCAGTCGCCTTTGTTCCAAGTGACTTTCAACGTCGGTCAGACCCCGGTCGAACGCGTTGCTCCAAAGATCATCGCCCACCGCGGCGCTCACACCGACGGCGCGTCTGAAAACTCGATAGCGGCGCTCAAAAAAGCAATGGATGCCAACTATTACGGCATTGAGCTTGATATATGGATCACTACCGACGGTCAGCTTGTTGTGCACCACGACGGCGTTGCAAGCGGACTTACATTTGCCAACTGCACCTACGACCAGATCAAAAACCTGCGTCTGTCCAACGGTGAGGCTCTGCCGACATTCGACTCATTCATCTCGACATTCAAGGAGAAAATGGGATCGTCGACATCCAAGCTCATCATCGAGATCAAGACTCACGCTGCTCTTGCGCGCAGCCTCGCCGCTACCGACAAAGCCATGCAGATGGTAGAGGCCGCTGGACTGAAAGACCGCGTAGAGTATATCGCATTCAGCTATGATGTCTGCAAGCGCATTGTTGCCAATCAGCCCGATGCGATGGTCGGTTATCTCAATGGCGACAAGACTCCGGCTACTATTCTTGCCGACGGCATACGCAGCATCGACTACAACATGAGCCCGCTTACAGCCCATCCGGAGTGGATCAAGGAATGCCGCGAACTCGGCATGATCAGCAATGTATGGACTGTGAACACCGTGACCGACATGCTCCGTTTCACCGGCTATGGCATCGATTACATCACCACCGATGCGCCTGCCGATCTTGACCGTCTGAACAACATGAAATTTGTAGAATGATGGCCTGACCGACATTGTCGGACCGAATTATAATCAGATCTCCACACACTTGTCGCATAGGCAAATGTGAGGAGATCTGATTTTGTTAAATAACATTTTTTAACTCGCTGTAATATCAAATTAATCTAAAAAATGGCTTAGCTTTGTGAAAGTTCTTACAACACACTTGAGTATTTTAAGCGACAAAAAGTAAAAACACAATAATAATATAGTAATTCAATCATCTGACATGACATTCAGACAAAACTCTCTTATCATCGGCGTATCGCTTGCGTGCGCCGCTGTGTCGTCATCGTGCGTCGACGACAATTATGATCTGTCGGACATCGACACCACAGTGCGAGTCGAAGTCAATCATCTGACAGTGCCTATCAAACTTGATGAAATAAAACTTGAAAGCATCCTCAAGGAAAGCGACAGGGTGCAGATCATCGATGGTCAATATACGGTTGTCGAGAACGGAACATTCGGCTCGTCGCCGATTTCGATCGGCCGGGTGCAGATTGCGTCGCGCAAGATTGCATCGACAGAGCTCACTCTACCTGTTGTGCCGTCGGCTATCGCTTCGTCGGATGTTTCATTCGATATTTCGACTCCGGCTCAGACGTTCGGACTGTCGGCGTCTGGTGTGCCGGCTGAAATAGTGGACATCAACGCTGTCGGTGCGACACTTAAATTCGGTTTCAATTTCAACATGCCCGGTCTGTCGTCAGTCGCTCACAGCGTTGAGTTCCGCAATCTATGCCTCCAGTTGCCCAAGGGGCTTGAAATGACCAATGCAGGGGGTGGAACCTACAATCCTTCGACCGGCGAGCTCACGTTGCCTACCAAAGTGGTCAGCAGCGAGACTCTGCAACTGGAGTTCGAAGCCAGCCGCGCAGACTTCAGCCAGATGGATCTTGACTTCGATTATACGACCCACAAGGTGTCGGTCGAAGGCGACATCTACGTAAAATCAGGCACAATCGCCATGTCGTCTTCCTCCCTTGTGACGGGTGCGGCGCCTACCAACATCAAACTTTCGATCGGCTATGTTGTGCCGGGCTTTGAAATCACTACGTTCAGCGGACGAGTGAAGTATGATATCAAGGGTGTCAACATCCCCTCTGTCGATCTGTCGGATCTGCCCGACGTGCTGACTCAGAGCGGCACAGACATCAGCCTTGCCAATCCGTGCATCTTCCTCAGCATCAACAATCCCGTGCAGAATTATGACCTGACCGCCAATACCGGCATGACGATCAACGCACGTCATGGTTCTCAGCTGACGCCCTACAGCATCAACGACAGCTTCTTCACTATAGGCGCCGGCCAGTTTGGCGGCTACAGCCACTTCTGTCTTTCACCTGTTATGCCGTCGTTTGTTCCCGATGGATATGAATCTCCCGAGCATGTGGCATTCTCTTCGTTGAGCAATGTGCTCAGTGGCGACGGCATGCCTTCGTCACTCGAAATCAATCTCGACAATCCTTGCCTCCCCGAGCAGGATGTAGTCAATCTGCCTCTTGGTACGAGCCTCGGCAGTGTTCGCGGCGAATATGACTTCCGTGCGCCCGTAGCTCTCACCGAGGGTTCGAAGATTGTCTACGCTGACGTAGCTGACGGATGGGGCTCGGAGGACTTCGATTATATGACAATCACCGAACTCAACATCCTCGCTACAATCACATCAGAGCTGCCTCTCGCTCTTGATATAAAGGCTTATCCGATCGATCGTGCAGGCAACCGCATCAACAACGTAGAGATCGAAGGCGTACATATCACAGCGTCGTCACAGCCGCAGGATGTCAATATCCGCATCACCGGTGATGTGACAGGCTTCGACGGCATCCGTTATGAGGCGACTGCTACAGCAGGCCCCGGCGACAAGGTGCTCGACGCCAACATGAGCATCAGTGTGACCAATCTCCGTCCGACGGTGTCGGGTTACTATCAGAAAGAACTCTAAATGTCCTCCTTTCCCATTTCATTACACAACTGAAATCCAATGAAAACCATCATAAAAAATACACTCGCAGCAGCCGCTCTTGCAGTGTCGGTGGCTGCCGGCGCTCAGAACACCCGCTCGGGCTACTTTGTCGAAGACTACACTTACCGCTTCCAGATGAACCCTGCGTTCGGCAACAGCCGCGGCTTTGTGTCGATGCCCGGCTTGGGTAATCTCAACCTCGGTGTCAACGGCAACCTCCATGTCACCGACGTGCTTTACAATCTCGGCAACGGAACGACCACTTTCATGAACCCCGGAGTCAATACAGCCGACTTCCTCAACCGCATCAGTGATGTCAGCAAACTGAGAGTCAACACCAAGATCGACATTTTCTCGATCGGCTTCAAAGGCTTTGGAGGTTACAATACGATTAACGTCAATGCACGTGCCGACGTCGGTGTCAATCTGCCGAAATCGTTCTTCTCTCTGCTCAAGGAGGGCATCTCCAACCAGACTTATGCGATCGACGATCTGGCGGCCCGCGGAATGGGTTATGCAGAAGTTGCACTCGGTCACTCTCACGACATCACCAAGGAGTGGCGTATCGGCGTTACGGCCAAGTTCCTCGTCGGCGGTGCAAATATCGACGCTAAACTCCATAATGCCAATCTGACTCTCGGCACCGACAGCTGGACTGTGACATCCGATGCCGAAATCAACTCGTCGCTCAAAGGTCTCACTTACGAGACTGAAATCAACGAGAATACCAATCACCGCTATGTCAGCGGAGCTGAAGTCGACGGTGCGGGCATCGGAGGCTATGGCTTTGCAGTCGATCTCGGTGTGATCTACAAACCTGCAGCTCTCAAAGACTGGACATTCTCGGCGTCGTTGCTCGACCTCGGTTTCATCAATTGGAGCAACAACATGCTTGCTTCGACCAATGGCCCGAAAACTTTCGACACTGATAAATATACATTCAATGTCGATGACAACGCTCCCAACAGCTTCGACCGCGAGTGGGACAAGATCCAGGACAGCCTGAGCGCGCTTTACGAACTTGAGGACATGGGCGATCAGGGTTCGCGCACAACGTCGCTCGCCACGACTTTCAATGTCGGTGCTGAATATGCGTTCCCCCTTTACCGCAAACTTTCGTTCGGCTTGCTCAACACAACCCGTCTTAACGGCGCATACTCATGGACAGATTTCCGTCTGTCGGCCAATATCGCCCCTGTCAAGTTCTTTGATGCATCGGTCAACGTCGCTGCCGGCACTTTCGGCATGGGCTTCGGTTGGTTGCTCAACCTCCACACGCCCGGTGGAAACATCTTCCTTGGTATGGACCACACTCTCAACAAGGTGTCTAAAGAGTTCGTTCCGTTGTCGTCAAACGCTTCGCTCAACTTCGGTCTGAACTTCTTGTTCTAATATAGAAAATCAATTAACACGGCGGCGCCGGAGTCTACCCTTTTTTCGGGAAGATCTCCGGCGCCGTTGTGAATCACTTGAGTTTTGGTTGAGTAAGTAAGTCTAAATCCTAATCTTTTATTTATCCTAAAAATCTATTTATCCTTAAAATCTTAATGCCTTAGATATCGTTGTTTCATCATCATGACGGGCGCGCAAAAGCCCGGTGGCGATCAACGGTAGTCGGCGAAACGTTCCTGGAGTTTCTTGCGTGCGAAGAAGATGCGGCTCTTGACGGTGCCGAGGGGCAGGTTCATCTGCTCGGCGATCTCGTTGTATTTGTAGCCGGCCACGTGCATCGAGAAGGGGATGCGGTATTCGTCGGCGAATTCGTTGATGGCGTCGGTGATCTCCGATGCGCCGTAAGATCCTTCGGGAGTCTCGAGGCCCGAGTCCTGCGAGAGGTTGAGGTGGTAGAGGTTTTCGGTGGTGTCGACCACTGTGGCTGCACGGCCTGCGCGACGGTAGTTGTTGATGAAGATGTTGCGCATGATGGTGAACACCCATCCCTTGAAGTTGGTGTTGTCGGCGAACTTGTCTTCGTTGTCGAGCGCCTTGAGGGTTGTGTCCTGAAGGAGGTCGTAGGCGTCGTCGCGGTTAGAGGTGAGCATGTACGCGAAGTTGAGGAGATTGCCCTGAAGGTTCATGAGGTTTGATTGGAATTTTGCGCTTGCCATAATGTGGAGTATTTTAGTTGTTGTTATTGTTTTTTTGTTGATGTTTCGTTGTCGTGTCGATGTTGTTACAAATCGATTACGATGCAAATCTACAACCGATTTTCGATTTGTCAAGAGTTTTTATGTTAAAATCTGTGAAATCTGCAAACTTTTTGCGGTTTATGCTTTAATGCGCTATTACATAAGGCTTTGCGCCTTGTGATAATTGATACAAAATTGTTACAATTGTGTTTTTGGTGCGATTTAGGGGGATAAAATAGGTTCAGATTAAAAAAAAATTTGTATTTTCGTTGACATAATAAAATAGACCAAGAAATGAAAAATTTACTACTTGCAATCGGACTGCTTTTATCCGTGTGGATCAATGCCGCTGGTGTGGTTAATGTGAGGTTTCACAATGAGTCTGCCGACACAACGCGGATCAATGAAATCCTCATCGAGACCGCATCTAAAAATTTCAAAAGTCCTGGCGAGCGTAATGTTTTCATAGCTAAAAAATTTATAGGCACGCCTTATCAGGCCGGCACGCTTGACGAGACGCCTGAGATGGTGACTGTCAATCTTGATGCGGTCGACTGCACGACATTTGTCGACATGGTGCTTGCAATGTCGTACACCGTCGGCGAGGGGCGTACATCATGGCGCGATTTCGTCTATAATCTCGAACGCCTGCGCTACCGCGGAGGAGAGGTCAACGGCTACGGCTCGCGCCTTCACTATGTGTGTGATTGGGTTGTCGATAATATCCATCGCGGCAACATTGAAGACGCAACTAAAATCTTCCCACGTATCAATCACGTTGTGCGCACGATCGATTATATGAGTTCTCACCGCGATAAATATCCGGCTTTGGCCGACAGTGCCGAGCTGGCCCGCATCAAAAATGTAGAGATCGGATATCGCAGCCATCGTTTCCCCTATGTCAAGACGGTCGATCTCGGAGGCAAGGAGACCAAGGCGGCTTTCCGCGACGGCGATGCTGTCGCTCTGGTGTCTAATCTTAAAGACCTCGACGTTTCGCACATGGGTTTTGTGGTCATCGAGAACGGAGAGCCTTATCTTCTCCATGCGTCGAGTACCGACGGTAAGGTGGAGGTGTCGCAACGCTCCCTTGCAGACTATATGAAGCGTAAACGTTCGCTTATAGGAGTGAGGGTGATCCGCCTCAAGGACTGATCTTCCCTACTATCGTGGGATAAGTGAAATGGAGACAATGCCTCCTTTCTTAGCTCCGATGTAGGCGGGGAAACGTTCGTCTCCACGGCAGATATTGGTGATATAGATCGGCAGACCGATGCTGATCGTGTGCAGCGTGAAAGTATCGCCGGGTTTCAGTTTGATATTGTGTGATTTGTTGATGCGGAACCGTTGGTGCGAGATGTATTCGATCTCGCACGATTTCTCGCCGCTCCAGGTGAGCAGTATGCGATCGCCGTTGTTTAGATTGTCGGCGTTGACTACCGACTCGGCCATGAAACCCGAATCGCTGTCGAAAGTGTTGACGGCGTCGCTCAACAGAAATGCCGCCCAGGTCCTGTAGTCGTTGAACTGCGCCAGAATGTTGAGTGTCGTCACGCTTGGAAACCCGTCATATGTGACATATCCCCAGAGGCGTTTGATCGATGATATGCTTATTTCGCGACCTGTCTTTTTTCTGATGCTCAGTGCGAGGTTGTTGAATTCGGTCGGTGATGTCGGGGTGAATCCGAGATTATGATTTGTGATACTGATGAGAGTGTCAAGTGCGAGTTTCTTGTCCATGTGAGTGAATGATTGAGGGGTGGGTTATTTGTAGACTGACAGCAATAAGTATATTATTTCGGCGGCAAGCGCAGCGCATGCGCATAGCAGTATGTAGGTCAATGTTTTTGATGCGAGCATGGCCGACATCGTTTCTTTGGTCGACGGGTTGACCGACGGGAGCTTCACTGCCGAAAATGACTGCGGACGCTTTGCCGGATTGGGGTTCATGCACTTTAGTGCCATGTCGCGCAACAGACTGTCGCCGGCGGCTTCGGCGAGTTCGTCGATGACAACGCCGAACGAATATATGTCGGCAAGTACCGAAGGCCGAGCATTAGGCTTGAGCTGCTCAGGATCGACGTAGTTCCGTGTGCCGGCAGGGTTCTTCAGAATTACGAACGCCTGGCTGTCTGACAGGTTGAAGTCGATCAGCTTCGCGATGTCGCCCTGATGTGATACGATGATGTTTGATGGCTTGAGATCGCGGTGGAGCACCTGCTTGCTGTGCATGTAGGCGAGGGCATCGGCGATCTGGGCTGCGATTGTCCGTGCATTGGCTTTTGTGATGCAGCCTGTGGCGAGCAGTTCTTCGAGGGTCGATCCGTCGACATATTCGAGAATGATGGCTTTGCCCAGTCCGTCGACAGACTCCAGCCCGATTGTGCGCCTTATGTTGGGATGGTCAAGAAACATGCCGATCTCGAATTCCTTGGCGAGGGCCATGTTCTGTATAGGGTCGGCGCGGTGCTGCTCCTTCAGCCCTTTGAGCACGAACCGCTTGCCGAAGCGAGTGGCTGAGAACAGCTCGGTAGGCGAGGCCTTGGAGTTATGTAGCGGCGTGATGTTGACAAAACGATCGGAGAAGAGAGATCCGAAGTCGAGGGCTGCGGCCGTCTCATCGGTCTGCAGGTAGGCCGATGAGTCAGAGCTGTCGTCGACAGGGAGGTTTGAGTTGTCAGTTATGGTTTTGTTCATGATTGAAATTCTCGTCTAAAATTCTACGATCTTCTCGAAGCGGCCCCATCGCTGATGGTTGCGGTAGACGGCTTTGCATCCTGCCGGAACGTGGAGGGTGCATGATCCGGTGATCGAAGTGGATTTGTTGGTGAAAGCATCGGGATCGGCGACCGGAGGGATTGTCGCCGCGACATAGAGGTCGGTCATCGATGTGCCGTCAAAGACATACCCGCCTATGAGCTGTGTGCCGCTGCCGAGATGCACTGTAGTCAATGCCGCACAGTTCTGGAACATTCCGGTGGTGATATTGGCAATGTTGTCGGGCAGTGAGATCTCCACCAGTGAAGACTCGGCGAATGCCCCGCGTTTAATCTCCGTCACCGAGGGTGGAATTTCGAGACCTGTTATCGATGTTCCTGCAAATGCGTCTTCTGCGATGGTCGTGACAGTAGCCGGCAGGGTGTAGTTTCCTGTTTTGGCGCAAGGAAACCACAATATGCCGGAGATCTCCCGGTCGAAGAGCACGCCGTCGACCGACGCATAGCTGTCGTTGGCCGGCGATACGTCGATAGAGCTGAGGGCCGTGCATCCTGACGAAGGAAGCAACCGGGTTATGCCGGCCGGAATGGTCAGTTGACGAAGAGCCGTGCATCGGGCTATTGCATCACGTTCGAGCTGCGAGGCCGTTGCCGGGAGAATGATGCTCTGCAGTCTGACGCAGTCGGCGAAAATGCCGTTTGTCAATACGTTGTCAACTGTGAAATGGCTTCCGTCGTAAGTCGATCCTCCGCTGCAGATGATGACATCGGTGATATCGACAGCTTCTACGTCATACCGGGAAGCCGCTTCGTCGGAAACCGGCGCCCCTAACATTCCGCGCAAGAAACGGAAATCGTCGCCGTCCATTTTGCCGGCTATCGTCAGTGGCTGGGACAGAGATGATCCGGGTGTTGAGGTCAGGAGAGTAGACAATTGTCCGGCATCTTCAAGCATGATGGATGCGCGGGTGGTGTAGTCGGTCGCTTGGCCTATAGCGGTGCCTATAGAGTTAGAGGCGAACGGTGTGATGGTGTAGGATGTAGACACTGTCAATCCAGAGATGACAAGTTTGTGATATCCAGTCGAGAGCTCTTCAGCCGGGAGAAGCACCCGTGATGTCTCGCCGTCGGAGGCGCATGTTATGTCGCATCCAGCTTGCGTCACAGCTTCCCCTCCGTCGTCGGTCAGGCAGAGACCAACGATGATACTGACCGGACCGGTCGACAGTATGTCGATCGGAGAGATAGCCGGCAGACTGTTGGGGATTGTAGTGAAGTTGATCACATTTGAACGCAGCGAGGCTGTTGCGGTGCCAGCTTCGGCATAGCATGAGTAAGTCGTCCCTGGGGTGAGGCCTTCGATCCGGAGGATTATATTATCGGCGTCGGCGTTGCAGGCTACAGACGTCCATTGGTCTGAACCTGATATGCCATAGAATAGGGTGATATAGCTGAGTTTGGCCGGACTGCGTCTGTCAATGCGGGCTGAGATTACAGCATCTGTGCGCGTGACATCGGAGGCTTCAGTCATTGAGATGATCGGTTCGAGGTTGTCGGGAGTGTCAATGCCCGAGCAAGCGCTCCAGATTATGGCGATCAGGAGCAGCGGCAGACTCAGTGATATGTTGGTTCTACATTCTGACATTGAGTATCCGGTCATTTTCCAAAAGTCCAACCTATTCCGACTGAACCGTGCCAGTCGCGACCCTTTATGCTGATCACGGAGGCAGAAAGTCTCAGACGGTTGTATTTCAAGATAGCGCCCACTTCAAAGGACAAGCCCTTGGTGGTGTAATAAGAGTTTTTGACAAAGCCTCCGCCCTCTGACGGAGCAAGTTGCCATGCAACGGAGGTCGCTGAATAGCCGATGCCTTCGAATAGGGCCACATGGTCGGTCAGGCGATGTGCCGCACCGGCGTTGAGCAGCATCGCGGAGTGCCGCGATCTGTCGGAGTAGAAAGGCATGGCCGAGTTGATCATGCCTTCTTTGTCGCATTGACCGACTGTCGGGCCTATGCGCCCGAAATCCGATGCCAGATGAATAAATGCGCCGTGACGTTTCATGGCGACCACCATCACGCCGCCAGTCAGTGATTTCGACCGGCCGCCATAGCCGATGGTGAACATTGCGTCGATTTCGAAGGGTATTGACTTACGTGGCGCCGGCAGCAACAGGGTGTCGACGCGGGTCACGACAAGAGTGTCGCGGACAGTTGTTATCGTCCGCTCAGGTGCTGAGGGGGCGGCCAGTGCTCCGGGTGGTTCGCTGATGCGGAGTTCGTAGGTGACACGGCTGTCAATCTTCTCCGGCAGCACGTAGTCGCGTAGTACGCCCCATTCGGCGTGTTTGATAGTCAGTTTTTTTGTTCCTTTAGGCACGTAGAGCCAAATCTCGCCCACGTTGTCGACGCGTTTGACAATGCCCAGCGGCGTAGAAAACACAAAATCTTCCGACCCCATGACTTTTATAAGTCCGCAGCTCTCGTCGTTGAGGTCGCGGATCGGATTGACGAATGCTGTCACGTCGTTGGGCAGCATCCTGAACGATTCGACCGCAAAACGCTGTGCGGCCGTTTCGCTGATACCGGCGAAGATCAGGACGGCTGTTATCATAAGACGGAAAGTCGATCGTTTCATTGTCATGGGCGGTTAATGTCAATTGAGATTAAAGTCACTTAAGTCGATAAGATCCTCATTGTCGGCGGCTGAAGCCGGTTGCCATGTGCGGACATGGATGAGTGGCATCGATTTGTCTCTGAAGTCCCAGAGCAGAAAGAGATAGCCGTCGTCGGCATAATCTCCGGCTTTGTATTTCTGACGAAGTGTAACGCCGTAGATGCCTTCGACTGTCGGGTGGCGCATGATAGAAAAATCGGCAAAGCTGACATCGATTTCTTTTTTCGAGGCGAATATGCGAGAGAGACGTTTTACGTAGTCCTGTTTGGTCCTGACACTGTATCTGACCTTGTCGCTGACGTTCATTGATGAATTTCCTTCGCTGCGCTGAGTTCTTGCTATGTGGCCGACGATGATGAGCGCATTGTCGCTGAACACCTGACGGATGAAGTCGATGTCGCGGGTAGTGTAGGCCGACCGGAGGTGCTCGCAGTAGCTCAATATGCGGTGGCGGCATAGAGAGTCGGTCTCTTCAAGTCTGCCGCTGATCACTTTCATTGCCTCCTTCTTGAACGGGTGGTCGCCGATCATGTCGCGAGGCTGGGCGTTGCCGAAGTCGGATGCTTCGATGTGAAGATCGGCGGTTTCGCCAGCCGGGGCGGTTTTCTGTATCGTGGGTTGCGGCTCGGATGATATGGTATCCTGTTGTGTGACAGGCGCTTGATAACACTGTGCGGAGTCGGGTTGATTTTCTGCAACAGGTTCTGACACAGGTCTTTCATCGCTTTGGGGTGATAAAAATAGAGCAGGCTGCCTATGGAGATAAGCAGCCAAAACTCCAAGTATCAGAGTAAGAATAATTAGCGATATGTTGAGATGTTTCCTTCTGAGTGACATTCAAATTTTGCGATTATTAATTCCAATCGGTGATTTCGCCGCCGATTTCGATCTTGATCTGTTCGGGGTTCTTGTCGATAACGAGGTTGATTATGTGGTGGATGCCGGGCTTGAACACGAACTTGCTTTCGTAGAGAAACGACACGCCGTTCATGACCACTTCGATCAGCGGCACACGGTTTTCGAGGCGCTGCGGCACGATTATGGCCGAATAGTCGGTCGTACTGTTTCGGCGTGCGACGATGGTCTGGCGAGAGGCCCGGGGGTCTTTTGTAGCCACTCCTGCCGCGAGATCTATTCCTGCGCGGGTGACGGTATTGTGGATGTAGACCGTTGCATTGTCGGGTATCTCTCCGTCAAAATCATCACCCTTGATCAATCGTACGGAAATTTTGCTCATTATGTGGCTGAACTGCATGTTGACCGGCTCTGCCGATGCTGTCATGGCTCTGGCAGAAGCAAACAGGAAGTCTGAAGCCTCATAGCCATCGATGCCCGAAGGTGTCGCTGCATTTTGATCGAGGGCCAGATCAAACGGCAGGTCGCTTGTCGAACTGACATTGCTGCAGTAGGGGTAGTATGCATATATGTCAAACTGTCCGTCGTCCCAATAGAGCTTGCGCCCGGAGTTCCATGCGGAGCCCGAAAAGGTCAGGGCTTCGTTGTTGACGATGTTGCCGGCGATCTCGAGCGGGGTTGTGGCTTCAGCCACGAAAATGCCTGCGATATCGCCTGATTCAAACGATGTTTCGGTAGCCCTTGACTGCTGCGACGGATGGATGAACGAGAATGTCATTTCAGTCTTTCCGCTTAGTGAAATGTTGTCGGGATCCGTTATCGAACCGTCACACGAAGCCATGCCGGCTGACAGGGCCAGTATGCTGATTAAGGATATTATTGAGTCGTGTTTCATCTTCGGGTGATCTGTTTGGGTTGTTTTTTGCGTTTATTGGCTGATGACAGTGGGCTGCCTTTATGGATGACGGGAGCTTCCGATCTCCGGGCTACAGTAGAGGCAATGTCAAACGTCGGGCTGAATGTCGAGCGCGACGCTATCGTCTGTCGGTCGTTGGCAACGAATTCTTCGAAGTCAAATTCCTCTCCGGCATAGCGTTTGATGCGTTTGACGATGCTTTCGCGGCATATGGTGCTGTAATACGGAATGTCGTTGTTCATACAGCTGTTCTGCTCCGAGCGGTAGACGCCTCGGCTGAATTCAAAGCCGCCTTCATAGATGTCGACGATGTCGCTGTAACGCGGGTCGAAAATCAGATGACTCCAGCCGACATCATGCATTTTGCCGGTCAGTTCGAGGTTGTCGTACCAACCTAAAGATTTGCCTGCGATAAGAACTGCTTTGACAGTGATGAAGCTGTTGTAATAGATGTATTCATCGGCAAATTTTCCGAACCCGTGGCCTCCGGCCTCATGCTGAATCACACCGCGAGAGTCAAGCGGATAGCCGTAGGTGCTTTTCGGGCAGAAAGCGATCGCAGCTCCGGATTCCCACATCTGACAGACGCCGCCGTAATCGGTGCTGTTGGGTATGATTATGATCAGTGTCTGGTCGATATTGCCGCTGTTGACTGTCGGGGCCTTCATGGCGTAGTCGAATACCATGTCGTTGTCGCATTGCAGGCCGACACCTCCTGTGTAGGTGGTGCTGAAGCGGTTATAACGGATTGTGTTGACAGTGCCGACCCCAGTTTCGGTAGAGACCGGGAAGGCGGTGTAGACGTTGAAATAGTCGCGGTAAGTGTTATAAGGCTCGATGCCGAAGAAATATTCGATCTCCTGTTTCATGTCGTTAAGATATGTACCCGACGCGATGTCCTTGGCGTCATAGCCGTCGCCGAGAATGACGATGTTGATTCCGCCGTTGTTGCCGCGGGTGGCTTTCTGCAATGTGAGGAATTCATCTTCGCCATATTCATAGCCGTACTGACTGACATGGCAGCTATGTGTGTAGTCTTTATCCTTGAGACGGAACACCACGTCGCCCTCTCGTTGATCAGACGATGATGTGGCCTTGATGGTCAGGGTCAGTTCGGTCTTCTTGCTGCCTGAAGTCTGCGACAGTTCACACCAATCGGGCATTGACTCTACTTCCCAGTCGCCTTCGGCATCGATGAGGAGAGGCTGCTTGTGCTCAGTCGATAGAGCGCAGGCCACTGACGGGCGACAGACAAGTTCATGGTGGGCGGCGATTCGCTTGAAATCGTTCCATCCGGCAGCTGTCTGATATTGAACAACAGCAGCCTCAGGCACTTCGATGGTGAAATTGTCTTTGGGCACTCCATTAAATGCGTTGGGCATTATGTGTGGGGGTATCGAGCTATTGCACACTATCGAACCGACACCGAAGCAATCTGCGAATGCCGAGATCCCGATATTCTCGAGCGATTCGGGAAATATCATGCCTTCAAGCATGCCGCATTGTTCGAACGCTGATTGACCGATCGATAGAAGCCCTTCAGGAAATTCCACAACCCCTGACAGTCGCCAATTGTATATGAATGCTTTTTCTCCAATAGATTGAACACTCGGCGGGATCGTCAGTTGTCCGGAGAAATCACAGCCGTAGAAGCTCCATTCGCTGATCTTCAACAGGTTTTTCGGTAATGTTAACTCTCCTTTGAAGTGGCAAAGGTAGAAAGCGTGGGTGCCGATCGATGTGATGCCGTCGTGCAGCTGAAGCAAGCCGTCGAAGCCGCATTCGCCAAATGCGCGATAAGGGATTTCGGTTATCGACTGGGGGATTATAAGATCACCGGTAAAACTGGAGCAACATGAAAAAGCTTCAACGCCGATCTCTTTCAGTTGGTCCGGAAGCCTGAGACTGCCGTAGAATCCGTTACATCCCCAGAATGCTCGTCCACCGATGGTCTCCACGCCTGCTGGAATTATCAGTTCGGCGGTAAAATTGCATTCGCGAAAAGCTCCATATCCGATCGATTTCAAAGTCGAGGGCAATGACAATGAACCCGAAAGCGACGTGCAGCCTAGGAAAGCCTCATCCTGAATCTCTGTCACTCCCTCGGGGATGATCAACGATCCGGTCAGGGAGTTGCAATTACAGAAGGCTTCCGGTCCGATAGACTTCAGTCGGTCGGGAAGGATCAGATATGTCAATTTGGTATTTGGCGATCCTGAACTGTAGAATGCAGCTATCGGGATCTGGTCGTCACCGGTATAGCCCAGCATGTTGACATAGACGGCCTTTATGACCGTTTCCTTGAGATTGAGCGCCTGGAGTTCTGTCATCTCGTCGCGCATGAAGTAGAAGTCGTTGGCGTTGACTTCGCCGGTGATTTTTAGGTTTTTCAGTTTGTGATAGTCATTGCCTGTGGCAGCGATGGCATCTTTGAGTCCGCCGGCGGTGGAATTGACGATGATGTACTGCTTGGATGTAGCGTCATGGCTGACAAGGTCGTTTTCCCAAGGCGTGATGCTTTCTCCGATAAGAGTCAGGGTGTACTGACCCGTCATCTCCTTACGGTCGACACGGATACTGAAATTATTCATCTTGCCGGCGGCGTAGGTGAAGTCTTCATCTTTGTCAAAGCGGTAAGGCACACCGTCGATGTTGATGGTGAACAGCGAGGTGCCGGCGGCAATGGTCTGAGGGACGACGATTGCGCGCCACTCATCGCCATTCTTGGCTGGAATGATTGATGTCGGGCTGATGTCGCCCGAAGGGGCTACTGAGCCTGTGGCGAGGTCGATCACTGCGTTGTGGATCGTGTTGGACACGAGCACTTGTTTTGAGAGCTCGGGCCACTGTCCGGACTCGAATCCCGCACCCTCGACGAGGGTTACGCGAGCGTTGGCCATGCGGTGGGTGAACGGCAGGCGTATAACATTTGTCGTAGGCTCGACTCCCGACACTTTTCCCCAAAGGAAGTCTGAAGCCTCGTAGTTGCCCATGGCGCCGTCGCCGTAGGTGCGGGATTGGTCTGTGGCGACCGAGAACTCGTAGTAGTTCACGTCGCCGGGTGATGCATACGGGTAGTATCCGTAGACATCGATGCGTGTGTTTTTGTCTTTCCAGTACAGATCGTATGCTGATGTCCATCGGTAAGCGGCTTCGTCGAATGTGTGGCTGACGTTGTCCCCTCGGTTGCCGGTGGTTTTGAGTGTGCCCGGTTCTGAACCATTGTAATCTACGATGTAGACGCCGATGATGTCGCCGTCGGCAAAGCCGTCGTCGTTGGCGCGGGTCACGGCTTCCTG
Organism: uncultured Muribaculaceae bacterium; assembly: GCA_910587475.1. Lineage (GTDB taxonomy): Bacteria > Bacteroidota > Bacteroidia > Bacteroidales > Muribaculaceae > CAG-873. Next base: position 52,047 of record CAJUMR010000015.1, read on the forward strand.
GCATATCTGGCCCGAAAGTGTGATAAGACCTGCGTTGTCGTCGGTCTGTCCGGGGTTGTCGAACATCTCTTCCGAGCAACTGCCCAGAATCAAAGCGGCTATAAGCCCGGTTGAGTAGATTATCTTATTCATTTATTATGCTGTTTGAGAGTGACAGATTGGTTGATGAGGTTATTGGGCTGAGCCTCCGTAGTCTGTGCCGTCGTCGGCCCATTGGTTGATGTTGACGTTCAGACCGTTGGACGATTTGCTGAGTGTGACGGAAAATTTATGGATCTCAGAGCTTTCGAATGTGAAGGCTTTGCGGAGGCTGAAGTCGCGGCCGTCGGCTGTGACGGTGATGAGATCACATTCGCTGACTGACTGCGGCACGACGATGGCTTTGTAGGCGCCGTCGGACAGTAGCGGCGTTATTGTTGATGCTGATCCGGATGCAGAAACTGTGGACGTCGACAGATCGACGGTCGAACAGGTTTTTACGCCGTTGATCTTGACGGTTATTTTAGTGTCGGCAAGAGATTGGGCCGTAAATCCGTCGCCGGCTTCAAGAGAGACGATGACGCGGCTCATTACATGGCCGACAGGGATAGAGGTTGTGCTGCCGGCAGGGATTACTGCCGATGCCTTGCCGATCATTAAGTCGGATGAGCGGTAGGATGCTTCGGCCGATTGGTCGGCCTTGACGTCGAATTGAACGGCTTTGGCCGATCTGATGTTGGTGTATGGATAATATATGTATAGGTCGGCGGGCGTAGAGTCGTCGGTCCAGTAGACAGGCCTGTCTGATTTCCATGTCTCTGAACGGGTGAAGCGCATGTTGTCGACGTGGTTGCCGGCATCGGAAAGTGGGCCCGGGGTCGCACCGATGTAGTCCACGGCGTAGAGCCCGATTTGATCGCCGTTCTTAAACTCGAAGTCGGTTGCCGACGGACTGACCTTGATTTCCATCTTCTCTGTGTCGGGCTGATCCGGTGGCGTCGCAGGCGATGCCGGCTCGTCGCCCTGCTTGCCGCATGAGAGCAATGGCAGGGAGCCCAAGAAAATCGTTGAGATGATGGTTGATGCTTTCATTGATATTAAACGAATGTGATTTTCGACAAAAATAGGTAAAAAACCGATAAGTCCAAAGTGATGTCGTGGTTCAAATCGGTTCAAGTTGTGCAAAAATGTAAAAGCATTGGCTGAGACCATTGTCGGCCGGCTGCATTTCGGCAGTGACGAGGCAACAAAAAAGCAAGCGAGACTGCGACCGGTTGAATCCGGGTCGCAGCCTCGCCTATGGTTATAGCTGATTATGCGTGGCTATTATGCCTGGGGCATTTTAGTCTTTTTGCCCCAGCCGTAAGTTGCGGCAGCACCGAGCTGTTCTTCGATGCGGAGGAGCTGGTTGTACTTGGCCATACGGTCAGAACGGCTTGCAGAACCGGTCTTGATCTGTCCGGCGTTTGTAGCAACTGCGATGTCAGCGATTGTAGCATCTTCAGTTTCGCCTGAACGGTGAGAGATGACAGCGGTGTAGCCGTTGCGCTGAGCGAGTTCTACGGCGCGGAGAGTTTCGGTGAGTGAGCCGATCTGGTTAACCTTCACGAGGATTGAGTTAGCGCAGCCGAGTTCGATACCTTTCTTGAGGTACTTGACGTTGGTAACGAAGAGGTCGTCGCCAACGAGCTGGCAGCGGTCGCCGATAAGGTCGGTGAGTATCTTCCAACCGTCCCAGTCGTTTTCGGCCATGCCGTCTTCGATTGAGTCGATAGGATATTTTTCAACGAGGCCTTTGAGATACTGAGCCTGCTCTGCAGAGGTGTATGTTGCACCGTTAGCTTCCTTGGCAACACCGTTGTTGAGGTGTGAGTAGTGATACTTGCCGTCTTCATAGAATTCAGAAGAAGCGCAGTCGAGACCGATTGTCACGTCCTTGCCGGGAACATAGCCAGCAGCTTCGATAGCCTGCATGATTACGTTGAGGGCGTCTTCTGTGCCATTGAGGGCGGGAGCGAAACCACCTTCGTCACCAACTGCTGTGCTGAGGCCGCGGCCATGGAGCACTTTCTTGAGGTTGTGGAACACTTCTGTGCCCATGCGGATGCCTTCGTGGAAAGATGTTGCGCCGATGGGGCGGATCATGAATTCCTGGAAGCAGATGGGAGCGTCAGAGTGAGCACCACCGTTGATGATGTTCATCATCGGCACGGGAAGAGCGTAAGTGTTGCAGCCGCCGATGTATTTGTAGAGCGGCAGGCCGAGGTAGTCGGCAGCAGCCTTTGCAACGGCGAGAGATACGCCGAGGATAGCGTTGGCGCCGAGGTTTGATTTGGTTTCGGTGCCGTCGAGTGCGAGCATCTTTTCGTCGATTGCGATCTGGTCGAGAGCGCTCATGCCTACGAGAGCTTCAGCGATCGGGCCGTTGACGTTGGCAACAGCTTTGAGTGTGCCTTTGCCCATATAGCGAGATTTGTCACCGTCGCGGAGCTCAAGAGCTTCGTTGACGCCAGTAGAAGCGCCGGAGGGAACAGACGCACGGCCAAAAGCGCCGGATTCGAGGATTACGTCTACTTCAACTGTGGGGTTGCCGCGTGAATCGAGCACCTCACGACCAATGATTTTTTCGATTTTCATAATTGTCGTTATTTTGGTTAGTTGTGTTTTGTTGTTTTTATCCGCGCAAATTTACAAATTATTTGTCAGTTGGCAAAATATTCGGCTGCGTGGTTATCAATCTTTTAAAGCTTTAACTGTCATTAGCTCAGACGTTGAAGCGGAAGTGCATTATGTCGCCGTCCTGAACGACGTACTCTTTGCCTTCGACCGACAGCTTGCCTGCATCGCGGACAGCCGTCTCGCCGCCGAGGGTGACATAGTCGTCATACTTGATCACTTCGGCTCGGATGAAGCCTTTCTCGAAGTCGGTGTGGATGATGCCGGCGCATTTCGGAGCCTTAGATCCGCGGATGAATGTCCATGCGCGCACTTCGTCGGGGCCTGCCGTAAAGTAGGTCTGTAGATCGAGCAGAGCATAAGCCGCACGGATCAGACGCGACACACCCGACTCGGTGAGTCCGATCTCGTTGAGAAATTCCTGACGTTCCTCGTAGGTGTCGAGTTCGGCGATTTCGCTTTCGGTCTGCGCGGCGACGACGAGCAACTGTGCATCCTCGTCCTTGATGGCCTCGCGGACTGCATCGACATATTTGTTGCCTGTCGCTGCCGAGGCATCGTCAACGTTGCAGACATACATCACCGGCTTGGAGGTCAGCAGAAAGAGTTCGCGGGCGAATTTCTGGTCGTCGGGGGTGTCGAATTTCACCGAGCGTGCCGGCAGTCCCTGGTCGAGAGCGTCCTTGATCTGACGAAGCACCTCGTACTGCATTTTCGCAACCTTGTCGCCTCCGGTCTGGGCGGCTTTCTGAGTCTTGGCTATGCGTGCCTCGACGGTCTCGAGATCCTTGAGCTGTAGCTCAAAGTCGATGATCTCCTTGTCGCGCACCGGATCGACGGAGCCGTCGACATGGGTGATGTTGTCGTCGTCGAAGCAGCGGAGCACGTGGAGTATGGCGTCGGTCTCACGTATGTTGGCGAGGAATTTGTTGCCGAGACCTTCGCCTTTCGACGCACCTTTGACGAGACCGGCGATGTCGACGATCTCTACGGTTGCGGGTACTACCGATTTAGGTTGGCACATCTCGACAAGCTTGGTGAGACGGTCGTCGGGCACGGTGATCACGCCGACGTTGGGTTCGATTGTGCAGAAAGGGAAATTGGCTGATTGCGCCTTAGCGTTTGACAGACAATTGAAAAGAGTCGATTTACCGACATTGGGCAGACCGACTATGCCACATTGAAGAGCCATATGATCATATTATATAATTTGTTACTATTCAGAGGTTGGAGCGCAACCTGTCGCTTTTCGCAGCACAAATTTACACATTATCGGTCAAATGGCGAAATGTTGTTGCTCCACTCATTGAATTACGGTGTGTCATCACGGAAGATACCTGCATATCTGGAGCCGCTTTACTGATAAGCGAAATGAAATAAAGAATGGAGAGAATTTAGTAAATTTGCAGTATGACTGATAAGACTAAAATTTATGCCGAGACCCAACGGCTGATACTGCGCTCATGGCAACCCGACGATCTGCCTCTGTTTATAGCCATGAACAAGGATTTACGAGTGATGAAGTATTTCCCATCACTATTGTCTGATGCGGATTCCGAAGCATTTTACAGCCGTATTCAGGAAGAATTTGATCGAAAAGGGTGGGGCCTTTATGCCGTGGAATTAAAATCCAACGGTCGCTTCATTGGCTATGTGGGGCTTCACGAGATCGGTTTTGAAGCCGACTTTACGCCGGGCATTGAGATTGGATGGCGCCTGTCGGCCGACTGTCATAACCGGGGTTTTGCGACAGAGGCAGCCCGGGCAGTCTTACAGCTTGCCGCCTCCCAAGGCATCACAAGATTGTACTCTTTCACCGCCGAAATAAACAAACCCTCAGAACGGGTGATGCAGAAAATCGGCATGAAAAAGGTTGGCGAATTCAACCACCCCAGCCTCACTCCTGATTCCCCGCTATGCCGACATGTTTTATATCGCATTGATTTGTAGTAGAAACGCGAAGAACCGCAACAATTGACCAAAACAGATGCCAAGAATGTTGAGCGTTACGGATTATTATGCGGCATTGCCCGCATTAAAGCAACGAGGTCTTCGCGACTGCCAATTTGAGACTATTATCGAGTTGGAAAAGAGTTTTAAGTGTGGGCATAGCCGTAGGTAAAGCCATTCCTTAGGAGAGAAGGTAAAAGCCTTTTGCGCCAACAGAGCAGATACACCGTCCGCCTCCGCCTTTTTCCGCACTTCTTTCTGCTGATAGTACTCTTCAAGTCTATGGCGTACATCTTCAGTGTTTATCTCCCCCCCCCTCGATATTCTCTTTAGCCTGCGATACAAGAAAATCCGATGGCGTCAACCCATCGACTTGCTGCAAACCGATGGCAATAGACCAGTTCTTCGCCCTCTGCACCTTATCCGGTTCAGAGGAATGCAAATACTGCTCAAACTCCTGATATTTATCTTTGTATGCCACAATTAAATCTTACAATTTGTCAAATCTTAATTTAGATTATCATTAAGAAATTCACACGGGTTTCAATAGTTAAAGTTCGATTATTTGCTGGATTTGTCGGTCATACTTCATTGGTATGCCCTTAATAATATTAACTATTGCTTTCTCGATGATAGGCAGTGGAACGATAAACCATTCTTTAGGCTGATGACCGTCAACAGTCACTTGCAGTTGGACGGACGCAAAGAGTTTGTGGATAAGAGCCTCGAAAGTCGATGATTTCACATTATAGACTTTCCAAGTGGCTGCGACCTCCACATCGGCGCAAAGATAGGTAGGTTCATTCTTGGCGTTGGCGATTCGGCTTTCTACTGAAGTAACAGTAAAGCCAATCTTGTAGAGGTTTGGAATTGATGCGATTTCCGGTCTTGTTGACTTGGAGCGTAGCACATAGATAGTACCGCTCTCAACGTCATTGTCGGTCACGGTGAACATCTTCTCAAAATCCTCATCTGAGATTTCCGAACAATCCACTACGGAATATCCTGTTACAGAAAGATTTTTGGTGATGGTCTTGTATTTAATGTCCGACTCGGTGCCGTTTTCATATATAACACGAGTACGCCCGTCACGGTCTCCATGATGGTTTGTGCCTTCATCTTCAAACGCGGCGAGATAGCCGATTACTCCGTCTTCAATAAAATATCGTCCGACTTTTAAGTGAGATACGCTGAACTTGACAAGTCGGTATCTGCCGGACTTGAGAACATGATGAACTTCTTTGAACGCGTCAGCGTATTTGTCAAAATCCTCGCATGGTTTGTTGCGTCCTACATATTCGGCCTCTTTACGGGCATTTAGTCGCTCCCGCATATATTCGGGAATATCGAACAGCCCAAGGTCTGCGCCATCTTCGATGTCGGCGAGCAGAGGATCATTCAGAATAGCTTCGAGCTGTTCTTCCTCAGTTAATTCATGACCATATTCAGGTTCGGGTTCGTTGACTTCAATTTCCTTTTGGGGCAATATTCCCAATTCATCAAACGGTCTGCAACGTTCAATCTTAGACTCGCTCGCGAGGATGCCCTTCCACATATGGTAGAACTTCTTTTCATCTTCAATATCCTCCGGCAGTCGGCCATTTGCTTCGTAGAAGTCAAGAATCTGTTGAAAACCGGCTATAAGTCGGTCGCTCGATGTCTGCCGCTTGCGAGGTGCGGCAACATCGGCCAACAAAGGGTCATTGAAGATGTCATCTAATTCTTTTGACCAGTTTATCATTGCTGTGCGAGTTTACGACGTTTCAGTTGACGCAGGTGTTCTATTGCCATAGCAATGCGGCGAGCGGTCGGGTCGGAATCAGTGAGTTCCGGCTTATCTCTGCCGGGATTCTCAGCTCTCCACTTTGGTAGATATTTAGTGAATAGAAGAATGGCTTCCTCATCGGTAAGATGCTCCGAACCCTTGTCCTCAATGACATACTGGATGGTACGCAGTGTCTCTGGAGTGAGTGATTTCGACACTACTTCGTATGCACGTTGGAATGGATTGATTTCCGCAATCAGATTGATGTCAAGATCGTTGAGATTGATAAATTTATTGGCAATCTTTATGAACTTATTACCCGAATCATCTGGTCCAACTACTTCCTCGCCTTGTGTGGCTATTGTGAGGATTGTATGTTTGGCTACCGCGTCAACTTCCTCGTCCGTAAGGTCGGGATAAGTGTCGCGAATAATTTTGGGGATATATACCTCTGTAATCATTTCGGCCATACCCTCACCAATGATTGCCTCGCGGATATTCTTGTCGGAAAGTGTAGTGGCAACAAGAGTGTCAAGGTCGTTTTCTACAATAGCCTTTGTCTTATCGTTGAGAGGAGGCAGGTCGCGCACCTCTATAACGTGCGGGTCATTATCTTTACTGCCAGGGACGGCAGGAGTTTCAGGTTCTTCGTCCGGCTTGGTTTTGAAGTTCCACTTTGGAGCCATCACCTGCTCCATAAGCAATGATGCTGAAATGGCTTTAAGAAAATCATTGACAGCCATAGTGACATCATCCTGTGCCGCATCCGGACACGGTATGAGGTTGGTGAACTGCGCGTGGGTCTTTCCCTCGCAGTCACGGGTACAGCGTCCTATGATCTGCACTACTTCGGTCAGCGATGCGCGTATGCCGATAGTGATACAGTGTTCGCACCACTCCCAGTCAAAACCCTCCTTAGCAGTGCCGAGGGCAATGAGAATGTCAAGTGAGTCGCGGCTGTTCATGCGGTGGAGATACGACTGAAGCAATGCCCGCTGCTCGGGCTTATCCTCCACAAGGTCACCAACGGTGAGGATACGCCCGTCGGCAGATTTCACTTTATAGAGGTTATTGTTATAATCGCGGCTTACCACCTCACCGATACATTTCAAGATTTCAGCCACCTGATCATGTTTGTTCATGAAGGCTCCGGTCTTGCTATTAGGGTGCGGTATATGGATTAGCGTTTTCTTAGTTGTATCGAGCACATCAGGAATGGCACTCAAATAATTACCTTGAAAGAAGCTGTAGCCTATTCCGAGACTTTTGAGCCAGCGATAGCCGTTGAGCTGCTGATAATAATTGTAGTTGATTGTTGGCTGAAAAAGAGCCTCGTCCTCCGGTCGCATCACGGGCACAGCGTCGCCACGGAAATATGAGCCGGTCATGGCAAGGATGTGGGCCGATGTCTCGTTTAGCAGTCGTCGAATAAAGGTGCCAAGTCGACTTCCTTCATCAGCTGAGCCATGATGAAATTCGTCGATGCCGAAGAACACATTGTCGAGCTTCTCAGACTCGATACCGTTGAGCGCGTTGAGTAATGTGGCATGGGTGCAGACAAGCGTTTTGGCCGTAGGATGGTCAAGAAATTCACGCACGATGGATTTCTTGGAGTTCTCACTTCCGGCAGCAACGCAAAGATTCCAATACGGAGCTACGCGCCAGTCAGTAAAGAAACCGAATTTGCTGAGCGGCGTATCATTGAAAGAACGACCGATGTTCTGTTGCGGCACGGCAACGATAACTTTTTTAATACCTTGATTGGCAAGTTTGTCGAGAGCGACAAACATCATAGCGCGGCTCTTGCCAGACGCCGGTGGTGCCTTGACAAGGAGATGCTGACGGTTTCGCTGAGCATAAACCATTGCTTGCATCTCGCGCATACCCAATGCGTCAGTATTGCTTGATTTGCCCGTTTGGGCATAGTGTACTTCTACGAGGTTAGTCATTGCTCAAAATCTTTAAAATTTCCCAATATCCGAGTTTCCGACCTCCTATCCGTCTTATAAAATTATTATCTTTTAGTTCTATTGTTGCGCGATAGGCTTTTGTTTCAGAAATATGCAATGTTGAAGCTAAAACAGAACGTGTCACATGCGGATTCGAGACTATCTCACTATAGACAAGCAATGCTGACTTGGACAGTGAAGTTTTATTGTCTTTTGCTTCACCTTTTGCTTCACCTTTTGCTTCACCTTTTGCGTCACCTTTTGCGTCACCTTTTGGAGCAAAAGAGTTTTTAGAAATCTTAACTCTCACAAGAAAGGCTGTTTCAAGTTCAAGGTTGAAATCCGCATCTTCATTGCCATTAGCCTTTAGCTCTTCCTGCACACGCTGGACACCTCTACTGAAACGGTTAACGAAACCGATGACTTTCATTGCTTCAGCAATAACTCCATTGCGATAATCATTGACCCATGGAAAATTACGTGGATTAGCTTTTCCATAGAGACCACCGGGATTTAATATCTCAATTCTATCATCGTATTGATAAAATTGAATAGGTCCATTACCTTCGTAGTCTCGGTGGCATACAGCATTCATAAGTAATTCTCGAATTGCCCATGATGGATAATCCACTATATTCTCTTCTCTAAGTGCACTTACCGGTACCGGGCGTTTCTTTGCTATCGTTGTAGAGACAAAAGTGTCAAGCTGATTCAGTACGCTCATTAAATTTCCTGAGAACTTGTAATCATTAGAGATGTCAGCACCTCTACCATCGCCTCCAAATCGTACATACTGAACATATGCACCGGGCAATCTACGTTCTACATTGTTGCCAAACATCAATATACCGGCAAATGTAGGACAATCATACTTCATATCATAGAAACCTAATGATTGAAGTTGGAGCCTTACGTCCCTCTTGTCATTCTCAAGTACATCTTCCGGATATGCTTTAGGGAGATATATTTGTTTGAACAAGCGCACATCCAAGTCTTCTATTGTACTATCAAGGCATGGCATTGCATCAAATGTCTGCACATGAGAGGCTCGCTTTTCATATAGCTTCCGTTCATCATCTTCATTTGCTGTACCACGGCGCGGACCAACACGTACGCAAATCTTACCTTTATATTTAACAGGAGGGAAATGCGCTGGCTGAACCTCAACAACAATAACGGGGCCATCGTCAAGCTCAACCTTTTCAACTGTCATTGATGGTTGCGGCTGGATATTGCCCTCTGTTCGGATAGACGCTATATTTTTCAGCAGTGAGTCGGTTATTTTTACAGGCACGACTTTACCGGTTTTATCGTCGGCTCCGATGATAAGATAGCCCGGTTTTTGATAATCAGGAAGATCATTAGAGAAAGAGCAAATTGCCTCTCCGAACTTATCCATTTTGTCGGTGGATATTGTGCGCTCAACCCTATCACTTTCCAAATCGGACAAGAGTCGCTGTAAATCTTTCTTCGATATCATTTTTTAGTCATTTTAGCATAGAGTTTGAAAAGATGTTCGAGGCGTTCCTCGTCGGAGGTAAAAGGCTCCGAGTGATAGATGCGCTCCACTGCGAGGTCCAGGCGATGGTGCGCCTCGCGCAATTCCTCGGGCATCGATTCCGGATTATACATCTCACCAAGTGTCATATCGAAATTCTCATCGCGGACGTTTAGAATCTCCTGTGCCAAACCCTCCAATTCCTCTTTCTCAGCTACTGTAAGTTTAGGGAAAGGGAAAGTGTTATAGCACAGTGTAGCAGAATAACGGTAATCGGTTTTCATTCGCCCCCCGACCGCTCTGACCCATAGATTATGCATCTTGGAGGTCAACAAAGCAAACAACCACAATTCCGCATCGTAAACAGCAAACGCAAGATTTGAAATAACAGTGTCTTTATCCACAAACCCAATAGGAATATATTGCCTACGCTCAGAGGATACCGATGGAATTATAATTGCATTGGTAGGTTTATAAGATCTTTGAACGAACATATGCGGCCTGTTGGCATATGCTCGTGTACTCTCAGCATTACTTGCATCTCTTTCAACCCTTACGGAAGATAATCTTTCAGCAATAATAGGAACTGAATTTGCAATATCTATATCGTCAAGATTATCATCAATCCAAAGACAGTAGCGTTCAATGTCTTGGATTAGTTCCTGAGAACCCATATAACGTTTAACGAAATGAGCCGCCTCGGGATAATCTCGTCTTATAGTCTCTGCTATATTTCTGTCAAAATTTAAATATCCGCCATCACGAGGCATACTACCGAAAAGAACTTCAGGAAACCCATTTGGCGGAGTCGTTGTTCTCGGCACAATTATTGAATTACCTTCAGCAAGATACGGGTTGATTGCTTTGGTACTCCTTTCTACATGAATAGCTTCATTAAACAGGCGCTTGTTTGACTCATTTTTGTTTTGTACTCCAATTATAGCAACGGTGACGGCGGCATTGTATTTGGCATTGTTGCTCCACTTGAAAGATGTTCGGGCAAAGAAGATTTCAAGGCCAAGGTCGAAGATTGGTTTCCAAAGCATCGCAACTTGCTCTCCTTGACTGATGGAGTTAGTTGTTACGAATGCATATTTGGCCTTACTGTCTTTAATATACTTTGCACCTTTCCAAAACCATGCGGCTATATAGTCAACGGTCTTGGCTGCATCAGTGCCCTTCATAGCAATTTTCATATCCTCTTTCTGCTCTTCGTCTTGTAATTTACTTCCGAGATACGGCGGATTGCCCATGATGTAGACTTCGTCTTCGGGAGTTTGAGGGCAGACATTGTTCCAGTCGAGGCGGCAGGCATTGCCGTAGACTATGTGGCCGGAGGGCTTCAAGGGAAGTGTTTCAGGCAGAACGTATAGTTCTTCTTGAAACTTTACGTTCATCTGATGCTCGGCAAGCCACAGCGAGAGTGTGGCGGTGTCGCAGGCGTATTCGTCTATTTCGATGCCGTAGAACTGCGTAAGCGAAATATTGGGGAAAGGCAACATCGCTGTGTTGGTGATGGTGCGAAGTGCTTTCCAAATACGTATCTCGAGTTCGCGGAGTCGCTTGTAGGTTATAATCAAGAAGTTACCGCTACCGCAGGCCGGGTCGAAGAATTTGATATTCGACAGGCGTGTGAGCAAAGCTTGCAGACGTTGCGATGCGCGGTCGGCATTGACGCGCTTTGCCATTTTTTCAGTAGCCTCTTGACTGGCGGCTTCAAATTCTTCTTCGAGAGCATCCATAAACAGCGGCTTGATGACTTTTTCGATGTTGGGCACTGAGGTGTAGTGCATACCGAGTCCGGATCGCTGTTCATGAGTTACAATAGCCTGAATCATCGAACCGAAAATGTCGGGATTGATTTCGCGCCAGTTGTATTCACCGCAGTTGATAATCAACGTGCGGGCACGGCGTGAAAGCACCGGTATAGGATAGCGGTCGCGGAATAGACCTCCGTTGACGTATGGAAATACCTCATAGAGTTTCGGCAAAGTAGAGAGTATTGATTGGTTGTTGGTCGACATAGCAAGAAAAGCACGGTCGATAAACTCTCCTAAGTCGCTTCCGTCCTCCTTGGTATGAGTTTTCAGCGTATTGGTGAAAAGATTTTCTCCGGGAAATAGACCGGTGTCCTCGGCAAAGAAGCAGAACAGGAGTCGCGACATAAAGATGTTGAGAGCGTGTACGGTTTCAGCATCTCGGATATTGTTGTAGCGGCGAATATCATCAAAGAGTTTTGCCATAAGCTCGGCAGACTTTACGTCGGCTTCGGCTTCCTCGGTGTATTGAATTTTTTCAATACCGGCCAATGGCGTAAAAAACTCGAAGTCTCGCCACATCAGGTCAACGCGATTCTCATACCAATCATTCTCTTTGGGGTCATATGCCACGACATGCACACCGTTGCTCGCAACGTAGAGTCGGGGATTAGCTTTGGCAATCTTAGGCTCATTGCGCATGGAGTTGACAACATCATATATTCTGGCGCAGTCGCCATTAATGGTATTGACCTCAGCAGGGCGATAAACAATAAGATTCTTGATGAGAGTTGTCAGCCCATCCTTGGCAAGGTTGCCGGGGCCTTCTTTGGTACGTCGAATCTGCCCATCGCCATATCCGGCAAAGATGCGAAGCAGTTCGAAAACGAAGTCGGTGGCGGAAGTGCCGTTCTGACCCAGTTTTTCCAATTCATCGGTTGCCGTTACCTGAGAATATGATTTTGTCTTCTTTGCCATATCAAAAATGATGAAAACTCCCTGAAGTAGCATCTGAAGGCTGACCTTGTCGAGCTATGCTCGCTTTGCAACCGCAAAGAATGCCTGTAACGACTACTCTGGAGTTTTCAAAGGTTTTTCGGCTCTCGCCGGTTGCATTTTCTATTAATTGGTCATTTTTCAGATATACGTTACTATTCCTTTTACAAAATTACACATTTTATTTGAGCGAGACAAGGCGTTGAGAGATAAAAAAGTAGCTCTACGCGGGGGCAAATACGGGATTTGTCGGGTGTGGAGCTACGATGTGTGGATTATTCCGCTGGGGAACAGATGCATTTCAGGCGGGTGATGGAGTGGGCGTGGCGGAGGGAGTCGCGGTAGGCGATGTCTTGTTGCCAGCGGCCGGTCTGCGGACTTAAAGACATGTACGGCATCTATGCCGGACATGCGGTCGTTGACCTTATGCGAAGTTAGTAAATTTCCGGCAGGCAGCCAACTGATTTGCCATCTTTGACGCAGTTAATCAGCGGATTGTTGTATGTCTGGGATAGGATAATGTTCGTCTTCGTACTCCTCGACGATGTCTGAGACCTTCAACAATTCAATCAGGTTTGGGTCATCGTTAGGTGTATCATCAGTCACCAATGGTAGCAGTTCATCAATTCGTTTGAGTGCCGCCTCATATTCTTTTTCTGTTATCTCCATCCGTGTAGCTTGGTGTATTAGAAGTATGTTTTAATTGCGAAAAGGAATTGTTCCAGTTTCTTTTTCAGCTCAAATTTAGTCAATATCTATAAATAATCGGCTCAGATTGAGATGAAAGATGTCATTTTTCGCTCAAATTTGAGCGAATATTGACATTTCTGCCCCTTTTCAAGGAACGCATCAGATTTAAAACTCATTGTTAGTTTTGGTTAGTCGAAGAATTATGGATAGTAATTTGCATTACTACAAAATGCGGTAAACCACAAATTTTAGTAATATGGTTATTCCTATGCGGAGTCAACTGGCCAATGAGAAAATACGAAAAAGTCTGTTGAATTCGGCTAAACGAGTTGAAAAGTTTAGCTTTTCCCTTGCTCTTCGGTTAAGCTTGTGCTGAATAATTTCTTATCTCATCATTCGTTATATTATTGAAATTCATCTTTTTTAGAGATGTATTGCCGTATGAGTTCGTTAGCATTCTCTATGGCGCCTTTCTGCAAGGAGGCGTATGGCGCCGCAAAGTATACCTTGCATCCGGCAAAGATTTGCGTCTCGGACCATTGGTGATATCGGCGTGTGCGGCGAACTCGCCGCCGTTATCGATCGTGATTGTTTTTACTCCGGCGCGCCATGAGAACAGCATCCTGACCACAGCCTTGGCCAGCGGGGCTGCTTTCTTGCCTTGTGGCAGACGTTCCATCAATATGAAGTTGGTACTTCTCTCGGTCAATGTCACTATGGCATTATGCCGTTTGTCAAGCCTCCACAACCACCGGCTTCGCCTTCTCCGTCACCTCAAATCGCCCTCGGCCTATATACGTCAATGCTTTCATCGTTTTTTATAATTTTTATTAAGTTGCAAATCAAGCAATATTGGGTTACTCGGTGCTGACAGTGGAGATAATATCTCAGATTTCATCACACATGGTATAAATGACTCGCAGACAAGAAAATAATCCAGCCGAGAACCTTGATTAGTGGCACGATAATCCACGCCGTGCATGGTGTCGAAATAGGTGTATGCTCTGTCTTCAGAATGCAATCTACGGAATGTGTCAACCAATTTACATTCAGAAAGCAGTCGGTTGAAATCATCTCGCTCCCACTGATAATAGCAGCCTGTATTGCGAACACACGAAGAATAGAAGGAATCCATATCCGTATGAACGATATTCAAATCACCGCAGATAATCACAGGCTTGGTTTGCCTCTTGACAAACTCGACAATCCATTTATCCCACGCCTTACGCCGCTCCTCATAGTCTGGCACTTTCGGATTGGAGTAAGGTACATAAGCATTGAAAAGCACAAACTCATCAAACTCCAGAATAAGATAATGCGAATCCGACTCTATAAACTTTCCCTCAAGGCCGGAACGTACATAAGTCGCGACTCCACTCCATCTGTCACCACAATCCACATAGACCCGATAGCCATCAAAATCAGGAGCCTTGTCAGACCTCGTC
>CAJUMR010000016.1 GCA_910587475.1 uncultured Muribaculaceae bacterium
GTATCCCAGAACAGCACTCCCGGTTCGGCCGACTTCCATGCGTTATGGATAATCTTGCCCCACAAAGCTTTTGCGTCCACATCTTTTTTAACAACGGCCTCACCGCACACCGGATACTGCTGCTGATAAGTCGTGCCGTCAGTAACGGCCTGCATGAAGTCATCGTCGATACGCACCGACACGTTGGCGCCAGTCACCTTTCCCTCGGTCATCTTGGCATCGATGAAGGCCTCTGAATCGGGATGCTTGATAGACACAGTCATCATTAGCGCACCACGACGGCCATCCTGAGCAACCTCGCGTGTGGAATTGGAGTATCTTTCCATGAACGGCACAAGCCCGGTCGACGTCAGAGCCGAATTCTTAACGGGAGTGCCTTTCGGACGAATGTGAGAGAGATCATGCCCTACACCTCCTCGGCGTTTCATCAGCTGAACCTGCTCCTCATCAATGCGAATGACTCCTCCATAAGAGTCGGGAGCGCCGTCAAGACCAATCACAAAACAATTGGACAGCGATCCGACCTGATAATGGTTACCGATGCCCGACATGGGACTGCCTTGCGGCACAATATATTTAAAATCCTTAAGCAACGAGAATATCTCGGCTTCGCTCATCGGATTAGGATACTTATTCTCAATGCGTGCAATCTCAGCGGCAATGCGATGATGCATGTCGTCGGGAGTCAGCTCAAAAATATTACCGAAAGAATCTTTCAGGGCATATTTGCTCACCCACACACGGGCAGCCAATTCATCGCCCCCGAAATATTCCAAAGATGCGTTGTAAGCATCTTCATAGGCATGTGACTTTGTTTCCACCTTTTTAATTGTGATTGGTTTTAAGAGTTTAGATTTAATGAGCACAAAACCGCTTCGTGCCGGTTATGTCAGACCTGCGCCACCGCGGAATTTGGGCATGTGCAAAGATCAACAATTATTCTGAATGAACAAAATATTTTCCATCTTAAATATCAACAGTCGCCAAAGTTTTCCAAAATAAAAGACTACAAACCTAATAACCAGATAATTACAATTATACAAGATGGAAGTTGTTTCCCAAATAGTAAAATCGGCAAATTTTTCAAAATGTTGAAAACTTTCTTCAGGATTGTTTGGCTGTTAGAATAAGAATGTCGAAATTTGGAAAATTTATATCGATCAACCCCACTCCATTTGTTATGAAAGGTTCAGATTATTTCACCAAAAGGCGTACTATAAGACAGTACAGCGACAGGAAAATAGATTCCCGTATGCTTGAAGAACTTCTGGAAGCAGCATCTCACGCCCCCACAACCGGCAATATGCAACTCTACAGTGTCATCATCACCGAAGATCAGGCCAGAAAGGAATTGCTGTCACCCGCACATTTCAATCAACCCTCTGTGATGTCGGCAGCTGCGGTGCTCACATTCTGTGCCGATTTCAACCGCTTTGAAAAATGGTGCGAAGCCGGAAACGCCGAGCCGGGATATGATAATTTCCAAGCATGGCTATGGGCAGTCGAAGATACTATGATTTTTGCCCAACAGTTTGTCACCCTTGCCGAGCTTAATGGCCTCGGCACATGCTATCTCGGCACGACTACATACAATGCGCCTCAAATATCGGAAATACTCAAGCTTCCCAAACGCGTAGTACCCGTGACTACAATAACAGTGGGCTATCCGGCAAACGAAGGCTTTACAAGCGACCGCATACCCGTAGGAGGCATCATCCACCGCGAAGAATATCACGACTATGATCGCCAGAGCATTACAGACATCTATGCAGCAAAGGAGGCCCTGGAGAGCAGCCAACGTTTTGTCGAAGAAAACGGGAAGAGCCATCTTGCCCAGGTATTTACAGATGTAAGATACCCGCGTAAAGACAACGAATACTTTTCAAAAGTCTACATTGACCTTGTACGGGAAAAAGGCTTCGGATTTTAAAAGTCGGCTATAAGCGAACTGCGGTGTTGCACTTAGTAAGCATCTGATGCCCGCGGCGGTTACCGCAGCCCCTTTTCTTTCCCCGAATTTCTCAAGTATATATTGATGTTTCAAGGCCTTGCTTATCTATTTTCTACAGAACCCATTGTGACGCCGAGGAAAGATAAGCAAGTCCTTTTTCTTTGTCTACCATTTTATGGACACAAACGTAGTTTCCTCTTTGACGCTTATTGTTCAGTCAGAGTTGCCGTCTGGCTTGGAGTTGCCTTGGTCTCTGTTCCCGTCTCGTTCCCTTGCGACTTCATTTCCGGACTCTCCGGATAATCGTCCAGGTCGTCCTCCGGAAAATTCTTCCAGTGCTGACTCAGTTTCGGCCATATGTTTGAATCCGTAAATGACCGTTTCTCTATATCTCCCTTTTCCTTCATATTGTTCTGTCAGTATATTAAATACTATTTATCCACATCGTGGCCGCTTCTATTTGCAAATATATTATTTTTTATTCTCCCGACAATACACTCCTTGATTTTCCTCTCCAATTACAATCTCTCTCAGCTATGATTTTGTACTTGCCAGTTAGAACTACACCCTACAAATAATATCATATTACCATCCTCTTTTGTTGATAATGTTTCGTAATAGTCTCAAAATTATTTATCATCTTTGTTCCGTCAGCGCTTGACACAGCGTTTGAATGGCACTGTTTGGAGACGACGAGAGTGTCGAGATGCACACTCCCCCTCTGCGATCCAGCATCGCTTGCGCCTCGTCAGAACTTACTTCATGCACAACTATGCTTGTTTCCGTGATTGTCATTTTCACTTCGTTTTTAGGATCTTTCAAGTATTCTGCCGCAAGATTATCAAGATTTGTTAGTATATTTGCACTCTAATCAAATGGGATGATAGCACCTTGATGGTTCTCTAAACCGGAGTCTGTCTTATTTGATTGTTGAGCGTTCCCGCCATTCAAGGTGTCGAGCGCTCTTCTTTTTGCGGCACTCATGCTCGCTTCCCCATTGCGTCCCAGCATCTCTTGCGCCTCGTCAGAACTTACCTCGTGCACAACTATGCTTGTTGCCTTGATTGTCATTTTCCCTTCGTTTATAGGACCTTTCAAGTATTCTGCTGCAAGATTATCAAGATTTGTTAGTATATTTGCGCTCTAATCAAATGATACGACAGGGTCTCTCTGCTTGTGCCGGTGTCGGCTCGGTGTTCACCTCTGCCAATGCGGCTTGAACAGATGCTTGAACAGATAGTCGCTCAAGTTTTGCGCCCTTATCATTAGAGACTCGCGAAGGACTTTCGTCGTCCGAAATTTGTTTATCCGTAGACAAAGCGTTAACTTTGCCATCATAAGAAACTTTGTCGGACGTAGGAACAAGGTCCGGTCCCTCCGGCCCATTCGGAGCCTCGGTTAAGCACCCATCAGAATCGAGGGACAACTTATCAGAGAGATGTAGAATTTTACCGTTCTGCATCTCTTTTTTGAAGTTCTTCACCTCGGCATTATGGTCGCTGATGCGGATGCGGACCACCGATACGTTCTTAGCTTCAAATGTGCCATAATTGCTGTGATTGCCGTTATTCCTCAAGCCAAGCGTCTTAGATAAATCACCTATAAATGTATGCTCTTTTGAAATATTGTCATAACGATCTGCGAGTGTTTCAAGTTCTTTTTGTATATTCGCGGCACTATCAAATGATACGATAGGGTCTTGATGGTTTGTCCGGAGTCCGGTGTCATCTGATTGCAGAGCGTTCCCGCCATTCAAGGTGTCGAGCGCTCTTCTTTTTGCTACGCTCATGCTCGGCGTTTACTTCGGCTTCGGCATCGACGCCTGCAGTTCGGAGACCATTGGGTCCAGAGGGTTGCGCAGAGCTTTCTTCACCCGTCATCGACGAAGTCGCTTCAGAACTTATTGAGGAAGAAATTCGTTCATCTGTCAAAGATTTATTATCTTTGCTGTCAGAAAATATATCATCGCCACGAGATTCAAGGCTTATTGCGGGTGCAGGCTTCTCTGCATGACTGATGGAGGAAGTGCCGCCCTCCGACGATGAACTTTCACGCCGTATGTCATTCAATTTGGCATACGGTTCTTTCTTTTGGTTAAATGTCGATTTATGAAGAATGATTTTACCATCTTCCTCAATCTGTGTCAGCTCTGCAAAGTAGCGGCCAATCTTTTTAATAAATACAACTGTACGCTTCCCGTCTACAAATGTCTCCTTAATTGAGTCGGGGTTGTCAAACACGGTTTGGATATTGAGGTATTTACTTACATCAACATCTTATATATATCTGATGGCCCTACTTCGCATGATTGCGCAGTGCATGATCTATGAAATACCCTTTGCCGCAATAGATGCGCGGGTCGGATATATTCAGGCCAACTAAAGTTAGGAATTCTGTAGGTATGTAAGCGATAGGCTTCGGTTTATTGCCAAACTCATCAAAGATTTCACTTCGAGTCTTACCTATGCCTTTGAATAGGTTGTCGTCAGAAAGCCAATCTACAAAGCGAGATTGCATCTCTGTACGCTCAGATGCGCTTACGCCATCGGAATATTTCTTTCATGTTGACTTTCTGCTCCCGCTCCTACGCCAACTTCGCCGGTTATCCTTTCTCCTTCTGCTGCTCCATGTAAAGCTTCCTCAGATAGGCTGTCACGGCTTTCGCGCCCAGCTTGTTCAGAGCTTCGCGCCCCGATGCTTGCGCCGTTGCGATCTCCTGGCGACTGATCAGTTTGTTCGCCACGCAATAACTTACTGCTGTCTTCAACACCTCCGTAATGTTCTTATCCTTGAGGTATTCCCGGTCGAAGGCCATCTGTTTCTGTAATTCTTCGTTCATATTCCTGCCGTTCTAATGATGCTTCCGCAAAGATAGTATTTATTTCGCTTTCGGGCACAGAAGCAAGCGATGGCAAAAGCTCTGTCTCCCTTATTTCGTTATAGGCTTCGTAGTCCTCATAACTCATGTGGTACTGCTCCTGATGCCACGCCTCGCGCTGTTACGCCTCCATGTATCGAACCTTTGGGCTGCTTCGATGCGCCGCTCTGCATAATTGCCGACTTTCAGCTCGCTCTGCTTGATTGTGTCTTGCGCAATGCTAAAGTGCTTTAAGTCCTGACTGACGGCGACGTCGTTGTCTAAATAGAAGTCCTCGACTTCTTGTTTAGTGGTGGTTGATGAGAGAGAAGTGTCGTAACGCAGACCTGCGCCATAGCACACCTCGGCGTTGAAGCATTGGCAGGTGGCGAGTGTTTCGTATTTCTCTATGAGGTCGAGAATATCGAAAGGCATTTGGTTGTCGCCGCCCCACGGTATATACGAGAGCTTATCGTCTATGAGCGTCGGTACGGGCTTCAAGACCGGGCAGCTGCTCCACGGAGCTGAAATTGATGGGCAGTAGCCCATCGAGCTGACGGTTGAGGTCGTCGGGGTAAAAAGAAAAGTCCATAACACTGAGGTTGGTTGCTCAAAGTTATGGACGATATGATGAGCGCGAAAAGACGCTACTTTGACATTAGATTACAAAAATCATCAAAAAGCAAATGGTATTCACTTCCTTTCTTTTCGCCCAAAGTTACAAATATCAAGTTTTGTTTTGGGTCACAAAATAAAACTTGACCGAATAAACCGATAGCGAAAAAACGTGGAGTGACTATATCTTTGCCGTTTTTGCGAGTAATAATGTTGTTCCAACCAAACGAATATGCTTCGTTATCCAAAGAAGAATGAGTTGAGCGGTCAATCCATTCTTTGCTCACAATTCGCTTGTTATCGTATACACCGCCATTGATATATAAACGTCCGATTTTTGCTAAATCTCTGACATTAGACACCAGTCCGCCATAAGCCTTTGCCTGCCGATGTTTACTATCATCAAGAGAAATAAATGCGTCGGCTTCCATATCAAGCGGTTTCCATACCTTTTCCTGTATGTAATGTGAGTAAGGAGTGCCGACAGCTCTTTCTATTGCTACGCCCAGTAAGGCAGTAGCCATTGAATTATAATAATGAGCGGTGCCAGGTTTAGATGTGAAATGCAACTTTTCGAATTGGTTGACTACATCTTTACCGTAATATAGCTTTGCCATTTTCGAGAATGGGTTCCAGCCATAGCTTTCTTGAAAATCAATCCCAGTACGCATATCAAGCAGATGCTCGATAGTAAGTTCCTTAAACAGAGGGTCTGCGTTATCAAGTTCCGTAATATACTTGGTTACGGGGTCGGTTAAAGACATATAGCCCTCATCAATTGCGATGCCACATAATAACGCGGTTGTTGCCTTTGTTATTGAGAATATGTTTGAGGGAGATAATTGTGAGAAATTGCCAAAATACTGTTCGAGAAGAATTGTATCATTGCGAACAATCAATAAAGCCCCATTTCCTCTGACACGCGAAAAATACTCTCCGATGGTTTCGCTGTTAAAACGGCCACCGGAAAATTTGGAGTCCTCAAAATATCTATCGTGGTCGACCGAAGAAATCAACACATTCTTAATAGTATCATTCGCCGCTATTGTATCAACTGAAAAATTACGATAGGTGTCAGTTGACGGACTACCACATTTAATAGACTTGAATGTAGTACAGCTCGCAAAAACCACGGAAAATATTATAAAGAGGAGGTAATAAAGTTGTTTCATAATGCAAATATAGTTATAATATTTGGATTATAATCGAGGTATCAAAGGAATACCTCCAATCCGTTTATGCGGAAGATGCAGCAGTCGCGCAGACAGCGGCACTCGCCGGAGGTGAGCAACTTTACGTCTCACCCACCTCCGTAAAAGGAATATCGCAGGGATATGACGTTGCGGACTTCGAGTATAGAGCCGTCGCTGCGCCATACCGATAGGTCGCCGGAGTTGGGCTTGTCGTCGGTGTCGGAAAGTTCGGAGGTAAAATCGGTAATGAGGATTGGGAGCATAGCGTCAAAGTCGGTTTCGGCGAGACGTTCGATGCTTTTGCCTCCTTTTTCTTCGGAGGCAAAAAAAACGAACAATTTGCGGCGTTCACCCTCTCCGATGGAGGAGCGGGTGAAATTTTTAACGCTTACTGATTATTCCATCGAGGTGTTCAATGCCATTTCGATGGCGTTGACATCGTCGCGCAATTGCTTCTCGAGAGCAAGACGTTCTTCGATATTCTTGCAAGAATAGATCACGGTCGCATAATTTCGATCAATGCGTGAACCGATCGCAGTGAACGGCATCTTAGTCAGCTTCTTAGCTAAGTACATTAGCATCTGACGCGCATCTGAAATCTCGCGTTTGCGCGATTTAGTGAACAAGCTGTCGGGATCGATGTTGTAGTAGGAGCATACGTGTTCTACAATAAGTTCAAAGTTTATCTGCTTCTTATTGATTTTCACGTAGTTTGCAATCACGCTTTTTGCAAGGTCGAGAGATATCTCACAGTTAAGCACTGTGGCACGACCGATGAGCGACACCATTATGCCTTCGAGATCTCGGATGCTATCTGTGACATTGGATGCGATGTAGTCGATCACTTCATTGGAGAGTTCAACCCCATCCTGCTCAGCCTTCTGACGAAGCACATCGCGACGCAAGTCAAAGTCGGGAGTTTCGAGCTGAACAGACATACCCCACTTGAAACGCGACAACAAACGATCTTCGAAACCATCCATCTCTGCAGGAGGGCAATCGCTCGACATGATGATCTGCTTATTGTTCTGATGCAGATGGTTGAAGATATGGAAGAATGTGTTCTGTGTAGCCGGCTTCTTATGAAGATCCTGAATGTCGTCGATAATCAGGGTATCGATGCTCTGATAGAAGTGGAAGAAGTTGTTTGTCTCGCCTTTCATCGACGCAGCAGTATACTGGCTTTCGAACAGACGTGCATTGACATAGAGAACACGCGCATCGGGATTGGTTTCCTTCAGACGCACACCGATCGCCTGGATCAGGTGGGTCTTACCGACACCTGTAGATCCGAACACAAACAGCGGGTTGAATGTCTTTACCGACGGGTTGGTGGCTACGGTCTCGCCTATCGCGCGCGCGATCTTATTACTGGTTCCCTCGCAATAGTTTTCGAAAGTGTAGCGCGGATTGAGCTGCGGATCAAACGGCTGCTGCTTGGGAGCCTGGAACGGATTTGCAGGCTGAGACTTCGATTGCGAAACAATCGTCGGAGATGGTGCTGAAGTGCGAATGCCTACTGTAGTAGCCGGTTCATTCTTTACCTGATGGAAGAAATATGTGAGCGTGACCCCTGCTCCATATACTTTTTTAATGGCAGAACTGAGCACGTCCATGTAACGCTGCTCAAGAACATCAACAACAAAAGGAGAATGCAACATAAGTCTCAGCTTTCGATCTTCGAAGCCGAGAGATGTGATCGGTTTGAACCACGATTCGTATTGTGGCGCCGGGATGTTGTCCTTTATGAAATTAAGACATTCATCCCAAAGTTGTTGATGAGTTTTCTCCATTGTGTCGGGAATGTTTTTAACCGGGGGTCTTTATATTTCTTCATAGCAAAATTCGGAATATTTTTCTGAAAAAACAATCATCAAATAATTTGCTTTTTTTTGCAGCGGTGCAACAGCATACCATTCAATTAATTACGCAAGCACACATCGAACCGACTCAAATAGCGGCAACAGCACTGCGACCAACAACCTATCGAACAAGCAGTTAAACGCCAAAAGCTAATGTTCCACAATAATATTCCAAAATAAAACGGAAGCGTGAAACCCCTATAAACAGAGGATTAACAACGCTTCCGCAAGTATCGCGCACTCAAACGTTATTTAAAATGATTTTAAATAAGCATTAAAGGAGCTTAATGCTGATATAACGCTTGGGATTTTTCTTAATATCGATGAACAACGAGTCAAGGCTCGAAATAGTCGAATTGAGATTGTTGTACAATGCCGGATCGTGGGTGAGTTTGCCGATCGTAGATTCCGGATCGTTGAGTTGAGCAGAGAGTTCCTTGAGATTGGCGGCGACAGCCGCAACATCGGCCGCCAAAGAGTCGACAGGAATGTTTCGCATGCGCCCGGTCAAAACAGTAAGATCGTCTGTTCCCTTCGCAAGGCTTGCCGTTATCTCCTTGACATCAGAAGTCACCGCAGGCATTTTAGCCATCACGGCAGCCAAACGCGAAGTGGCCGTCTCAAGGTTGGAAGTGATTTTATCGAGTCGTTTCATCGAGTTGAGCAATGCTGGGTCGCTGACAACGGTATTGATATTGGTCAGCAATGAATCAATCTTAGGCATTATGCCGGCAACAGATGGCAACAGATTGTTTGAAACGCTTTCCATCAACCCACCGGCGATGACGCCTTCGAGTTGGTCGCCTACTGCATGAAAACCGGACTGAGTGCCCATGTTCAGTTCGATCGTCGCAGTGCCAAGCATATCAGTCTTTATCACAGCCTGAGTCCCTTGCGGCACTTTCAGGTTCTTGTCGAGACTGATTTCAACTTTCACATGACCGGGGTTGTCATATTCATAGTTGATTTCCCTGACCTGTCCAACTTTAAATCCATTGACTGACACCGGCGCCGAAACAGCAAGGCCTTCCACATTGGTGTATGTGGCATAGTAATAGTTGGCTGCCTTAAACACATTGACCCCTTTCAAAAAGTCAATACCAACAAACAATATCGCCAATGCAACGATCACGATAAGTCCAATCAGCACTTCTTTGCGAAAAATCTTTTTCATTTGGTTTCAATATAGAATGTATCGTTAATATTCATCATAGTCAGTTTACCTGATCTTGCCATCTTTCATCTCAATGACAAATGCTTTAGGGAAACGCTTTTTAAGTTTGGAGAGATGTTTTTTTGCTTCTTCCCTCGATTTGAAAGAGCCGGAGTAATACTTATAAAACTTACCATCACGGAAAAAGTTGACATCGGGCACTCCCTTTATCTCCCTGTCGCCAGCCGGAATCTTCTTTCTTGCAGAAAGGATCTGAACATGATAGGTAACGCCTTTTGCCTTAGACTGTTTATCCTTGACGGTCTTTGTCGCCGGTTTGGAGTCATTGCGGCCTTGTGCAATAACGGAGGTATCGACGTTCTTGCCGACTCTCGGACCATGGGCGTCATTCTTGTGGCGAGAGTAGAAAGTTGAGAATGCGTTGAAAATCGCCAACGCCAGTTTGTCTTTGCCCTTGTCGCTGTTCATGAAACGCTCGGCTTCCTGATTGCAGATGAAATCGAGTTCGATCAGAACAGAAGGCATAGCAGTGGCCCAAAGCACCCAGAAACCAGCCTGACGCACACCTTTATCCGCTCTTCCGGCAGTTGTCACAAGCTCGTGCTGTATGGCATCGGCAAGTTCAATGCTTTTGTTAATATGGTTATTCTGACTAAGTTCAAAAATGATATAAGATTCAGATGATTTTGGATCAAAGCCTTGATAAGCCTGACTATAGTCATCTTCAAGCTCCATCACGCTATTTTCACGCATGGCGACAGCAAGGTTACTCTCCGACTTGTGCAATCCGAGAGCGTAGACCGATGCCCCGTGTATCGACTTGCGGTTGCGGTTACGCTTGTCGACCGAGTTGACATGGATCGATATGAACACATTGCCGTTGGCGTTATTTGCAATGGCAGCGCGCCCCTGCAATGTGATGTAGCGGTTGTCGTCGCGTGTCATCACGATCTTCACTTCGGGGAAATTGTCGGCAATTAGCTTATTGAGACGCGATGCGACATCAAGCACAATTGTCTTTTCATTGGTGAGTTGCCCGACGCATCCGCTGTCTTTGCCTCCATGACCAGGGTCAATGACAACGACATAGGGCGCTTGACCCGTGTCGTCAGCATATAGCTGAACAGACATGGCAAACACCACGAGAAGCAGCGTTATAATATTTCGAATCCCTTTTTTCATCGCTATTATCATGCAAAAGTAGCAATTAATCCGTTCAAATCGGACATCGGCGGCACATTTTCCTGCAAATAGGGCTTAAATTATGGCCAATTTGACCAACTGCAACGCATGAAATCGGACGCTGCAAGAGTTGTTTTCAAGCATGCAATACTGATTCGAGGTTTTCAAACGTTATATTTAATATGAAAGTAAACCCAAAACTATTGGCGGCTTATTCGGCCGCGACATTCTTAGCCCTGACATCGTGTGCAGATAACCGCAGAATGGAATCTGCCAAGGTGGCGGATTTCGCACACGTAGCCTCAGAATTCATGACCGGGCAGACCGATATTGAACAGGCTCACGACTATATAGCCCACCGGCACAGTGAGTTCGATGCGATGTATGCCATAATGGGACTTGACGCGACGGATGACTCTGTGGCTTCATGGCTATCGTCTGCACCGGTAAGATGGTTCTACAACGATATTGACTCCATTTCGCCGTCGGGCGAGACTATCGGGAGGTGGATAGGACACATTGTGTCGGAATCTCAACGGGAGCATCTTGAACTACCGGCAAAAAGCTTCGCCACGGCAATATGGGGCAAGACCAAAAGCATAATGTTTGCCGACAGTGTGATGATAGTCGCCTTGAACCATTATCTCGGCAGCGAGCATCCGGCCTATTCCGGTATGCCGGCATATCTTAGCACGCAAAAATCGCCAGAACGGATACCCTATGACATCGCCGAGGCACTGGTGGCTACAGCCTACCCTTTCGAAAGCTCAGGATCGACAAGTGTGATCAACCGTCTGATCTACGAAGGGGCGGTCACGCTTGCCAAAATGCGTCTGGTCGACAATTCACGGCTTGAAGATGCACTGGGTTACACTGACGAAGAACTTAAATGGCTTAACGACAACGAAGCTGAATTATGGAACAAAATGCTGACATCTAAAATGGTGTTTGACAAATCAGAGACGACAGCCGAAAAGCTTTTGAGCCCGGCTCCGTTCACGTCCGTGCTCTCGCAGAGTGCGCCCGGGCGCGCCGGACGCTACATCGGCTATAAAATCGTGATGTCGTATGTCGACAGCCACAGCGGAACCACCTTGCAACAGTTATTGTCCCCCCCTTTCTACGGACAAGACAATCCTCTGAAAGACACCGGATACGCTCCTGGACGATGAACTTTTCGGTCGTCGTGACGTTTTTTATTCTAAATATGGGCACGGCTGCAGCCGTGCTCCACCGTAGAAGAAAAACATCATGACCGGCAATATAAAACAAACTATTCTTATATGCTCGCTTTTTATCGGACTATTGATAACATCGTCGGGCTTCAACCGCACAAGCCTCAACACGTCGATCGGCAAACAGATGCCGACACTGGCTGTTGACGAGATCGACCGCATCATCGAACAATGCGAAAAGGAAGGCAAATACGTGCTGATCAACTTCTGGTCGACAAGCGACGGAGATTCGCGCAAGACGGCCAATGATTATACAACATGGATCGATGAAGATGACATCAATTCCAAGATCGATCTGCTATCTGTCAATTTTGACAAATCGGAAAAGCTGTTTCATGAAATTGTCAGACGCGACGGTCTTAAAGAAGAAACCCAATTCAACGTATCGGGCAATCAGGCCAGTAAGATTATCGACGATTTTCATCTGGAACAAGGCTACGGATCGCTGCTCATCGATCCGTCGGGACAAATAGTCTCTCATAATCCGAGCAGATCAGAACTCGAAAGGATCGCAGGATCTTAGGCGCGGTTTCATAAACCACGATGGCACCAGAGGTTGAATCCTTGATCATCGTTTTTTCTCGTCGTCGATAATTGCGCAATTCGCTTGTACTCCGTTCGCTTCACCGTTTAATTGACGGCTTGACGAGGACGGTGAGGCGCAACGGTATTTAACGCTACAGATTATGCCCTGTAATTACCAATCAGAAGGACACAAAACGCCCTGGAGGTCGGTAATTCCTTCGGGGCGTAAAATCTTGTTCAACGTGGATTATTTTGCTCCAAGAACAACGGGCTTAAGCCCTGAAATTGAAAATTCAGCACTTAAACCGAGAGCCTTCAACACTCTGACAATAGTCGATATAGTGAGATTACGTCCGCTCTCTATTTTTGATATTTGTGCAGCTTGAACACCTACACGCTCACCGAGTTGCGCCTGTGTAAGGTGGTTGGCCTTTCTGGCGCTCTTGATAGACGCACCAATTAAAGCTGCTTCGACATCAGCGTCGAAGCTTTCGCGCTCCGGAGTGCCTTTAACACCGATAATTTCATCGGTAAGTTCTTCCAACGTATACCATTCTTTATCTTTCATAATTTTATTATTTTTTTTGTTCAAAATATAATGCTCTTGCTTTTTCTGCTTTATCTATCTCTTTAGCTGGTGTCTTGTCGGTTTTCTTAATAAAACCATGCGTTGTAATTATTAACCTATCTTCTTCAGTATCCCAAAAAGCAAGTAGCCGATAACACATCCCAGCATATAAAGTGCGGAACTCCCAAATATTGGTGCCAGTCAATTTTTTAAACAATTCTTTATCAATCATACCACCCGCGACAACATTAAGATTATAGGCCACCTTTTTGGCTGCCTTTGGCGGCAATGATTTAATAAAATTTCTTACTTCGGCACTCAATATGATTTTATATTTCGGTTACTCGTTCATTACACGCTCTTTGTATATTTACACTGCAAATGTAGCAAAAGTTTTCCTTATATGGAATATTTTACAATAAAAAATCCCCACGACCCCTTCACAAATCAGCCACTGCGATTTTATCATGAAGATAGATGGATCAAACTGCTACGTAGCGGCAATGTTCAATCCAGATAATACGTCAG
The DNA here is from genome assembly GCA_910587475.1 of uncultured Muribaculaceae bacterium. Lineage (GTDB taxonomy): Bacteria > Bacteroidota > Bacteroidia > Bacteroidales > Muribaculaceae > CAG-873. The sequence goes on from CAJUMR010000016.1 coordinate 13,691, forward strand.
ATTTGCTTATTCGGAGAAGGAGCATAGTTATCCTATGTACGAGTACGCGCATTGGTCATCCAAATTCAGTGTCGGAATTTCGGTGCTAAAAGGTGAAAGGCTTAAAACGGCATATGGCGGTTGATGAAAATGAATATGTGACAGGGGTACATACAACAGAAATGCACACTGCTCCCAAACAGCAACATCGTTGCCATCTGATTTATAATCAGAGTACTTATTCGTCATTTAACACATCAAAGGTGATCCAAGGTCGACGCGGCGCTTTCAAGGATAACCTGATGAATTAATTTGCTGTAAAAGTGAATTTATTTTTGTCTACTTGAATTCCCGGCAATTTATCGGAAGGCTTTGTCGTGAAAACATTCTTATTAACACAAAGTCAGCCTCTGCTCAACTCTGCCCGGCGCCTTAGGCGTTTGTGTCGTTAAGCGTCTTATGGGTCTTAGTCCCTTGATCGTCGACTTTCATCTTGACCTTTACTTCGTCAAAGCCCTTGCCATACACTCCATTGACGTTAGCCTGGGTGATAAAGGCATCGCTGTCGATCGACTTGATTATGCGGAAAATAGTTACAGACTCGATTTTGCGGCACATCACCAGGAGCACTTTGACCTCCTGTTTGCTGTACCAACCGGTGCCGCTCAAGACGGTGCAACCTCGGTTGGCTTCGTTGTTGATGGCTGTGGCAATCTCGCGCCAATGCGGAGAAAATATCGTGAACTGTACGGCCTGGCGGTTTGTGTTGATGACCAGATCGGCCATATATGAGACGAGGAAAAGCACCACGAAACCATAGACCACTTTGTCCAGATCGTGGAAGATCAGATAAGACGACGAAATGATGAAAAAATCAGTGTAAAGCATCATGCGCCCGATGCTCACATTAGAGTGCTTCGAAACCATTGCGGCGACAATGTCGGTGCCACCGCTACTGCCATTGTGTACAAACGTGATGCCGATGCCAAAGCCGCACATTATGCCGCCGATGACGATGTTCATGAATGGTTCACTTGTAAGCGGAGACGTGAACAATGGCTGAAAAATGCCGACAAACACCGATATCATCGTAGCACCATAGATCGTGCCTAATACAAACTGCTTTCCTACCACACGATATGCGATGGCAAGCAACAGAAGGTTCAAAGCATACTGGGAGACTGCAACCTGAATACCAGTCAAGAGATAGATCAGAGTTCCGATACCTGCCAGACCTCCGATGACGACTTTCTCCGGCAGGATGAACGCAGAAAACCCCAAGGCGTAGGTTGCCATGCCAAAAGTAATGAAAAAGTAATCTTTGGCACTGCGCCAAAGCTGAAGTTTAGAAACGCTCATACTTTATAATTAATATAGCCGGACCAAATGTCGGTTTTGCGTTGCAAATATACGATGATTCTACGATATGGTATGCTACTGAACTAAAAAAATCTTAACTTTGCACAAAAATATCCACAGCAATGATCAAACGATTTGCATCGATCTTTCTTATCACCCTCTCACTTACAACCGTATGCTGCAAAAATGCCGACAAGAGCCAAGACGAGCAAAAGCCACGGCTCACCGTCAGCATCGAGCCTCTGCGCAATATTGTCGAACAAATTGCGGGAGATGACTACGATGTCGTCACGGTTCTTGACAAAGGTTCGAACCCCGAAACATTCGAGCCATCGATGTCGAGACGTGCGGCTGTCGACAAGAGCGAGTTGTTTGTCACTGTCGGAGCTTTCCAATTTGAAGAAGCGCTTGCCGAATCGTCGGCCGGAAAGACCGAAACCATCGATGCGTCGGAAGGCATCGAACGGTTATATGGCACCCACAGCCATGATCACGGCGATTGCAGCGGAGGCGCAGATCCACACACATGGACATCAGCTAAAAATGCCAAGGCCATGGCTAAAAATGTTGCGGCCGCGCTGCAACGTATCAATCCTGGCAAACACGATGAATATGGCAAAGCACTCGGGCGGCTGCTGTCACGGATTGACTCTCTCGACATCAAGATCGCAGAGCAGCTCGCCGGAGCGCCGCAGCGGGCATTCGCGATATGGCATCCTTCGCTGAGCTACTATGCCCGCGACTATGGTCTCGAGCAAATCGCCGTCGGCGAGGAAAGCAAGGAGATATCGCCGCGCCGGCTTAAAGAGATCATCGAACATGCGGCAGGCCACGATGTCAGAGTGTTCTTCTTCCAAAAAGAATTTGATTCGCGACAAGCAAAGTCAATCAATGATCAAATCGGCAGCCGGCTTGTAACCATCGATCCGCTTGCCTATGACTGGATGTCGCAATTAGAAACCATCGCTAATGAACTGTCAAGATAACTCCAAACCAACAAAACTCATATCGCTCAACGACATATCGATTGAGCGCGAAGGGCGCATGGTGCTGTCGGACGTGAGCATCAATGTCAACGACGGAGATTTCATAGCTATCACCGGTCCTAACGGCGGTGGCAAAACGACTCTGCTACGCATAATGCTGAAACTGCTCAAGCCTGACCGCGGGAGCGTTACATATCATGATGGCAAACATGGAGTGCTGCGCATCGGATATCTCCCTCAAAAAAATACAATCGACTCACACTTTCCGATTACAGTCCGAGAAGTGATTGCATCGGGCTTATTGGGAGTCAAGAATATCACGCCGGAGCGCCGGGAGAAAAAAATCGAAGAAACGCTCGCGCTTGTCGACATGGCCGATCACGCCGACCATGCAATCGGCGCACTTTCGGGCGGCCAGTTGCAGCGCGCACTGCTCGGCCGGGCCATCATTTCTGACCCCGAACTGCTTGTGCTCGACGAACCACTGAGTTATATCGACAAGCGCTTCGAGGCACATTTTTATGAAATAATCTCAAAACTAAAACATTCTACAACTATCGTGCTTGTTTCGCATGAGATGACCACGATTGCCGAAATGGCTAACCGCCACCTCATTGTCGACCATAGTCTGCACGAGTGCACCGCTCATCATCATTACATACGAAGTGAATGTCAATGACAGGATTTGTTCAGAAATTACGCCGGATCAGTTCAACGCCGGCATTTCCGGTTCTGCTGGCGCTCAGCGCGTCGCATTGTCTTAACGATCTCCTCCAGTCGGTCATCACCGCAGTGTATCCTATGCTCAAAAGCGATCTTCACCTGAGTTTCGCACAGATAGGATTGATCACACTTGTCTACCAAATGGCAGCCTCAATCTTTCAGCCAATTGTTGGATATGTGTTCGACAAACGGCCCTTTGTGTGGAGTCTGCCAGCGGGTATGATCAGCACATCGGCCGGCATAGTGCTGTTTGCATGCTCGCCGTCGCTCAACGGAATATTGGTAGCTGTGTTTCTGGTCGGAATAGGATCTGCGACGCTTCATCCGGAGGCGAGCCGCATCACCTCCCTCGCCGGACATGAACGCAGAGGTTTCGCCCAGTCGGTGTTTCAGGTCGGAGGCAACTTCGGAGGGTCGATCGGCCCGTTGCTTGTAGCATTGATCGTAGCTCCGCACGACAGGCGCTATGTGCTCTGGTTTCTCATTTTTGCGGCAATGTGTTTCATGGCCATGCGCCCGATCTGCTGATGGTACGGAGCATATCTTAAGGATAGAGCTGTAAACAAAACGACGGCAAACAAGCACTTGACCCTGCCATTGTCAAAGGCCAAGACAAGCTTCGCCATAGGCATAATCGTCGTCCTGATCTTCTCTAAATATATCTATATGGCGTGTATGTCAAGCTACTTCACGTTCTATCTGATCGATAAATTCGGAGTCAGCACATCGGCATCACAGATCTACCTTTTTGTATTCGTGGTGTCGACGGCTGCCGGGACACTCGTCGGCGGCCCATTCGGCGACAAATACGGCCGAAAGGCTGTAATCTGGGTTTCGATACTCGGCAGTGCGCCATTCAGCCTGTTGCTACCGCATGTGCCGTTGGCTCTTGCATCGGCAATGAGTTTTTGCTCCGGCTTCATGCTGTCGTCGGCATTCCCGTCGATCCTGCTCTATGCCCAGGAGCTTCTCCCTACCCGTCTCGGCATGATCTCCGGACTATTCTTCGGTTTTGCATTCGGGGTCGGAGGTATTGTATCGGCAGCACTCGGAGGCTTTGCCGACAAGTACGGCATTGAACCGGTATTTAATTTCTGTACCTATACTCCGCTGCTCGGCGCCGTAGCGGCTTTCCTTCCTGATCTTAAAAAGAAGCAGAAGCACTGATCTGCGGGAATAATGTTATTGATGCAACAAGCATGTCAATAAACAGCGACAGCCTTGCGGATTGCAAGGCTGTCGCTGTTTATTGGATAGACACTTAAGACGGTGTCAACCGTTGTAAGGAGGTGGTGTAGGATCATCTTCATTTTTTTTATCATCAGACGTTTCGCCGCCGTTATCTTCATGCGATGCTGCATCTTCGGCTTCCACGTCCTCCACCGGGCTGTCGTCGGAATTCTGCTCGTTGGCTCTCGATGCAAATATCTCGTCGGTGCGCGATGTCCATGGACGCTTACCGAATATGCGCTCGACATCTTCTGTGAAAATCACTTCCCTTGAGATCAATGTGTCGGCAAGATCGCCATGTCCTTTGGCATGCTCAAGCAGAATGGCCTTTGCCCGTTCATATTGCTCGGATATAATTCTCGAAACCTCTTCATCGATGATCTTTGCTCGTTCGTCGCTATAAGGCTTGGAGAAGCCATAGTCCTGACCCGATGAATCGTAGTAACACAAGTTAGGTAATTTGTCACTCATGCCGTAATATACAACCATCGCATATGCCTGCTTGGTTACACGTTCCAGGTCGTTGGCCGCTCCTGTCGATATACGCCCGAGGAAGAGTTCCTCAGCAGCCCGTCCGCCCAATGTCGAACACATTTCATCGAGCAATGCCTGTGAAGGGGTGATCTGACGCTCTTCGGGCAGATACCATGCTGCTCCGAGAGCTTTACCACGCGGCACGATGGTCACTTTGATCAGAGGATTGGCATAACGGAGATGCCACGACACTGTAGCATGGCCTGCTTCATGGACGGCGATAGCTCGTTTTTCCTCGTCGGTAGTAATTTTCGACCGTTTTTCAAGGCCTCCGATGATGCGGTCAACAGCAGCAGAGAAATCATCCTTGCCTACACTTGTGCGGTTGTTGCGCGCCGCAATTAGCGCTGCTTCATTACAAACGTTGGCAATCTCAGCTCCAGAAAAGCCTGGTGTCTGACGGGCAAGAAGCTCAATGTCGAGAGTATCGTCGATCTTGATATTGCGCAGATGAACCTTGAATATCGCCACGCGATCGTTGAGGTCGGGGAGATCGACATAGATCTGTCGGTCGAAGCGGCCAGCTCTCAGAAGAGCTTTGTCGAGTATGTCGGCTCGGTTTGTAGCGGCCAATATGATTACACCGCTATTGCTGCCGAAACCATCCATTTCTGTCAGGAGCTGGTTGAGGGTGTTCTCACGTTCGTCATTTGAACCCATGTTGGGATTGCGGCCACGGGCTCTACCGACAGCATCGATTTCGTCGATGAATACGATACATGGTGCTTTTTCCTTGGCCTGACGGAAGAGATCGCGCACTCGTGAAGCTCCGACGCCGACAAACATTTCGACGAAATCACTACCCGACATTGAGAAGAACGGCACATTGGCTTCTCCGGCCACAGCTTTAGCCAGAAGGGTTTTACCTGTTCCGGGAGGGCCTACAAGAAGAGCACCTTTGGGTATTTTACCGCCAAGATCGGTATATCGTTTGGGATTTCGGAGAAATTCGACAATTTCTTCGATCTCTGTCTTTGCTTCCGAGAGTCCGGCAACATCTTTAAATGTCACCTTTACAGCGTTGTCCTTATCGAAAAGCATCGCTTTTGACTTACCGACAGAGAACACGCCTCCACCGCCTCCGGCACCGCCGCCTCCCGACATGCGCTTCATAATGAAGAACCAGAAGAAAATCATCAGCAAGATCGGTCCGAAAGTCCAGAACAGCGAACTGAACTGTCCACTTTTCTCGAATTTCACTTCACCGGTGAATGCTCCGGTCGCACGCCATTCATCGATCTTTGAGTCAAGCTTGTCGGCTGAAGGTATGTCGGTGATTATTTTGGCAACAAGTCCCTGACCGGGCGTGAACTGACGCTGATGGAACAATGCTGATGCCAAGGAATCCGATAGATAGCCCTCGGCCTCTTTCTTGTCTGAATAGACGATTATCTTCACGATGCCGTGATCCTGCTCGACATATCGCTCGAAGTCAGAGTAGCTGACATCTTTGGTGATGGAGTTATCGTCGAGATAGTAAACACCTGCGATAAACAGGATTACAATGGCATACATCCAGTACATACTGAATTTGAAGCCTTTTTTATTCGGTTGATTGGGCGACATATTGGGTAAAGGCATATTGTCTGTATTATTTCTAAGTGCTATGTATTTTAATCGAGATCGGGAACGTCAGTAATCACTGCATCGCTCCACAGTTCTTCGAGATTGTAGCGGCTACGCGCCTCGGGAACAAATATATGGACAAGAGTGTCTCCGTAATCGATCACAATCCATTCGGAATTAGTGTATCCGTCATAATTGTACGGTTTTACTGACGATTTGTCCTGTACATATTCCCTTACGCTGTCGGCTATCGCACCTACCTGCATCGTCGAAGTTCCTTCTGCAATGATGAAATGCGAAGCTGCCGCCGACTCGATATCTGACATATCGACAAGCGTGATGTTGCGACCTTTACGTTCTTGAATACCCTCGATTATAAGCTGTTGTAATGAATTTGTCTTAGTCATTGATAGTTATAAACCTATTATATTGAAAAGCAAATTTAATGAATTATTTTGAGATAATGCGGTCTGAATGCCGCGTTTCACTTTTATTAGTATAACAAGTTATCTCGATAAAAGATCAAAGCCCCGCGTCATAGGCGCAGTTTCATAGACCGCGCCTCCTATTCATAGCGCATACTCTCGGTAGCGTCGATACGTGCGGCCGAACGCGCCGGGACAAACAATATCAGCCAGGCGACCAGAATGACCCCGAGATTGAGCAAAAGCATCGGCCCCGGCTCGACCTCGATCGGTACAACGTCGAGATAGTACATCTGTGGATCGAGTTTGAGCAGGCCCGTATATGACTGAAGCATACATATGCCCAGACCGAATACATTTCCGACAATCATTCCCATGACAGCAAGCCTCATGCCTATATTGACAAACAATCGCGTCAGCCATCGACGGGAAGCACCAATCGATTTCAGTATGCCGATGGCCGGGATGCGGTCGAGAATGATCATGTACAGACTTGAAATCAGAGTGAACAACGCCACACACAGCATCAGAACAAAGATCACCACAATGTTGGTGTCGAGCAGCGACAGCCAGTTGAAATAGATCGCCCCACTCTGCTTGACTGTTGTAACGGGATAAAATTTGTCAAGATCGCCGGCGCTGAATGCATCGGTCAGTCGCTGCTGCAAGGCTATGCCCTGCAGATCTATATCATCAACAGACAGACCTCCGATCTCGATGAGAGTGCCTCCGTCACTGTCGGCACCTATAAGTTTCTGAAGTAATGAAACCGGTGCATAGGCCACGGTCTTGTCATACTCTGTCAGATTAGACTTATAAATGCCGGCAATGCCAACCTTGCGCGTCTTGACCGAACCATCGATAAAGAAGTAAGCATAGATGTTGTCTCCAATATTCAACTTCAACCCACTTGCCACGGGTGCCGACACAACTATTTTGTCTGAATTTTCCTCGAGGCTGTAATCGGGGAAAATACCTTCGACAATATTCTCTTTTTCAAAACTAAGATCATGAGCCTCGTCATGGCCGACGAACAGGATTGCAGCAAAATCGTCGTCAGTCTTTAACATCGCAGGCAAGTGGACGGTGACAGAGGGCGACAGATCGATGCGGCCGTTATCCGTTATATACTCCATTAAATCAGGAGTCAGTCTGATCATGTCATCCTGCTCTCCTGAGACTCCATCGTAAGGGCATGCAATTGTGATCTGAGAGTCAAACCCTGTGATTTTCCTTGTTATTTCGGATTTAAAGCCCGATACGACAGCGAGTGTTATCTCCATCACCATTACCGCAAGGGCGACACCGGCAACGGCAATCACTGCCCCTGCCGAATTGCTGTCGCCTGACGACAGCCGCATCCGGTTTGAAATCCAAAACGCCGTTTTCATAATTCCTTATGGTGAAACATCAGTTAATTACTATGATAATAATTTAACGTGAGCTCGATGAAAATTAAATGATTGAAAATTTGACAAATAGCGCTAAAAGCATTAAATTAAAACAAATACTCTTATCACTATGCTCACCGAGGACAAAGTTATTGAAATTTTCGTAATGGCGGATGAATTCTGCAAGATTTTTAACGCAATACTCTGCCATCGTAGTTTTGACAGGCTCAAAGTTGGAAGGTAACGTGATCACCCCCACGATTGCAGGATGTCACAGGGGGGGAGGAGATTATCGTCATCATGATCATGCTCCATACCTCAAACCACAAGTGTCTCAAATACTTTCACTTGAATGAGATTTGTGTCAGACACCATCATCTGTTCCCTCACACCATTTCATACAATCGGTTTACAGAATTAGTAAAAAATCAACTGTGGTACAGCTTGTAATCTTCAACATGAAGCGTCTGCATGGGAAGTGTACCAGAATCAGTTTCGTGGACAGCACGTTGCTGAGAGTATGCAGGAACCAACGTATCCACATGCACAAGGCGTTCGAGGGGATAGCGCAGCGCGGCAGATGTTTCCTGCGGTTTTTACGGGTTCAAACTGCACCTTATCTGCAACGATAAAGGCGAGATAATTTCTCAAGAAATGTTTCACCACTTGGTGAAACTGGTGAAACATTTGCCCCCAATATTCAAAAAAGTCCAAAAAAAGTCCCCCAAAAGTCGAAAATTTGGAGGACAATCGATTAGGTTGTATATAAGAAAACCACTAAAATTAGACGCTTCAAACATCTGATTGTCAGTGGTTTTATTGTTAGTCGGGGTGACAGGATTCGAACCTGCGACCACCTGGTCCCAAACCAGGTGCGCTACCGGACTGCGCTACGCCCCGAAACCCATGCAGATACTTGTATCTCACATTTGCAGTGCAAAGGTAGAGATAATTTTCAATATACGCAATAGTTTCGGAGCAGTAAGGCTTCATTATCTAACCCACATGATTAGTCACTTATACGATAAAATCTTCTCTATATAGATTTTATGTCCTGTCGATTTGGGATTATTTTCAGTTTCATTAACAAGCGACAATGTGTGGTGACCGTCGGGTAAATCAATCGTGTAGAACAGATAAGCTCTGTTACCTTCAAATTTTCCGGCTTCGCTCACATAGTAAGTGTCGATAGTCTTGACCGGCTCACCATCGATCGAAACCGTAGCACGACCGCCGTCTGTGTTCCAGCTGCCGAGGATAGCCACACCAGTTCCGTCGAACTCGATTGACGCACTGTCGCCCGGAGTCGTTGCAACTTTATATGGAGCTTCATCACCTTCGCCATATGAGAAATCTTCCCACTTGCCGGAGAAGTTCCATCGTGATTCTTCGGTGACAGGCACAAGCTCGGCAACCTCTATGCCGGTGAATCCCTTGACAAAGGGAGCGGCGACAGGTTGTTGTTTCTTTATGCGATAGATGTTGTCGCTGACCGATCCACCGTTCTTTTCCACATTCTCTTTGATGAATGCGAGAGTCTGGGCAACCGCTTTATTATATGAATAGTCGGTGTGGAGGAAGCAACTGTCGGCAATCTGCGGAAGGTGAGATTTGTATTCGTCGGGGATGGCGTCATATCCGTCGATAATGCCAAGAACAGCGGCTGCAGTCGCTGTGTTGCAATCGGTGTCCTGACCGCAACGGATTGTGATCTCCATTGTCCGAGTCCAATCGCGGTGGCCATAGAGAAGACCCATCACAACATAAGCTCCATTGAGTTTCGCATCAATGTTGAACGGCAGATAGGGCGAACAGATATCGTAAGGAGCCCATTTCTTATCAAGCGCATTCCATGCCGCCTGCCAATCTTCAGGATCATTTTCATAAGCGGCAAGTACGTCTCTGACGCATTGAGCATAGCCGCTTTCCGCGGGGATCGATTCAAGAGCCTTGACAACGATCTCCTTAGGGTCGTCGAGTTCGTAGGCCAATGTGTGCATGGTGCTGACAAACATGCCTGCATACATGCCGTCGGCAGCAGCCATTATCGCTCCTACCCGCTCACACATATCATTAGATGACTGAGGCATGCACGGATTGACGAAGCCGATGAAGTCACATTCAATCTGAAAATCAATATCTTCGCAGTGGATACTATTCTGCGGCAACGCAAGTTCGGCCGCAGGTATGCCGTCGAAATAATTTTTACGGCCTTGCAGGTTGGCATGACACAGCGGGAACTCGGCGTAGGCGAAGTATTTAGCAAGAGAGTCGATTTCGACATCCTGTCCATAGCGTTCCATTGTCGACATGAAATTTAGCTGGCCATAGATGTCGTCTTCGATCAAAGCGCCCTCGATGTTCTGCGGAGTCCATTTGATTGAATCTGTGTAGATCGCGCAATTGGATGCAAATTCCATCGGGCGTCCGTACATTACGCCGATCATTTTTCCGGCCCAGGCGCCGCGCACTTTGTTTTCCATCACATCGGCAGGCAACTCCACATAGTCGGAGGCCGATTTACAAGCACCTACAGCCAGGGTCAAGCATGCTGCAGCTGCGAAAGTAGTAAATTTCATTTTGTTTAAACAATTTATTTTGAATGGGTGAAAATCAATTCACGCCAAGTAATTCTATATCAAAAATAAGCGTTGAGCCTCCCGGAATGCCCGGTTGGGAGAAGCGCCCATAGCCCATCTCGGCGGGCAGATAGATCTCCCACCGGTCACCGACATGCATTTTTTGCAATGCGATGACCCATCCTTGTATCAGCTCGCGTAGTCTCATAGCCGGAGCAGCCCCACCGCGACTGCTGTCAAAAGTCTTTCCATTGATCGTTTTACCGATGTAGTGAACAGTGACAACACTGTTGCGATTAGGACTCGGAGCGTCGGTATTTCCTTTCTTGATGACCTTGTAAAAGATATTCTTGTCAAGCGCCATTACGCCCGGCTCATTTGCCTTGTCGGCAAGCCAACGACGATTTTTCAGTGCATATTCACTTCCTGCCATACTTATTTAGAGTGATTGTCGAGAACCAGCTGTAACTGATGATTTTTTCGATTGATGAATAAGAGAGTGCAAATATAACCAAGATTTTTCGAAAAATTCGTACATTTGCACAATATATGAGAAAGATATTATCTTTGCTATTGCTGTCGCTGAGCATCGTGCCGGTTCACTCTCAGCGCAAGCCCACTGCTCCACCCGTCAAAAAACAGGTGATAGCGCCATCGTATGCATGGAAAATCATAGAGCCGCTCGGCCTCCGAGAAGCGTCTACGCTTGACACTTTGCCCAACAATTACGGCCAGGAATCAGTGCCGTCAATGCGGTCCGACGCCTGGGCCACAACAGGTAATTACGGAGCAGAAGGCATCAACATGATCATAAGTGAACGCGCTCCGATGAGCAATTTCTTTTTTCAAGACGCCATCGACACATGGTTGCCATCGGTGCAGACAATGAAATTCTACAACACAAGAATACCGATGACGTTGCTGTCGTTCAACTCGGCCGGTGGCCGCGACAACTCGCAGGAGCGCTTGTCGACTGTTTTCTCCGGCAACATCAACGCCCGCGCCCAAGTTGGCGCCATGGTGGACTACCTATACTCCAAAGGCTGTTACAACTATCAGGCCGCTAAAAACCTGATATGGGGATTCTCGGGATCATACATCGGTGACAGATATGAATTTCAGGGCTTTCTTAACCATTGGAACTCGGTCAACAAGGAAAACGGCGGCATCACCGATCCACTGTACATAACAGACCCGGCTGTGCTTCAAGGCGGTGTTGCATCAATCGACCCGAAGTCAATCCCCACCAGGCTTTCTGACGCTCACACACGTCTCAAAGGCACATATATGTTGCTCAACAACAGATATAAGATCGGTTTCTGGCACGAAGAGGAAATCCTCGACGAAGAGGCCGATACCATGAAGACGGTAAGATCTTATATCCCGGTCACATCATTTATATGGACCCTGCACTACCGCGATGGCAAGCACATCTTCAACAATGGTTCGGCCAAAGAGGACGGCGAATTCTTCGAACATACCTATCTATCGCCCGGATATACCCGCGACTACACAACATACTCGTCGATCGAAAACACGGTCGGACTATCGCTTCTCGAAGGATTCAACAAGTATGCAAAATTCGGGCTGTCGGCATATCTCTCCTATGAGATACGCAAATTCAACCAGACACCCGACACTCTCGCCCGCATCGAAGGGCTCACACCCTTCCCTACTGGGATAGAATCGATCAATCCCAAAGCAACGCAAAACCTTGCCCGCATCGGCGGACAGCTGACCAAACAACGCGGTTCGATACTGACTTACAGCGCCACGGCTGAATTTGGAGTGCTCGGTGACGAAGTCGGAGACATACGAATCAACGGCGACGTGGCCACACGCTTCAAACTGTTGGGCGATACAGTGTCAATCGAAGGTTTCGGCGGTTTCAGAAACGAAGCTCCGCCCTATCTGATGAACCATTATCTGTCGAACCACTTCATATGGCAGAATGATTTCGGAAAGATCAGACGTGTCAATTTCGGCGGAAGGCTCAATATACCATTCACAGGCACTACCCTCTCGGCAGAAGCAAGTAATATCCAGAATTATATCTACTTCAACAATTCATTCCTGCCTCAGCAACACGGAGCGAACATACAGACATTCAGCGCGCGGCTCGACCAACGGCTGAAGCTCGGCATACTGCATTGGGACAACCGCATCACCTATCAGACAACGTCGGACGAAAACATTCTGTCGATCCCTAAGCTTGCCATCTATTCAAACCTGTATCTGAATTTCAAGATTGCAACGCTTTATGTTCAACTTGGCGTAGACTGCGATTATTACTCCAAATATTACGCACCCAACTATCAACCTGCGACAGCATCGTTTGCCAATCAGCACGATGTCAAAATCGGCAACTATCCGTTTATGAACGCTTATGCCAACATGAAGTTATCGAAAACACGTTTCTACGTGCTGTTCTCTCATTTCAACCAAGGCATGATCGGTGGAGACAACTACTTCTCGCTGCCGGATTACCCTCTCAACCCGCGTCGCTTTCAGATCGGATTGTCGATCGATTTTGCCAATTAACGCTTATCGATAAGCAAAAACTGAGTTCATTTGTTAATTTACAATATAAGCATTACTATCAATAATATATTGCTGAACATATGAACCACGAACCGATAAAAGGCAAATTGCCAATACTCATATCACTGCTCATCCTCACCCTCGCATCCATGTGGCTGCTCGGACGATGCAGCCACTCTAACGAAGCCACAATTTCCAACCGCTATCAGCGACCAGGGGGCGACACCATTGCGGTTGCGATCGAATTATCGCCGACAAGCTATGCATTCTCCGGCGACTCTGCGACCGGCTTCGATTACGAGATGTTGCGCGACATAGCCAAGATCCACAACCTGCCAATCGATTTCCATCCGTTCGCCCCGATCGACTACGCACTCGAAGGCCTCAATACCGGTCGGTTTGATGTAGTGATAGCCAATATCCCCGCATCGACGGAACTGAAAGATCAGTTTCTGCTGACCGATGACGTGTTTGTCGACCGTCAGGTTTTAGTAAGAATGAAAAACGACACAATCGACAGCATCGACTCTACCATACCGCCGCAGATGTCAATACTGCGCGACACTGTGTGGATTGCTGAATCGTCGCCCTATCGCAAACGACTCTCCAATCTCGCAAAAGAGCTTGGCGACACAATCTATATAATGTCCGACCCTGATTACAGTGCCGAACAATTAGTGCTGTTGACCGCCTTAGGAGAAATAAAGCAAGCTGTTGTCAACGAGTCCGTAGCAAAGCGACTGGCCGCCGATTACCCGCAGATCGACATATCGACACCGGTGTCATTGTCGCAACTTCAGCCATGGATAGTTGCCGCAGATCGCCCGGAGTTACGCGACTCCCTGAATGCCTGGATCGATCAGTACAAACAGACCGACGCCTATCACACTCTCATGGAAAAATACCACCGCTGACACCCTACTCCGGTATTGCGCGTCTACTAAAAAAGGATAATAGCTTTACTACTTCATCTGAATCTAAGAGAACCGAATTGGATGCAACAATGATCGGGTTTATCGCCATTCCGTAGTTTCGTGCATTACGGTTCTGTCATTTGCACACTCCTATGCCCGGAGTCCACCTTGTTTAGAGCCTCAACGAACTCTATGATCTTACGTGAGCAATACTGCATCACATAGGGATCCTCAATCTCGCCGGTGCGAGAGAGGGCGCTATCATTGTAAGTACCTTGTAAGTCGGCTTCCGGAATTAGTGTAATATTTTGTAAGTTTTGCCATCATGTTCTGCACGATAATCGTGCAAAACGTGCGGACGGTCTAAGAACACGATAGGCGGTAACCTCCTTTTTATCGGAGCGTTACCGCCTATCTTATTGATAGAGTGGGTTAACCGCTTATTCTTCGATAGCAGCCTGTGCCGCAGCTACGCGGGCGATGGGCACGCGGAAGGGTGAGCAGCTGACGTAGTTCATGCCAAGTTTTGCACAGAACTTAACCGATGAAGGTTCGCCACCATGTTCGCCACAGATGCCGACCTTGAGTTCGGGTTTAACGCTGCGGCCTTTTTCAACGCCCATGCGAACGAGCTGGCCTACGCCTTCCTGATCGAGCACTTCGAAGGGATCTGTCTTGATGATGCCGTGTTCCTTGTAGAATTTGAGGAATTTGGGTGCATCGTCGCGAGAGAAACCAAATGTCATCTGGGTGAGGTCGTTGGTGCCGAACGAGAAGAAGTCGGCAACCGAAGCGATTTCGTTTGCAGTGAGAGCAGCACGAGGAACTTCGATCATTGTACCAACGAGATAGGGGATCGACTGGCCTTTTTCTTCGAAAACTTTAGCAGCAGTAACGTTGATGACGTTGGCTTGATGCTGGATTTCTTTGAGAGAACCCACAAGCGGTATCATGATTTCGGGGTGAACATCTATGCCACGTTCTTTGCAAGCAAGAGCAGCTTCGATGATTGCACGTGTCTGCATTTCGGTGATTTCGGGGTATGTGATGCCGAGACGGCAACCACGGTGACCGAGCATGGGGTTGAATTCTTCAAGGCTGTCAACTTTTGCTTTGACTTCGGCAAGAGAAATGCCCATTTCGTCAGCAAGTTCTTTCTGAGTTGCAGTCTGATGAGGAACGAATTCGTGCAACGGGGGATCGAGGAGGCGGATTGTCACACCATAGCCGTCCATAGCTTCGAAGATGCCTTCGAAGTCGCCGCGCTGCATGGGGAGGAGTTTGGCAAGAGCTGCACGACGGCCTTCTTCGTCCGATGCAAGGATCATCTCACGGACAGATTTGATGCGGTCGCCTTCGAAGAACATGTGTTCTGTACGGCAGAGACCGATGCCCTGAGCGCCGAAGTGACGAGCTTGTTTAGCATCGCGGGGCGAGTCGGCGTTTGTGCGGACGAGTGTCTTTGTGAATTTA
This sequence comes from uncultured Muribaculaceae bacterium, assembly GCA_910587475.1. GTDB lineage: Bacteria > Bacteroidota > Bacteroidia > Bacteroidales > Muribaculaceae > CAG-873. Next base: position 29,391 of record CAJUMR010000016.1, read on the forward strand.
GCAGCAAGGTTCATGATTGCGCCGAAATCGCCGCCAAGTTCGGGTTCGGTGGTAGGCACCTGACCGTCGTAAACTTCGCCGGTCGAACCGTTGAGCGAGATCCAATCACCTTCTTTGTATGTTTTGCCGCCCATTTCGACGGTCTTTTCTTTGTAGTCGATCTTGATTTCACCGGCTCCGGAGACGCAGCATTTGCCCATGCCGCGAGCAACAACAGCAGCGTGAGAAGTCATGCCGCCACGCATAGTGAGGATGCCTTGAGCGACTGCCATACCGCGGAGGTCTTCGGGTGAAGTCTCGATGCGGACGAGAACCACTTTGCGTTTCTTTTCAGCCCATGCTTCAGCTTCGTCAGCAGAGAATACGATCTGACCTGCTGCAGCGCCGGGAGATGCGGGAAGGCCTTTGGCCACGACATTGGCGCGTTTGAGGGCGCTCTTGTCGAACACGGGGTGGAGAAGTTCATCGAGCTTCTGGGGCTCCATGCGCATAAGGGCTGTCTTTTCGTCGATGTCGCCTGCACGGAGAAGATCCATGGCGATTTTCACCATTGCGGCACCGGTGCGCTTGCCGTTACGGGTCTGGAGCATCCAGAGTTTGCCGTCCTGGATTGTGAATTCCATATCCTGCATATCTTTGTAGTATGCTTCGAGACGGTCAGCGATAGCAAAGAGTTCCTGTGCGCAGACAGGCATTGATTCTTCGAGTGAGGGATATTTTGAAGCACGTTCTTCTTCGCTGATGCCTTGAAGAGCTGCCCAGCGGCGAGAACCTTCGATTGTGATCTGCTGAGGTGTGCGTATACCGGCAACGACGTCTTCGCCCTGTGCGTTGATGAGATACTCACCGTTGAAGATGTCCTCACCTGTGGCAGCGTCGCGGCTGAATGCCACACCGGTAGCTGAATTGTCGCCCATGTTGCCATAGACCATTGCCTGAACGTTGACAGCTGTACCCCACTCTTCGGGGATCTGGTTCATGCGGCGATAGAGGATGGCGCGTTCGTTCATCCAGCTGTCAAACACAGCGCAGATACCGCCCCAGAGCTGTTCCCATGCGCTGTCGGGGAAATCTTTTCCTGTAAATTCTTTAACGGCGCCTTTGAAGAGTTTAACAAGGTTTTTGAGGTCGTTGACATCGAGCTCTGTGTCGAGTTTGACGCCTTTTTCTTCCTTGACCTTATCCATGATTTCTTCAAACGGATCGATGTCATTTTTGCTCTTAGGCTTCATGCCGAGCACAACGTCGCCGTACATCTGAACGAAACGGCGGTAGCTGTCCCATGCAAAGCGGGGATTGCCGCTTTTTTGCGCAAGAGATTCAACGGTTGCATCGTTCATACCGAGATTGAGGACTGTGTCCATCATGCCGGGCATTGATGCACGGGCTCCTGAACGTACGGATACGAGAAGGGGATTTGCCGGATCGTTGAATTTTTTACCTGTGAGCGCTTCAACGTGAGCTATAGCTTTTTCAACGTCGTCCTTGAGACGTTTCACAACTTCTTCTTTTCCATATTGGGTGTATTCGGTGCAGACTTCAGTTGTGATAGTAAAGCCCGGGGGCACCGGCATTCCCAAGAGATTCATTTCAGCGAGGTTAGCACCTTTACCACCGAGAAGATTTCTCATCTCGGCATTGCCTTCTGCCTTACCGTCACCGAAGGTATAAACTCTTTTCATTGATTAAGTAATTGTTTAGTTATTAGTTATATATAAATAATTTCTCTGATTGGTTATGAGACCGGGGCTAATACAGTCCCCGATATCTTCTGCAAAGATATGCTATTTATCTCAATAAACGAAATTATCGGCTAAAAAAAGCCATAATGATCGTATATCAAAGTTAATCTCAAAGTCGATGGAATTCAAGCGTTTTAGGAGAGTTCGACATTGAAGCGGTCGGCATCCTGCCAGACCGCAAAGTCTTTTCGCCATCTGTCCAGAGAGCCGTGGTCGAGGACAACGGTTTCAAGTCCGGGAACTGCCGGCGATCGGTCGACCGGCATGGATTGTCCACAGAAATCGGCAATAAACGTCATCCCGTCATAGTGACCGAACTTATCGACTCCTCCACGGTCTACTCCTGCCACAAAAGCTTGGTTTTCTATGGCTCTCGCGATCAGCAGGTGCTTCCAGGCATATTCCCGTTCCTTGGGCCAATTGGCTACAAATATCAGCAGATCGTAACTCAAACCGACATTGCGGCACCACACGGGGAAACGAAGATCGTAGCAGACAGCCACGGCAATGTTCCATCCCCTGTAGCGCACAACCGGCATCGGACGATCGCCGGCTGACAACAGACGGCTTTCAGAACTCATCGAAAAGAGATGACGCTTGTCGTAAAACATTTCGTCGCCGCTAGGCTCGATGAAAAATGCACGGTTGCACAACGCCGACCCGGTTTTAGCAAGAAAACTGCCCGCGATAGCGACATTATGCGCCGCTGCGAGACGATGCAGCTGCGCCACCGTTTCACCACCGTTGGTCTCAGCCCATTGTCCGAGCCTTTCGCCATCGGAGACGAAGCCTGTGGAAAACAGTTCGGGAACAACCACCAGATCGACATCACCGCTTAGCGAAGCCATGTGTTCTCCGAGAAGTTGCATATTATATTGTTTGTCACCCGGCATTATGTCGAGCGATAATGCCGCAAGTCTTAACTGGCTTGACATCTTTATGAGCGTTTGAGATTTTTCAAATTACAGTTATTTTTTGCTCTCGACAGAGTTCAGTATTCAGCCGTGAATTTCTCAGGTTTTATGCCCGTAAACTGCCTGTAATAGTCTTTGATCGCACGCATGTCGGCGTCTACGTCGCCGGTCGGCTTGAATTCACGCCTGATGATTATGCTACGGGTTGCGGCATCTATCGCACCAAGCACCACGGGCACTCCGGCCCCTTCGGCGATGCGAAGGAAGCCGGTGCGCCATTGTGTCACTCTGCTACGTGTGCCTTCGGGCGTGACTGCGAGTTGCATATGGTCGGACGATTGAAACCTCTCGATAATATATTCGGTCAATTTCGCTCCGCGTTTCTTTGGCACTGCAATGCCGCCAATCGCTCTGAAAAAGCAACCTAACGGCCATACAAACCATGCTTCCTTCATCAGGAAACCCGCTTTGCGACCTACCGACGCATAAGCCAGCTTGCCAAGAATAAAATCCCAGTTACTTGTGTGCGGAGCCACACATATGATACATTTTTTATAATCGGGCACAGATATGTCGACCGACCACCCCGCCATGCGGAGCAGCAGTGCAGCTATGTTCATCTATCGTCTGTACTATAGTTAAGACGACGTGATCAAGCTTGTTTAGGCATGGCAGCGTTCATCTTGTCGACGATAGCCTGCATGCGGGTTTTCACTTCCTCATTGAGTTTGCGGAAGGCTGCCGACGAGTATTTGCGACGTGCTGTGCGATAAGCCTTGCCATCTTCGTAGTCCGACTTTACCTTATCAAAAACAAACGAGCACTTTGCGAGCGCATCGACCTGAAGTTCGGCGATTTCGCATATGATTTCCGAAGTGGCGTTACGATCGAAGTCTTTAACTGCATAGGATGCGATAAGAAGTTCGGCGGCAGCGTCGCCACATGCATAACGGATTCCTTTTTTAGTCTTACGGATGCTTGACATAATCAATTCTGTATTAATTGGTTGATATTATTGATGAGAGAGTATGTATTTCTTCAAAGCCGGATATGTCGGCGGCAGCCTGTCGGGGCGATAAGAACCCGACGGGGTCTGCGACAAGCCGGAACACGTCGCGACATCGCGTCCCAATATCGACGCCATTAGCTCGCGCGACTTATCGGGATGAGCCGTTGCGAACACCAGTCCTTCGGGCTTTCCACGCCTGTGAAGCGAAAGGGACGCCACTCCTACAGCCGTGTGGGGATCGACAATGTATCCCGACTTATCGGCTATGGACCTGATAGTAGATGCTATCAGATCATCGCCCACAGTGGCAGAATCGACATCGCCCTTGAGCACATTGATGTCGCCACCGCTCAAAGCCAGCAAGCGCGACATATTGGATGGCGACGACATGTCCATCAGACGAGCATAGGTGTGGACTGTCGGATGAGGTTCGAAACGCCCGGTCGCCATATATCTGTCAAATGAATTGTTGGCATTGCACGCCCCGATCAGTCGCCCGCACTCCAGGCCGATGCGCTTGGCCATCAAACCGGATGTCAGCATGCCCAGATTGCCCGAAGGCACGGCGATGTCCACATCTTCGGGCTTGACACCCAAACTGACCAACCGACCCATGGCATAGAAAAACAATGCAACCTGAGGCATCAGGCGTGCGAAGTTGGTCGAATTGGCCGAGGTCAGCAAAACCTTTTCCCGCAACGACGAATCAGCAAAAGCCGACGATACCATCGACTTGCAATCGTCGATTGAGCCGCTGACTTCCAATATATGAATATTAGATCCGGCCATAGCCATCGCTGCAGCATCGCCGCGGGTCATCGAACCGTGAGGATAGAGGATAAACACATTGACATTCTTTTTATCCGCAAATGCGTTTGCAACCGCCATGCCGGTATTGCCGGTAGTGGTAACGAGTACATTGAGTACTGTGCCGTCACATGGGTTCATCGCATCAAAAAAGCCTGCGAGAAACCTCGCCCCTATATCTTTAAACACCTTTGTCGGCCCGTGGAATAGTTCAAGAGCATATAGACCGGGGGAGATCTCAACTATGGGTGCATCGAACGACAATGACTCATCGACGACACGCTTTATTATAGCGGAATCAATGTCCTCGCCCATAAAGACATTAGTCGTGACATAAGCTATTTCTCTAAGACTCATGTCGCTCATATTCTGAAGAAACGCATGGGGAATACGCGGAAGCGAGGCTGGCATATACACCCCACCTGATTGCGGCACACACGACGACACTGCGTCGTGCATGCTGACCGTTTCGTCGGGCTGTTCAGTGCTGTAATATACCATTTTATCGATAAGCGGTTAGTTTGCTAAGGTTAACTTCTCGAGAGTCCGCTAAAAGTTGCGGCCGAGACAAAAGTAATAAATAAACAAATTTCATCAAAATCATATTTCCCAAATAAAGTTAATCCGCGCCAAGCGTCAGCGAGCTCTCACATTCATCACTCGCATTTTCGGCAGTTTCTTCATAAATAAACCGACCAAGAATCGCGACGACCGCTATGAAACCGAGCCTTAATCGGCAAATTCGATTATCACCCGATTTTTGACATAGCTTTTGACAAAGCAGGTTTCTTTCACACCTCGCATAAATGAATTTTGCAATGATGGCCGACAAAATTTTACCCTCCACAATATTTATATAAATAAAAAAATCATTACCTTTGTAAGACTAAATAAGAATAATCCGGTGCGAAACGCCACAATGGCGGTTGGCATTGGCCTAATATGCTAATTAACAAAACAAAACATGTTAGAAGAAGATCGTATTTTTAAGATCAATATCGAAAACGAAATGAAGTCGGCATACATCGACTATTCAATGTCGGTGATTGTGTCGAGAGCTCTGCCTGATGTCCGAGACGGCATGAAGCCGGTTCACCGCCGCGTGCTCTTCGGAATGAATGAAATGGGCAACACGAGCGACAAGCCTCATAAGAAATCGGCAAACTGCGTCGGAGAAGTGATGGGTAAGTATCACCCCCACGGCGACTCATCGATCTACGGCACTGTTGTCCGCATGGCTCAGGACTGGTCGCTGCGTTACACTCTTGTCGACGGCCACGGAAACTTCGGATCTGTCGACGGCGACTCCCCTGCAGCAATGCGTTACACCGAGGTGCGCCTTTCGAAAATCGGAGAAGAAATGCTTGCCGACATCAATAGCGACACCGTAGACTTCCAGCCCAACTACGACAACTCAAAAGCCGAGCCGGTCGTACTCCCCACCCGCTTCCCTAACCTGCTCGTCAACGGCGCTGCGGGTATTGCTGTCGGCATGGCCACCAACATGCCGCCTCACAACCTGACCGAATCGATCAACGCATCGATCGCCGTGCTCGAAGATCCCGAAATATCGATAGCCGAGATCATGAAACATATCACGGCTCCCGACTTCCCAACCGGTGGCACAATATATGGTTACAACGGGGTCAAAGAAGCTTACGAGACCGGTCGCGGACGCATCGTGATACGCGCCAAGGCTGAAATCGAAAGCGAGGCTAACCACGAATCAATCATCGTGCATGAGATCCCTTATGGTGTCAACAAAGCCGAACTCATTAAATATATAGCCGACCTCGTCAACGAAAAGAAACTCGACGGCATTGCCGATATCAACGACGAATCGGATTACAAGGGCATGCGTATCGTCATCAAACTGAAATCCGACGCCAATGCCAACGTTGTCCTCAACAAGCTCTACAAGATGACGCAGATGCAGGCATCGTTCAGCGTCAACAATGTCGCGCTTGTCAACGGACGCCCCAAAACACTCAACATCAAAGAGTTGCTTCAGGCTTTTGTCGACCATCGTCACGATGTGGTCACCCGACGGACCAATTTCCTTCTCGGTAAAGCCCGCGAAAAAGCCCACATACTCGAAGGTCTGATCATCGCTTCGCAGAATATCGACGAAGTCATAGCCATAATCAGGTCGTCGGGCGACACCGAAGAAGCACGCCGCCGCCTGAGCGAACGCTTCGGCCTGAGCGATGCTCAGACACAGGCTATTGTGGAAATGCGTCTGCGCAACCTCACAGCTCTCGAGCAGCACAAACTTGAAGACGATTACGAAACACTTGAAAAAGAAATCGCATTCCTCGAATCGATACTTAACGATCCTGAAGTGTGCCGATCGGTGATCCGCGACGAACTTATCGAGATCCGCGACAAATACGGAGACGAACGCCGCACCGACATCGACTACACTGCCGGAGACTTCAACGCCGAAGACTTCTATGCCGACGATGAAATGATCATCACGATATCTCATCTCGGATATATCAAGCGCACTCCGCTCAGCGAATTCCGGGCTCAAAACCGCGGAGGCGTCGGAGCGAAAGGAAGCAGCACACGCGACACCGATTTCATTGAGCACATCTATCAGGCATCGATGCACAACACCATGCTCTTCTTCACGGACCGTGGTCTCGTATACAAGCTCAAGGTCTACGAGCTTCCTGAAGGAGCTAAAAACAGCAAAGGCCGCGCACTTCAGAACCTTCTCAACATCGAGGCTGGAGACCAGGTCAATGCATATATCCGCTGCAAGCAGCTCGACGATCCAGAATTCACAGGCTCTCACTACCTGGTGTTCGCCACCAAAAACGGCGTTGTCAAGAAAACATCGCTCGCCGAATATGCGCGCGTACTCGCCAAGGGCAAGAAAGCCATCATCCTCCGCGACGACGACAATCTTATCGGAGTAGAACTCACCGATGGAAATTCTGAGATCCTCATGGCCAACCGCAATGGACGCGCCATCCGCTTCCACGAAAGCCAGCTCAGAGTCATGGGACGCGTATCGACCGGTGTGCGCGGCATGCGTCTTGACGGGGGCGATGATGAAGTCATCGGACTGATTGCCATGCCTGTCGACAGCACTGACAACGTCATGGTGATCTCACAGGAAGGCTTCGGCAAACGCTCGCTCATCGACAGCTACCGCATCACCAACCGCGGCGGCAAGGGAGTGAAGACAATGAACATCACCGAAAAGACCGGACGACTCGTTGCATTCAAGAGTGTCAACGACGACAACGACCTCGTGATAATCAACAAATCGGGCATTACCCTGCGTCTGCATGTGGCCGATATCCGTGTGATGGGACGCGCGACACAAGGAGTGCGCCTGATCAACCTCGGCAAACGCAACGACGTCATCGCATCTGTATGCTGCGTCAACGCCGATCCCGACGAAGAAGTTGAAGAAGTGATCGAAGGCGAAGAACTGCCCGAAATCGCAGATGACAACACAGCAGAAGTCGACACCGATGACTCCGCTGACGAAGAAAATGAAGATTAACAATTAACCCTCAATAAACTATTGACATGAAAAAAATCATTCTTTTAGGTGTCAGCATCATGTGTGGTGTGAGCGCCTTTGCCCAACTGAATGTGCTCAAGGACGCCGAACGTTCGATGAAAGCCAAGGAGCCGATGAAAAAAGTTGTTGAAATCGTGACTCCGGCCTTCACTAACCCTGAAACTCAGTCGATGGCTCAGACATGGTACATCCCCGGTAAGGCAGCCTTCAACGAATATGACAACCTCCTCGGTCTTCAGGCATTCGGCAAACTGCCCGAAAACGGCGAAGCTACCATGGGTGCAAATCTTATCAACGGTTATGATTACATGATGAAAGCTCTTTCGCTTGACTCTGTACCCGACGCAAAGGGCAAGATCAAAACCAAATATTCGAAAGACATCATCAACACCCTCGTAGGTCACTACAACGACTACAACAATAATGGTATCAGCCTTTGGAATATCCAGGATTACAAAGGAGCTTACAGAGCATGGGGCATCTACCTCGACATGTCGGCACAGCCCACCAAGTTCAAAGGCATATCTGTACCCGGCGATACACTGTTGTCTGAAATCGCTTATAACCAGGCTCTCGCAGCATGGCAGGCTCAAGACTTCCAGGCTTCTCTCGACTGCTTCATGAAATCGAAAGATCTCGGCTACAAAAAGAAGAACATCTACGACTATTCTATCGCAGTTGCCAACGAACTCAAGGACAGCGCAACAATCGTGGCTCTCGCACGCGAAGCACTTCCTCTTTACGGCGAAGAAGACCCCACTTACATCCGCTTCATCATCAATGACTATCTTGTGAAGAAAGACAATGCCAACGCATTGAAAGCCATCAAGGATGCCATCGCTCAGGATCCCAACAACGCCGAATATTACATCGTGCTCGGCGTGATCTATGACACTGAAGAAAACCGCGCTGAGGCTAAGGCCGCCTACAAACAGGCTCTTACTCTCAATCCCGAGTCTTCATCGGCTAACTACTACTATGGACGCGCCATCTATGCAGATGCTTATGAAGCAAGCGACAAAGGCCCGTCTGAAGCAAGCGAAATCGAAGCTTACTTCAAATCAACCGTCAAGCCCCTCCTTGAGGAGTCAGCCGTATATCTCGAAAAAGCTAATCAGATCGATCCCGAAAACCCCGATCCTCTGAAACTGCTCGAAAACGTTTACTACAGCCTCAACGACGAAGCTAAACTCAACGATGTTCAGCAGCGTCTGAAACTGATCTGATAACTGGCTGCATACATGATAACGAAGCCCGGCGTTTGCCGGGCTTTTTTTTGCACAAGTCAATGACGACAATCCAATAAAAACATAATCTTTAAAAATTTAATTAAAAAGATTTGGCAGCTCGCTATAATCTTACTATTTTTACGCTTAATTAGATTTTGAGATTCTATCAACTTACAAACATCAAGCAAACCCACTTAGCCATGAAACTTACATTTCATGTTGATTACCGCACCAATTGGGGCGAGTCAGTCTATATTTCAGGCAACATTGCGGCTTTAGGAAGCTGCGATGTCGACAAAGCTGTCAAACTTTCGATAAAAGATTCCGAACATTGGTCAATAACTGTAGATGTGCCGGAAAATACAACAGCGATCGAATATTGTTACATAGTCCGCAACGAGCAAGGCCACGTGACTCACGAATGGGGACACCCTCATCGTCTCGACATCTGCGCGGAAGCCGGAGATGTTGTCGTCTACGACCGATGGCAGGATCAGCCTTGGGACAAGCCATATTATTCGTCAGCTTTCACAGAATGTATCTGCAAACGCAGATCAAACGGCGAGATCATCAAAGCCGGCAAAGGCTCGCTGCAGATTCAGGTTGCGGCACCTATGGTGAAGCCTGATCAGATTCTCGCAATATGCGGATCAGCCGACGCACTCGGCAACTGGAATACAGATCGCGCAGTCAAGATGAACGACGCGGCCTATCCTATATGGACCGCCAATATTCCCGCCAAAGGGCTTAGCGCATCAACAGAGTATAAATTTGTAATTCTCGATGCGGCAAAAGGCAATGTCGTTGCATGGGAAGGAGGATCAAACCGATATATCGGTGCGACGGTCGACTCAGACAACGCAACCGTAATAGCCGGAATGCGTTTCATCAATCCTCTGACTCCCTGGAAAGGCGCCGGTACCGCAATACCGGTTTTCTCGATAAGAACAGACAAGGATTTCGGAGTCGGAGACTTCGGCGACATACACGACATGGTCGACTGGTGTGTCGAAACGGGACAAAACTTCCTTCAGCTGCTTCCGATCAACGACACCACGATGACCCACACGTGGACCGATTCATATCCTTACAACGCGAATTCGACATTTGCTCTCCACCCCATGTATCTCCGTCTGTCGGAACTCGGCACACTCGACGACCACGAACGCCAGTCTTATTACGACTCTCTTGGCGCAGAACTCAATTCGCTCCCTGAGATCGATTACGAGCGCGTGACAAAAGGCAAGCTCGATTTCGCGCGTGAGATTTTTGAACAAAACGGCCGGAAAGTAATGTCGACCAAAGCGTTCAAAGACTTCGTCAAGCGCAACGAAGATTGGCTGAAGCCTTATGCGTCTTTTTGCGTGCTTAGAGACAAATTTGGAACCCCTGACTACAATCAATGGGGCGAATATGCCGTCTACGATCAAATCAAGATAGATCGTGTCGCATCTGATAATGCCAATGCAATAAACTTCGTCTACTATCTTCAGTTCAACCTCGACAAGCAGATGCACTCCGCCAAAGACTATGCCAACAGCAAGGGTGTGGCGATCAAAGGCGACATTCCGATCGGCATTTCGCGCACAAGCGTCGATGCATGGCTCAATCCGCGCCTCTTCAACCTTGATTGTCAAGCCGGCGCTCCGCCCGACGACTTCTCTGTACTCGGACAGAACTGGGGCTTCCCGACTTACAACTGGGAAGAGATGAACCGCGATGGATTTGCATGGTGGAAGTCTCGTTTCAAAAAGATGTCGGAGTATTTCGACGCCTACCGCATAGACCATGTTCTCGGCTTTTTCCGCATATGGCAGATCCCGATGGATGCGATCCACGGATTGCTTGGCATCTTCAATCCAGCCCTACCTTTCACCCCTGACGAGTTGAAATACGGCTACGATTTCTGGATCAACCCCGAACTTCAGGCCAAGCCGCTGATCATGGACTGGTTTATAGGCGACTACTTCGGACAGTATACCGACGAGGCTCGCGAACGTTTCCTACAGCCTGTGGCCGACGGCAGATATGAGCTCAAAGACGGGTTCAAAACCCAACGCCAGGTAGCCGAATACTTTGCAGACCAGGAAAAGAATGACAAAAACACTCATCTCTGCAACGCATTGATGGGACTGATCGACAATGTGCTATTCATTGAAGATCCCTACGAAAAAGGCAAATATCACCCGCGTATTTCAGCGCAACACACCTTTGCCTACCGCTCGCTCAATGACTACGAACGATGGTGCTACGACCGGCTCTACAACGACTTTTTCTATCGTCGTCACAATGACTTCTGGTATGGAAAAGCGATGTGGAAACTACCTCCCCTCATCGATGCGACCGACATGCTCGTCTGCGCCGAAGATCTCGGCATGATACCGGCATGTGTACCGGCAGTGATGGAAAAACTTGAAATACTGTCGCTTGAGATACAGCGTATGCCCAAAGATCCTAACTCACCCTTCGGCAACACCTGGCATTATCCTTACTTCAGCGTCTGCACCACTTCGACTCACGACATGGGCGGCATCCGCCAATGGTGGGAAGAAGACCGCGCCAAAACTCAGGAGTTCTACAACAATGTGCTCCACGACGGAGGTGAGGCACCCTACTTCGCCGAGCCATGGATCTGCGACCAGATTGTAGACCTGCATCTTAAATCGCCTTCTATGCTCTGCATCCTGCCATTGCAGGACTGGCTGTCGATCAATGGTGCGATCCGCCGCAACAATCCGCGCGAAGAGCAGATAAATGTCCCTGCCAATTCACGCCACTACTGGCGCTACCGCATGCATCTGACTGTCGAAGAACTGCGTTCGCACAAAGAATACTCAAGGTATCTGAAATCAAAGATCCAGTCATCGGGCAGATAAAGCCCCGGCATTCTATCGCAAATCAAAAAAATTACATTCATTTTTTCGGGAATGAATGTAATTTTTTTTGTATTGTGCCGTCATATAATCGCTATGCAATCCAACAACAACAAAGAACAACGGTTTCTCGAAATTCTTGACACTTATAAGTCTGTCATAGCCAAGGTGTGCTGTATCTACGCTTCGCCCGTTGCAGACTTTGATGATCTGTATCAGGAAACAGTGATAAATTTGTGGAACGGCTTTGACAACTTCAGGGGCGATGCCAAAATATCGACATGGATTTACCGCGCAGCTATCAACACATGCATTACATGGGTCAGAAAGAACAAGAAACACGGCAACAAGGTCGATCTTGCTCCCGAGCTGCCCATACAGGCGAGCGAGTCGACTAAATTGTCAGACTACAAATACCTGCAATCGCTGATAGCCCGCCTACAGCCTCTCGAAAAGGCAATCGTCACTCTGTGGCTCGACGAAAAAAGCTACGACGAAATTGCGGCAATCACCGGATTATCTCATGCCAACGTTGCTGTAAAGCTACACAGGATAAAAGATAAACTATCAAAGATGACCGATCAACAATGATTATAATATACACAAGAATATGATTGATCTTGACCAAATAAAGAACGAATGGAGCGCATTGAAGATTGAAAACTCCACCCTCCATCAAAAAAATATCGAGCTGACTCATAGACTCGTCACTGAACGGGTGTGCACCAACCAACAAAGACTTGCCAAGAACTATCGTATGGGCTATGCCGGGTTCGGCTTTCCGCTGCTTGCCTACCTGATGTATATGGTCATCGGCACTCCCGTGTGGCTATGTGTGGTTTATTCATTGTTCGGCATTGTCATTGGATGTTACGACGTGTGGTACATGAGATTTGTGAAACAAACTGACTACACTTCAGTTCCGACTGTCGAAGCGATCAATCATGCCTCTAAAGTAGTGATATATCAGAATAGAGCTACTATATACAGTATCATCGGAACACTCGCCCTACTTGCCGCTATGTTCTACGAAATATTCATCATCAGCGGCGAGGAGGTATTGCTGGGTGGCATAGTTGGTGCCATAGTAGGTGGTATATTCGGAACAATAAAATGCATCCAGAACCATCGGTTGGCGCGCAGAATGCTCGACGAAATCAAAACACTTGATAATTAAAGCTACAACTGAGCGCAAAAACATAAAGAGCCCCGGAAGCATTGTATTGAATACAGCTTCCGGGGCTCTCGTTCCTTAGGTTAGCAGATGCGGTCAATTTTCCTGAACTCCAGGATCGATCTTGAATTCGGTAATGGCTTCTCCTGTTGGAATATCGTCGGTCGACTCTACGATATCTACTTTATATGCCATGTAGAGTTTTGCCGGAGTCTTGTCAACTGCAAAAACCGGGCATGTTATCTGCAACAGATGATCTCCAAGAGAGATTTGGTCTGTGGCAATCTTCACTCCGAAGGGCGGAGTGACCGACACTCCGAGGAAAGTGTAATCCCATGTATAGGCAGCAGATGTGATCAAGGCTTCCTTGCCTTGTTCGCGGTTGGTGACGTTGACGCTTTCAACATTCAACGTATCCCCTTGAACGACATAGAGCACACCGTCAACGCTTACGCCACCGTCGACTTTGATCGACACTTCGACGTCGGGAAGATTCTTATCATTGTCGTCGCACGATGCAAAGCAAAGCACCGGCAGCGCAATGAGCAACAAGTAATAAAGCTTCTTCATAATCAAACAACTTAAAATTTAATCAAATACTTAAAACAAATTAATTTAAATTCATATATATCAAACAATGCAGCATGCCTTATGGTTCGGTCATAAACAGAATAAGATCCCGCTTTCACGGGATCTTATTCCATACATGTTCATGTAACCATCAATTTCTGAACACAAGTTCTTCTCCATCGTCACTGACATCAATGATGATCGGACGCGATTTATCGACATTCTGTGCCAAGATATCCTTTGACAGACGGTTAAGCACCTGTCGGTGGATGACTCGTTTGACCGGTCTTGCTCCAAACTCGGGATCAAAGCCCTCCTCTGCGAGATAACTCAGCGCCTTGGGTGTGACTTCGAGTTTTATGCCGCTGTTGTAGTCAAGCATCTTCTGGATACTCTTGATCTGGAGTCCGACAATCTCCTCGATTTCGACGCGGTTAAGCGGAGTGAACATTATTATCTCGTCGATACGGTTGAGGAATTCGGGACGAATTGTCTGTTTGAGCATGTCGAGCACCTGTTCTTTGGTCTTCTCGACAGTTTCAGCCTTATTATCGTCGGTCATGGCTGCAAAATTGTCGCGGATAAGATGCGAACCCATATTGGAAGTCATGATGATGATGGTGTTCTTGAAGTTGACATTACGTCCTTTGTTGTCGGTAAGTCGTCCGTCATCAAGCACCTGCAGGAGGATGTTGAACACATCGGGATGAGCCTTTTCGATCTCATCGAAGAGCACTACAGAGTAAGGCTTGCGGCGCACGGCCTCAGTCAACTGGCCACCTTCGTCGTAGCCGACATATCCCGGAGGCGCTCCGACGAGACGCGACACAGCGTGTTTCTCCTGATATTCGCTCATGTCGATACGGGTCATCATGTTCTCATCATCGAAGAGGTATTCGGCCAACGCCTTGGCAAGCTCAGTCTTACCGACACCGGTAGTGCCGAGGAAGATAAACGATCCGATCGGTCGTTTCGGGTCATTAAGACCTGCACGGCTTCGGCGTACAGCGTCAGCGATAGCGCTGATGGCCTCATCCTGTCCTACTACACGCGAATGGAGCTCGGCCTCGAGATGGAGCAGTTTCTCTTTTTCTGACTGCACCATCTTGTTGACCGGAATTCCAGTCCAGCGTGAAACAACATCTGCAATATCTTCAGAGTCGACCTCTTCCTTGATCAAGGCTTTCTCTCCCTGCATCATGCGCAGCTGTTCCTGGATTGTCTCATTTTCTTTTTCTTTCTCACTGATGCGAGAATAACGGATCTCAGCCACCTTGGCATAATCGCCTTCGCGTTCGGCCTTCTCGGCGTCGAAATTCAACTGCTCAATGTCGATCTTGTTCTGCTGGATGCGGTTGATAAGGTCTTTTTCGGCCTTCCATTTGGCAGAGTATTCCTTCTCTTCCTCTCTCATCTGGGCGAGTTCCCTCTCGATATCGCGCACTTTGGCGTCATCGCCTTCGCGCTTGATCGCCTCACGCTCGATTTCTTTCTGCGCGATCCGGCGCGAAATATCATCGAGAGCCTGCGGCACCGAATCGATCTCGAGCTTGAGCTTCGAGGCTGCTTCATCGATAAGGTCGATCGCCTTATCGGGGAGGAAACGATCTGTGATATAACGTTCGGACAGCTGCACAGCGGCAATAATCGCCTCATCGCGGATGCGTACTTTATGATGGTTCTCATAGCGTTCTTTCAGCCCACGCAGGATGGCAATGGCGCTTGCCTCATCGGGTTCGTTGACCATTACTTTCTGGAAACGGCGTTCGAGCGCTTTATCTTTTTCGAAATATTTCTGATACTCATCGAGGGTTGTCGCGCCTATACTGCGTAACTCACCGCGTGCAAGAGCTGGCTTCAGGATGTTGGCGGCATCCATGGCGCCTTCGCCCTTTCCGGCGCCAACCAATGTGTGTATCTCGTCGATGAACAAGATTATCTCACCATCGGCAGCAGTCACTTCGTTGACGATCGCTTTCAAACGTTCTTCAAACTCGCCTTTGTATTTGGCCCCTGCGACAAGCGCTCCCATATCGAGCGAATAGATCTGTTTTGTGCGTAGATTTTCAGGCACATCACCTCTGACTATGCGATGAGCAAGACCTTCGGCAATGGCCGTCTTGCCTGTGCCCGGTTCGCCGATAAGCATCGGGTTATTTTTTGTGCGCCGGCTGAGGATCTGAAGCACCCTGCGGATTTCTTCGTCGCGGCCGATTACAGGATCAAGCTTTCCGGAACGGGCACGCTCGTTGAGGTTGACAGCATATTTTGACAGTGCGTTGTATGTCTCCTCTGCACTTTGGTCAGTTGCTTTTTTGCCTTTTCGCAGCTCCTCTATGGCAGCTTTGAGTTCTTTGTCGCTCAAACCGGCATCTTTCAGAATTGTCGAAGCCTGCGAATTGATATCGAAAATAGCAAGCAATATCGCTTCGAGAGTGACATATTCATCACCTTGTTTTTTAGCTATATCCAGCGCTTTCTGGAGCACATCATTGGACACTCGGCTCAGATAAGGCTCTCCGCCCGACACTTTCGGCAAAGCGTCAATCGCACGATCGATCTGGGTGCTGACAACTGCGATGTTGGCACCTATCTTTTGGAAAATGAACTTCACGAGCGACTCGCCCTCCTCTGCCACGCCTTTAAGCAGGTGAACGGGTTCGATCGACTGTTGACCGGCCGAACGAGCAATTTCAACTGCCTTCTGTATGGCTTCTTGCGATTTAATGGTAAAATTGTTGAAATTCATAATGGTGTTGATGAAATTCTATATGTGTAAATTATTTAATTCAGTTTTATATATCTTTTATTTGGTAACAACCTCAACGGAGTTTTGTTTGACATCAGCTATACAAATAGTGTGCCGAATTGGCAGATACACTATTTTTTTTGTGAACTCCAATAAATCTCTTATATTTGCAGAAACTTAAAACAAATCAACATGAAAACATCGCGTAACACACTGCTGCTCCTATCGGTAGCCATCGCGCTGACAGCGACCGGCTGCAGTAGCAACCGTAATGATGAAACACATCAACTCCAGACTATCGACGTGATCGGCAACGCCAATCATCCCGACACAGGAAACGCATCAGAAATCATTGAAACTGTCGCCGTGCTTAACCCGACGGCTACGGATTCTACACTGATCGGCTACTGTGAAATTTCGGGAACAGCCGGTGACACTATTTATCTCCGCGACTCGAATTTCAGCCGTACCTCAAATATGATGATGACATTCGACATCAGCAACGGAACATGTCTATCGGTTTTCGACCGCACAGGCCAAGGGCCTGAAGAGTACATTGCACCCTGGACAGCATGGAAAACTCCTGGTAAGGCAGACTGGACCATATATGATCAACGAGCATATAAAATCATGAATTACACTTACGACGGCCATTACATCGGCAGTGTTTCCAATGACAGCATTTCAGAACTGCTTCCCAACGGCAACGGTTGGGTCGGCATGAATAAATGGATGGCGGGCAACAACGACGATATTGAAATCATCCTTTACCAGTATGACACTGACCTCAATTTCATCGGAGAAATTGCAACCGGTATCGATTATTACCTGCTGGAGAATGGCAGTATCCACATTCCTATGAGCCTAACCTGTGTCAACGGCAAACCATATTTCCAAGACAACGATACACTTTATACCGTCAACGGCAAGGAATTCGAACGCGCGATAGCATTCAATACCGGCGACAGACGTGCCCCACGTTTCCAGAAATGGGAAGAATACTACAACCAACGCACAAACTATCTGCTGATATTCAGTGCAATCGCCAACGCCAAACATGTGCTAGTGAGCTATTCGCTCGACGGCAAGGAATATTCCCAGATCTATCGTCGAAGCGACGGTCAACTACTCTTCTCTCGCTCATCTGATTATAATGGTCAAAATCCCGACAGAGGTTATCCTGTCATGATTGACGGCAAGGAGACTCTCGGTTTCCCGCAGGACTATGCAGATGACGATTACTTCTACCTCATGGTCGACGCAGGCAAAATGGCAGAGGTGACTGGCGACGAAGATTGTAATCCGGCATTTGTGAAAATCAAAATCAACGATTAAGGCGTAATCACTTCTAAGCACCTGAGCCTGTCAGAGAGCAGGCCATCAATACTGCAGATAGACAAATGGCACTAATTCACTGCGACGTGTCTGTATGACAAGGAACAGCAACGCGGCAAGAAATATCGACTGCCAGATCACAGGCAGCGCACTGTAGACATTGATGGTGCCCGTGGTCCATGATTTCGGTGTGAAGTGCATTACGTAACCGGCTGCCATGGCTACGACAATCATAACGTAGCTCTCTACAAATTGATGAGCGACATCGATGTGGAAATCATTCCACATCTGTACAGCCATGTCGCCAATCGTGTCGGGCGACGGTGCGCGGAAGAAAGTGAAGCCTATGACAACAAGGGAAAATGTCACTGCCATATTGGCAAAACGTATGACAAAATTTCCCCTCAACGGCTCGGGGAGTCTCCAGACTTTTCTTATCATCTTGTGGATAGCGAGCAACGCTCCATGATAAGCGCCCCAGAGAATGTACATCCATGAAGCGCCATGCCACAAACCGCCGAGCACCATTGTCATGAAATTGTTGAAGTAAGTGCGTTTTGTACCCTTGCGGTTGCCTCCGAGAGGAATGTAAAGATAGTCTCTGAGCCATGTCGACAACGATATATGCCATCTGCGCCAAAAATCGGATGGGTTCTGAGCCTTGAAAGGCGCATTGAAATTATCTTTGAACTCATATCCAAGCAGCAGGGCAATGCCGATGGCCATGTCGGAATAGCCTGAGAAATCACAATAAAGCTGAAGTGTGAAACCGATGCATCCCATCATATTTTCGAAACCGGAATATAATGACGGATTATCGAATATGCGGTCGACAAAGTTGCCGCTGATGTAATCGGCTACAATCACTTTCTTCACGAGACCGAACATTATCAATGCCAGCCCCCGGCTTATCTGCTCTTTTGTCGCTTCAGGCCGTGAGTAAATCTGGGGAAGCATATCCTTGGCTCTAACCACAGGCCCGGCAAGCAAAGGCGGGAAAAATGTGAGGAAAAAGCAGTAATCTATAAAATTACGTGCAGGTTTCATTTCTTTGCGATAGATATCGACTATATAACTGATCGACCGGAAAGTGAAGAATGAAATGCCTGCGGGCAAGACTATGTCGAGCGCATCGAAGTCAGACGATGTGATGCGGCTGAAAGCATCGAGCAGCAGATTGAGATACTTGAAGTAGACCAGCATGCCAACATTAAGCGCAACGTTGACAAAAACTATCGCACGGCGTTTCCACGATGTTGTCAAGCTGTCGAGCCACAGGCCGAGCAAATAATCGGTCACACAGATACCCAAAAGGATGAAGCAACACCATGCACTTGATTTATAGTAGAAATACAACGAAAACATGATAACGAATATCATGCGCAGACGTCCATGACCTCTCATGGCCCGATAGACCGCGAGAAACAGAAGAAACAAGATCAGAAACAATCCAGTGTTGAACAGCAACGGTGAACGTGGATCATATGATAATATGTCGGCAAGCTTGTTGAGATCAAAGCGGCCGAAAAAGGATGAAAGCGTTTCCATCAATCAAATTCTTTTAACGATAGGGCATTGATAATAGCATTATAGAGCATTTGTCCGGCAACCTCGTAACCTTGACGGCTGTGATGTATGCGGTCGCGGCTGAACAACTTTGCAGAAATCCAGGCGTTGGAAGATCCGGCGCCACCTGCCGCACGATACCAGTCGTAGACTGCCACGCCATTGGCGGCTCCATAGTCGACAATGGCACTACGGACATCGGCAATGCGATTATTGACGACATAGGACACCCGGCCTTTGCGGCGTATGCGCCTCTGGCACTCCGATGGAGTAACCAGCAGGATACATGCATCGGGGCTGTTGGCCTGTAAATCGGAAACAAGACTGTCGACCTGACGCAAGAACTCTTCGCGGTTGAAGCGTCCGAAAGCCTCGTTGGTACCGAGACTGACAATGATCAGATCCGGCTCAAGCATCGCTATAGACCGGCCAAATTCAGGCACCCGGTTATAAGAAGAATACATTGCACCATTGATGCCGATCGAGTTATAGGCTACTCCTACTTCATCACTGACGAGTTCCATGCCATAGATAGAGACGTTGCCGAACGATGTAAGGTCGACAGTAATCTCCTCGCAAGGAAACGGGAGGCCGATCTCCAGCGCTCCGGGCACATCGTCATATGACTCAGCATAGATCAACGATGAAGAACCACTGCGAACAGAAGTAACACTCGGTGTGCCACCTCCATAATAGATAAACAGCCTTTCAAACGGCTCTGAAGCAGCAACCGTGAAGCCGAAGGCCTGAGAATCGGGAGTCAGCGAGATACCTGTAAAACCCATTGGCCTTGACCAGTTATTAGCAATCAGTTTCTCACTGGAGAACTTGGATGTAGATTTGATTGAAAAATCGATGGGCTGATTTGTTCCGGCAAGCTTCAAGGGCACAATCAATCCGCGTCCGGCAGATCCGAAGCGGTTCTGAAACAACCGTCTGACATGCCCGGTCGATATATCGGCCTGAATGTGGGAATCGCCGATATGCACAATCCTAACAGCCTTCTCGCCGCTGTTCACCATAGCCGAAGCCAGACCGCTCCAGTCTGCGCCATTCAATGATATTACATTTTCAGCAGCATCAAGAAACCTATACGCCGACAGATCGACAGCCGCACAGCTATCCTGACAACTACTGCCTCCATTGAATTCAATCTCTGGATTCTCCCTGATAAAATCATCGGGGAGATCCTCATCGTCGGCAAAAACAGTGAATGCCACAGCCGACACCATACAGATCAATGACAAGTGTCTACGTAAGCTATTCATTGATTTTCATTTTCAAAGAATTGACAAACTCTTTGGCAAGTTCACCGCCACCTTTGTGATTCAGATGGATATAGTCGGCATTGACAAGTCCCCTGTCGCGCCAGTCTACGATGGCGTCTTCACCTCCCATTGCCTTGCGTGTGTCCCAGAAGAGGATGCCGTTGCTCGCCGCACATTTTCGCTGTGCGGCAATCATAGCCTCAACCGTCGGAATTGAGCCGACAGAAGCTCCGTTTTTCCAACCTCGGTCGCCGACTCCAAGCATCATTATATCGCAATCGGGATAACACTCCTTGATGCGCGCTATGACCCTCGACATCAATTTTCCGTAAGACGAATAATCTGTCTGTTCGGGTGACAACGCATTCATGCCGTACTCGAGAATGATAAGGTCGTAAGAGATATGCCCGCGTGACTCTCCGGCAACTTCGGGCGAAAGCATCCGGTGGGATGCCCCGGAATTACCACGCAGCGACATGCAGTCGACCCCCACTCCATTGCCATCTTCAAGCCAGGCACCCAACACTTTAAGACCAGCAGAATGAGACACAATCTTGAGCCGCGAAGTCTCGCCTGACACAGATAACATCTGTATGTGTTCACCGGGTTCGACCTCATAATCATTCTCGCATGAATCCGTGCTGATAGTGATTCGACCGGCCGACGAAGCGACAAACAGCAATTTCGATGAATTCCAATGTCGTGCATTGTCGAATTTTGCCGCTTTGAAAGTTGTCACAGCGCCATCATCTCCTTTACAATACTCGCCGGACAAAGTCTTGAGTCTGTCGCTCTGATGATTGCGGATGTCTATGACCGTCCATCCATCATCGCTCTGATTTACAGACCTTCTGAAACCGGGGAAGTCGCTGTGCATCGACATATAACCGACTCCGTTTCCTCCATACTCGGCCTGTAGCAGACGCCTTATATCCTGCGTCAGGATATCTCCTTCGATATACGAATCTCCGATAACTGCTATCCTTGCCAACCGTGACCGGCTCGCCGACAATGCCTGCTTAAAGTGACGCAGGCCATCGCCGTCTGCCGAATAGTCCTCAATCGGGAGCACACCGTCGATACGCCGGATATCTGCGGCATCAACGATTGCAGTTTCGGCGATCGGTTCGATAGTTTCCGTTACTACAGGTTCTGAGGTCTTGACCTCCTGAACCGGCAACTCAATCTCGCTTGTCACCTCAGCCATAGCTTCTTCGAGTGCCGGATCTATAAGCCCGTCGCTCTGCGAGGCAATGGCTTCAACGGCCACAGGCTCCAACAGATCTTCGATCAGGCTGAAGTTGCTCACCTTACCACCGGTCACGCTATGCCAGTCAACAACAGACATCACAGCCAACAGACCGAATGCGATGAACGGAACGACTATATTATTGTCGAGATCAAACTGTTTCATTTACGACTATTCCCGATCAGATCTTTTAGAATAAGTGATTTAGCTTCTGTCTCACGCCATTCGTCGTCAATATCAGAATCCGGCATGATGCCACCTCCGACATACATACACCACACGGCATTGTCGAAATTGACACAACGCAGATTGACGTATGCTGCAAGACTGCAAGCCTCGGAAATCGCCACATAGCCTCCGTAGCAGCGGCGGGGATGTCGCTCCACCTCAACGATTTTCTCCAGAGCTGCAGACAACGGATAGCCCGCCAAAGCCGGCGTAGGATTGAGGGCGCGGAGTATTTCTATCGGGCGGCAATCTTCATTGCGCCCTTTGATGACAGTGCAAAGATGCTGTATATTTCCAGTGGTGATGGTCTCGGTCGGACCGACTTCGGGTGCAAGACCGAGATCATACAGACGATCAACTATATAGTTCCTTACTATGGCCTGCTCGGCTATGTTTTTTCCGCTCCAGGGCAGATCTCTGTCTGCGAGATCGCGGGTGCCGGCCAAGGCCATAGTTTCGAAATGCTCACCGTCGGAGACAAGAAGTATCTCGGGCGAGGCGCCTATCCAGAAACCATGTTTGGGAGTATAGTAGAAATATCTGAATGCTTCGTCATGACAATTGAAATACTCTTCCGCCACTTTTATCCAATCGACACCCGCCGCATCGCCTGCAATCGTTCGCGACACAACAACTTTACCGCCGTGATCCTGCAGATGTTCGATAGTGAGGTCAAGCGATTTTCCATAAGTAACGCGGTCAGTCGACTCCGTCCATGCCGCCGGACATTGAGACACGGCATTAGAGCCGATCAACTCAACGACCGAGGCCGCAGAGGCCCTGTCGCGGATGACAAATTCATCGCCGGCGCCGCCACACCAAGCATTTACTATGAAGGCACGGTCTGACAACAACGGCGATTCTTCGCCGGGATCAGCAAAGAAACACAAATCGCCTGATGCAGGGCGGACATAAACGGCAAAAGGCAGACGCATCTTGACAGAAATGTCGACAGCCCGCCTTATTTCTTCTGAGAATTGTATCATAGGGTCCTTGCCATCAATTCGAACGGAAGTGCATCTGTAATTTCGACCTCGACAATATCGCCGGGATGAAGTTCAGACGTCTTTTCAATCAACACCTCCGGATCAACTTCCGGCGAATCGAATTCAGTACGACCGATGTAGTGTTCGTCATTTTCAGAGTCGACTATCACCCGCATGCGCTTGCCGATCTTGCTGCTGTTGTGTTCAAGAGATATTGCCTCCTGAAGTTCCATCAATTCTCCGAGTCTGCGCTCTTTGACTTCCTGCGGTATCTCATCCTGAAAGTTCTTAGCCCCATATGTGTCCTCTTCTTCGCAATAGGCAAAAGCGCCCATCCGTTCAAAACGCTGTTCGGCCACAAACGCCTTCAGTTCCTCAAACTCTGCCTCACCCTCGCCGGGGAAGCCGACCATCAGAGTAGTGCGCAGATGGATGCCGGGGACAGTCTCCCTGACGCGCTTGAGAAATTCACGTGTGCCTTTGGCATCAATGTGACGACGCATGTTAGCCAAGACCTTGTCATTGACATGCTGAAGGGCAACGTCGAGGTATTTGCAGACATTGTCGCGCCGCTTCATCACCTCGAGCACATCCCATGGGAAATCGGCAGGATAAGCATAGTGCAGTCTTATCCATTCAACGCCGGGAACCTGCGACATACGGTCGATCAGTTCAGCTAATCTGTGATCTCCATAAAGATCGGTTCCGTAGCTCGACAGATCTTGAGCGATGACGTTGAATTCTTTGACGCCGCGGCCCACAAGACTGGCCACCTCGTCGAGTATTTCGTCGATAGGACGTGATTTATAGCGTCCGGTGATCAAAGGGATTGCACAGAACGAGCAAAAGCGGTTGCAACCTTCGGCAATTTTTATATAGGCATGATGCGGTGGTGTTGTGATCACTCTGTCCCAAGTCGCCGTGGCCGGATGTTTTTTGCTCAGATCAGCAGCAAGGCGCACCCAGTCAAACTTGCCATACCATCCATCGACTTCAGGCAACTCCGACTCAAGATCTTTGCGATAACGCTCTGACAAGCATCCCATCACATAGATTTCTTTTATTACACCCTCGTTCTTGGCCGCAACCGCATTGAGGATCATTTCTATCGACTCCTCTTTGGCATCGCCAATAAAACCGCAGGTGTTGATCACAGATATATCACCGCGAAAGGCTTCGGCATCGTGTCTTACAGAAAAGCCGGAGGCCTCCAGCATCTTGATGACGCGTTCCGAATCGACAAGGTTTTTGGAACACCCCATCGTGACAACATCTATTGTCTTACGCATTATTTAAGATCTCCTATCTTTTGCCGAACAACGACTCTACAAATTCACGCTTGTCGAACACTTGAAGGTCATTGATCCCCTCTCCCAGTCCGATATATTTTACCGGTATCTTGAACTGATCGCTGATGCCGATGACGACTCCGCCTTTGGCTGTTCCATCAAGCTTGGTTATGGCGAGATCGGTCACCTGTGTGGCAGCCGAGAACTGACGGGCCTGTTCGAAAGCATTCTGTCCTGTCGATCCGTCGAGGACGAGAAGCACCTCGTCGGGCGCACCCGGCACAACCTTTTCCATCACTCTCTTGATCTTTGACAACTCGTCCATGAGACCCTTTTTATTATGCAAGCGTCCGGCTGTGTCAATTATAACGACATCGACATCGTTGGCAACTGCCGACGACAAGGTATCGTAGGCAACAGCGGCCGCATCTGATCCGAGCTGCTGCTTGACAACAGGCACTCCTGCCCGGCGACCCCACTCGTCGAGCTGTTCGACGGCTGCAGCACGGAATGTGTCGGCTGCGCCAAGCATAACCTTTTTGCCTGCATTCTTATATTGATGCGCAAGCTTGCCGATGGTAGTTGTCTTGCCAACGCCATTAACTCCGACTACCATTATAACATAAGGCTTACGTCCGGCCGGAGTGTCGAAATCGGCAAGTTTATCGCCATTGTTATTTTCAGTCAGTAGATCTGTGATTTCCTCGCAGAGAAGCTCGTTGAGCTCATCCATGCCGACATATTTGTCATGGGATGCACGATTCTGAATGCGTTCGATAATTTTCAATGTCGTCTCTGCACCGACATCCGACGTAATGAATATCTCCTCGAGCTCATCAAGAAAATCGTCATCGATCGTCTTTCGTCCGATGAAAGCACGTTTAATTTTACTGAAAACCCCCGTCTTGGTCTTCTCAAGACCCTTGTCGAGCGTCTCTTTCTTTTCCTTAGAGAAAAAACTAAAAAATCCCATTGAATATCTATTACATTATTTTATATGCAAAATTAATAAATAAGTCTGAATTGTGAGCAATAAACAGGACACATTAATTATTATAAATACGGCAAGGCACCGGACCGCGCTTTCTCGACTAAAACACGCATAAGAATAGTGGCAACAAAAAGGAAATTAAAAATAATTAAGTGTGTTTTAACGCTAATTCACACAAAAATGAACAAGCACGATGAAAAATCAGCAAAAACACAACAAAATATTTTGACGTATGGGAACAAGGTTGTAAATTTGCCCAAAGGAATTGAAAAAATCGCCCGTTCAGTCATGCAATGGCGATTTAATGTCGCGGGCAAGAGTGCCGTTTTCCTATCATTGTCACGTAGCATCCGGCTAAACCGACAATACCGACTAAGACAAGACTAAAACAACAATAAACATTTTAAAATCAATCAATTACTCAAAACAATTAATTTAAATTTAGATTTTCAAAATCATGGAAGCTCAAAAGCCAAACGTTCAGGGCGCTACCGCAGCTCAGAACAACAAGAAAAATGTTCCCGGAATCAAGAATGCATCATGGGTGATTGTCGTATGCGCATGCGTCGCTATCCTCCTTTTCATTTTCTGGTTCGGTAATGACATGCACTTCGACGAAGACGGCCACCCGCAGAACCTCTGGGGTACAGTCTACAAAGGTGGTGTCATCGTGCCAATTCTTCAAACCCTCTTCCTCACTGTAATCGTACTTGCTATCGAACGCGGCATCGCCCTCAGCGCAGCTAAAGGCAAAGGCAATATCGCAAAATTCGTTGCCGGTGTTAAAGGTTGCCTCGCTAAAAACGACATCGCCGGTGCTCAGGCTCTCTGCAAGAAGCAGCAGGGTTCAGTAGCAGCAGTTGTAGCAGCAGCTCTCGTTCGCTACCAGGAAATGGACAAGAACACTATCCTTACTAAAGAACAGAAAGTCGCTACTCTTCAGAAAGAAGTTGAAGAAGCTACCGCACTTGAAATGCCTGCTCTCCAGCAGAACCTCCCCATCATTGCTACAATGACTACCCTCGGTACACTCGTCGGTCTTCTCGGTACTGTGATCGGTATGATCA
>CAJUMR010000017.1 GCA_910587475.1 uncultured Muribaculaceae bacterium
GCGTTCGAGATAGAAGTCGCGGTCTTCGTCGGGGATATCGGTCGGTTTCTTCTTGCCGGCGCGGATTGCTTCGGCATCTTCTTTCTTCTTGGGCACCCAGATGCGGCCGTCGTTACGGAGCGATTCGCTCATGAGGGTCAGTTTCGACTGATCTTCGCCGTGAACGGGGATACATGTCGGGTGGATCTGAGTGAAGGCGAGGTTGGCGAGGTAAGCGCCTTTCTTGAATGCCTGAACTGCAGCTGAACCGTTGCAACCCATAGCGTTGGTCGACAGGAAGAATGCACGGCCGTAACCACCGGTGGCGAGAACAACGGCGTGAGCCGCATAGCGTTCGATTTCGCCTGTCACGAGGTTGCGCACGATGATGCCGCGTGCACGACCGTCGATCATCACGATGTCGAGCATTTCGCGACGGTTGTACGACTTCACTGTGCCTTTGTTGATCTGGCGGTTGAGCGATGCGTAAGCACCGAGAAGGAGCTGCTGACCGGTCTGGCCTTTAGCGTAGAACGTACGTGATACCTGTGCGCCGCCGAACGAACGGTTGGCCAGAAGGCCGCCGTATTCGCGGGCGAACGGAACGCCCTGCTGAACACACTGGTCGATGATGTTGTTCGACACTTCAGCGAGACGGTAAACATTGGCTTCGCGCGAACGGAAGTCGCCGCCTTTCACTGTGTCATAGAACAGACGATAGACTGAGTCGCCGTCGTTCTGATAGTTCTTTGCTGCGTTGATACCGCCCTGTGCTGCGATAGAGTGTGCGCGGCGGGGGCTGTCCTGGATGCAGAAGTTCTTGACGTTGAAGCCCATTTCGCCGAGGGTCGACGCTGCTGATGCGCCTGCGAGACCTGTGCCGACAACGATGATGTCGAGGTTGCGCTTGTTGGCCGGGTTGACGAGTTTCTGGTGGGCTTTATAGTTGGTCCATTTCTCAGCGATCGGTCCTTCGGGGATCTTAGAGTCGATCTGATACTCCGGAAGCTTTGAGGATTCGATATCGGCGAAGTCCTTCATGATGGGGCTTGAGTCAATCATGCCCTCGAGGTTGGTGAGATTTGCCATATTTCTGAGAAATTAGTTAGCGGGTTGTTCGGAGTTTTGGAGATTTTGTTCGAGGAATGTCTTGAACTGCTCGAGCTGGCCGAGGGTTTCTGCCTTAAGGTCGGGGCACTGCTTTTCAACGCTGTTGATGATAGCGGCGGCCTGCTCTACATAGTGTGCGGCATTCTTCTTGAGGAACTCTTCCTGTGCCATCTGGGCGGTGACGGGGTTCGACTGGTCGACACCGGCGAATGCTTTCTGTACAGATGCCTGGAAGTCTTCGATAACGGCTTCACTCTTGGCTTTCCAGAATTCGCTGTACTGCATCTGGAGGTCGAGGTTTTCAGAATAGTAGTTCTGGTTGGCGCGGATTGTGAACACGATGGCCTGAGCGATGAACAGAACGACTACGATCGAGGTCCACCAGCAGCCGATCTTTTTCAGACGGTTGAGCCAGATGCCGTTGTCCCAGCCGATAGAGTGGAGCATCGACCAGAAACCGTGGTTCATGTGGAACCAGAGTGCCACGAAACCGATGATATAGACGATCGGAGTCCACACTTCCTGGAATGCCATCTGGATGAACAGTGTGCCGAATGCAGGAGGCACGGGTGCGCCGTTGAGCTGCGGGAGCACCGACAGTTCATGGTGCATCAGTTCCTGCCACTGCATTTTGTGCCAGAACTGGATCAGGTGAACGACGAGGAACGCGAGGATCACGATGCCGAGTACGAGCATGTTTTTCGACGACCATTCGACCTGCGGCGGACGGGTGTTGACCAGGTAGCGGTCGTTACCGCGGGCGCGACGGTTCTGGAGCGTCAGCCAGCATGCATAGATAATGTGGATGATGAACAGCAGCGCGAGACCGGCAGAAGCGATCAGCGCATACCAGTTAGCGCCGAGGAATTCGCAGACCTGATTGTAGGCTGTTGGCCAGATCAGGGCGACGGCGTTCATCAACACGTGAAAAGTTACGAATAGGACAAGGCAGATGCCCGTGACAGCCATCACGAACTTCCTTCCTATAGATGAGCTTGTTAACCACATAAGATGATTGATTTAGAATTGATTATATGAAATTGTATTGATTCGGCAAGGTATATATCACTGCAAAGGTAATGTAAAATCGCTTTGCAGCCAACAATTAAGGAAATAATTCTTTAAAAAAATGGCCATATGTTAACAAAATTTGTTTCATCGGCGCGATCCCATCGGCGCGCTCCCGGGGGGAGATTCTATAAAAAATAGTCGGGGGGCTTCGTTTGCGATCGAAGCCCCCCGACTTTCAATAAGAGGATTTAATAACTGTCTTTTTTTCGTGCTTATTTCATTGTTGAGTTCAGACGGTATGGTGAGCTTTCTTTAGCCGAACGCTGACCGTTGTTGCCGTGGTTGTAGCTGAGCTTGAACAATGATTTGAAAGTGCGGTTATTCTTGATCTCTGAGATCTTGTTGGCTGCCTTGTTGAAGCGTGCTGCCATAGCGGCGGGAGCGTTTTCATCAGCATCGGGCAGAAGGATAGCCGCATAGTCGCCGGCACCATAAGGACCCCAGCCGGATGGGAATGCGGGCCCGGTGCCGCAAATGAGCGGCGACACTATGGTGAACAGACCGTCTTCGAGCGTAGTCGAGATGCGGCTTGCGGGAACCTCAGCCTTGCTATAGCCGTTGTCGATGTAGTATCCTTCCCAGTTGAACGCGTAGATTGTTCCGAAGTTGCCATATGTCCAGCCTGTCGACTGAGGCACGATGGTGATGCATTCGGGATCAGAAGCGTCGACATAGAGACATGTGTTCTCGGGTGTGGTGGTCATCGATCCGAGGGGATTTGACGAGCCCCACACGTTCTTGAAGCGGTAGAGGCCGGGCACATTGACAGACTCCTGAGCCTGCACGGTGTAGGCATAGTCGGCGGGATCTTCACCTTCATCGAGGTAGATGCCACCGATGAGCCAACCGTCGGCAACAGTTGCCGAGCCGAGGTCGGTCCATGCCACGTCGTCGTTGCCGAATACCTCGACGTCGAATGTTGCAGAGCCTGAGCCCTGAGCCTCACCGTTGCTGTCGTAGGTTACGAAAGCGATAGAATAGGTGCCGGTGGTGTAGACGGGGAGCGAAACGACGGGATCGTCGAGATCTACGTCCACGCCTTCGTAGGTGCCGGCCATTATCTGGCTGACAAGACTCGAAGCATCCGATGCGTTGATGATGCCGGCCTTGGCCGCTGCAACGTCTTCGCCGAACTCAGCTGTAGCTACAGCCGAGATCAAGCCGGTCGAAACGTTGTTGAACTGACCCATGAATTCAACCTCTGCGCTGTAGTCGCCGGCCTGAACGCCCGGGAATACTACCATCTTCAACGCGCCTTTGCTGTTGCCGTAGTAAGCGCCGGTGTCACCCGAGTAGGGGAAGGCGACAAGCGAGTTCCTTGAGGGGAGGGTGATCACGCCGTCCTTGAGTGTGGCGTAGTCACCGGCTGCAGGTTCCACTTCGTTGTTGAAGCGAAGACCGGCAACGTTCATGCCCATCATTTCACCGTCTTCGTCGAGCGTTACGCCGATAAGCTGGGGCATGATGTAGACCTTTTCGGGGTCTTCAGCGTGGATTTCGAGATAGAGCTCGTTGTCAGCATCGTAGTTGCCGGCGCCGAGTTCTGAGCCGAGAGCTGCGGCCCATGCATCAGCAAATGCTGATCCGTAGGGGGCAACGAGACGATAGAGTCCCGGGGTCTCGCCGCTCTCCTGCAGCGTCACCTTGTAGCTGAGTGAGGGAACGCTGGGGTAGAGACCTTGTGAGATGAACGGATCGGTGAACGTACATTCGCCGAGGTCGTTCCAGGGAAGCACTTCGACGGGTTCGGGCAGTGTCACGGCGATAGAGAGCTCGGTCACGCCGAATTTGTTGACAGGCTGACCTTCGGCAAAACCGATCTTAAGATCGTAGGTGCCGGGAGTCATGGTTGCGCCGTCGTAGTTGACGGTGACGGTTGCCGAGTTCTGCTCGGCTGCGAAAGTCACTGTCGCAGGCATCGAGAAGCCGGTCAGTTGGCTGAAGTTGGTAGCGAACGTGTAGGTCTGCTCGTCTGTTGAACCATAGCGTGCGACTTCGATGTCGAATGATCCTTCGACTGCTTCGATCGTCAGCTTGCTGATGTTTTCACCCACAGGGAAGAATACACCCGGAGTCGGCTCGGCGGCGTTGTATTTGACGTCGTCGTCGCAAGCGCTCAGCGCTCCTGAGAGCGCGAGAGCTGCGATGAGTGAATATTTATAGAGTTTCATAATTGTCGATTACAAGTAAATGAGTGAAAATTTGATTTACTGGACGATGGGAGTCGGAGCCGCTGCTGACGGATTGTTATCCTTCTCCGAGATCTGAGGATTGGAGTTGGTCTCGATGTCGGGGATACAGTAGATCAGCACGGGGTCGTTAGGCTTGATGTCGAAGTTGAAAGCATCGGCTGCATTTGTTTCGACACGGTTCACGCCCTGGTTGAGACGCATCACGTCGAAGAAGGCAAGGCCTTCGCCCCAGAGCTCGATGCGGCGCTGACGGACTACTTCTTCCTGCAGTGCGGCTGCGTCGGCAGCTGTGAAGCTGTAGCTCGGGTCGCGGTAAGTCTTGACAAACGACTGCAGGATTGAAGCGCCTTCTGAAGCCGACTCGCTCATACCTGTTGCCTCGGCGAGGATCAGATACATTTCTTCGACACGCATCAAGGGAACTTCATATGCCGAGCAATATTCGCCCATCGATCCGCCGAACAGACCGTATTTCACCTGAGTGTAGGGCATCAGGAATGATGTCTGGCTTGAAAGGGCGGGCATGGCGTTTTCAGGATCGAGATATTCGTTGAGATAAGCCTGCTGCTGAGCGGTGAGGTGGTCTGACTCGTAGTTTTCGTTGAGCCACCAGCCTTTGCGGGCATCGGTTTCGGGCACTGACTCATAGAGAGTCTTAGAGCACCAGCGCCATGCGCCGATGGTTACATAGCCGTAGTTGAACGGACCCATCATCGACGGCCAGTTGCAGATACCGGTTGTCACGGGACGGTCGGTCGAAGCTACGTAGATGGTCCACATCCATGATGCGTCGTCAGAGTTGTTGAAGCCGGGCACTTTCACTTCTGCCATCGTGTAGGGACGGCCTGAGAAAGCGTTGATAGCTGCCTGAGCATCTTCTGCTGCCTCAGCATACTTGTGCATTGTCAGGTAGACGCGGGCGCGCAGACCGTAGGCTACTGCGAGCGACACCATGCGCTTGGGTTTCACGTCGGCCATTGACTCGGGAGTCTTGTTGGTCTTCGAGAGAAGATCGATGGCTGTGTTGAGGTCGCTGAGGATCTGGTCGTAGACTTCCTGCACGGTTGCGCGGGGTGCGCCTGCGCTTGCTACTTCAGTCTCGTTGAGATCGGTGATGATGGGCACGCAAGGTTTGGTCTCGTTGCCGGCGTAGTTGAACTGGTAGAGCTGAGCGAGCACCCAGTAGTCGAATGCGCGCACGGCCAGACCCTGGGCGAGCGAGAACTGCAGTTCGGGTACGTCGGTGTCTGTGCTGATGGTTGCGATGAGCGAGTTGGCGGTCTTGACCTGCTTGTAGGTCTCGCGCCATGTCATGCGGGTCGGTACGCCGGTAGAGCTCGGGCTGAAGAAGCCTTCCCAGTAGCGGAAGTGGTTACCGCCGCTGTAGCGTGAGTGGAAGTCGGCGGTCTGAGAGTCGAGACCCATCATGATGGCGGGATAGCCGAAGTCGAAGTGTTGGTCGAATGTCTGGCCGTAGAGCGAGCCGAACTGGGTGAAGATCGCTGAAACGGCAGCCTGGGCCAGGTCGGGGTTCGACTCGATGGCGGTTTCTTTTTGGTCTGTGGTGACATAATCGCCGTAGTACTGAGTGTCGAGATCGGCGCACGATGACACTCCGGCTGCTGCGAGGGCGATTATCAACAGTTTATTTATTTTTTTCATTGTCGTTGTGATTAATCAATGTTCAACATATTGATTAGAAGCTTACGCGGATGCCGCCCGAGATTGTGCGGATCGGTGAGTAAGTCATGTTTTCCGAAGAAAGGTAGCCCTGGCGGGGGTCAAGACCTTTGCGCTTCGACCAGAGAGCCACGTTTTCTGCCGAACCGTAGACGCGGATACTTTCGATCTGAAGTTTTTCGGTCCATGATTTCGGGAGGGTGTAGCCGAGGGTGATGTTGTTAAGCGACAGATAGTTGCTCGATGTCAGGAAGCGGTCGCTGGTAGCGTTGGCATAGCTGAACTCGGCTGTGTTGAACAGACCCGGAACGTTTGTGTTGGTGTTTTCGGGAGTCCATGCGTTGACGATGTCCTTGTGGAGTGCGACGCCCTGGCCTGAGGCGCTTGACATGAGGTTCATGTAACCGTAGTCGAGGAGCTTGCCTCCCAGCTGATATGCAAACGATACCGAGAAGTCGATGCCGTAGGCGTTGATTGTGGTGCCGAAGCCGCCGAATGCTTTCGGGAGAAGGCTGCCGGTGCATACCTGGTTGGTGTTGCGGGCGGTCATGTATTCGGGAGTCTTGAACTTCTCGCCGTTGTCGTCGATAGCCCAGTATTCAGCATAACCTGTTTCGGGGTTGACGCCTGCATATTCGGGAAGATAGAGCTGATACATTGATTCGCCTTCCTTGTACCACTGGTAGGTAGAGTTTTTCCAGTAGCCGGTCTCGTCGATCAGCTCGGGAGCGAGCTTGAGGATCTTGTTGGCCTGGAATGTGATGTTGGCGAAGATGTCCCAGGTGATTTCCTTGGTGTTGAACGCCTGATAGTTGAGGTCGATTTCGAAGCCGTTGTTGCGCATAGAGCCGATGTTCATAGGCATCGAGCTGAAACCGAGCGACTCGGCAACCGGGATGTTGAAGATCATGTCGGAAGTCTGACGGTTGTAGTATTCTACAGTACCCGAGAGTTTGCCTTTCCAGAAGCTGAAGTCGAAACCGGTGTTGAACGAGTTCGATTTTTCCCATGTGATGTCGGGGTTGCCTTTGTAGGCGAGTGTGCCGTCTGACCAGCCGCTTTCCGATCCTACGAGACGATACTGGTCGGCGTAGGCGAGATAGCGTGTACCGATCTGGTCGTTACCGTTCTGACCGAAAGAGATCTTGAACTTGAGCATGTCGACGTTCTGAGAGAAATCGAGCATGAAGTTTTCTTTCGAGATGTCCCAGCCTGCAGATGCCGACCAGAATGTACCCCAGCGTTTGTCGGGAGCGAAGCGCGAAGATGCGCCGCGGCGGACAGAAGCCGAAACATAGTATTTACCGTCGTAGTTGTAACGGGCGCGGGCGATGAATGCGCGGTGAGAGAGGTTTGCAGCGTAGCCGTAGCCGCGTTTGTCCTTAGAGGTGTTGTTGACATATTCAACGAGGGGCTGGTAGAGACCCGAACCGATGGCATATACAACTTCATTGTTGAGATCTTCGCTTTCGTAGCCGGCCATCACGTCGATGTTGTGGACGTCGGCGAAAGTCTTGTTATAAGATGCGAGGCCTTGGAAAGTCAACACTCTTATGCGGTTGTGCTGCTGAAGAGCCTGGCCGCCCGATGCTGCCTGCTGGCCGTAGAGGGCGTTGGCGAGAGAGTGGTTGCGGGTGTTGTCGATATACATGCTCGCGTTGCCGGTGATGGTGAGGCCGTCGACCGGAGTGAGGATTGCATACCATTTTGCGTCGAGGATGTCGCTCAGATAGTCTTCCTTATTATAGATAAGGTCGCTGGTCGGGTTACCGATCGAACGTGTGGCACCTGTCACGCCGTTGCCGTAGTTCGCACCGTCGCCGTAGTCATAGACGGGGCGGTTGTAGAAGCTGTTGTACATGATCGAGCCGTCGGCGTTGCGGATATACATCGGGTAGACAGGAGCGATGGTGTTGACAAAGTAGAACACGTTGGCCGATGATTCGCCGTCGTTGCTCTGGTTGTCGGGCTGACCCATATTATAATATGTGTACATGATGTTGGTTCCGATCTTCAACCAGGGTTTTGCCTGATAGTCGACAGATGCGCGCGATGAGAAGCGCTTGAAGTGAGAACCGTAGATGATGCCTTCGTCGCCGAGGTAGCTGCCCGAGAGATAGTAGCTCAGGTTGCGTGTACCGCCGGTGATCGACATGTTGTACTCCTGACGGAGACCGTTGATGAGGGCTTCCTTGCTCCAGTCGTCGGCGATGAAATAGTAGCGGCCGTTGCTGTAGCCCGGAGTTGCATAGGGGTTGAATTTACCGTTGGCGTCGAAGAAGCTCTGACCTTCGGGCACCGACCATG
Organism: uncultured Muribaculaceae bacterium; assembly: GCA_910587475.1. Taxonomy (GTDB): domain Bacteria; phylum Bacteroidota; class Bacteroidia; order Bacteroidales; family Muribaculaceae; genus CAG-873. The sequence goes on from CAJUMR010000017.1 coordinate 8,340, forward strand.
TCTGATAGCCGATGGTGTTGAACACGTTGGCGTTGGCATAGGCGCGGGCGGCCTCGGCGTTGCCCTTGTTGACAAACATGAGCTGCGAGTTGTAGAGCGACTGGTTGATCAATTCGAGATACTGGCGCTGATCCTTGATCATGTCGTAGGCCGGCACTGAGCGTGAGTTTGAACCCCACTTCATGTCGACGGTCACTTTGGCCTGACCTTCAGTACCCTTTTTAGTTGTGATGAGGATGACACCGTTGGCGCCGCGTTCGCCGTAGAGGGCTGTCGAGGCTGCGTCTTTCAGCACGGTGAGCGACTCGATATCGCTGGTTGCGATCGACGATACGTCGCCGCTGTAGGGGATACCGTCGACTACATAAAGGGGCGATGCGCCGGCGTTGATTGTGCCGACACCGCGGATGATCACAGTTGCCTGAGCACCGGGCTGACCGGTTGAGCTCTGGGTCTGCACACCCGACATCTTACCTGCGAGGGCGTTGGTGACGTTGGCCACCTGTGCGTTCTCGAGCTGGGCGGCTTTGACCACTGAGGCCGATCCGGTGTATTCCGATTTCTTCACCGAACCATAGGCTACGGCGATCACTTCGTCGAGGGCCGTCGTTGCTGAGGTCATCTTGACGATCATCTCGTCCTTGGCCGGAATGGGCATTTCAACATTCTTGTAACCTACATAAGAGAATGTAAGCTTCGATGCTTTAGCAGGCACTACGATCGAGAAGATACCGTCTACGTCGGTAACCGATCCCACATTTGATCCTGCTGAAACCGAGACGCCGGGCAACGGTTCGTCGTTGTCTACGTCCAGGACAATACCGCGAACCGTGCGCGTCTGAGCCGACGCACACATGCCTATTGCGAATACTGCCAGAAGTAATAGAAACAGCTTTTTCATACTTAATAACAATTAGACATAAAAATTAATTAAAACAGTTGATAGTTCTACAGTTACATTCAAACTCTCTTGTTTAGAGAGTCTAAATATTGACGCAAAGTTAATAAAAAATCTTTAACGGCTAAACAAAAGAAAGGTTTTTTTCGGCAAACTTAACAAATTTCTCGATCAACGACGCCAAAAAAGGAAGCAATCCGATCAAATCGCGTCAATAAACATGTCATTTTGCCAAACCGCTACAACCGCGCATATTTTGAGTCAATGCGTTATGCCGGGCGCCGCGTCGATCAATATCTCTAAACAAGAGATACTGAAATCTAACTATTGAACAATCAACTGTTTTAATTAATTTTTATGTCTAATTGTTATTAAGTATGAAAAAGCTGTTTCTATTACTTCTGGCAGTATTCGCAATAGGCATGTGTGCGTCGGCTCAGACGCGCACGGTTCGCGGTATTGTCTTGGACGTAGACAACGACGAACCGTTGCCAGGCGTCTCGGTAACAGGTGGAACGGGCTATGCAGCCATCACTGACATCGACGGTGTGTTTTCGATCACCATCCCCGTCAAGACTGCCAAGCTCACTTTCTCTTACGTCGGTTTCAAGACCGTCGAGGAAGCTGTCCCCGCTAAGGGCGAAATGCTTGTGAAAATGCATCTCTCCGCTACTAATCTCGACGAAGTGATCGCCGTGGCCTACGGCTCGGCTAAAAAATCGTCGTTTACCGGTTCGGCATCTGTCGTTAAGGCCGATCAGATCGAAAACACTCAGGTGACCAACGCCCTCGACGCTATCGCTGGCCGTGTCGCAGGTGTGCAGATGACCAACGCTTCCGGTTCGCCCGACAAATCGTCGCCGACAATCCGTATTCGCGGTATTACTTCGATCACTGCCGAAAACACTCCGCTTATCGTTGTCGACGGTGCTCCCTTCAATGGCGACCTCAACACCATCAACACCCACGATATCGAGTCGATGACTGTCCTCAAGGACGCTGCATCTAACGCTCTTTACGGTGCACGCGGTGCCAACGGTGTAATCCTCATCACCACAAAACGCGGCTCGTCTTACGGCGGTGCTGTTGTCAACTTCGACGCTAAGTGGGGTGCTAACAGCCGTGCGACACTCGCTTACAACACGATCGACGATCCCGCGATGTACTATGAGACATTCTTCGCATCGATCTACAACCAGGCAACCTACGATCCTGCAATCGGCGGTATGGGCATGTCGTCAGAACAGGCATACGTCTATGCCAACCAATATATGTTCGGTCAGTACGGCCTCGGTTACAATGTCTACACTGTGCCCGACGGTCAGACTCTCATCGGACGCGACGGCAAACTCAACCCCTATGCTACTCTCGGCCGCGAGGTTGAATACAAAGGCAACAAATATTACCTCAGCCCCGACAACTGGCTCGACGAAGCTTACCGCACAAGCCTCCGCCAGGAATACAACTTCAGCGTTTCGTCGGGCACCGAGAAGTCTAACTTCTACGCTTCGTTCGGCTACCTCAACAACGAAGGTATCACACGCAACTCGTCTTACGAACGTCTGTCAGGTCGTCTGTCGGCCGACTATCAGGCTAAATCATGGCTCAAAGTCGGCGGTAACGCATCTTACAGCCACTACAATGCTGCAGCAATGGATAACGAAGGCGACAGCGCCAACTCCGGCAACATTTTCGCTGCCGCAACCACTGTAGCCCCGATCTATCCTCTTTATGTGCGCGACGGTGCCGGCAACATCATGGTCGATGGCGACGGCAACACTGTCTATGACTATGGTGCAGGCAACAACGCCGGCCTCGCTCGTCCGGTGTTCGGCGGCAACACCAACGCAATCGGTCAGTCGATCCTCGACACCAACTCTTACGAAGGCAACGCTTTCAATGGCCTCGGTTTCGTCGAAATCCGTTTCCTCAATGACTTCAAGTTCACTTCAAACAACTCCTTCGCCCTCGACGAAGCCCGCACTACTTCTGTGACAAACCCCTTCTACGGTCAGTATGCCACATCCAACGGTCTGGTCTACAAGTACCACACCCGCAACTTCAACTACACTTTCCAGCAACTCTTGACCTGGAACCACACCTTCGGCAAGCACAATGTAAGCTTGCTCGCAGGCCACGAAAGCAACTGGGAGAAGTATGCTTACCTCATGGGCCACAAGTCAAACATGTTCATGCCCTCTAACGACGAACTCGCCGGTTCGATCCTCGTCGAAAGCGCTAACTCTTACACAACCGAATACAACAACGAAGGCTGGATCTTCCGCGGTCAGTATGACTTCGACTCGCGTTACTTCCTCTCTGCTTCGTTGCGTCGCGACGGTTCGAGCCGCTTCCACCCCGATCACCGTTGGGGCAACTTCTGGTCGCTCGGCGCCGCATGGACAATCGACAAGGAAGCATGGTTCGACGCTCCTTGGGTCGACATGCTCAAATTCAAGGCTTCTTACGGCGAACAGGGTAACGACCGCATCGGTAACTACCGTTACGTCAATACCTTCCAGATCGTAAACTCGGCCGGCACTCCCGCCGCAACTCCCTATGCAATGGGTAACGAAAACATCTCGTGGGAAAAGAACGGCAACTTCAACATCGGTTTCGACTTCAGCTTCTGGAACGGCCGTCTCGACGGTTCAATCGAAGGTTTCTACCGTAAGACCACCGACATGCTCTCGCTCTTCTATCTGCCTTCTTCGTTCGGCTTCTCGAGCTACTACGACAACATCGGCGATATGATCAACGGCGGTATCGAAATCGACCTCAACACCCGCATCCTCTCTGGTAAGGATTACTCTTGGGATTTCAACGTCAACCTTACATGGTATAAGAACGAAATCAGCCGCATCGCCGACAAGAACAAGACCCTCTCGCTCGAAGGTCACGACGGTTACACAAGCGGCACATACTTCTACGGTGAAGGCAAGCCCCTCTACACTTTCTACATGCAGCAGTATGCAGGCGTTGACCAGACCACCGGTAAACCCCTCTACTGGCGTGATGTCAAAGACAGCAACGGCAATGTCACCGGTCGCGAGACAACCGACAATTACAGCGAAGCATCGCAGTATCTCTGCGGCACTGCACTTCCTTCGGTTTACGGCGGTTTCGGCACAAGCGCCACATTCAAGGGCTTTGACTTTGCAATCAACTTCGCTTACCAGATCGGCGGTCAGGTCTACGACGGTGACTACGCCTCTTACATGGGATCGCCTCAGACTTCACGTCGCGGTTATGCTATCCACGCCGACGTGCTCAACGCATGGACTCCCGAAAACTCAACCTCAAACATTCCCCGCTGGGTGTTCGGCGACAGCCAGAACGCTCCTTCGTCGGACCGCTTCCTGACCGACGCTTCTTATCTCAACCTCCAGAACATCAACTTCGGCTACTCGCTGCCCAAGTCGTTGATCAAGAAGCTCCAGCTCAGCAAGCTCCGCGTTTACCTCGCTTGCGAGAACGTGTGGTTGTGGTCAAAACGTCAGGGTCTTAACCCGATGCAGAGCATCAGCGGTGCTGTCAACAACACCTACTATGCACCGGTGCGCACAATCTCAGGCGGTATTAATGTAACTTTCTAATCTCTCGACTACAATGAAAAAAATAGCAATATTTTCAATCGGAGCGCTCGTTAGCTCAGCGCTGTTCACGAGCTGTCTTGAGGAGACTTTCCCGACAAACCTCGTGACTGAGGGGCAATTGTCTTCCTCAACCAAAGCGGCGGAGGCTACTCTCGCCGGTATGTCGGCTCAGACTTTGAAATGGAACGTTCTCGGTCGTGATTTCCACTACGACTGGGGCATCGGTTCGATGATGCACATCCGCGACGTCCAGACTGCCGACCTTGCAGTGGCCAATTCAAACTATGACCAGTACTTCCGCTACGCTACTAACGAATATATGGGTCCCGACTACACCTTCGCTCAGGTGGAGTGGAACACCTATTATAAGATGATCCTCACCGCCAACTCTGCAGTGGGTGGTTTCCCCGCCGACAACGACAACACCACTATGCTCGGTTACCGTGGCGTCGCTTTGGCCTACCGTGCGGCGATGTATCTCGACGCTGCCCGCATGTATGAGTTCCTGCCCAACGAAAAGGTGAAGAGCATCACATCCGACGGTAACGACGTCAGTGGTCTGACAATTCCTATCGTAACCAATGAAACGAGCCAGGAACAGGCAGGTAACAACCCCCGCGCTACTCATGAGGAAATGTACAAGTTCATCCTCGCCGACCTCGACGAGGCCGAGGAGATCATCGGATACGCCGACCAAGGTGACGCTACCCGTCCTTCGCTCGGTGTGGTTTATGGTCTCAAGGCCCGCCTCTACATGTGGAACGAAGAGTATGCCAAGGCTGCCGAATATGCACGCAAGGCTATCGACCTCGGCCGCTATACCCCGGTAACTCGCTCGCAGTGGCTCGACACTACGACAGGCTTCAACACCATCAACCAGGCGTGGATGTGGGCTTCGCAGTACACTAAGGAAGACGCAGCCGTGCTGACAGGTATCATCAACTGGGCTTCGTGGACATCCAACGAAACATGGTACGGCTACGCAGGTGCAGGTCCGTTCAACATGATCTCGGCCGAACTCTACGACCACATGAACGACACCGACTTCCGCAAGCTTTCTTACAAAGCTCCCGAAGATTCGGAACTCAGCGGCAAAGAACTCTATATCGACGAGGAACTGTTCGAAACATTCCCCACTTATGCAGGTCTTAAATTCCGTCCCGGAGGCGGCGACACCGAGACAACTTCTGTCGGCAACGTCGTTGCAATTCCCCTGATGCGTATCGAGGAAATGTATCTTATCGAAGCCGAAGCTACTGCCCACACCAGCCCGGCCGAAGGCAAACTGCTCCTCGAAGACTTCGTGCAGGTTTACCGCGACGAGGCTTACAAATGTGAGGCCTCAGACGTCGACGGTATCGTTGAAGAATGTTTCCAGCAGAAGCGCATCGAGCTCTGGTGCGAAGGTCAGATTTTCTTCGATTACAAGCGTCTCAACCACGACGTGACTCGCGCTTATCCCGGCACAAACTTCCAGCCCGCAGTGCGTTACAACACCAACGGCCGTCCTGCATGGATGAACACCTGTATCACTCGTCAGGAAACTCAGAACAACATCGCTCTCGAAGGTTGGAACAACCCCGACCCAAGCGATACTTACACTGTAGTTCAATAACCATCTTTTTAATCAGACTAAATCATGAAGTTTAACAATATATATTCAGTTCTCTTCGGCGCTGCAGTGATGGCAGGTTTCGCTTCCTGTACCGACGAAGTCGACTACACCCCGGCTGAACAGACTCCGGGCGTGTACTTCCCGGTTGCAAATGTCTCAACCGTAAAGCTTGCTGAAGATGGCTCTTCGTTCGACATCACTGTCGGCCGTGCCGGTAGCCTCGCTGCTGAAACTGTCGCTCTCACAAACAATTTTGAGGAAGGCACGTTCTCGATGCCGGCGTCTGTAGCTTTTGCCGAAGGCGAAGAGTTTGCTGACGTGGTCATCTCTTACGACGGCGCTACTCTCGCCCCCGGCCAGTACAAGCTTGAAATCGGTTTTGCTGAAGGTGTTTCTGTCAGCCAGTTCGGCTACGACCACCTCGAAATCACTGCCACTATGCCCGAACCTGTAGTCGTGCTCGATTGGAACGACCTTGGCGAATGCACTTACACCGATCCGTTCATCACCGGCGGTATGTTCACAGATCTTCCCAATGCTATCTCTTACAAGGTGCATCTCGAAGAGAGCGGCGACACCCCCGGTCTCTACCGTCTCGTGGCTCCTTACGGCACAGCATTCTATAGCGAGTTCTCTGCCGTATATCCCGGCTTCGAACTCTACGACAATGAGTACGACAAAGACAACTCTGGTTATCTCTACATCAACGCTACCAATCCCTCGGCTGTCTATATCCAGCCGCAGACCCTCGGCGCGACAATCGACGCCACCAACTTCGGCGAAATCCTCGCAATGTCTGACGGAGCTTACGATATCTATTACGGAGGCATGACTCCCGAGGAAGCTTACGAAAGTAATCCCGCCGGTTTCGGTGTGCTCAAAAACGGTGTGCTCACCATGCCCGCCAAGTCGTTGCTCGTGAACTTCAGCGTTTACAATCCGACAAGCATCTACTATGCAAACTCTTCAAAGGATATCAAAATGATTGTATTCCCGGGCGTTCAGGCCGGCGACTACAGCGCAGAAGTTGAATTCATGGGTCAGTTCAACAACGTTTCGACCGGTGTTGTCTCGGCTGTGGCTACTGCTGAGTTCGGCGAAGACGTTGCAGCTGTAAAGGCAGGCATCGTCAATGCGTCTTCAGCTACATCTCTCGTAGCTGCGATCAAGTCTGGCGACTACGAGGCTGTCGATGTTGACGTCAAAGATCCTGTCGTTTCGCTTCCTGTCTACACTTCAGGCACCTACACCATCGCTTACGTTACCTACGACAGCAAAGGTGAAGCTCAGGACGCAGGCTCTGCATCATTCGAAATCGAAGTGTTTGCCAACGACGACGCAGCATGGACCGACCTCGGTTCGGCTACAGTTGCCGACGGTTGGCTCATCGGTGGCCTCTACATCGATGAAGGTGAAGATCCCGCCGACTATGCCTACACCGTGCAGGCTCAGGAGTCTGTCAATGTGCCCGGCCTCTACCGCTTCAAGAACGTGTGGGGCTCGTCAAATCCCCTCGGATCGATGACCACCACACCCGAGAACACATGTCTCTATGTCGACGCTTCTGATCCCGAATGCATCACCATCGTGCCTCAGTCGACAGGCTGGACATATGGCAACTTCGGAACCATCTACGCGTTCAACTGGGAAGGATACTACATCGACAACGGCTATAGCAAGGCAACTATTCCCGCTAATCGCTTTACGACAACCCTCGAAGACGGCCTGATCACTGTAGAGTCTCCGCTCATGTGCGGCACCGGCCCTGCATTCTCATCCGGTTGGGGCGCTTACGGTGCCGGCGACTATGCGGCTATCCTCCTCCCCGAGGTGGGTGACGACGCTCCCGCCGCTATGGCAGCACGCTTCAACAAGGCAGCCGGCAAGATCTCATCTCTCAAGCAGAACCGCCGCTTCACTTCGGCGTTCAAACTCGCCCGCTACACCAATGGACGCGGCGCGATCAGCTTGAGCGCTGACCAGCGTCCCGGTTCTATCGTAAAGTGATCAAGGTCTGACTCCGGACCATCCATCCGATAACACATGTCGGGCGGCTTCAATCAACAGTGAAGCCGCCCGACTTTTTTTTAGAATAAAAGCACAATGTCAAATAAATTGTGCAATTGTTTGCTCATTTGTTTTATTGCATGTAAATTTGCTGTTGATATGTCAATTCACATAGCGTAAAAAAGATTATTTTTATTATATGAAATATAAGAATGCTCTGCGTAGCGACATCAGTTTCCGTGGCCGGCGCATGGCCGGAGCGAGAGCGTTGTGGCGTGCAAACGGCATGACCGAAGACCAGTTTGGCAAACCTGTCATTGCGATAGTCAATTCGTTCACTCAGTTTGTGCCCGGTCACACTCATCTCCACGATGTCGGTCAGCGCATAAAGAATGAAATCGGACGTCTCGGACTTTTCGCAGCCGAGTTCAACACCATCGCCATCGACGACGGCATAGCGATGGGCCACGACGGCATGCTCTATTCTCTGCCGTCGCGCGACCTCATTGCCGATTCGGTCGAGTATATGGTCAAAGCTCACTGCGCCGATGCCATGATATGTATTTCCAATTGCGACAAGGTGACGCCTGGCATGCTTCTGGCTGCCATGAGACTCAATATCCCGACAGTCTTTGTCAGCGGCGGACCGATGGAAGCCGGCGACGTCGACGGTCGCAGTGTCGATCTTGTCGACATTATGGTCGACTCTGCCGATCCGACGGTCTCCGACGATGAGATCGCCCGCATCGAGCGCGGAGGCTGTCCGACATGCGGATCTTGCTCGGGCATGTTCACCGCCAACTCGATGAACTCGCTCAACGAAGCGATCGGTCTCGCGCTCCCAGGCAACGGGTCTGTGCTTGCCACCTCGGCCGAGCGTCTGGGCCTGTTCGATCGCGCCGCACGGCTGATAGTCGAAAATGCCTACCGATATTACCGCGACGGCGATGAGTCAATGCTGCCGAGATCTGTGGCATCGCGCAGCGCCATGCTCAATGCCATGACCCTCGACATAGCCATGGGTGGATCGACCAACACCGTTCTCCATCTGCTCGCCGTGGCCAATGAAGCCGGAACCGACTTCACGATCGACGACATCGACGCGCTGTCGCGCCGCACTCCGGTGCTCTGCAAGGTCGCCCCAAGTGCGCCATTCCATATGCAGGATGTCAACCGTGCAGGAGGCATCATCACCATCATGAAGCATCTCGCCGACGCCCGATGTCTCGATCTCGACGTGAAACGTGTCGACGGCCTGACGCTGCGCGAGGCTATCGATCGCTATGCCCTCGGCTCTGACGGCTGTTGCGACGAGGCTCTCGCAATGTGGCACAGCGCTCCCGGCGGAGTACGCACCACGGAAGCAGGCAGTTCGCACGCCCGCTACGACGCGCTCGACACTGACAGCGAGTCGGGATGTATCAGAGACGTTGCCCACGCTTATTCGGCCGACGGAGGTCTCGCCGTGCTCCACGGCAACATTGCCCCCGACGGGTGCGTGGTCAAGACTGCCGGAGTCGACAGCTCGATCCTCCGCTTCTCAGGCCCGGCGCGTGTGTTCGAATCGCAGGACGAGGCCGTCGAAGCCATCCTCGGCGACAAGGTGAAAGCCGGCGATGTAGTGGTCATCACCCACGAAGGCCCCAAAGGAGGCCCAGGCATGCAGGAGATGCTCTATCCGACAAGTTATATCAAGGCCAAGCATCTCGGCCGTCAGTGTGCGCTTATCACCGACGGACGTTTTTCAGGCGGTACGTCAGGGCTGTCGATAGGCCACATTTCGCCCGAAGCAGCCGCCGGAGGCAACATCGCTCTTGTCCGCGACGGCGACATCATCGACATCGACATTCCCGCGCGCACGATCAATCTGCGTGTGGCTGACAGCGTGCTCGCCGACCGTCGCGACGAGGAGCTTGCCCGCGGACAGCTGGCGTTCACTCCCAGACACCGCGACCGCCAGGTGTCGAAGGCCTTGAGAGCCTATGCCTCCACTGTCACATCGGCCGACAAAGGCGGCGTGAGAATATGAGTGTTTCACAACATAAGCTAACAAAATAAACAGATTATTATAATGAACGAACGTATCTGCGGAGCGGAAGCCCTTGTCAGATCATTGCTCGAAGAAGGCACTGACACCGTGTTCGGATATCCCGGCGGTGCGATTCTTACGGTCTATGACAAACTGTATGACTACACTGACCGTCTTCACCACATTCTTGTCCGTCATGAGCAGGGCGCTGTGCATGCTGCCCAGGGTTATGCGAGGGTGAGCGGGCGCACTGGAGTGGTGATCGTCACTTCAGGGCCCGGAGCCGCTAATGTCATCACCGGCCTCAGCGACGCTATGGCCGACTCCACGCCTCTCGTTGTCATCACCGGACAGGTAGGCCGCCAGTATCTCGGCAGCGATGCTTTTCAGGAGACCGATGTCGTCGGCATCACCCAGCCGATAACCAAATGGGCTCATCAGGTGCGTCACGCCGACGATATCCCTGCAGCCGTGGCGAGAGCCTTTTACATAGCCTCGACAGGCAGGCCCGGCCCTGTGGTGCTCGACATTGCAAAGGATGCCCAGGTCGGAATGGTCGACTGGCACTACGAGCCCGTCAATTTCATCCGTAGCTACAATCCACGTCCGACTGTCGACCGCGAGGCTGTCGCTGAAGCCGCACGTCTCATCAATGCCGCCGAGAGGCCGTTGCTGCTCGTCGGCCAGGGGGTGACTATCTCGGGTGCCGGACAGAAATTGCGCGAGTTTGTCGAAAAAGCCTCCATCCCTGTCGGATCGACATTGCTCGGCCTCTCGGCTTTGCCGTCAGACCATCGACTGATGAAAGGCATGCTCGGCATGCACGGCAACCTCGGACTGAACATCAACACCAACAAGGCCGATGTCATAGTGGCTGTCGGCATGCGCTTTGACGATCGCGTGACCGGCAACACGGCTGCTTATGCGCCCTCGGCTAAAATCGTGCATATCGATATCGACCCGTCGGAGTTTGACAAGACGGTGCCTTCGACCGTGGCGATCAACGCCGACGCGTCGGATGCCCTCGACTGTCTGCTGCCGCTGGTCAAGCCCGCCGACAGGTCGCAATGGATCGAATCGTTTGACCGTCACAACCGCGTGGAGCTCGACGAAGTTGTCGCCCGCGAGCTGATCCGTCCCCAAGGCTCGAAAATGACGATGGGCGAAGTCATTTCCAAGGTCAGCCAGGCGACCGCCCACAAGGCTGTGGCCGTGACCGACGTCGGGCAGAACCAGATGATGTCGGCCCGCTACTTCAAATTTACACAGCCGCGCAGCTTCATCTCCTCGGGTGGCCTCGGCACAATGGGTTTCGGCCTGCCGGCAGCGATCGGAGCCAAGATCGCCGCGCCCGACCGCACGGTCTGCCTGTTCTGCGGCGACGGAGGTTTTCAGATGACCATTCAGGAACTCGGCACGATCATGGAGTACGGGGTAGGGGTGAAGATGGTTATTCTCAACAACAACTTCCTCGGCAACGTGCGCCAGTGGCAGAACCTTTTCTATCACCGCCGCTTCTCCCAGACGCCCATGCTCAACCCCGATTTCATAAAGATCTCGCAGGCCTACGGCATTGCGGCCGAAGATGTCGACGACCGCGCTGATCTCGACGCGGCGATCGCCCGGATGCTTGCCGACGACCGCCCCTACCTGCTCAATGTCCAGATCGACGAGACTGACATGGTGTTCCCGATGACGCCTGCCGGACAGGCCGTCGATCATGTCATGCTCTCTCCCGACTGTTTGTATAACCCGGAATCATTACAATCATGACGCATCCCCAGCGACAGCTCTTTACCGTCACCGTCTATTCAGAAAACTGTGTCGGACTGCTTAACCAGGTGTCGGTGATATTCACCCGCCGGTGCCTCAACATCGAAGACGTGTCGGCGAGCGCATCGTCGGTCCCCGACATACATAAACTCACTTTGACAACATGGGCCGACCGCCCCACGATGGAAAAAGTCGTGCGCCAGATCGAAAAAAGAGTGGATGTGATCAAAGCTTTCCTTTATACCGACGAGGATATTGTCTATCAGGAGGTGGCGCTTTACAAAGTGCCGACGTCGAGTTTGCTCGAAGCGTCGAGGGTCGAAGACATAGTGCGCCACCACGGGGCGCGCATACTCGAGATGACCCCCGACTACACAGTTATTGAAAAATCGGGTCATCCCTGGGAGACCGAAGCTCTGCTCAACCGTCTGCGCAGTGTCGACATCCGCCAGTTTGTGCGCAGTGGCCGTGTGGCAGTGACAAAATCGCCGATCGAGTATGTCGACATCTACCTTAAGGAGCAGCTCGACCGGCAAAAACGCATACAGGACAATGACTGAACAGACTAACTATTACTCTCATACCTACGATCTGACGGCAGGCGAATGTAATGCCGAGGGTCTTATGCCCGTGACCTTGCTCACGGCGCGTATCATCGAGGTCGCCACCGAGCATGCCAACCGTCTCGGCATCGGCTACTCGACGCTCGTCAAACTCAATCTCGCCTGGGTGCTCAGCCGCGTGAGCATCGAGATAGATGCTCTGCCGGGGATCAACGAGCGCTACACGCTCCACACATGGATCGAATCGACCAACCGATTGTTCAGCGAGCGCTGCTTCAGACTGACAGGCCCCGACGGTCGCGACATGGCCCGGGCAAGAACCACTTGGGCTGCGATCGACATGTCGACGCGGCGCGCAGCCAATCCCGGAGTGCTGGGCGACGTGATGTTTCCCGAAAATCCTCCGGTCTGCACTGTGGCTCCGGCGCGCAGGATGGGGGCGCTCCCCGACAGTGCGGCCACGGAAGTCTGCACATTCAGATACTGCGACCTCGACTTCAACCGCCATGTCAACACTGTCCGTTACATCGACAAGATCCTCAACCACTGGACCCTCGACTGGTTTGACCGCAATTCGATCGGCCGCTTCGACATAAGCTTTCACCACGAATGTCACTACGACGAAAATGTCGATCTGCGCGTGTTCACCGACGATAGTTCTCTGTCGATGTGTGAGCTTGTACGCAACGGAGTCCGTGCGGTCGGCGCAATGATATCATGGCGGAAGAAAATAACAGAATAATCAACGATAAAAATCATATAACGTTATGGCAAAATTAAATTTTGGCGGTGTCGAAGAGACCGTCGTTACAAGAGAAGAATTTCCCCTCGAAAAAGCCCGTGAAGTGCTCAAAGACGAAACTATAGCAGTGATCGGCTATGGAGTTCAAGGCCCGGGCCAGAGTCTCAATCTCCGTGACAATGGCTTCAATGTGATCGTCGGACAGCGCGAAGGCAAGACTTTCGACAAGGCTGTTGCCGACGGTTGGGTGCCCGGAGAGACACTGTTCAGCATCGAGGAGGCATGCCGCCGCGGCACTATAATCTTATGTCTTCTCTCCGATGCGGCTGTGCTCAGCGTGTGGCCCGTTATCAAGGCTAATCTGAAGCCCGGCAACGCTCTCTATTTCAGCCACGGTTTCGCGATCACCTGGAGCGACCGCACAGGTGTCGTGCCCCCGGCCGACGTCGATGTCATAATGGTAGCCCCGAAAGGATCGGGCACCACAGTGCGTTCGCTTTTCCTTGAAGGACGAGGCATCAATGCGTCGTATGCCGTCGAACAGGACTACACCGGTCGCGCTCTCGACCGCACACTTGCGCTCGGCATCGGCATCGGCTCTGGCTATCTCTTCGAGACTACAATCCGCCGCGAGGCCATCAGCGACCTCACCGGTGAGCGCGGTGCCCTGATGGGGGCGATCCAAGGCTTGTTTGCCGCTCAGTATGAAGTGCTGCGCGAACACGGCCACACTCCGTCGGAAGCTTTCAACGAAACGGTCGAGGAACTCACCCAGTCGCTCATGCCGCTCTTTGCCGCCAAAGGCATGGACTGGATGTATGCCAACTGTTCGACGACAGCCCAGCGCGGCGCTCTCGACTGGAAAGATCCGTTCCACGATGCCATCAAGCCGGTCGTAGAGCGTCTCTATCAGAGCGTCGAAAGCGGCGTTGAGGCTCAGAAATCGATCGACTCAAATTCCAAGCCCGGCTATCGTGAAGGCCTCGAAAAAGAATTGAAAGAGCTTCGCGAAAGCGAACTCTGGCGCGCGGCCGAGACAGTCCGCCGCCTCCGCCCCGAAAACAAATAACCGGTCTCCGCACAATCATTCTGCTTACATAGAGCGGAGTGACACCCGCCGTTTTTTTTTTAAAATAGGATTATGTCAGTGATTATTAATGACATAATCCTATTTTAGTTGTACTAAACTTGTAAATCAGTACAACGAAAAGGCATATTTATTCGATTTATTTTCTCTGAAATTCCACCTTCGGAACAAAAATAATAGCCCAAATGTTTCTATATATGTAACATTCTTTGTATTTTTGCAGAATAAACAAGAATTCCAATGGAACTGAAAGCGAAATTTGATGTGTTATACATGGAGGAGGCTCTTGTCTTTCTTGAATCCTTACCCGAAAAAGTCAAGGACAAGATTGCCTACAACATTTCCAAGAGCCGATACTTCATGGACAAAGAGCTGTTCAAGAAATTGAATGATGATATATGGGAGTTCAGAACCGTATACCAAGGCTTTAAGTACCGTTTGCTTGCGTTTTGGGATAAAGACACAGGAAACCTTGTGATTGCCACCCATGGATTTGTGAAGAAAACGCAGAAGACACCGGAAAGTGAATTAGCACATGCAGAAGCACTGAGAAAAAAATATTACAACGAAAAAACAAAATAGGATATGGAAAAGATGAAACTATATACCCACGATGAAATGCTTGACCGCGTTGTCGGCGAGAAAGGAACTCCGCGTCGCGATGCAATGGACGCTGAATTGCAGTCCTATCTTATCGGTGAGGCTATCAAGCAGGCGAGAAAAGAAAAGAATCTCACGCAGGAGCAGCTTGGGGCACTGATGGGCGTTCAGCGCGCGCAGGTATCAAGGATAGAAAGAGGTCACAATCTGACTGTCGGGACAATCGTCAGGGCGTTCAAGGCTATGGGCGTACCCGCAGCATTCTCTTTCGGTGGTGTATCCCTGTCTCTTTGCTGAGAATATATCACCTTGCATTTTTGCACTTTCAAGACCCTCCGACCATCATCGGCGGGTTTTATTTTATCGCCACCGTCACTGATATGTTATAATGAATATGCTTGCCATTACATGTCATTATGATTCTTTCAGTTTATAGAAAAATATCACAGGGTTGCTGTCTTCTGTTAATCCATGATCTTTCCAGTATGTGCTATTTATGCGTTCGTCAATGTTAAGAAGTTGATCCGGATGACATGTTGCGATGATTTCGCCGTTTATAAATTTGCGTATATTGTTGAAATATGGATAATCAGTATTGTCTTCAATGTTAATTGTTGTTTGGGCAAGGCAATTCCCGTTTGGGTCATATTTTAGCAGATGTTGGCTAAGGCCATATTCGCCAAATAGCATGAATGAAAGGTAAGAGCATTTCTCTGCCGGATAAAAATGTCCTAATTGCGTTACGACATTTTTATGTAGGGTTTCCTTCCAAAGATGTATGATATCCATGTCCTGCATTGTAAATTCAGGCAATTGGTCAGTTGTGTTGAAATTGTACGAGGCTACAGTGTCCAATTTATGCTCTGCAAGTCTGAATGTGTTGTGCACAAAAGGAACATTGACGTATAAATCACCGTCTTTAGCTCCACTGAACGGTGTATAATCAGTCAGCAAGAGTGTTTGATCTATCCCGTAATCGCAAATTTTTGAAATCAAGTCTCCGGTATTGGGGTTGATAATAACAAACTCTGCCATTGACTCGTTAGAGTTTCCAGATGCTAATACAATTCTATCTTTTGAGATTATATTAAAATCGAGATATTCATAATTCAATTTGAAATCCTGTAAAAAATCTCCGGCAGCTGAATATTTGAAAATCTTTTTCAAGTTGCGGTCCAAAATATATATATATCACCATTAAAAACATGCAGACTATTGACACCAGTGTATTCACCGGGACCGGGACCGTGATGATTGAACGAGTTGATTAATTCCCCCGATTGGTTAAATCGGAAAACATTACCATTGTCTTCAACTATCACATCATCACCATCAACTGCCAAACTGCCGATGCCTGATATAAGGCAGGAGTCATTGGTCTCCAGACATATATGACGTTCGGAGCATAAGAAGTCAGTCAACGGCGACTGCTGATTGACATCAACATTGACTGATATCGTATCTGATGTCGTATCATCATGTTTACCGGTACAGGATGTAACACACAGTACAACTGCACCTGCAAATAGATATTTCAAACTTCCAAACATGGTTTTAGATTTTTAGATAATGTGAGATTAAATTCACGGTTGATTGAATAAATTTATTTCTTGTGTGGCAAAGATATGCAAAAAAAAACTGCAATGGCAAATATTTGTTTGTTTTTTTTAAAAACGTGAATGCCATAATTTGAAAAGAAAAATGGACATACTTCGTGGCAGAGATAAGTGAAAGCGTAGAATGGTATTTTTTTACGGAGCAATTCAAACATGTCTGTCAGCAGAGCAGGCCTTTTTGCCCGCGGCTGCGGTGCTTATTGGCGGACGGTTGCTGACGTGCGGCAATCTGTCGTTTCAGTTGTTTTTTGAGCTTTCGCGGCAAGCGGGCGTTATTAAGCTTAAACGAAGGAATTGGAACGGGTTCGGGTAGGGCGGTCGTTTCGTCGACAGGTTCTGCCGGTGGCGTAATTTGTTGCTGATCTTGCGTTACGGGTGCACTGTCTTCGACGACATGAGCCGTGGTTGACTTTTGCTTCCGGCGGGCGGCTGCAGCATCTTTGCGGGCAGCATCACGGTCGATCTCGTGGCGGATAAAAGCGAATGCCACAGCTGCGATTTCGCTCATGCTGTCGGCGACGCGACCGTCGGTGACATAATTATAGACTGCTTCGATAACTTCGCCTTTGACGGCAAAACTGAATGGTTTGAGGATTTCGAGCCAATGGCTCTTCAATTTGATGTCGCTTGACTTTTTCATAATTGAGTACTTATTTTTATTGAGGTTAATATCGTACTGCAAAGTTAGTGAGCGATTCATCGGAAAAACCCGCAAATTCGGACAAGTGTACCCTTTAACACCCGTTTGCAAATCAATTGTCGGTAATCAATACTCTTAAAATCAAGGCTTCCCGATGCAGCATATCGGAAATGGAGTGATAGTAAAAATGATGAAATTATATCAAGCTATAGATCATCTCCTCGGCAAAGAGCCGGGATGGAGTGTCAATTGTCTGACAGCAGGAAGTTGGCCAGCAGGCGTGCGCCTTTGCCGAACAGGCGGGTGTGCATGTAGATTATCCGTGCTTTTGCGGCTGAAAATCCGGGTTCGGCCGAGCGGGCAAGCAGCCGTCCGGCGGCTTCGCGGGCACCCTCGCGGGCATATAGTCCGGCAAGCAGCGCTTTGCGGTAGCCGACCCAACGGAGCATGTCGGGATGCTTTTCGGCCAGTACGTCATGGATTTTGTCGAGCGCGTTCTCCCATTTTTCGGGCGACGATGAAAAGTTGTTGCCCGTGATTGAAATGGCTGAGTAGAACGATCGGGCGAGCGGAGAGCCGTCGGGATCGCAGAGCTTGACTATCGTCGGATTGGCCGACAACAGCCTGACGCCGAGTTCGAAATCGTCCCATCCCAGCATATCGCAGTCCCAGGCCCCTGCTGCGCGGATAAACGATGTGCGGACGGCGTAACGGATCGAGGCAAACGATGAGTAGATCATATGGTCGCGCAACGGCTTGCGGGCGACAAACCGGGTGTGGTAAAAGCTTCCGTCGGGCAGCTGGCTGTCTGCGTCCCAGCCGAATATGTCGGCATCGTTGTGACCGGCTATGCCGTCGAGCAGACGCGAGAGATGGCCGGGGAGCATCTCGTCGTCGGAGTCGAAGAACATGACATAGGGTGTCGTAACCGCCTCAAGTCCACGGTTGCGGGCCGCGGCGGCGCTTTGCCGGCTTTCGCGCAACTGTGTGAGCGCGATGTTGCCGTGACAGGCGGCCCATCGGGCGACAACGTCTTCCGAACTGTCGGTCGAATTGTTGTCGACAGTGATCACGGCAAACTGCCCGATCCCTTTCTGCATGGCTATGGAATCGAGACAGTGGACTATCGTGTCGGCGCGGTTATAGACCGGAATTACTATTGTCGCGAGCTTGCTGTCGATCATATGAAATCAACGCCCCGAGGGTCTCCATTATTGCATGACAAAAAGTTTTATTTGCCATCGAAGATAAATTTTGTAACTTTGTAGGACTCCCCAATCCGGAGTTTTCTATTTATCATGGCAGATACAGACGACACCCTTTTTGACAGCAACGGCGCTCCAGCCGACGGCAGTGTGCAATACAGTGAAGACGACATCAAGACGCTTGATTGGAAAGAACATATCAGGCGCCGCCCCGGCATGTACATAGGCAAGCTCGGCGACGGTTCGAATTCCGACGACGGCATCTACGTGCTGCTCAAAGAGGTGCTCGACAACTCGATCGACGAGTATATGATGGGCTTCGGCAAGAGTATAGCCGTCGATGTCAGTGACTCCATGGTGACGGTCCGCGACTACGGACGCGGTGTGCCTCTGGGCAAGCTGATCGACGTCGCTTCGAAGATGAACACCGGCGGAAAATATGACTCAAAGGCTTTCAAGAAGTCGGTCGGTCTGAACGGTGTCGGCATCAAGGCCGTCAACGCTCTGTCGACCAATTTTGAGATACGCTCGGTGCGCGACGGCCAGATGAAGTCGGCGCGCTTCTCATGCGGCGAACTGGTCGAGGAAAGCCCGGTTATGCCGACCGACGAGCCTAACGGCACTTTTGTCGGCTTCACCCCCGACGGGTCGATTTTTCGTGATTTCCATTTCCGCGACGAGTACATAGTCCCGCTGGTAAAAAATTACACATTCCTCAACACCGGGCTGACAATCGTCTTCAACGGTCAGAAATTTATTTCGCGTCACGGTTTGCTCGACCTGCTCCGTGAAAACATGACCCAGGAGCCTCTCTATCCGGTGATCCATCTCAAGGACGACGACATCGAGATAGCGATAACCCACGTCAACCAGTACGGCGAGGAATATTACTCGTTTGTCAACGGCCAGCACACCACTCAGGGCGGAACTCATCTCAGTGCGTTCAAAGAGGCCGTGTCGCGTACGTTGAAAGAATATTTCAACCGCAATTTCGAATATTCAGACATACGCAACGGCATGGTTGCGGCCGTGGCCATCAAAGTCGAGGAGCCGGTGTTCGAATCCCAGACCAAGACAAAGCTCGGTTCGCGCGACATGGGTCCCGACGGGCCGACTGTGGCCAAATTTATCGGCGACTTCATTAAAAAAGAACTTGACAACTATCTCCACCGCGAGCTCGACACCGCCGAGATCATCCTGAAGAAAGTCCAGGAGAGCGAACGCGACCGCAAGGCTATGGCCGGAGTGACCAAGCTCGCGCGTGAAAAGGCGAAAAAAGCCAACCTCCACAACCGCAAGCTGCTTGACTGCCGCATCCATCTCAACGACACCAAAGGCGACGAGGACAAGAAACTCGCGTCGAGCATATTCATCACCGAGGGCGACTCGGCTGCCGGATCGATCACCAAGATACGCAACGTCGCCACCCAGGCCGTTTTCTCGCTCAGAGGAAAACCGCTGAACACCTATGGCGCAACGCAGAAGGTCCTCTACGAGAACGAAGAGTTCAATCTCCTCCAGGCTGCCCTCAACATCGAGGACGGCATCGACGGTCTGCGCTACAACAATGTGATAATAGCGACCGATGCGGATGTCGACGGCATGCACATCCGACTGCTGATGATAACGTTCTTCCTGCAGTTCTATCCCGACCTGATCAAGAAAGGTCACGTCTATGTCTTACAGACCCCGCTGTTCAGAGTGCGAAACAAAAAGACCGCCCGGCGAGGATCTAAGAAAGGGGCTGATGCCGAAACATATTATTGCTACAGCGACGAGGAGCGCATTGCGGCGATCAACAAGCTCGGCGACAATGCGGAGATCACCCGATTCAAAGGTCTCGGTGAAATTTCTCCCGAAGAATTCCGCGGCTTCATCGGCGATGACATGAGGGTCGACCGCGTCACCCTGCGCAAGGAGGATGGTGTCGACGGGCTGCTGGAATTTTACATGGGTAAAAACACAATGGAGCGTCAGACGTTTATCATAGAAAATCTTGTAATCGAAGATGACAGCGAAATCACAGCACAATAATACTGAACAGCGCATAGCCTTTTTTGCCGGATCGTTCGACCCGTTCACGATCGGCCACGCGTCGGTTGTCGACCGCGCGCTCCGATTGTTTGACGCAATCGTGATCGGCATCGGCATCAATTCGCTCAAGACCACGGCTGTCGAGGCCGAGCGACGGGCTCTGGCGATCATAAGGATCTATGAAGACAATCCCCGGGTGAAGGTCTGCACGTTCGACGATCTGACCGTCGACGCAGCCCGCAGGGCCGGGGCATGCTGTCTGTTGAGAGGTGTCAGGTCGGTCAAGGATTTTGAATATGAAAGGGATATGGCCGATATCAACCGCCGCCTTTCAGGGCTCGAAACAGTGCTGATCTACAGCTTGCCCGAGCATTCCGCTGTGTCATCGTCGGTAGTGCGCGAGTTGCGTCTCTATGGCAAGGATGTGACACAGTATTTACCATGACAACGTTTTATTTATAAGAGTTTTATTAAATCAAGTCTATTCAATGATTAAGAAATTGATATTTGCAGTTGCCTGTATGCTCTCGGTCGCCGGTCTGAATGCAGCGGCCGATGAAGGCGGACTGCGCAGAGAACTTACCCCCGACCAGAAGTTGCGCATGGCCGCAGCTTTGATCCAGGGTTACTATGTCGAGGATGTCGACGCCCAGAAAATGACCGACGAGGCTATAATCGCGATGCTCAAGACCCTCGACCCGCATTCGTCATACTCTGACCCCGACGAAACCAAGGAACTGACACAGCCCCTTGAAGGAAAATTCAGCGGCATCGGCATTCAGTTCAACGCCGCGACCGACACCGTCTATGTCATTCAGACCGTGGCCGGAGGTCCGTCAGAGAAAGTGGGCATCCGCCCCGGCGACCGCATCATTCAGGCCGATGACAGCATCATCGCCGGACGCAAACTGCCTAATTCGGCGATCTTGAAGATCTTGCGCGGCGAAAAAGGCTCGAAAGTCAACCTGAAAGTGAAGCGCGGCGGTTCGCCCGACCTGATCGACTTTGTCGTTGTGCGCGACGATATTCCGATCTACAGCGTCGATGCATCGTACATGGCCAACGATTCGACAGGCTACATACGTGTGAGCCGTTTTGCCGAAGACACAGGCTCAGAAGTGGCTAAAGCCATTGAAAAACTGAGAGCCAAAGGCATGACCAATCTCCTGCTCGATCTCCAGGACAACGGCGGAGGCTATCTCGGAGCCGCCGTCGACATGGCCTCGCAGTTCCTTGCCAAAGGCGACACGGTTGTCTACACCCAGGGGCTTCATAGCCAGCCGACCTATTTCACCCTCGACCGCGACGGCCGTTCGCGCGATCTTAAGGTGGTGGTGCTCGTCAACCAGTATTCGGCCTCGGCTTCCGAAATCCTGTCGGGTGCGCTCCAGGACAACGACCGCGGACTGATTGTCGGCCGACGCACATTCGGCAAAGGCCTTGTGCAGCGTCCGTTCCCGTTCCCCGACGGATCGATGATCCGACTGACGACCGCACGCTATTACACTCCTTCCGGCCGGTCGATACAGAAGCATTATGAGAAAGGCCAGAGCGAAGAGTATATGCTCGACATGCTCAACCGCTACAACAGCGGAGAGCTGTGGAGCGCCGACAGCATCCATGTCGATGAGGCTCTCAAAGTGGAGACCTTGCGCAATCATCGTCCCGTCTATGGCGGAGGTGGCATAATGCCCGATGTGTTCGTGCCGGTCGACACAACTTTTTTCAGTGCCTATTACCGCGACCTCAACGCCAAGGGTGTCATCAATCAGTTCTGCCTCAACTATGTCGACGCCAACCGGTCGACGCTTCTGAAAAGCTATCCCGATGAAGACGCTTTTGCTGCACGGTTTGAAATAACCCCCGAGATGGAACAGCAGCTCATATCGCTCGGCGAGCACGACGGAGTGACGTTCGACGCCGCCCAGTGGGAGCGCAGCCGTCAGTATGCCCTCGCTATTATCAAAGGCCTTCTGGCGCGCGATCTCTACGAAGACAGCTCGGTGTTCCGCTTCATCAATCCTTTGCTGCCCGAGTACCGCGAGGCCCTGTTGCTCATCAACGATCCTGAGCGATATTCGTCGTTGCTCAAAGGGACTGAATGACCTGAAACCAAATTTTTTTTTAACGCACTAATACATCGTTTCATAGTTTCATAATGCAATCTGTCGGGAGCCGCCAATACTTCCGGCAGATTTTTTTTTGCATGGACGATTGTGTTGTTTCGTCGGAATTAATTTGTACATTTGTATGAAAATTTATTAGGAAACAATGCGCGCTCCGTCGCGCTTAATAATCGAATAACACAAATGGCAAATTGGTTTGAATGTAAAGTGCGCTACGATAAACTTCAGGAAAACGGCGCAGTTAAGAAAGTGACTGAACCCTATCTTGTCGACGCCCTGTCGTTTACAGAAGCAGAGGCGCGCATCATCGAGGAACAGACCCCCTATATATCAGGTGATTTCTCCGTGTCGGCGGTAAAACGCACCAAGATTTCCGAAATTTTCTGGAATGAAGACGGCGACCGTTGGTATCTTGTCAAAGTGGCGTTCATAACCATCGACGAGCGCAGCGGCGTCGAGAAACGCACTGCGACACTGATCCTCGTTCAGGCTTCTAATTTCAAAGAAGCTCTCGACAATTTTATCGAAGGTATGAAAGGCACTATGGCCGACTACGAAGTCGTTTCTATCGCCGAAACACCCATCATGGATGTCTATAAGGTGAAAGTGCCCGGCGAAGCTCCCGCAGCTCAATAACCTGGCCCGATCTATGACTGACATAGCGAAACAACTCAGACAGATCAAGTCGACGCTCCCCGCGGGCGTCGAACTTGTCGCTGTCTCGAAGTTTCATCCTGTCGAAGCGCTGCGCGAGGCCTACGATGCCGGACAGCGCATATTCGGAGAAAGCCGTGTGCAGGAACTGACAGAGAAAATACCGGCCATGCCTGCCGACACTCAGTGGCACTTCATCGGCCATCTGCAGACCAACAAACTCAAATATATCATCGGACAGGTGGCGCTGATCGAGAGCGTCGACTCTGTGCGTCTTCTCGAGATGATCGACGATCTTTCGGCGAAGCGCGGAGTTGTGACGAGAGTGCTGATGCAGGTCCATGTCGCACAGGAGACGACCAAATTCGGTTTCTTGCCCGACGAACTCGTCGACTGGTTTGCCTCGCGCGGATTCGAGTCTCTCAAGGCGACCCATATCTGCGGACTGATGGGCATGGCCTCCAACACCGACGACACTGAGCGCATAGAAGCCGACTTCCGCATGATCGCCGACACCCGCCGCCGCATACTCGATGCTGCGCCCGACCTCAGAGGCTTCGACACCCTGTCGATGGGCATGAGCGATGACTATGAGCTGGCGATCGCTGCCGGATCGACACTCGTCAGGGTCGGCACCGCAATCTTCGGATCCCGCTATTGAAAGATCTGATCACATTATATTTTTTCGTCATATTTTAACGCATGCCGTATTTTTAAGGCGCAAAGCGCTAATTTTCCCAAAATTAATTCTTAACTTTAGCCTTTGAAAATTAACCGAAGCATGCTTCGTCACCGTATTTCATCCAACATAAGACTAATAATTATTTAATAATCAAATTAATAAAATCAATCTTATCATGAGCAACAAATCAAAACAGTGGGGTGCGATTATCGTTATGATAGCGCTCTTCGCCATGATTGCATTCGTGACAAATTTGTGTTCGCCGATGGCAATCATTGTCAAGAACCAGTTCGGTGCTTCCAACCTCGAGGCACAGATCGGTAACTACGGTAATTTTATCGCATATCTTGTGATGGGTATCCCCTCAGGCATGCTTATCAAAAAATTCGGTTACAAGGCTACAGCCCTCATTGCTCTTCTCGTCGGCATCGTCGGCATCTTTGTTCAGTGGATGAGCGGTTGGGAAAGCATGCAGAACTGTGCGTTTGCCGTATATCTTGTCGGCGCGTTCATCGCAGGTTTCTGTATGTGTATGCTTAACACAGTTGTCAACCCCATGCTCAACATCCTCGGTGGTGGCGGCAACAAGGGTAATCAGTTAATCCAGCTCGGCGGTGTGTTCAACTCCGCGGCTGCTGTGGCTGTATATATCCTCATGGGTGCTCTCATCGGCGAAGCTACCAAGGCTCGCGTTACTGACGCAACTCCCGCTCTTATGATCGCCGGCGGCGTCTTCATTCTGGCATTCTTCGTCATCTGGGCTACTCACATCGATGAACCCGCACGTCCGAAGACCGAAAAGACTGAAAAAGGTCACGATCCCCACAGTGCGTTCTCGTTCCGCCACTTCAACCTCGGCATCCTCGCCATCTTCCTTTACATGGGCATCGAGGTAGGCACTCCGACTTACATCCTCCAGTATCTCACCAGCACTCCCGACGCTGCGACTCCGGGTCTCAACATGGACGCCAATATCGTCGGTCAGCTTGTGGCTGTCTACTGGTTGATGATGCTCATCGGCCGTCTGGCAGGCAGCGGTATCGCCGCAAGAGTTTCATCGCGCGCGATGATCACCGTCGTGGCTACAACTTCGATCGCTCTCACAGCGTTCGGCATGTTTGCACCCGTCGACTGGACTGTCAACATTCCCGGCATCGACTGGGGCAACCTCCAGCTCATTTGGGCTGAAGTGCCTGTAGGCATCTTCGCTTTCATCCTCATCGGTCTCTGCACATCAGTGATGTGGGGCGGTATCTTCAACATGGCTGTCGAAGGCCTCGGCAAATACACCGCCATCGCTTCGGGTGCATTCATGACAATGGTATTCGGTTGCGCTGTGATGGTGGCTATCCAGGGCTGGGTTGCCGACCTCACCGGCAGCTACATGTCGAGCTACTGGGTTGTTCTCGGCTGCGGCGCTTACATCCTCTTCTATGCTCTCATCGGCTCTAAGAATGTCAATCTCGACATCAAGGTCGAAGAAGAAGCTGAGCAGCTGCTCGACGCTATGTAATATCACGTCTGTAACAACGATTTGATACACTGTGCAGCCCCGTCGCGACGGGGCTGCATTGTTTTTTGAACTGCCGCTGTGTTTTAAGCGTTTTATTGGTGAGCCGATAAATTGTAGTATATTTAATTTGCTCACGCGCGAACTTTATCGTAACTTCGTGTCACTAAAATGTACTAACCAAAAAAGAAACACTTTTTCCCTTATGGACACAAAGGTTCTCAACCACGCTGCCGACAATATCCGCATATTGGCTGCTTCTATGGTAGAAAAAGCTAAATCAGGCCATCCGGGCGGAGCCATGGGCGGAGCTGATTTTGTCAACGTGCTTTATTCCAAATACCTTGTATGTGATCCTGACGATCCGACATGGTTTGCCCGCGACCGGTTCTTCCTTGATCCGGGTCATATGTCTCCGATGCTTTACTCTGTGCTTGCCTTGATGGGCAACTACACTATTGCCGAACTCCAGCAGTTCCGTCAATGGGGAAGCGTCACACCGGGTCACCCCGAGGTCGATCCTTCGAGGGGCGTCGAGAACACTTCCGGACCGCTTGGTCAGGGACACACCATGGCCGTCGGTTGTGCGCTTGCCGAGCGTTTCCTTCAGGCGCGCTTCGGCGACGTTGTCGCTCATAAGACCTATGCTTATATTTCAGATGGTGGCATCCAGGAAGAAATCTCGCAGGGAGCCGGACGCATAGCCGGTTATCTCGGCCTGTCCAATCTCATTATGTTCTACGATGCCAACACCATACAGCTGTCGACCGAAGTCGATGCTGTCGACCGCGAGGATTATGCCGCAAAATACCGCGCATGGCATTGGAATGTCATCGAAATCGACGGCAACGATCCTGCACAGATTGCAGCGGCCATCGAGAACGCTCACAATGAAAAATCAAGACCGACAATAATCATCGGCAACACCACTATGGGCAAAGGCATCGTGAAGGCCGACGGTTCTTCATTCGAGAACCAGTGCTCTACCCACGGTCAGCCTCTGAGCGCTTCGGGAGCCGATGTCAAGGCTACGATCGCCAATCTCGGCGGCGATCCTGAAAACCCCTGGGTCGTGTTCGACGATGTCGAAGCTCTCTATGAAGCCCGTCGCCGTCAGCTCCGCGAAATCGTGGCAGAGCGACGCAACGCTTTCGACAAATGGGCTGCCGAAAACCCCGACAAAGCTTTGTTGCTCAAATCATATATCGACGGTGTCCTGCCGCAGATCGACTATGCCGCCATACAGCATAAACCCAATGTTTCGACCCGTCAGGCTTCGGCCGACGTGCTCTCTGTGCTCGGCGAAAAAGTCGGCAACATGATAGTGTCTTCGGCCGACCTCGCCAACAGCGACAAGACTGAAGCATTCCTTAAGAAAACAGGGGCGTTCACCCCGGGTGATTTCAAAGGCGCGTTCCTCCATGCGGGAGTGGCAGAGCTGACGATGGCTTCGATCATCAACGGCGTGGCTCTTCACGGCGGTGTGCTCGGAGCTTGCGCCACATTCTTCGTGTTCTCCGATTACATGAAGCCGGCCATGCGTCTCGCTTCTCTCATGGAACTTCCGGTCAAGTATGTCTGGTCTCACGATGCATTCCGTGTGGGCGAAGACGGTCCGACCCACGAACCGATCGAGCAAGAAGCTCAGCTCCGTCTGCTTGAAGAAATCAAGAATTTCAGCGGTCATCCTTCATTGTTGGCAATGCGTCCGGCCGACGCTGCCGAAACAACCGTATGCTGGATGATGGCAATGGACAATAACAACTCGCCGAGTGCACTGGTGCTCAGCCGTCAGGATATCCCCGATCTGCCTTCGTCGAGCGGCAACCGTTATAATGACGCTTTGCAGGCAAGAAAGGGCGGTTACACCGTCATCAGCAACGAAAACCCCGACATCGTGCTCGTGGCCAATGGCTCTGAGGTGTCGCTGCTTTGCGACGTTTCTGTCGCTCTCGCAGCCGAAGGCATCAAGGCCAATGTTGTGTCGATGCCCTCGATCGGCCTGTTCAACATCCAGGATGAGGCTTACCGCAACAGCGTGTTGCCCGTGGGCATCGCTCAGTTCGGTCTCACTGCCGGATTGCCCTCGACCATACGCATGATCAAAGGCTTCACCGGCGAGGTTTACGGCATGGAACGTTTCGGAGCTTCCGCGCCCTACAAGGTCCTTGACGAAAAATTCGGTTACACCGTGGCCAACATTTTGACTTGTATCAAGAATGTCTTGAACTGACAATCTTTTGATCATATCAGACAAATGGCGGATGTCTTTTTTCAGACGTTCGCCATTTTTTATTTGAAAATTGATGCCCGGTTATTCGCCGTGTCATTATTTTGAACTAACTTTGTGGAAGTAAGTTATAAGTCTAATCCTAACAAGCTATAGAGTCCATGAAAAAATATTTTCTGACTTTGGTTGCGGCATCGCTGGCTTTGGCGTCGCATGCCGCGACAGTACAATATGCCTCCGGTGTCGTGAAATATTCTGAACAGACCGAGTGGGGCAAAGTTGACATCACATTTAGAAAATGCGGCAACAACCTGCTTTACACGTTCTACAACGTGTTGCTCGATGGTGTCGAGGTCAACACTACGAGTTCGAGCAACAACATCGGCGGTTTTCTTGCCGACGGTTGGTGGATGGGTGGCAATCACAACGACGGTGAACCAAATGCCTTGACAACCGGAGTGACCGTGATGGTCGACGGAAAGGAAATCGACGGCGATGCCACGGTGACCGGCAGTGTGCTGACCATCGATGTCTATAACGATATTTTCTTTGCCGACAAGGTGAAATTCTGCACTGAACACATCTCTTACAACGTGTCGGGCAACAGCATGGAAGTGAGCGGTGAGCATCATTACTGCCATCCTAAGGATCTGTCGATCGAAAAATACTATCCGATGCAGTCGGTGTTTGTCGATGAGACTGAAATCCTGACCCCTGGCGGTAAATGCAAGGTGTGGACTCCGCTTGTCATCACTTCTGAAGGCAACGAAATTGAATTTTCAAGGGCCTCGGCTCCTAATTTCACGACTTTCATCGAACACAGCGCCCATGGCTATCAGGCTGTCTACCTCTCGCGCGATGGCATCGGCAATCGCGAATGGGTGCGGCAGAGCGATGTTGTGTTCATCGGCAACAGCTGGAGCAAATCCTATCATAAGGTGATCGGCGACTACACGGTCCGCGATGGCGATCAATCGACATGGCATGGTGTCTATTCCTGGTTCAAGGAGCCGATACGCGACAATTGCCGCAACCTCACCGACGATCTGACCTACGAATACGGTGCATACATCAACGGCGAACCGGTGGTCATGCACCTGTCGCCCAACGGCAAGATGTCGCAGCTCTCAGGCATTGAGGATGTTGTGGCCGACGACGTTGCCGACAAGTCGTTTGCTTCTGCCGGACAAGGTTGCATCGTGGTGTCGGACTCCGCGCCCGATGCCCGCTGCTATAACCCCGACGGCAAGCTCGTTCATGTCGGTGCCGGATCATTCGAATGTGCTTCCGGCATTTATCTTGTCAACGACATGAGAGGAAACACAGTGAAATTGTTTGTCAAGTGATTAAATCCGATTATTTATGAAAAAGATAATATGCTCTATGGCTCTGATGCTGGCGGTGGCTTCCGCTTCGGCTCAGACTACGATAACAGAGCTTTGGCGCTACAACACTAACGTGCTCAATGCCAATTGGAGCGATGCTGCCCCTAAATGGACAAACCCCAAGGCGATAAAGTCGATGCCATGCTCGAGGTTTGCCACGGCTTCAAATGGCAAGATCTTCACCATCAACATGAAGACCATGAGCATCGCACAGATCACCGTCACCGGTTGGCAGGATGTCTACAAACTGCCTTATTCGGGGATCGACGGCGACTTTTACGGCACGGCCATATCGTCGGACCAGGCCGGTCACTTTCTTGTCGGACACTATTTCACGCAGGCTCCTGAAAGCAGCATCGTATGGTCGGTCTATGATCCGTCGACAAGCAGCATCGAGCGTTTCGAGATACCGGTCGGAGATGATTACAGCGTGACTTCAGGCGGACAGACTTATGCCGGAGTGGGCCGCATCGATTGTGTCGGCCGTGTATTGGGCGACCTTACCAAGGAAGCTGTGTTTTTCGTCGGTTCTTCGTTTGGATCCTATGCTCCTTATGTGCGCATGGTCAAAATCAGCCATGATGCCGACGGCAAATTGATCGTGGATACCGATCATTCACCCGAAATCGTCCACAACGTCGACGCTTCAACCTTGACAATCGCCCAGCCGAAGGACAGCAGTTACGATGAATTTGTGCTCAGAGAGCACGCCGAAAGCGGTTTCATAATGTATGCTAACGCCGGAGGCGGTGTTAACGATTTCGTTACATTCTCTGACACCGGCGCTTACGACAGCTCCCTGGCTGACAACAGCGACATAAAGAGCGTTGCCAATGCGTCGACAAGCGGCTTCGACTCCTTTGTCCTCGACGGCCAGAGATATTTCGTGATCAATCATCTCGAGACCTACGACAAGATGAACTGCAACACGATGAATATTGCTGTGGTCAGAGAAGATGGCGTTGTGGTCGGAACGTGGGAGAACCCCGACTACGCATCGCAGTATGGCTATTCGTCTATTATCGCCGAACCGCTTGCCGACGGCACTGCCAACATCTATATCTACAACAGCACAGTCGCCGACACCGCGGCCGGGCGCAGGGCTTGCGCCGCTGCGGCGGTGATCAAGTTCGATCCTTCAAAGTATGTCCCTGTCGATTACGACACCCCCGGCTTGTCGGCCGAAAATCCTCTGATCGTGGAGTCGGCCCAGGATCTTGTCGATCTTAAGGGCAAACTTGTTTCGGGCGACAATTACATCGCGCTTGACTGCGACATCGACATGAACGGCATCGGATGGTCGGTGCTGTGCGCCGAAGGTTCGACATCGAGGTTACATATCGACGGCCGCTATCATGTGATACGCAATCTCCGTCCGTTGACCACGGCTCAGAATGGTTCGCTGGTCGGCTATCTGTCGGGATCGGTGAAAAATCTCGGTCTGGAAGATGTGAGCATTATCAACAGCTGGTACTGCGTCGGTGGCATTGCCGGAGTGGCCAACGATGCTAAGATCGACAATTGCTATGTGACCGGATCTATCACCGGTGCGGCTTCCGGAGCTCTGGTCGGTTGTAATAAAGGTCCGCTGACGATCACTAATTGCTATTCGTTTGCCGACGCTGCCGATCGTACCGGGGCAGCCGAATATTCAGGTGGACTCGTAGGCTGCAGCGACGCTGCGCTTTCGATCAGCAATTCATATGCGAGCTGCACCGTGACATCGACCGGCGGTCATGCCGGTGGCATCGTGGCTGTGCAGCATTCGACAAGCGTTAACCTCCGTGATGTTGTGGCATGGACGATTGCCGTCGATGGCAAAACCATGGCTGCACCCGTGTGTGCCGGTGGATGCGTGTCAAACAATGTAAAATATTGGAACGGCATGGAGATCAACGGAGTGAAGACTGACGGCGGTGTCTCAGATGAAGAACTCCGAGAAGAGATCCTTAAGTGGAGCGCTTTCAACGAAGGTAAGGTGAATGTCGTCACTGATTATCCGGCCCTCAATTGGCAGGAAATATTCGTAACGTCAGACATTGAAGATATTCTTGCCGACAAGGATGATGCTGACGGACAGCCTGTTTATTACAATTTGCAGGGTGTGCGCACCGACAATCCCGGACGAGGCATCTATATCGTGCGCCGAGGCAACAAAGTCACCAAAGAGTTTGTCAGATGACGTGAGCCCGACGATATAAAAAAACAACAAGAACGGGGATCAGCCGCAAGTGTGCTGATCCCCGTTCTCGCTTCTAAGATAAATTGTACCTGATTGCAGTCGTTCTTAATCGGCCAGATCGATCTCTTCTTCGACCGGAGTCTTGATCAGATCTTCGCCCTGAGCTGAAGTGTACTGGCTGAACGGCAGCGGGAAGTATTCAGCTTCGGGTGTCCAGTTGAGGTCGGCGAGCACTGTCGCGCAGTCGCCCCAGCGGCGGAGATCTGTGTAGTTGTCGCCCCATTCGCAGACAAACTCCATGCGGCGCTCGTCCTTGATGTCGCGGAGTGTGACGTTGGTGATTTCGGGCATTTGGGCGCGACGGCGCACCTGGTTGAACGGTTCGTCGCCGTTTTTGCCGAGCATCACCTTAGCTTCGGCGTTCATGAGCAACGCGTCGGCATAACGGAATATTCTGATGTTGTTGTTGGTTCCGTATTTGGTTCGTCCGGGGGTGAGCTGATTGGTCGGTGTATAAGCTTTGCCGTTCCAGCAGTCGGTGTTGACCGGATTGGTCTGCGGGCCTATGTAGTCGCCGTCGGGAGTGACAGCGTCGGCCATGAGGAATGATGTTGTGGCGCGCACGGTCTCGCCGCGGGCCGCAGCCCAGTCGCGGAGATCCTTGATGATGCCTATGTCGCCCCAGCCGTTGGCCCATGCTCCTCCGTCGGCCCGTTTGCTGCCTACGGTGTTCGGTCCCATGCAGTTGAACCATTGGTCAGCGTCGACCAGATCGCCCGAGCCGTTGCCATAGTCGGTGCATTGGCATTCGAGCAGTGATTCGTTGCAGAGTTTGCCGGGGATTTTCCACATATTGTAATAATCGGCGAATAGTTCGAATTTTTTGCTGTTGATGATTTCGTCGGTGAGGGTTTCCACTTTAGCGAAATCGCCGAGGAAGCAATTGATTTTTGCAGCGAGCAACATTGCAGTGTAGGCAGTCGCAGAGCCTAAGTGACCGTCGGGAGCTTCGTTGGGACGCACCTTTCTCATGTTGTCGATGCCATATTGAAGGTCCTTGAGTGCATAGCGCAGAACCGACTCTTTGGTCGAACGGTGCATGTCGGTCTGGTTGTTGTCGAGCAGCACGGTGCAGTCGCCGAAAGCTTCGACCAGACGCCAGTAGGCATAGGCGCGGAGCAGGCGCACTTCGCCTTGATAGGCATGGTTGCGCGCGAGATCTTCGCCTGTGCAGTTTTCTTCATAGAGATGCAACGCTTTGATTGCCGAGTTGGCACATTTGATCATATTGTAATACTGCATCCATATTTCGTTGTAACCCCAGAAAGAGTCGTCATAAGTGTATTTGTCGGTTTTGTCGTAGAGCGAACCATTATATTGTCCGCTCATGACGTCCTGCTCGCGGATAAGCGTCAGCTCAATGATCACCCAGTGCATGCCCGATGTGCGCAGTTTGGCATACATGCCAGACACGGGCTGATACATGTTGGTGAGATTGGTGTAGTCGACCTCTTGAGTCGGCACAGAGTTTTCAGGCATCTTGTCGAGATAGTCGCATGACGGGGCCAATGCTCCGAGAAGCCCGATTAATGTGTATAGAAAGAATTTGGTTT
The DNA here is from genome assembly GCA_910587475.1 of uncultured Muribaculaceae bacterium. Lineage (GTDB taxonomy): Bacteria > Bacteroidota > Bacteroidia > Bacteroidales > Muribaculaceae > CAG-873. The sequence goes on from CAJUMR010000017.1 coordinate 41,127, forward strand.
TCATTGTCGTTTCGATGGTTGTAATGGTTAGAAGTCAATTTTTACGCCGAATGTGTAGGTTGAAGTCATGGGGTAGACTTCGGTGTCCCAACCTTGGGCAGCGGCGTCGGCGATCTCTGGAGAGAATGAGTTGGCCTTGAAAGTGGTGAACGGTCTGTCGGCTGTCACACTCAAACGTATGCCGGGCAGGGTGTAGTTGCCCATTTTAATATTGCGGAACGAGTAGCCGAGCGTGATGTTCTGGATGCGGAAGAAGTCGGCACTCTCCACGAAGTAAGAGCTGTAGCGCTGGTCGCTGACATTGTGAGGACGCATCAGAGCCGAAGCCGACGGATCGGTGTTTGATGTGCCGGGGCCTGTCCAACGGTTGTCATACTGCGCTTTGTCGAAGTTGTAATCCCATGATGAGTAACGTAATGCGCGCTTGCGGTTGAACATCTGTGCGCCTGCCTGACCGTACATCGTGACCGACAGGTCGATGTTTTTGTAGCGTGCTCCGAGATTTATGCCGTAGATAAGGTTAGGGATGTAAGATCCGAGAGTCGTGCGGTCGTTGGCATCGAGTTTGCCGTCGCCGTTGAGGTCGGCGAATTTAAGGTCGCCGGGGACGCAATCTTCCTGAACGGCAAGCGGATCTGCCGCACATTCGGCTTCGGTCTGGTAAATGCCGATGCATTTGAACCCATAGAACGAGTTCATCTCGTGACCGACCCAGTTGACGGTCTTGCCGCCTCTGATCATGGTCTGTCCGTTAAGATCCTTCACTCGGTTTTTGAGTGTGGTGATGTTGACTCCGATGTTGTAGCTGAAGTCGCGCGAGATGGCGTCGGTCCAGTTGGCCGAGATGTCGAAACCTGTGTTGAGGATCTTGCCGTGGTTGCCGGCCAGAGTCGCGGTCGAGAAGGGCAGAAGTGGAGAGATGACAGCCTTGTTGGTCATGCGGTGATACCAGTCGACATCGATGTTGAGTCGGTTGTTGAGGGTGATGTAGTTGAAACCGACGTTCCATTCGTCGACGGTTTCCCATGCGAGATAGCTGAAGTAGGATGAGTCCTGCACGCCGGCTATGGTTGTGTTGCCTGCCACGCCCGAAGCTCCGACTCCCGAAGTCAATGAAGCGAAGCCGTCGCTGGCGGCTACTTTGTCGTTGCCGAGTTTACCCCAGCTGGCGCGCACTTTGAGGAAATCGACCCACGGACGTCCTTCGATAAACGATTCGTTTGACAGAACCCATGCGGCGCCGACTGAGGGGAAGTAGCCCCAGTGTTCCTGATATTTCGACGAACCATCGGCGCGGAATGTCGCCATGATCAGATAGCGGTTGTCAAAGCTGTAGTTTGCGCGGGCAAAGTACGATTGGCCGCGGTAGGTTGTGCCTGCGTCTCCGACAGTTGCACCAGAGGCGTCGCCCTGTGAGATGTAGTGATATTCATCTTTGCCTTCAGGCACGTTGGATGTCTTGCCCCAAAGGTAGCGGTATGACTCTTCGCGCATCGAGTAGCCGGCCATGAGTCCCCATTTGTGGACGTCGCGGCGGTCGTTGTATGAAATCACATTGTCCCACACATAATCGTTGTAACGGTTCTCGCTTTTGGTGAGGGAGTTGGTTGTCTGTTGCTGGGTGCCGCTCACCAGATACTGGGGAATGAATTCCTTGGAGCTGTTGAGAAGGAAATTGTATGCAAAGCTTGTTTTGAACTGCAATTTTTCGGGTATGATCGTGAAGTCGGCGTAAGTGTTGGCAAGTACATTGTAGATTTCAGACTTCGAATCATAATAGTTTGCCACTGCAAGCGGATTGCTGAAGTTCGAGCCATAGCCGATCGAAGCGGGAGAGCCGTATTTGATGGGGTAGGCATCTTCGTTGAGGTCGTCGTAGGCCGCAATGATCGGCGGACAGTTGAACGCTTTCTGCCATGCCGCGTTGTTGGGGTTCTTCTTTTCAGAGTTGCTCAATATCGCCTTGAAACCGACTTTCATCCAATTTGTGGCGTCGAAGTCAACCGATCCTCTGATATTGATGCGTTTGAAATTGTTTTCGGTGTCGAGCACACCGTCCTGATATGTGTAGCTTGCGCCGACAGAGTAGATGGCGCTGTTAGATCCGCCGTCGATGCTAAGACTGTGGTCGGTGATGACAGCGTCGCGAAGCATCAGGTCATACCAGTCGGAGTCGGCGATGTATTTCCAGTTGTGGAAGTCAGCGTCGGCATAACTGCCGCCCCAACGGTCGATAGCGGCTTTGAAGTAGGTCGAGTATGCGTCATAGTTTCCTTCGAGCATCATGGTTGCATATTCGCTGGCGTTACAGAGTTCGAGGACGTTGGATGCTTTCTGCACGCCGACATATCCGTTGTAGGTCACGCGTGTGCGCTCTTGGCCGATCGAGCCTTTTTTAGTGGTGATGATCACCACTCCGTTGGCCGCGCGCACACCGTAGATTGCTGCTGCCGAGGCGTCCTTGAGTATCGACATTTCCTGAATGTCGTTGCTGTTGAGGAAGTCGATGTTGTCGTAGAACATTCCGTCGACGACAAACAGCGGCGAGCTGTTGCTGAACGATCCGATGCCACGGATGCGCACAGTCGGGGATGCTCCCGGTGCACCACCGTTTATGACGTTCACTCCGGCCAGTTTGCCTTGCAGTCCCGACAGGGCGTTTGACGACGGGGTCTGCAGGAGTTCTTCGCCTTTGACCACTTGGATCGGCGCTGTCAGGTCTTTAGCTTTAGATGATCCGTAACCGATGACCACAACATCGTCGAGGAGCTGCTTGTCTTCTGACAATATGATGACCATGTCGCCGGCTTCGGCCTTGACTTCTCGGCCTACCATGCCGATATAAGAGATTTCAAGGATTGTGTTTTCGAGATTTCCCGCCAGCGAGAAGTTGCCGTTGATGTCGGTGGTTGTTGCTAAGTTGGAGCCACGGACGCGTATCGAGGCTCCGACGATCGGTTCGTCGTCACTGCCTATCACGGTTCCATGAACACCCGTCAATTGGGCAATCGCGGAACAAACCGCCGCGAAGCCGATGATTAGAGTTAAAGTTAAACGTTTCATTTGAACTGGTTGGTTTATTATTAATGTTAGATGGTTTGATGTCCAATTCTGACGCCGCAAAGTTAAATTATCTTATGTGCGGCATCGTCTATCTGTAGTACTACAATACCACTACATTTCAGAAATGCAGTAACGCCAAAACCACTACATATTTTACAATCATCTAATTGACAATTGCTTATCTGCGGGGTGAAATTTGCTGTATGGAGAAATATTGCTTATATTTGCATTGTTGAATACTACATCATCGTTAAACATCCTCTAAATGCCATATAAGACCGTTGTTTCAATTCTGCTGATGGTGCTGAGTCTGTTTTCGGGTTCAGCGTCGACTTTCCGTCCCGTAGTCAGGAATTTCACACCGAAGGACTATGGAGCGAGTCTCGACAACTGGAAGTCGGTGCAAGGCAGCGACGGCCATATTTATGTGGCAAACTATGGAGGTGTGCTCGACTACGACGGTAACCGATGGTCGTGTGCCGCCACACATGACTGGAATGTCAGGGCTGTTTTCTGCGACGGCGACAGGATATATGCAGGCGGTCACAGGGAATTCGGATATTTTCAGCGCAATGTCTATGGCGATCTTGATTACACGTCGTTGAGCAGCGGATGCTTGAACCACGATGTGGCTTTCGAGGAATTCTGGCATATATTCAAGCATGACGACAAGATATGGTTTCAGTCGTTTGACGGCTATTATGTTTACGACGGTGATAAGATCACGTCGGTCCATCTCGATGAGCGGCCTTTATATATATTTAATGTGGGATCGCGGATTTATGCACAGATCATCAACGGAGATTTTTGCCGTGTCGACGGCTCGGGCTATCACACGCTTGTCAGCCGCACCGATTTAGCCGACGATAATGTAGTCGCCGTGCTGCAGGCGGCCGAAGGTGTGATGTTGTTGTGCACGGAGAAGCACGGTCTTTACAGCTGGTCGGGAGGGACAGTCGAGAAATTTATTACGGAAGTCGACGACGAACTCACACAATTCCGCATCAACCGCGCAAAAACATTCGGACAAGGCTCGTCGATAATATTGGGTACGCTCCGAAACGGTCTCTACTGCGTCGGTGTCGACGGCCGGCTGAAATGGGTGTGTAATATGGCCAACGGTTTGAACGATAATAATATACTTGATATTAATATCGACCGACGCGACAATGCGTGGATCTGTATGCGCAGCGGTCTTGCATTGCTTTATACGGGCGAGCCGTTCACAATGCTTGTCCCCGAAAATCCTGACATGCAGTTTGGCATGGTGTATGACATTGATCTTGACTCCGGGGGCAACAGCATCTATATGGCCACAAACAATGGAGCATATGCTTACAAGATCGACGACCGGAGGATAATCAATATCGCCGGTGCCGACGGCCAGAACTGGTATGTCCGCAATCTTGGCTGTCAACAGATTTTCCTCGGACACAACGACCATACGAAGCTGATAATCGATGATAGGGCCGTGGTGGTGCCACCGGTGATTTACAACAGCGGCACATGTGTGCAGAAGTGTTTTTACGGTGGTCGCGACATACTGATCGAAGGCAGCTATCACGACATACGCATCTATACCCGCCTCGGCGACCGTTGGTCTTATCATTCGACTGTTGAAAATTTCGGTATTCCGATCCGCCAGATCGAGGTCAATGATCAGGGATGGATATGGGTGACGCTGTTCAACAGCGGAGTCTTCCGTTTCAGGTTGAGCGATGATCTGCGACGTGCTACCGACATCAGGCGGCTGAAGTTTGAGGGATGCAGTGCGGCGACAAAGTCTTATGTCATGAAGGCTTACGGTCAGATTCTGCTGTCGGTCGGCGACAGGGTTTACAAATATGACGATTTCGAACAGAAGTATTCGCGTTTCACCAAGTTTGATAAGTTTCTGAAAGGAGCGCCGATGATGTCGATAAGCGAGATCGACGAGGAGCATATCTGGATAGCAACGGCGGGCAAATTTTTTCTGGTTTCGCATGCCGACAATGATTATGTGCTGAAAAAAACTTTGACCGACAATTTCGTCGACCGCTTCTGCAACGATTCGCACAACCGCATCTCAAATGCCGGGCAGAAGGTGTGGTTTCCGTTCAATAATGCCATCGTACAGTACGACCAGCGCGGCGATGCCGACCCGGCATCCGGCGACTATGCGCCGCTGACTTTTTCAAAAATCTACAGCGTCGACAATGTCAACCACATCACCCGTCTGCCTCTGGCCGATGCTTCGGGTGCATTTCCTGAGGTGAGCGGTGCGGTGACATTCGAGATCAGTTATCCGTTTTACGGCAGTCAGCCTGTGAGCTACCGCTATACGTTGAAGGGCGACGACGGTGAGTCGCAGTTTGTCTCCGATGAAGCGACGAAAACATATTCGGGTCTCAGTCACGGCGACTATCGGCTGACTGTCGAGGCTCTCAATCCCTGCGGTCTGTCAGTGGCATCGGCGACATATGGGTTTGAAGTGCTTCAGCCTTGGTATGTCAGATGGTATTTCATATTGCTATACGTCGTTTTGCTCGCCGGAGCGATAACCATGTATTATCGCTGGCGCACGGCCAAGACCCTCAAAGATCAGCAGAAAGCATTTGAAGCGGAAAAAGTGAAGCAGCAGCTGAAGATGGTCGAGCAGCAGCGAATCATCGAGCAGCAGCGCCAGCAGTTGCTCGAGACTGAGATTGTCAACAAGAGCAAGGAGATATCGTCGCTGACGTTCGACATCATCACACGAAACAGCGCCGCCGATAAGCTGAAATCCAATCTGTCGGCTCTATGTGAATCGGGGGCGATATCGGCCAAGGAAAAAGACTCGATACTCAAGCATTTCGATACGACACGGAGCAACAATGATTTCTGGGATATATATCAGAAGAATTTCGATCTGATCCACGAAAACTTTTTCAAGAACCTGCGCAGTGCCTATCCAAACCTCAGCGCCGGAGACTTGAGACTGTGTGCTTTCCTGAGGCTGAATATGCCGACAAAAGATATCGCACAGGTGACTAATGTGTCGATACGCGGGGTGGAGACTGCCCGCTCACGTCTGCGTAAGAAATTGGGTATCGACGCCCGAACTAATCTTGTGAATTTTTTGATAGACTTTAACTAATATATAATTAATAAGATAAACAGACATGAAGAGACTATTGATTGCCTGTGGCGTGGCTACAGGCGTAGTGATGATGGCCGGATGCAATGGCGCCGGCAAGTCAGACAGCGAAGCTCAGGCCGCCGGGCCTGACACCGTCGAGATATTGTCGTACAACATCAGGTTGAGTTTTGCCGATGACGGTGACAACAGCTGGAAGTTCCGCAAACCTGCGAGCCTTGTGATGATCGGCGAGGAGAAGCCGGTGGTGTTCGGTTTGCAGGAAGCTTGTCCCGAGCAGCTCAAGTATCTGAACGACAGTCTGGCCGGATATGAATATATCGGTGTCGGACGCGACGACGGCAAGACCGAGGGCGAGGCTATGGCTGTGTTCTTTGACACTTCACGCGTAGATCTCGGCGAAAACGGCACGTTCTGGCTGTCGGAGACTCCCGACAGTGTGTCGTTTGGCTGGGACGCAGCATGCCGCCGCACCTGTACATGGGCCAAGTTCACGTTGAAAGACAGCGGTCGCGAATTTTATGTGTTCAACACTCATCTCGATCACATTGGCCCGACGGCTCGCCGCGAGTCCATAAGACTGATCGCCGACAGCATCAAGGCGATCGCAGGTGGCGAGACTCCGTGCTTCCTCACCGCAGATTTCAACACGACAGCTGCCGACTCGATCTTCGATCCTGTAAAGCAGATCCTCGGACAGGCGCGTGTCGACTCTCCTGTCAGTGACTCGCATCCGACTTACAATGCCTACGGCCGACAGACTGAGTATGCGACCGATGGTGATTGTGTCATCGACCACATATTCTATAAAGGCATGGAGCCGATCAGTTTCCGCACTCTTACGGGTGACTATGGAGTGCCTTATATTTCCGACCACTATCCGATTGCTTTCACCGCCGTGATCAAGTGATCGGTCTGACGTAACATACACACGCATACAAAAAAAATATCAGCCGCGGCGCCGCAGCTGATATTTTTTTTGTATGTATGTTGGTTTCGGTGCTGATTACACGTACTTGGCGAAGTCGGCTTTCTGCATGTCGCCGTGCTCGTTGAACGCACAGTGGAATTCGAATGCAGCCTGAAGAGTGACGGGAGTCTGTCCGCCCTTGCCGAGCTTGAGATAGTCGAGCAGCAATCCGCGGTACATGGGGTGTGCGCAGTTGTTGATGATTTCATAAGCGCGTTCGACCGGATCTTTGTGACGGAGATCGGCGATGCCCTGGTCGGTGACAAGAATGTCGACAGAGTGTTCGCTGTGGTCGGGGTGGGCAACCATCGGCACGATGTTGCTGATCAGTCCGCCTTTCGAGACCGACGGACAGCTGAAAATCGAGATGTAGGCGTTGCGTGTGAAGTCGCCTGAACCTCCGATACCGTTCATCATCTTTGTGCCGAGCACATGGGTTGAGTTGACCGATCCGAAGATGTCGGCTTCGAGCGCAGTGTTCATGGCGATGACACCGAGTCGGCGGATCACTTCGGGATTGTTTGAAATTTCGGCCGGACGCATGAGGATCTTGTCGTGGAAGTATTTAATGTCGGCGAAGAGGCTTTCTTCAGTGTTGTCGGAGAATGTCATCGAGCATGTGCTGGCGAAGGTGCATTTGCCTTTTTTCATCAGTTCGAGGACGGCGTCCTGGATCACTTCGGTGTACATCATGAACGACGGCAGTTCCTTGCTTTCGCCCAGATCGTAGAGCACGGCGTTGGCCACATTGCCCACTCCAGACTGCAGAGGCAGGAATTCTTTGGGGAGACGGCCGTTGACATATTCGCTGACGAGGAAACGGACAACGTTTGAACCGATCTGTTTCGAAACTTCATCGGGAGCCGAGAAAGGCTTCACGCCGTCGAACGACTTGGTTTTGACGATGCCGACAACTTTGTTGGGGTCGATCTTGAGCACGGGGCTGCCGATGCGGTCGTTGGCATGGTAGATTGGTATCTCGCGACGCATAGGGGGATCCTGGAGCATGATTACATCGTGCATGCCGTAGAGAGACTCGGGCAGCACTTCGTTAAGCTCGATGAATATCTTGTCGGCAAGGGCGGCATAGGTCGGAACGTTGCCGACGCCACAGCCGAGAAGGATCTCACCGTCGGGCGAGATTGATGTCGCTTCGATGATGGCGAAATCGATTTTGCCATAGAAACCGTAACGCACTTCCTGGGCCATTTCCGAAAGGTGGCGGTCGAAGTAGTGGCAGTCGTGACTGTTGATGCGTTTACGAAGATCGGGTACATTCTGGTAGGGGGCGCGCATGTTGATGGCATTGGCGCGGGAGAGATTGCCGTCTGCACGGTCAGAAGTCGAAGCACCGGTGAACAGGTTTATCTTGTATTCCCGGCCGTCCTCGTGTTCTTTAACCGCGCGTTTAGCGATTGCTTCAGGTATGAATTTGGGCGTGCCGGGAGCTGTAAAGCCCGACAAGCCGATGGTTGATCCGTTGGGGATCATTTCGGCAGCTTCTTCAGCTGTGATGTAATTGTATACCATTATGTTAGTGTTGATTTTAAGGATTTATTTTCCAAAAGTTCAGAATTTGCGTTTTAATATCTCGCTCCAGATCATCGCCCGCTGCAGGTCGCTGAGATTGGTCGCGGCAGGCTGTTGATCATTGCCTTCGGTCTCAGCCTTCGCTGATGCTAAGTCTTGATTGACAGCGGTTTCGGTTTCAGCTAAGGGAGCCGGCTCTTTCTTTGCCGCGGGCCTGGCCGCCTTTGATCGGGGCTGCGGTGGGCGAGAGGCCACCATGACAGGTGCGGGGCGATTTGCTGAGCGCCGGGGAGTCTTGGCCGCTGTGCGGTTGCGATGACTCTTTTTGATATAATCGTAGACAGCCTGACCGAAAAACAATAATCCGATCAAGCACAGGAATAATATCCGATATTGCTCCTTGTCCACTTTTTTTGTAATTTTGTACAAAAATAGTCAACTTTGTGCTATTGCACAAATATTTCCAAGATTAAGAGGCATTTTAAACCAAACTCAAATTCAGAGACTGAAATGATCAGTCGGGGCGATAGAATTCGCCACCGGAGATGTCGAAGAAGCGGTCAAAGAAGTCTTTGAGCTTCGCGATGACTGATT
>CAJUMR010000018.1 GCA_910587475.1 uncultured Muribaculaceae bacterium
TTCGAAAAATCCGCAATTGACTGATCTTTTCAGTCTGTTGCGGATTTTTTCGTTTTATCATAATAGTTAGCTCCGTCAACATTCCGAACGTGTAACTTACCGAAAAGTGCATGACAATAAGGTCTGAAAAAACTCGGCGGCATTGACATGCCGCCCGATCTCAACGCGTCAGTCGTCCCCTGCCCTTATTACATGTATGCCACTCATTATATAAATAAAGTGACTGCCCATAAGCGGACAGTCACTCCCAATTCAAGTATTTAGCGTGTGTTATCAGTGATGCTTGTGATCGTGGTGTTCATCATCTTTGCGACGGCACAGATGCTTTATCCATATATAATAGCCCGTCAGCGGCAGAGTGGCGCCAAGCAAAGCGCCAAGCAACCATAGCAACCGGGTCACAATGCCTCCGAGACTACCCGTGTGGATCGAATAAATCCATCCACGCATCTTGTCGGCTTCATTTGCGTCGGCATACCGAGTCGTTGGGGTCACTTCGCCTGAACGACGATTGAACTCATAGCGGTCAGATGCACGGCCATTGCCGGTCGATCCAAGAGTGACAGTCGCTGTTTCGGCACCGATTGTTATCTGCGGTGCATCGGGATTTTCAGCTTTCAGGCGATCATAGACCTGCTGCCAGCGTGAAAATTCAGATCTGCGGTGACCTTCACGACCTTCGCCGCCACGGCCTTCACGACCTTCACGACCTTCGTGTCGGCCGCGTTCACCTCCTTCACCACCTTCACCACCGCGATGATAACCTTCGCCACCACGACCGCCACGGTCACCACGGCCAGCGCGTTCACCGCGATTATCAGCACGTTCGCGACCTTGACGGTCCTCGCCGCCCTCACTTGCGCCTTTTTGAGGAGCTTGGCCGAAATTACGGGGTGTGTGCTCTACGCCGCAAACCGCATAAAATGCCGTGCGATACCAACCGAACGAATACGTCAGTCCGGTGAGAGACATGGCCAGCACAAATATCAGCGCATACATGCCACCTGCTACATGAAGCCCCTTCCAAAAACCTTTCCATCCTTTTTCAAATGATATGGACAGGCTTTTCTTGAGATTTCTGCGGGCACGAGGCCACCATATGACTACTCCTGAGATCAGAGCGACGACAAATATCAGAGTTGATATGCCGACAAGTGTTTTGCCGACCTTGACGCCCTCACCATGCGGATTGGCGCTGTCGAGCAACCATCGGTGAAGCTTGAACATTGTCGAAAAAAATCCGACACGTTCATAGCGTCCTGTCACATTGCCCGAGTACTGGTCGACGAACATCGACGCCCTGCGAGGCTTCGACAGATTGACCTGATAGGTGCGGCTTGCATCATCGAACACGGTGACTCCGGTGATCGACACGCTGTCGGGAAGACCTGCTTTCACAGTCTCCAACAGATCGTCAAGCGGAAGAGCCTGCTCCTTGACTTCAGCCACATAATAGACATCATGGTTGAGCATGCGGGTGACTTCCGGCTCAAAGATAAGCATCGCTCCCGAGAAGCAGATAAGCGTCACTATCAAGCCGAAAGGCACCGACAGCCAGAGATGTATTTTTCTGAAAAACTTGATCATCTTAGCTTAGTTTTTCGGAGTAAGGTAACCGAAACCAGTAATGCTGGTCGCTTCTATCTCAACACCGCGTGTGGCCTGAGCCGTCTTGGTATCGATTGCATAGATAGCCGGATTTTCATTCTCGACATTGATCGGAATATACACCTTTCCATTACTGTTGTAGACAGTTTTGCCTATTGAAGAAACATTCGACGGCAAACCGGTGACATAGCTCAACTTCTTGGCATCGGCGTCGAAGATGGCAAGTTCGGTAGCTGCAAAACCTTTTTCGGTAAGCGGACGATCGTACATGATCATCAGGAAGCAGTTGCCACCGGCATGCCAGCAGCGCATGAACGAACGGTTCTTGCCGGGAGTCTGCTCTTCGATGTTGCAATAATAATCGTCAAACTTGGTGCTGCCCGCAGGGATGCGGCATACGCCGGCAGGAAGAGTTGTCTGCTGAAGATCAGAAGTCATGGTCTTGGCATAGCTTGACGAGAACACATAGATGTCGCCATTGTCAGCAGCCCATACAGTCTGATAGTACTGCGAACGGTAGCGACCGCACGGCGAGCTTATCTTGTCAGTCTTGGCCAAGGTCGGATGGAGGAAATCGTCATTTTCATAGACAGCCACCCAGCATTCGTCGGGATATTGAGTTCCGGCAAGTTCGCCTGCCTTGTAAGAACCGCCGCCTGTACCGCCGGCTTCAGTGTGGATCAGTTTCGACCAATCGCGGCCGTCTTCTTCCTTGCGGATCCATTTACCGTTGTCATAGGCCACGCCATACTGGCTCAGACCCATCGGCACCAGACCGCAGTAGAGCTTCGTGCCGCTCTGTTCGGCACCTGCGAGAGTAACATACTCACCGTTACCAAGATAATTCTCAACCGAATACTGTCCGGTCGACGTGTCGTTGCTTCTCATGCTCTCTGTCTCCACGTCGAGATAGGTCACGAGCAGGGTCATCGGATTATATCCGTGGCTGTCGGCAAACTGTGAGGGACCCTCACCTGTCGACATGGCAAGAATATCGTCTTCATAAGTTCCGTATGACGAAAAGCGGTTGTTCATGCGGAAATCCTTGTTGCGCTGCTGCATCTTGCCGTCAGTGCCCAGTATATAGCTGCGGGTTGTGCCGGCTTCGCCCTGATTGTAAGTCAGCGCATAAAGGTAATCTTTGTAGAACACCCATTGTGTGGCACCTTCGTTGCCAAGACCGTTTCCGACCGTTGATAGCACACCGTCATCAAGCGATTCGCCGGTCAGAAGCACATTGGCAGTATTGCCGCCAGAGCCTTGCACTGAAGTTGCAAACACATATTTACCCTCTCCCGGCTTTTCAGTCGAATCTTCGGGTTTCTGGACTTCGGGCTCGTCGTTTTCCGAGCATGACACCAAGGCCACAGCCGGAAGCACCGTGGCAACCATGATGCTTAATAATGATTTATTTACAGTCATAATTGTTTATTATAATAGAGTTTGTTTGTAAGTTAGTTTCCGAAATACACCCTCACTTTGCCATAGAAAGCTCGTCCTGCTTTCTGCAGGCTGAAATTGTCATAAAGCTTTGCGTTTGTAAAATTGCGACATTCCAGCGAGAGATTGTAGCGTCCGTTGCCGATGCTGTACGACATTGTGAGATTATGCGAGAACTGGTCAGGCACAATATAATCGCCGTTTTGCTGACCGATGTTTTCCGAATAGTAGCAGAAACTGTGAGTGTACTGATTGTCGTAAGTCACAGTCAACACGTTGGCCTTGCGTCCGAGACCATGCCAGTAGAAGTTGACATCCGAATCTGCAAAGCGGTAAGGAAGATTGGGCATTCTCACCTTATAAGACAGATTAGGTTTGGTGCTTCCCTGCGCAGTCGGCATATTGTCGCAAACGTTCATCTGCGTGAAGTTGCCTCCGATGCTCAGCCACTTCGAGAAATTGTAACGGGCAGATATACTGAAGCCTTTTGTCTGAACCTTACCATAATTGATGTAGGTAGCGGCCGATTTTCCTCCACTCAGGGCAAGAATGTTGCGCTGGATGTAGTCGCGCGTGTCACGATAGACTAATCCGGCCTCGGCATAGATGATATTGCTGCCGAACGTCGCGTTATAGCTAAGATTGAGATTGACGTTGTGGCTCGACTCAGGTTTGAGGGTCAGGTCGCCCATTTCAAGGTCTTCGTCGCCGAACATCTCCTCTATAGTCGGCAGGCGGTAAGCTTTCTCATAGGAAGCTTTCAGCTGGAAACCAAGCGGTATGAACCATGTGCCGGCAGCGCCGTAACCGAAGTAGTCGATCGACCGCGAATTAAGCTCATAGACATCCTGAGCCGACGTTGTCGCCATCGGGCCTGACACATACTGATGATATTGCTTTCCGAAAGCCGTGAAATTAAACTTCGTGTTGGGTGTGTAGCGGTATGACAGACCGACGATATTCTTGCTCGTCACCTTCGAGAACTCATCCTTGCCCGGAGGAGTCGTCAGCAGATTTTCATTAGTACGGTTGAACGAGTTGAACACATTGTTGAGCGAGAACACATGTTTTTCGCTCAAGCGGTAATTGGCAGTGAACGCCCCCGACCAGTTGTTGTTGATCGCCAGCGAATTCTGATAAGACTGCTCGCCCGGAGAGTTCAGCTGCTCGGTCTCTCCGCGCCAATTGTATTTCACCGATGCCGTGTCGACATTGGTGTTGTTATTGCGGTTGTAGTTGGCGTTGAGCGATATGTCGAGCCCTTTCACAAACAGGTTGCGCTTGCCGTACTCGATCGACGGCATCAATGTGTAGCCGTGACGGTGCTTCTGACCATAGACGATCATCTGTCTTACGCCGGTCTGCACCTCCTTATACATCCGCGAGTAATTGAACCCCACCATCAGTCGGTCGGCCCAGCTCTTGTTGACAAAGCCTATCTTGGCGACAACGGCTTCGTTATGATAAGTGTCGTTGAACCTTTTGACGTGCTCTATCTGCTTGCGGTTTATCGATCCTGTCGAAAAATCCTCAACTGGAGTGTCGACATAGTAATCATTGTCAGAATAGTTCTGAAACGCATTGATTTCATACTTGAAACCGTTTGCCAGCGTCTGTCCGAAATTGACATATGATTTATGGGTGTTGAACGATCCATAAGAGTATGACGCATCGATAAACCACCTGCGCTGACGCCGTGGTGTGACGATGTTGATCACTCCGCCGATCGCATCAGCGCCGAAACCGACAGGCACCACTCCACGGTAGACCTCTATGCGTTCGGCAAAATTGACCGGGATATTATTTAATCCGAATGCACTGCCGACTCCCTCCTGCGGTACGCCGTCGATAAACACCTTTACATGCTTGCCGCTGAAGCCGTCCATGGTCACAGCCATGTCCGACCCCACGCCTCCGCTCTCCCTGATCTTCATACCGGGAGCCTTTGCGAGTGCCTCGCTGAGAGTTTTAGTGGTGTTGACAAGTTCCTTGGTGCTGACCGCCGTGGCGTTGAACGCCGAGTTCTTGATTTTGCTCAGCTGACTGCCAACGACGATCACCTCGGCAAGCTGCCCCGACGATTTCAGCTTCACGTTGACCTTGCTTCGGTCGTTGGCCTTGATCGTGACTTTGATTTCCTGCTTTTCATATCCTACCGACGACACCACCATGGTGTAATCACCGGCCGGAGCCTTTATGTGATACAGTCCCTTTTCGTTGGTAGTGCTTACGTAAGCCGTGCCTTTGAGAGTAACCGTCGCATAGTCGACCGGCTCTCCGTCAGACGACAGTATCTTTCCTGAAACCAAGCCTGTGAGACCGGCGGCAAATGAGACCGTTGAGATAATCAGAAGAGAGATAAAACACACTAAATACCTTTTCCAGATTGTCATACTTTACCTTTGATTTTTTATGCAAAGGTCGGCATTATATCATCCCCCTCAAATACCCTAAATTAAGTATTTCGATCGTAAATTACTATCGATCAACATATTAATCTTTTAATAAAATTAACAGCAAATGGCCAAAACCCATTTAATAATGGTAAACGACTTGCCGAAACACCGATTTTTCACCGGAAATCATAGACTATCGCACTGACGCAGACTTGCGTTTGCGTCTCGGCGCTATACGCTCATGGATGAAGCGGAAGATGACAAAGAGCACGGGCACTACGAAAAGCAGACCAAGAGTGCCGAACAGGAGACCTCCGACAGCTGCAACTCCGACAGAAATGTTGCCATTGGCGCCCACACCGGAGGCAAACATCAGCGGCAACATGCCGAAGACCATCGTAGCCGAGGTCATGACGATCGGACGGAAACGCGCTTTGGCAGCTGACAAAGCAGAGGCCACAAGTCCGAACCCGGCGTCGCGCCGCGACGATGCGTGTTCGGTCAGCAGTATAGCTGTTTTGGCAAGCAAACCGATCAGCATGATCAGTCCGATCTGCATATAGACATTGTTTTCAATGCCCCACCAGCGCGCGAAAATGAAACTTCCAGCCAAGCCGAAAGGCACTGCAGCAATGACAGCAAGTGGAACAGTCAAGCTCTCATAGAGCGCACAAAGTATCAGATAGACAAACGCAATGCATATGCAGAATACCGCCGCAGCTGAGCCGCCTGCCGAAGATGCCTCCTCGCGCGACATTCCGCCGAACTCATAGCCGTAGCCCGATGGCAGACATCTGTCGGCGGTCTCCTTTATGGCTACAATAGCTTCGCCCGAACTGTAGCCGTCGCCTTGCTCTCCGTAGACCGAAATTGCCGGGAACAGATTGAAACGCGACAGACTTTCTGAGCCATAGACACGGGTGAGGGTTATATAATTGCTTATCGGCGACATCTCTCCGCCTGCCGACCTGACAAACATGCTCTTGAGCGATGCGTCGTCGAGGCGTCTGTCGGGTGATGCCTGCACCATGACGCGGTAGAGCTTGGTGAAACGGACAAGATTGGATGAATAGCTACCGCCTACATAGCCGGCAAGGGTCGACAGAACGTCAGAAGGCGAAACGTCGGCCATCAGACACTTGGCATGATCTACTTCTATCAGATACTGCGGATACTTGGTGTCGAATGTCGTGTAAGCCCTCGATATCTCGGGACGGGCGTTGAGCGAGTCAATGAATGAACGGGTCACCCTCAGCAGCTCCTCGGTCGTCGTGCCCGAACGATCCTGAACATAAAGCTCAAAGCCGCTTCCGGTGCCATAGCCCGAAATCATCGGCGACTGGGATGCCCTCACTTGGGCGGAGGCTATCGGAGCTGTACGCCTGTAGATCTCGCGAATAACGGCATTGATGTCCTGATCGTCGTCGGTGCGCTGACTCCAGTCATGCAGACGGATATTGAAAGATCCGGCCGACGACGACTGATCATGACGGGCATTCTTGCCTGTCACCCGAGAGTAAATATAGATCTGCGGTATGTCTTTTATAGCGTCCTCGACCTGGTCCATCACCGCTGAGGTCTCGGCGAGACTGCTGCCTGGCGCGACCTGAACGTTTAGACTGATCGTGCCCATGTCTTCCTGCGGTACAAGACCGGTCTTTGTTGTCGACATGAGCCACACAAGCCCTCCGACAGAAAACAGAAGTAGCACTGCGATCAGCCACCGGCGTCTGAACAGAAACATAACGCCGCTGCGATAGCTGCCTACGACGGAGTTCAGCGAAGCATCGAATGCGCAGTGAAAGCGCTGAGCGTATGACGGTTTTGCGGTTCCCCGCGGTACGGATGGCCTCATCAGCAAAGCGCTCAATGCCGGACAGAGGGTCATGGCGTTGACAAGCGATATGCCGACGGCGACTGCCATCGTCAGGCCAAACTGGGTGTAAAACGTTCCGGATGTACCGCCGATGAAACATACGGGTATAAACACCGCCATAAACACAACCGTCGTGGTGATCAAGGCCGCCGATAGCCCACCCATGGCAGAGACAGTTGCTTCGTAAGCATCCCGTTGACCACCGTCAAACTTGGCCTGGACGGATTCCACCACAACCACCGAGTCGTCGACCACTGTGCCGATAACAAGCACGATAGCGAAAAGGGTCAGCATGTTGAGTGTGAAACCTACAGCATAGATAAAAGCAAACGTTCCGGTCAGCGAAACGATGATCGACACGACTGGTATGAGGGTCGTGCGGATGTCATGCAGAAAAAGATAGACCACAAGCACCACGAGCAACAACGCTATGACAAGCGTCTCGACAACCTTGTAAATCGACGCATCGAGAAAATCTTTTGTACTCGAAATGTCGGTCAACACCATTCCCTCGGGAAGTCTCGACCTGATATCATCGAGTGTGCGGTCGATCTCCTTGATCACTTCATTGGCGTTGGATCCGGCGGTCTGTGCAATCATAGCGTTTGCTCCGGGGTGTCCGCTTGTCTCGCTCAACATCGCATAGTTGACCGCCCCGAGCTCAACGGTAGCGATATCTTTTATCCGCAGCACATTGCCGTCGGGCAGGGCTTTGACAACCAGGTTTTCATAGTCGGTTGCATCCTCATAGCGTCCGCGGTACTTCAGGACATATTGGAAAGTATTGACCGACTCGGCTCCGAGCGTGCCTGTCGGCGACTCGATATTCTGCTGGGCAAGCACCCTGTCTATATCTGCCGGCACAAGGCCATACTGCGACATTCTGACCGGATCAAGCCATATTCTCATAGCATATTCCGCACTGAAAATATTGACCTCTCCAACCCCGGCGATACGCGAGATCTGAGGTTCGATGTTAATTTTCATATAATTGGTCAGAAACTTCGCATCAAACGAATCGTCAGGGCTGTAGAGTGTGATCGATTTTAGCGTGCTGTTCTGGCGTTTGCGCACAGTGACTCCGCTCTTCGTCACCTCGGCAGGCAAAAGTCCCTGGGCCGACGCCACACGGTTCTGAACATTGACCACGGCCATGTCGGCATCAGTGCCCTGCTCGAAATATATCGAAATGGATGCTGTACCCGTATTTGTGGCCGTGGATGTCATGTACATCATGTCTTCGACACCATTGAGCGACTCTTCGAGCGGCACCACCACACTCTTCATCACCGTCTCGGCATTGGCTCCGGTGTAAGTGGCCGAAACTCTCACCGTCGGAGGAGCTATGTTGGGAAATTGTTCGATCGGCAGATGAAGTAATCCGATCACTCCAACAATAACGATCAACACCGAAATGACACCAGCAAGCACCGGACGGTCTATAAAAGTTTTAACATTCATCATTCGAACTATTTTACCGCAAAAATAAATTTTTGAAACCTATCAACGGGCCGCAATTGCCGATATATTGACCAAACGCACAATATCAATGGCCAACAGCAGAAGCGTGCTAAAGCAGTTTGAAACAAAATAAGTAACTTTGCAATAAATAATTATCAAATTCGATGCATGGCAGTTGATGAAAAACGTCTCTCTATATATTGACATATTTTTCTGCGTTATCGTGTTGCCGGTAATGGCGATGACCTTCCCTGTGGAACGATGGTTTCACAACTTCCAATGGTATATCATCACCGTCGGAGTGTGGCTTTACGCCGCATATCTGATCAACCGTATGGTCACGATCCCGTTGCTGTTCGGCTCCGGCAGCCGCCGCATCGCCGGCATTGCCATAATCGTGCTCTCGGTCTTCATCACCTATGCCATCTCACAAGTGAGTCTATACATCCCCAAGCCAAATGTCCACGATTCGGGCATTATGCGTATCATGCCGCTTGTCCAGCCTTATCAGCAGATGGTATGGTCGCTTTTCATGATCATCGAGACATTCAGCTTTGCAGTCGGGTTGCTGACTCAAGTCAACATACAGCGGGCCCGCCGCAGAGCTGTCGAAACCGAACGCGACAAAGCCGAGATAGCCCTCTACAAGGCGCAGATCAAGCCTCACTTCATGTTCAACACCCTCAATTCGCTCTACGGGTTGTTTCTGACCCGCAACGAAAAGGCTCTCGAATTTCTTGAGAAATTCATATCGATGATGAGGTATATCCACACGACAACTTGCCGCGACATGGTGACGCTGTCAGACGAGGTCGAATACATCAAGCAATATGTCGGACTGCAGTCATTGCGTCTCAACGAAATGACAACGGTGAAGATCGACATCAACATCAGCAACGGCAGCCTCGCCATTCCGCCTATGCTGCTTGTGACCTTCATTGAGAATTGCTTCAAACACGGCGTGTCGCCGGTCGAAAAAAGCGATATGATCATTTCGCTGACCGAAACCGACGGTCAACTCGAATTCTCTACGTCAAACCACGTTTTCCCCGTGAAACGCATCGGCGAACACATGGGCATAGAAAATTGCCGCAAAAGACTCGCCCTGCTCTACCAAGGCCGTCACAGCCTGGACATCAGAAACGACGGCACAACATATAACGTTAATCTTAAAATTGATTTGTCACAGTATGATCAAGTGTGTTGCAATAGATGATGAGCCGATAGCGCTCAGCATTATCCAGGAATATTGCAAAAGCTACGGCAATATCGACCTGAAGACATTCACCTCGCCTATCGAAGGAATGGAGTGTATAAAAAGCACTCTTCCCGACATCGTGTTCCTTGACATCGAGATGAACTCTCACAATGGCGTCGCCTTGGCCAAGGAACTTCCGGAAGACACATGTCTCATCTTTACGACAGCATACTCCGAGTACGCTCTCGACGGCTTCAATGCCGACGCAGTAGATTTTCTCCACAAGCCGATCTTCTACCCCCGCTTCGAAAGAGCCATCGAAAAAGCCCGCCGCTTCATGAAACATGAGATCAAAGACAATGCACCCGGAGCCATAACGATGAAAGTCGAACGTAAAAACGTGGTAGTCAACTTTAAAGATATAATCCTCATCGAGGCGATGGACAACTATGTGAAAGTCTACCGCAAAGACTTGCCGATGATCATCTCTCAAATCACGATGAAGGAGATGGAGTCGCTTCTTTCGCCTGAAGCATTTATCAGAGTCCACCGATCGTTCATTGTTGCAATTGATTCGATCGAGCGCTTCGCCAATAAAATCATATATCTCCACAACCACCCTCAGGCCATTCCGGTGGGACGGAAATATCTCCAGACATTAAACGATCTAAAGAATTCATTCAAAAACTCCCCATTAAAATGAAAAAATTACTCAGCATTGCAATTGTAGCTGCCGCGTTGACCGCTAACGCCTACGCCGGCACTCCGATCCAACAGACCGAACTGCCGAATGCGGCACGCACTTTCCTTACCAAGCATTTTGCCAACGATCAGATCAGAAAAGCTGAAAAAGACCAAGGCCGCAGAGGCATGGAATATGAAGTCGATCTCATGAGCGGAGCCGAAATCGACTTCACATCTGAAGGCGACTGGAAAGAAGTGAAAGCGGCAAAAGGCACATCGGTTCCGGGAGACATCGTTCCGGCTGCGATTGCAAAATTTGTCAGCACCAATTTCAAAGGTGAAACAATCGTAGAGATCTCACGCAAACGAGGCGGTTATGAAATCGAACTCTCCAACGGCACTGAACTCAAACTGACCGAAGACGCCAAGCCGCTGCAACCCCGTCAAGGCGGACACCGTCACTGAAAACCGACACATCAGATAAAACGGAAAACGCCAGAACGCACCCACGATGATGCGCTTCTGGCGCTTTTTTTCGGCACTTTCGCCAGTAATCTAAGAGTGAAAAGCGTTATATTTGCAGTAAAATTACAACGATTGTATCAACAATGGATCAGGAATTCTCATCTCAGGTTCTCGAAAACGCTGTCACCGAACTCTCCCGTCTGCCGGGCATCGGCAGAAAGACGGCCCTGCGACTCGCCCTCCATCTGCTCAGACGCGAAGAGCGCGACGCTACCGCGCTCGGAGAGTCGATCATACGTCTGCGTCGCGAAATACGCTACTGCAACCAATGCCATAACATCAGCGAGAGCGACACATGTGCGATCTGCTCATCACCCATGCGCGACCACCGCACGGTGTGTGTTGTCGAGAACGTCAAAGATGTAATGAGCATCGAGAACACCGGTCAGTTCAGTGGCGTCTACCACGTGCTCGGCGGTCTGATCTCCCCGATCGACGGCATCGGCCCCGACAGTCTCGAAATCGCGTCGCTTATCGACCGTGTCGCAGCAGGCGGCATTGACGAAATCATCCTTGCTCTAAGCTCGACAATGGAGGGCGACACTACCAATTTCTACATATTCCGTCGCCTCAGTGATTATAACGTCAAACTGACTCAACTCGCCAGAGGCATGTCGGTCGGCAACGAGATCGAGTACACCGACGAAGTGACGCTCGGCCGCTCGCTGCTCAACCGTGTGCCATTTGCCGATTCTTTCAAAACCAACGCATAAACTCAATCTATGGTCTCACTTAAAGGAAAACTTATAAGCCTGCGCGGCCCGGAGCCCGACGACATCGACTGCATCTACCTTTGGGAAAATGACGCTTCGCTATGGCCCTGCGGATCTACGCGCGCCCCGCTTTCGCGACATCAGATATGGCAATATATCGACAGTTACGACGGCGACATCTACAGCCAGAAACAGCTGCGGCTGATCATCACCGACAATGGCTCGGGACTTGCGGCCGGCACTGTCGACCTATATGATTTTGACCCGCGCGATGCGAGAGCCAACGTCGGAATTTTCATATCGGCTGACTTCCGACGTAAAGGTTTTGCGGCAGAAGCGCTCGAAATGACTGCGGCATACGCTCGCGAAACCCTGGCCATGCATCAGCTCGCGGCATGGGTGAGCGTCGACAACATGCCGTCGGTCAACCTCTTCAAAAAAGCAGGCTACCGATCGAAGGCATGTCTGAGATCATGGGTGAAAAACGGCCACAGCTACAGCGATGTCCTGATTTTCCAGAAATTATTTGAATGATTGAAGCCCTGCTATTTCAATCTGAAATTATATCCGACCGTGATCTCGATCGCTGTGTTGCGTGAGGCGCTGAACGTGTCGGCCTTGGCTGAAGGATAGATGTTGCCGAGACCGAAATAATAGCGTCCTTCGAGTGTGATCGAATTGCGGGGTGATACATAGAACTCTACGCCGATGCCGCCGGTGATGCCGTAGTCAAACTTGTTGGCTACTTCCATCGACATCTGCTCGGTCATGCGTGCCTTGGTCGGAAATCCTTCGGCATTGAGAGGATCGCGATAGTCAAAATTCGATGAAATTTTGTCAGATATCATGTAGGAAAATTCGGGTCCGAGATTGACAAAGCACTTGAACCGCGGACTTCCGAAATAAATGTGGGTCAGCAGCGGAAGTTGCAGATAGGTCAACGAACGCGAATAGCTGCACGGAGAGTCCTCGAAATCTTCCTTCCACCCTCTCTGGCTCCAGCCAAGTTCGGCGATGAGACCGAAAAGTTTCTCTTCGGTGTAACGTATGGTGACAGCTCCGGTCGATCCGTTGTTCCAGGTCTGCTTGACCGAAGGAGAGAACGACATCTCGGCCATCGACATGCCGCCCTTGACGCCGACACTGATATGCGGCTTATAGTGGGTCTGGGCTGCAACCGGCGCCGCCGCAGACAGAAATGCTGCGACAATTGCCGGAAATAATGCCCGTGAAAACAAATTCTTCATCACATTGCTTTAAAACGACAAACGCTGAACGCGGCGGTCGGGAGTAAAATGCAGTATGTAGATACAGTCGTTGTAATAACCTGTTTCATCACTCTGGCGGATGCAGTCGAAGCTCGACTGAACACCGACGTAACTGTCGTCGTCGGGAACGAAACGGCCACCGTTGGATCTGATGTTACGTATCAACCAATTGCCGACATCGAAGCCGAGAACTCCATGATTTGGCACGACATCGATCATTTCTTCGCCATACCAGCGCTCGAATGCCTGATTGAGACTGCGGGTGTCAAATCCTGTCGCATCATAGTAGAACCGCGAGTACACCGTCGCTCCGACGGCATGAAGCATCGTCTCGGCATCGCCTCTGAACGCCGTCCAGTCGGGATAGCCGAACACGGCGATCTTGTTTTCTTCGGTCGCTGCATCGCGTACAGTCTTTACGGCATGAATGAACTTGTTGAACTCAGCAAGGCTGCCTGCCGAAGGTATGATCAGGTAGTTGGTGCCGGCTTCGGAGGTGACAGCCTCGAGCTGCGACGACGCAAGGCTTCCTTCATAGGCCACTTCGATCGGCTCGATGCCTCTCGATGTGAAATATTCGGTAAGATAATTGATAAATTCCATCTTATCGTTGCGGCCTTTGTCGTTGCGCAATATCACCGGAACATGGCCGGGATAGAGATTCGATATGGCGTCGACAGCCTTGGCATACATGCGGCGATGGGGAATGTTGGTCTGCACAAACTCGGGGTGACGGAGATAGAGACTGTCGCGCACGTTGAACACGTTGACGACTTTCGTGTCAGAGCCTGCCACCGCATCGGCTATTGCCGCGAGCTGACGGTCGGTTTCGGGTGCAATGATGACTGATGCGCCGGCAACCTCATCCTCCTTGAGCAGAGCCTTCAGGCGATTGATGTCGCCCATCGTGTCAAACGCGTAGATCTTCAGACTGTCGCCGCGGTTCGACAGCGTGTCGGCCGCCAGGAGCAGTCCTTTATAGAAATCGGTGTACAGCAACGCATGTTTGTCGGGAGTTTCGCTTTCGAGCATAAACGGCAACATTACTGCAATCGACGGAACGCGCTCAACGCGATCTTCTACGACGCTGTCTGCGCTTTCTCCTTCAGTTTCAGCTTCGGTTTCGTCCACGACGATCTCCCCAACCTTCTCGATCGGAGGTCTGACGGGCGTAAGTTCGGCAGTGGTCTCTATTTCAGTGGCCACTTCAGGCTCACGACTGACTTCTGTCTCAGCTGTAGGATCATCAGCTTCCTCAACCTTGCTTTCGACGGGCGCTTCGGCTACAGCATCGACGGGAATGCGCAGAGTTGTGCCTGTTTTCAGACCATTGCGCACCGTCGGGTTCAGCTCCACAATTTTCTCCTGATCGACATCATACTGACGGCTGATGCCATATAGAGTCTCGCCTTTCTTGACATGATGGATCACATAGCCCTCCGGCGTACGATCGGGCTGCTCTTCAGGCTCAACATCGACAGGGCTGCCGTCGCCGAACTTTTCGACGTCGAAATACAGAGTCTCGCCCGTGCGCAGCATGTCGGCCGCCGACGGATTGCTCTCGACAAGTTGCTTGCGGGTGATGCCAAGACGCGATATCAGCGAATAAAGCGTATCGCCTTTCTTTACCGTATAATAGTAATACGCCTTACCATTGACATTTTTTACAGGAAGATCCAACGCACACAACGATGGTGCGGCAGCACAGAAAAATGCTAAAATCAAAGCTCGGATTGTCCGTCTCATCTTATATTTGTATTTGTTTGCTGTAAACATCAGATTTATTCAAACAACAAAGCTACAACTTTTTTCCGAATTGGAAAAACGACATCCGAAAATAGCTTCCCAGCACGATCAAAAAGGAGCTTAATGTCGGTTCAACCGGCACTCGCGGCATAGGCTAAACTGATTATTGGCAATTTAATGACCCGCGTAAGCCAAACTTTTAGTACTTTTGTAGTCCGTGAGACAATTCAAACATATCAATAAATAACCATCAACATCATGCAACAACTAATCAAACCATTGGCTATGGGAGCAGGTGTGCTTATGCTCGCATCGTGCGCCACAGGCGGAGCGGGCGAGGACCAACAGATCATCGACCGCCCGGATTTCCACAGTGCATCCGGCATTTTTGACATCGAGGCTCTCGAAGCACTCGGTCGCGTGACCGAGCCGGTCGTTTCGCCCGACGGATCGAAAGTGCTTTTCGGCATATCATATGAAAGCGTCGAGCAGAACACGTCGAACCGCGATCTCTATGTAATCGACAGCGACGGTTCAAATCAACAACGCCTTACACGCACGGCAAAGTCAGAGAACAACGCCGTGTGGATCGACGGGGGCAAGCGCATAGCGTTTATCTATCCGGTCGACGGCAAAGGACAGCTTTGGGTGATGAACGCCGACGGATCTGACAGAAAAGCGGTCAGCAATGTCGACAACGGCATCTCAGGCTTCAAATTCTCGCCCGACGAAAAGAAAGTCGTGATGATCGGCAATGTCAAATATTCGCGCAACGCTCAGGACATCTATCCCGATCTGCCCAAAGCGACAGGCCGCGTGGTCGACGATCTCATGTACAAGCATTGGGACGAATGGGTGACAGAAATCCCCCACCCCTTCGTGGCTGACTTCGACGGAGCATCGGTTGCAAATGTCGAGGACATCATGGCTGACGAACCCTTTGAAGCTCCTATGAAGCCTTTCGGCGGTGCTGAATCTTTTGCATGGTCACCCGACAGCAAAACACTCGTCTATGTTTCGCGCAAGAAGACAGGTCTCGACTATGCAGTGTCGACAAACAGCGATCTCTATGCCTACGATCTTGAAAGCAAGACGACTCGAAATCTTACCGAAGGCATGATGGGTTACGACACTATGCCTGCATTCTCGCCCGACGGCAGCTACCTTGCATGGCTCAGCATGGAGCACGACGGATATGAATCTGACAAGAACAGACTTTTTGTACTCGACATGAACTCGTCTGAAAAGTCAGACCTTACCGCCGACTGGGACTATACGATCGAAGAATTTGCATGGGCTCCCGACGGACGCTCGATTTTCTTCCTCGCTTACCGCGATGGCGTGAAACCGATGTTCAACATCGCTCTCGACCGCACCATCAGCCTTATCGCACAGGGAGAGTGTGACTACGAAAGTCTCAACGCCCTCGCCGACGGCAGCGTGATCACCATGGCTCACTCGATGCTGCGTCCCAACGAAATCTACAAAGTGGCGGCAGGCAGCAAAGAAGCCGCAGCCATCACCGACATCAACGGCGACATCTTCAGCCAGCTCACAATGCCGACTGTCGAAAAACGTATGGTGCCGACAACCGACGGCAAAGAGATGCTCACTTGGGTGATCCTTCCTCCCAACTTCGACAAAAACGCCAAATATCCTTCGATACTCTACTGCCAAGGCGGTCCTCAGCAGGCTGTCAGCCAGTTCTGGAGCTACCGCTGGAACTTCGCTCTCATGGCGTCGAACGGCTATGTGATGATTGCGCCTAACCGCCGCGGTCTGCCCGGTTTCGGTCAGGAATGGCTTGAACAGATCTCCAAAGATTACCCCGGACAGAACATGAAAGACTACCTCGCTGCAGTCGACTATATGAAACAGGAACCGTTTATCGATGCTGATCACATCGGCGCAACAGGTGCAAGCTACGGCGGTTTCTCCATCTACTGGCTCGCCGGCAACCATGACCACCGCTTCGCCGCACTGCTCGCACATGCAGGTATATTCAACATGGAAGCGCAGTATCTCGAAACAGAAGAAATGTGGTTTGCCAATTGGGACATGGGCGGTGCCTACTGGGAAAAAGACAATGCCGCCGCTCAGCGCACATTTGCCAACTCACCCCACCGCTTTGTCGACAAATGGGACACTCCGATCATGATCAGCCACGGTGAATATGACTACCGCATACTCGCATCGCAGGGCATGGCAGCTTTCAACGCTGCAAAACTGCGCGGCATACCTGCCGAAATGGTAATCTATCCCGACGAAAACCACTGGATACTCAAACCTCAGAACGCCATCATGTGGCAACGCTTGTTCTTCCGCTGGTTCGACAAATGGCTGAAGCCCGAAGCTGCTAAAGCCGAATAATTCATCGTCAGCACAATCTTACCGCAAGGCCTCCAGAACAAATTGATTTTCCGGAGGCCTTGTCATTAAGAGCATGTTTTACTAATTTTGCAGACTACAACTAATTATCGACAGATGGAAACAGCCAAAATATTAGAACTTCTCAATGCCGGCCATTGGCTCCGCGCCGGAGCCAGAGACCTGCCTGAAGTATCGGCCTTGCTAATGAAGACCGCCGACGCATGCCACGAGTTCAATCTTTTGAAACCATCGATGACCGGCAGACGCGAAAACATGCTGCGCGAAATGCTCGGATCTGTTGGCGACGGCGTAGTGATCAACAGCCCGTTCAGATGCGACTTCGGATTCAACATCCACATCGGCAACAACTTTGTCGGCAACTTCAACCTCTGTATTCTCGATGAAGCCGAAGTAACGATCGGCGACAATGTGCTGATCGGCCCCAACTGCTCGCTGATCACCATCACTCACGCTCTTGATCGCGATCAGCGCAACGAAGGCATCATGTCGGCCAAGCCGATCGTGATCGGCAACAATGTGTGGATCGCATCCAACGTCGTAGTCCTTCCGGGAGTGTCGATCGGCGACGGGGCTGTAATCGGCGCCGGCAGCGTCGTCACCAAATCCATCCCCGCTGGAATGCTCGCCGTAGGAAATCCTTGCCGACCATTGCGAGAGATAACCGATGCCGACCGCGTGGAACTTCTATCTGAATAATATACATCCCTCTAATAATAAGGCCGGGGCACACAAATCTGCGCGTCCCGGCCTTATTATGTTTTTTACAAATATTATTTTCTCACAATCACACTGCCATTGGCCTGATGTGTCGCAAGAATGAGCATTTCAGCGATCTGGACATGAGCCGGCGCCTGAACGGCATATAGAGCCGCATCGGCGATATCGTCAGCAGTCAATGGCTCGATGCCTTTATAGACGTTAGACGCCCGGTCGGTGTCACCGTGGAAACGCACATTACTGAAATTAGTCTCAACGAGACCAGGCTTCAACAAGGTCACTCTCAAAGGAGTATGCGCCACATCGATGCGCAGGCCATCGGTGATCGCCTTCACAGCCGACTTCGTGGCACAATAGACACTGCCGTTGGCATAAGCCGCATCGCCGGCAACCGAACCGATGTTGACCACATGGCCTGCTCCGCGCTCGATCATTGCGGGCACAACCAGACGGGTCATCGTCAGCAATCCTTTGATATTAGTATCGACCATCGCGTCCCAATCGTCGAAATCGCCTTCAAATTGAGGCTCTAACCCGAGCGCAAGGCCGGCATTATTGACCAGAATGTCAATATCAGCCCAATCTGACGGGAGCGAAGCCAACGCAGAGGCAGCCTCGCTGCGGTCGCGGACATCAAACTCAAGGGTGATGATGTCGTCGCCGAATTCGTCCGACAACGCATCGAGTGCGACTTTGTTGCGGCCTGTGGCCACGACCCGATAACCGGCGGCTATAAATCTGCGGCATATGGCCATGCCGATGCCTGAAGTGGCGCCTGTGACAATTGCTGTCTTCTTCATAATTTACAATTTGGGGGTTAGTAAAGATCAAGGAGGAAGGAATAATCGCCGACCGCTCAGTTGCTGACAAGCATATACACTCCGCCGCCGCTCCCGACAGTATAGCGCCTCAACCCGAAACCATCGCGGGCAGCCGGCCCGGTCAATGGATAGCCTCCGAGCGCAAAGACATCGTAAGTGCTGTGACACTCCGGACATTCAGCAACCATCTGATCGCCGTTGATGAACACACGCACATCGCGTTTACACTCAACGGGACATGATAGGTCGTAGGCAGCCGGAGCGCCATTGACATCACCGACAAGCAGCACTCCGCCGAAACCTGTCGCCGATATAGCCGTATAATGATAATCGGCAGGGATCAGCTGTTCTTTGATAAAACGCCGGTGATCAAGCGCTCCGCCGACACCGAGCACATTCCAGTCGCCGACCGTCGCAAAAGTTATGTTGACAGGAGCCGGAGGTATGCGCTGGTCATCAAGACGATCGCAGCCGACACTCGTAAGCACGGCTGCGATGACAATCATTGATCCGGTCAGTCGCCTGAACATCTTGCTGCGATTTTCAAGCATTGAGTTTTGCCATCAGATCGCCGAACTGATCGACAGCTTTCTGCATCGCACCTCCGATCATCGGGCGTAGCATTGCCGGGATCTCTACATCAATAGATGTCACGATCTGAGTGGAGTCTTCGCCTTCGGGGGTGAGGTCGACACTCAGATCAAGAGGCACCGGCGAACCGACAGCCGACATGACGACGCGCGACGGTGTGCGTTCTACGACTTTGAAGCTGATCGTTCCTACCTGCTTGGTGTCGATGGTGATAGCATCTTTTTCAAACTTCACATCGCCTACTCGCGCACGATCGGCCTCCGACATCGAATCAAGCGCCTGTCCGAAAGACGAAAGATCGGCAAACTTGTCGACGATAAACTGAGCCGGACGGCTCACCGTCACTGCTTTACTTTTATATTTAGCCATATTTATTCTACGGGACGCACCGGAGTCCAGTTGGCCGGATCCTTGCGCCACTCCTTGAGGGTTTCGATATCTGATTCCTGAATGTAGTTGGTGTCGAGGGCTGTTTCAAGCATTGCATTGTAGTTGCTGAGGGTGATCAGTTTGACACCGGCTTTGCGGAAGTTTTCTTCTGCGACGGGGAAGCCGTAAGTAAACATTGCCACCATGCCGACAACTTCGCAACCTGCCGCACGGACAGCTTCAACAGCTTTCAAAGAGCTTCCACCTGTCGATATGAGGTCTTCGACAACAACAACTTTCATACCCGGCTTAAGATTACCTTCGATAAGGTTTTCAAGACCGTGGTCTTTGGGCGTCGAACGCACATAGACATAAGGCATACCAAGTGCGTCAGCCACGAGTGCGCCTTGTGCGATTGCGCCGGTAGCGACTCCTGCCACAACTTCAGCGTCGCTGAACTGCTCAAGTATCACACGGCTAAGTTCGATCTTGATAAACGAACGGATCTCGGGATAAGAGAGCGTTTTGCGGTTGTCGGTATAAATAGGAGAATTCCATCCCGAAGCCCATACAAATGGGTTGGAAGGCTGAAGGTTGATTGCACTGATCTTTAATAATTTCTCAGCAAGAATACGGGATACTTCTTTCATGACAATGTAGATTACTATTTCCTAATTTTTTTGCAAAAGTACAAATTTTCCCACAATATCTCAGCGCTTGTTTAAACTTTTATGTGACAAAAGTATCATAATATATACAACAATTCATAAAAAAACGAGTGTCATGAGAAAAATCGCACGAACCATAGCTTTTGCCATCGCCATCGGCATGCTGCTCTCTCCGGCTGCTGACGCAAGAGGCCGAAACAACGCGAACGAAAAATCGCGCACTGAGCAACACTCAACATCAAAATCTCACGGTCGTCAGCCGCAGGGTACGAAACGCCCCGACAACAACCGCCCCGGAAATGCACGCCCTGGAAATGCACGTCCCGTGAATGCACGCCCGACCGGTGAGCAAAAAAAGAAGCCCGACAATCATGCCCCCGCAACCAACAGACCTCAGCCGCCTACGCGTCCGAACCAACCGACACGTCCAAACCAACCGACGCGTCCGCAGCCTCCGACTGCCGCTCAACATCGTCCGTCGCATAACCAGCATATCACTCCCCCTCGTCAGCCCCAGCACATGCCCCCGCGCCGGATACCTCCCCGTCCGATGATGCCGGCCAACCGGCCTTGGCATCGCCCGACTCCACCGCCGTCGTTCCGCCCGGCTCCGGGTTGGCGGCCGTTCAGCTCGATACTCGGCATCGCCTTAGGATCGGCGATCAACATCTCCATCAACGGTCTGATCAATGCAGGCTACAATGTGTCGGGCTACGGCAACGACGCAGTCTATGTGACAGATGCCCCGATGCTCAACATGGTGTGGCCCGATGCGACTCTTTACTATGGCAACGGAGGACTCTACGCTTCAGAGTTTGTCTACTCCACCCCGGCCTACAATCTGAGCCGCTACAATTCGGCCTACAGAACTTTGGTGCGCAACTACGGTACACCGATACAGAGCACCAACGTCGGAGGCTCAATCACTTCCACATGGTGGGGACCCGGCAACCAATTCATCAGGCTGACCTTTCAGAGCGCCATTGCCGGAAACGGCTCAAACCGCTTCTTCACGACTTTGAGCTTCGGCAATTAACGCCGGTCGATACATATTAAGTAATTTATTGAAACAAGAAAACCGGAGAGTCGGCAACCTACTGCGATGCCCTACTCTCCGGTTTTTCATATATCATCCATTATTTCTTCCGCGGATCATGCAGGATGAACGGGAGCGGATCTTTCATCGCAACCGGCGGCTTCTGCTTTAGCTTTTCAAGTGCATCAGACGCACTGCGCACATCGCCTGACGTCTGCACTATTATATAATAGTAAGGTTCGGCCGTTTCGACAACAAAAGCGTCCTTATAGCCGGCATCTATCAGACGGTCGCGCAGCGAGAAGGCATTGAACTGCTGCTTGAACTGCCCTGCCACAACATTGTAAGCCGACATCTCGGGCTTAGTCTCACCATCACGCACAACCACCGACACCTGCTTGATGCTCACCGGCACCGTGTCATTTCCGGCAATCACCGCTGTCGTCGGCAGCATCCGGCGATCACTGCCATAAATAGATTCATTGTCAGCCTCATCGGCTTGACGGGCTGCGATAGTCTTCTCATAAGCCCGGCGGTAGTTATCTTCCGAAGTCTTGCATGATGTCACGGCCAGCGCGACAACCATTAATGTCAGAGCTATTCTCATAACCAATTATCAATTTGTGTTTTCAATCTAAAACGCTTCAGCTCATCTTAAGTTTTCCAAGCTCTATCACTTCGAGATCGCGTATGTCTCCGCTGTCAAGCACAAGCCTGACGAGTGTGCGCTCACGTTGCCAGCCATGATGGCCGGCCGCACCGGGATTGACGTGAAGCAACGACAGTTCGCGGTCATACTGAACTTTGAGTATGTGGCTGTGGCCTGCAATCATCAGTTTCGGCCGCTCCTCGACAAGCATGCGCCTGACACCTGGCGCATAACGTCCGGGGTAGCCTCCGATATGGGTCATCCACACCTTCACACCCTCAGTTTCAAAAACTTCGATTTCACGGCAGCGTTTCACGACGCTGCCGTGATCGATGTTTCCGCGCACCGCACGCACCACCGGACACACAGCTTCAAGCCGTGCGATGACCGATATGTCGCCGACATCGCCGGCATGCCATATCTCGTCACAATCCTTGAAGTGGATAGCGAAACGGTCGTCCCAGCACGAATGAGTGTCTGACAGTATGCCGATCTTTTTCACGCCGGTCAGATGCCGAGTTTCTTGGCTATGTCTTTCGGCACAGCTTTCTTATTGACATAGATGTCCATCGTCTTTGCATCGAAATAAGGCATCGACACATAGAGGAAACCGTCGAAACACTGGTCAGTGCCCCACGAATTCTTAACCTTATAATACTTGTTGCCGAACTTGTCTTCTGCAAGACCGACAATCTCCATTCCGTGGTCGTCGGTAGTTTCCTGACGGTCAAACATTGCCTGACGCGACTCCTGTGTGACAGTTATTTCTTCGGGAGCCTTTTCCTCCTTCTTGGCATCGTCTTTCTTGTCATCGTCGAGTTTCACCCAGCGCGACAGTTCTGTGCCTTTGAGATCTTCTTTTTCTTCCACAGGAATTGTTGCTTTGCCTTCTTTCCATTTGAAGCCGGGTTCGCTGACATCAGCTGCCCAAACGACAGTGTAACCGTTGGCCAGAGCATTGTCGACTATCGCACGCAGCTCATCGAGCGGCACATTCTGATAGTCGCCCCAAAGCCAGTTGTCCGACACTTCAAGAGCAAAAGGCTTATAGAACGGATGATGGGTGAACGATGTCAGAGCGATGTAATTGTCAGGCGACAGGCCAAGCGATTGGGCAAACGATTGCGGAGTGTAGGTTTTGCCTT
Source organism: uncultured Muribaculaceae bacterium (assembly GCA_910587475.1). Taxonomy (GTDB): domain Bacteria; phylum Bacteroidota; class Bacteroidia; order Bacteroidales; family Muribaculaceae; genus CAG-873. Next base: position 23,303 of record CAJUMR010000018.1, read on the forward strand.
TATATGTGAATGTTTCGGGTACTTTGCCGAGATAAGCGTCAAGGATTCCTTCGAGACCTTCGCGCCATGCGGTCGAAATCGACTTTCTGTTGGGTTTCTTGACAATGGCTTTCACATAAGCGCTCAGAGCTGCATCGAGCTCGCCGTGGGTGTGCTTGTCCTCGCCATAGTTGAGACCTTGATACACCTCTTCGGGCACGGCTCCATAATTCTGCCATACATAGGGCACATCGAGCACCGATCCGCCGGCAGCAAAGTTGATGTTGCCGTAAGTGCGCACAAACTTGTCGGCCTTGTCGGCATAGCAATGGCGCACCGAATACATTTCCGACAGGTCAAGCGAATCGCCGGTCGCCTTACGTATCTCATTTTCAAAGAACGATGTTCCTGCAAAGCACCAGCATGTGCCCGACTTGCTCTGATTTTTGACAGAAGTGACCGGAAGAGATATGATATCGGTAAATTTGATCTGTTCGACTGAATCTTTTTCTTGCTTGGCAGGATCAGCAGCCGAAACAGATAAGATCGATGTAAGCGCGATGGCTGAAACGATAATCTTTTTCATAAAACTAAGATGAATGGTAATAATTGGCATAACAATGCCTGTTTAAATATATTATCTGTGCAAAAGTAAGAAAAACTCTTTATTCATGCCACTCCATTAGCCAATTTTTTAGTAAAAAAACATTCAGTTTATAAAAAAAAAGCTAACTTTGCACCCGCATTGGTTCACCGCAGCTTGCAACTGCCGTGATTAAAAGGGAATCAGGTGAAAATCCTGAGCAGTCCCGCTACTGTAAATCTCAACAGAACACTTTGGCCAACCAGCCATTGACCCCAACCGGGATCGAGAAGGCTGCCGGATGCGGAGATAAGTCAGGAGACCTGCCATGCGCCTACGGTTTCAACAATCTCGAGGATTAGATTTTGAAAGTGACTAATAACATAAACGCGTTGCATAAGACAACTGAACGCTGCCCTACAGCCACTATTACTCAATGCAAAGTGGTAGCAGACTGTTGCGGCACAGACATATCATTTTTGTGTATAACTCAGGAATAGAATTTTGAAATCGTGGTAACATTAGGTAACAATTTCTCAATAATCAAATCTTATCATGTTTACTAATTTTCATGGATTCCATCTGGTAGAGTCTTACCATAAGTGGAAAAAAGAGCACCGCAACAGCAAAAACCCGATAGGGCTCAAGGTGCTAAAATTGTTTTTTGCCATTGCAATTCCTTTATTTTTGTGGATAGCTCCCTCCGAGCTCTACGGCCTGCCCGGGCTTAACCCTGTCGAGCACCGCGTGATCGCAATCTTCGCGTTTGCTGCTTTGATGTGGCTCTTTGACGCCGTTCCGGCATGGACCACATCTCTGGTTGTAGTAGTCCTCCTGCTATTCTGCACATCTGACAGCGCACTTTGGTTTTTCCAGACCGATGCCGCAGGCGAAAAATTTGCCAATCTTGTCAACAACACCGCCATTCTGCACTGCTTCGCCGATCCGACGATCATGCTCTTCATCGGCGGTTTCATCATTGCGATCGCCGCAACAAAGAGCGGTCTCGACATGAAGCTCGCAAAAGTCATGCTCAAACCCTTCGGAACAAAATCGGAGAACGTCCTGTTAGGCTTTCTGCTCGTCACTGCCATCTTCTCGATGTTTATCAGCAACACAGCCACAGCGGCAATGATGCTGACATTCCTCGCTCCCGTGCTCAAAGCCCTTCCGGCTGACGGAAAAGGCAAAATCGGTCTGGCGCTGGCCATCCCGATCGGAGCCAACATCGGAGGTATAGGCACTCCGATCGGCACACCGCCCAACGCCATCGCTCTTAAATTCCTCAACGATCCGACCGGCATGAACCTCGGCATCGGATTCGGCCAATGGATGATGGTGATGGTGCCGTTCACGCTCGTTCTTCTGTTTATCGCGTGGATTGTGCTCCGCCGTCTGTTCCCGTTCAAGCAGAAACAGATCGTGCTTCAGATCGAATCTCACCACACATCATCGCCCGTGCGCGACGTGATTGTCTACATCACATTCGCCATTACCGTCGCCCTCTGGCTCACCGACGCCATCACCGGAGTCAACGCCAACGTAGTTGCTATGCTACCGGTCGGAGTGCTGTGCATTGCAGGCGTCATCACCAAACGAGATCTCGAACAGATCTCATGGAGCATCCTGTGGATGATCGCCGGAGCATTTGCCCTCGGAGTCGCCATGCGCCAATCGGGCCTCGCCGAACAAATGATTGCCGCCATACCATTCGGCCAATGGTCGCCGATCGTTGTCATCATCGGATCGGGGCTGCTGTGCTATCTGATGGCCAACTTCATCAGCCACACAGCAACAGCCGCCCTTTTCGTGCCGATCCTCGCTATCGCAGGCACATCAATGGCCGACTCGCTGGCATCGCTCGGAGGTGTCGCTACGCTGCTGATCGGTGTCGCAATCTGCTCGTCGCTCGCCATGGTGCTCCCCATCTCTACGCCTCCAAATGCGCTGGCCGACGCAACCGGATTCATCCAACAGAAACATATGGTCAAAACCGGACTCATCATCGGATTTATCGGCCTGATACTCGGTTATTTAGTTCTAATTATAAGCGGAAGCTATGGTCTACTCAATTAAACGCTGCGCATGCGCGCTGATCGCATCGCAAGCCATCATCTCAGGTTTTGCGGCAGATAACGCCGACAACGAATTTTCCTACATGCCCAATATCCACGGCGTCATCCGTTCGCGCTACGAACACTCGTTCGAGGACGGCGAAGGACGCTTCGAAGTGAGAAATGCCCGTCTTACCCTCGATGGTAAAGTGGCTCCGTCGATCGACTACTTCGTGCAGGTCGACCTCTGCGACCAAGGCAAGATGAAGCCTCTCGACTTCTGGGCGAGACTTGAGATTACAAAAGGCTTGAAATTTCAGGCCGGACAGTTCCGCATGCCGTTCGGCATCGACCCGTTCCGTGCACCGGCCAACTACATATTCTCCAACCGCTCGTTCATCGGACGTCAGATATGCAACTACCGAGCCGTCGGTTTCAAATTGTCGTACACCCTGCCCAAAATACCGTTGATGCTCGAAGGAGGTGTGTTCAACCCCAACACCATCGCCGAACACAACGTATGGAACAAAAAGATGGCCTACGCCGCAAAAGCGCTCTACACCTGGGACAACGTCAAGCTATCGACCGGCATAATGTCGATATGCCCCGATCAGGTACGCGCCAATATCATCGACGGAGCGATCAGCTGGAGCAACAGCCGCTGGCTCGTCGAGGGCGAATACATGCACGAGCATTACACCAACTCCGCCCACAAACCGTGTAACGGCTACAACCTTTTTGCCGACTATCATTTCCCGATCAATGCCGGGGTGTTCAACCGTCTGTCGTTTCAGGGACGCTTCGACGCCATGACCGACCACAGCACAGGTCAACGTGACTCCGATGGCTTCCTGCAGACCAACAACTGCGAACGCAAACGCATCACACTCGGCAGCACGATCTCTTACATCCGCACAAAAAGCATGTTTGTCGACATTCGCGTCAATTACGAAAAATATTTCTATGATGACAATGTCACCATCGCACAAGGCGAAGGCGACAAAGCCGTAGTCGAACTCGTGCTGCGCTTCTGACAGCAAACCTGCTGACAACATCTATCGACGTCCGCCCGGCAAAACTGCCTGACGGACGTCGTCACTTTATGTAGCCCGACCGAACAAAACAGCGACGATGATTGTAGATATTGATAGAATATGACATTCAACACCCTATTAATACAATTCATCATGTTAAGTCTTCTTTGTAACTCGCCGCTCATACCGTTCTCGGTCGACAAACCGATGGATGCAGAGCATTTAGTCGACGCAACCTCGGGCAGCACCTACCTTATTGCCAAATGGATCATGAAGATAGTCGACTGGTTGCTCGGAATTTTCGGTCTCGATCACAATGAAACCATCGTCACCATCATGTATGCAGCCGTCGTCCTCGGTGTGGCCATGGTCGTAGGCTATGTAGCCAAATGGATAATACTCAACATCGTGAGAGAAGTGTCCAAACGCTGGAACAACGACACATATCAGGCTCTGACATCGGCTCACTTCTTCACAAAAGTCTGCCGCATGATACCGGCACTGGTGTTTCTGATCTTCATCCAGTTCACCCTATCGTCGAAAACCTTTCTGTCAGAAGCGCTCACCCGCTTGACATTGATCTATGTCGTCGGCGTGACCGCCATCGCTCTGTCGGCCCTGATCATGGCTATCTGGCAGCACGTCGACACCCGCGAGAACAAACGCAAACTACCCCTCAAAGGCCTTGCACAGCTCGTCAAAGGCATCATATGGATCATCTGTGGAATAATCGTCATCGGCATCATCGTCGACAAGTCGCCGGCGTCGCTGCTCGCCGGACTCGGAGCATTTGCAGCAGTGCTGATGCTGGTGTTCAAAGACAGCATTCTCGGCCTGGTAGCAGGGGTGCAGCTTTCGGAGAACGACAGCCTGCATGTCGGCGACTGGATCGCTGTCGACGGAACAAATGCCAACGGCACAGTCACCGAAGTGACTCTAACCTCGATCAAAGTGCTCAACTGGGACAAAACGACAACTTCTCTGCCTCCCTACTCCTTGATCAGCGGAAGCTTCACCAACTACCGGTCAATGCAGTTAAGCAACACCCGACGTGTCTGCCGCAGCTTCATGATCGATGCCGACAGCGTGCTGCCTGCCACTCCGGAGATGCTCGACAACATCCGCAAGGTGCCATTCATGGACAAATATATCAGCACCAAACTCGAGCAACGCGCAGCCGGACAAGTTGCCGATGTCAACAATCCCGCCGGTCTGGTCAACGGAACGATCGACACCAACCTCGGCCTGTTCCGCGCCTATCTGAAGATGTGGCTCGATGCTAATCCTCATGTGTCGCACGTCGACGACTGCTTCATCTCCACTCTCGCACAGACTTCGGTCGGCATACCGCTGCAGGTCTACTGCTTCACCAACACTTCGGCATGGTTTGCCTATGAAGCCATACAGGACTCGATCCTCGAACACGTCGCTGCAATGCTCCACGCCTTCCAGCTCTATACATTTGAGAATCCGTCGGGACGCGACACAGTTGTCGACGGCTATCTCAGCCCGGGTCGCGACATCAATGAGGTGTTCGGTATTCCCTACCCCTTCTTCCAGAACCCCGACTCTCCCGACAACCCTGCATCGACACGTGTCGGCGGTCCGACAAAACCACAGCCGTCACCGACTGCCGGACAACCCTCCGCGCAGCAAAGCAACAACGCATAAATCATAATTACACGAATGGCCGGATCGTCAATCGATCCGGCCATTCAAGTTTAAAGTTGCGCGTTTGAATTTAAAGAGTCATCCCACCAACCCGCAAAAAAAAATGGCGAGCGTAACATCCGACATATAGCCGCTGTCGAAAAAAATGATTAAATTTGCACAATTATTTTTTAAAACCAGCGATGAAGGAAGTGAAATACGAAGGCATGACTTTTGTGCCATACATTTCGAGAGAACAAATTGACGCCCGCATCAAAGAGTTGGGTAAAGAAATAACGCGCGACTGCGCAGGAAAAGCGCCATTGTTCCTATGCGTGCTTAACGGAGCGTTCCCATTTGCATCCGACCTGTTCAGAGCTGCAGAGGGTATCGACGGCGAAATCGCGTTTATACGTCTCAAGAGCTACGAAGGCACATGCTCCACAGGCAATGTGCGTCAGGTGATGGGACTTGAAAAAGACCTTGAAGGCCGCACAGTCATCATCGTCGAGGACATCGTCGACACCGGCAACACGATCCACAACCTCATTGCGACTCTCAACGAGAAGAACCCCGCCGAAATAAAAATCGCCACTCTTCTGTTCAAGCCTGAAGCGCTCGTAAAGCCCGTAAAACCCGATTATGTAGGCTTCAGCATCCCCAAGAAATTTATCATCGGCTTTGGTCTCGACATCAACGAAAAAGCTCGCGACCTCAACGATATATACGTTCTGAAAGACTGAAAACCAATTTACTACACATATACTTACAAACATAAAACAAATGTTGAACATTGTAATCTTTGGAGCTCCGGGAAGCGGCAAAGGCACTCAGAGTGAGCGTCTGATTGACGAATACGGACTTCATCACATCTCTACCGGCGACGTATTGCGCCGCCATATCGCAGAAGGTACAGAACTCGGAACTGTTGCCAACCAATACATCTCACAAGGCCACCTCATCCCCGACGATCTGATGATCAGCGTCCTTGAAGACGTGCTCGACAGCAATCCCGAACTCACAGCCAAAGGTGTCATTTTCGATGGTTTCCCCCGCACTATCGACCAAGCCAAATCGCTCAACACCATGCTTGAGAAGCGCGGCACAAAAGTTCACGCCGTAGTCGGACTCGAAGTCAACGAAGACGATCTCATCAAGCGCCTGTTGCAGCGCGGCAAAGAGTCGGGTCGCTCCGACGACAACCTCGACACCATACGCGAGCGTCTCAACGTCTACCACAATCAGACTTCGCCCCTGCGCGACTTCTATGTCAACGAAGGTAAGTACCACGCCATCGACGGCAACAGCGACGTCGATCATGTGTTTGAATCAATCAAGACTTCGCTTGACCGTAAATTAGCTTAATATAATCAACCATACACAACCTGCATTCGCGCGGCCATGCAATCAACAAAGCGCGATGCAGGTTTGTTATTTTATCAATGATCACTCCGACCATGAACAACATATCGAAAGAATACGCAGCATATCCTGATCTGCTGACAATCTATCAGGAATCTTTTTCCGGAAATTTCACCCTCCCGGCGCTCACAGACTACGGTGGACGCACGCTGACCTATGGTCATCTGGCAAAGCGTATAGCGCGCCTGCACCTGTTTTTCGAAAAGGCGGGGATAAAGCCCGGCGATAAAGTGGCCCTCCTGGGACGCAATTCGGTCAACTGGATCGTGACATTCATGGGCACTATTACCTACGGAGCGGTCATCGTGCCGATACTCCATGAGTTCAACCCGGCCGACGCCATCAACATCATCAACCACTCCGATGCCAACATCCTGTTTGTCAACGAAAGCATCTGGGAAAAGATGAGCCTCGACGACTTGCCCGAAATCAATTGCGTGGTCAGTCTTGAAAGCCGCAAAGTGATCGCCGAAAGGCCCGAACGGTTTGTGTCGGCAGGGAAGCGCAAGGCCAAATCTCCGACACAGATAATCCACACTCTCTCACGAAATTTCGCCCTCCGCTACCCCGAAGGCTTCGGTCCCGGCGATGTCAGATACACTCCCCGCCCCGACGACGACACCGCCGTGATCAACTACACATCGGGCACTACCGGGTTTTCGAAAGGCGTCATGCTCACCTACCGCAACCTGTGGGGCAATGTGGCATTCGGCCTGCGCTCGCGACTCCATTACGAAGGATCGCGCGCCCTGTCGTTCCTCCCGCTGGCCCACGCTTACGCATGCGCATTCGACATGCTCGTACCGATGGCTGCCGGCACCCATGTGACGGTACTCGGCCGCCAACCAACCCCGCAGCTGCTCATGACCGCACTCCACAAGGTCAAACCGTCGCTTGTCATCTGCGTCCCGCTGATCCTTGAGAAAATCTACAAAAAGGTGATCCTGCCGATGATTTCCAAGCCTTCGATACGTTGGGTGCTGTCAGTGCCGATGCTCGACAAAGCCGTCTACAGCCGCATACGGTCGAAACTCGTCGATGCCTTTGGCGGCAATTTCGAAGAAGTGATCGTCGGGGGCGCCCCGCTCAACCCCGAGGTAGAGGAATTTTTGCTCCGCATCCACTTCCCTTTGACCGTCGGCTACGGCATGACCGAATGCGGACCGCTGATCAGCTACAGTCCATGGCGGCGCTTCACCCCCGGTTCGGCAGGCCGGACCCTGCGTGGGCTCATGACTGCAAAAATCCTGAAAGAACCCGGCGCAGATCTCGGCGAAATCGTTGTAAAAGGCACTAATGTGATGAAAGGTTATTATAAGAATCCCGACGCTACCTTAGCCGTGCTCGAAGCCGACGGCTGGCTCCACACCGGCGACATGGGCACACTCGGCGATCCCGACGACCGAACCATCATGATCAAAGGTCGATACAAAACGATGATACTGAGTGCCACCGGCCAGAACATCTATCCCGAAGAAATCGAAGCCAAATTCAATAACATGCCCTACGTCAACGAAACTATAATCGTCGAACGCGGTGGCGGTTTGACCGGATTGATATACCCCGACATCGAAGCTGCAGGCAACGATGGATTGTCATGGGAAGACATAACGGCTCTGATGGACGACAACCGCAAAGAAGTCAATAAACTCGTAGCCCCGTACGAACGCATCGACAGTGTTGAGATCGTCGACCACCCGTTTGAGAAAACACCCAAACAATCGATCAAGCGCTTCCTCTACAAGTGAAACACTGCTTTTATCGACACAAATTTAGGCCGACAGCACCTTTGTTATGTTTCGTTACGAAAGTTTACGATATAAAATCGCAAAATATTCGGGATTTTAGCTAACTTTGTTGAAAGCAAAAACAACAACAATTCAACTATCAAACCAATAAAATCACTGCAATGAAAAAGCAATTGCTATGCATGGCTGCGCTGATGGCTGGTTTTGTCGCCGTTAGCGCCGCACCCACAAAAATTGTGGCTCACCGCGGCTACTGGACAGCTCCAGGTTCGGCTCAAAACTCCATCCGTTCGCTCGTCAAAGCCGACTCGGTCGGAGCCGACGCAACAGAATTTGACGTCTACATGACCTCCGACGATGTGCTTGTGCTCAACCACGACGGATTGATCAACGGCCACTGGGTGACAAGTACTCCTTCGTCAATCATCTGCGAACAGACCCTCGAAAACGGCGAAAAACTCCCGACACTCCGTCAGTTTCTCGATGTCGCCAAAGATCTTAAGATCGACCTCGTTCTGGAGATCAAAGGACACTCTACTCCCGAACGCGAACGCCAGGTTGCTAAAGCTTGCGTCGACATGATCAACGAATACGGCCTCTCTGACCGCACTCAGTATATATCGTTCTCGACAGTTGTCTGCGAAGAACTGCCCAAACACACCGACCGTCCCGTTTCTCACCTCTGGGGAGAAAAGAGCACTCCTGAAGAAATAAAAGGCTACAACGCCGACGGCTGCGACTACAGCTACCCTTACTGGGAGGCCAACCCCGATGTGTTCAAGAAATGCAAGGAGATGGGTCTGATCACCAACATCTGGACCGTCGACGACGAAACCCGCATGGTCAACGCATTCAAGGACGGCTACGACTATCTCACGACCAACTACCCCGAAATGGGCTTGAAACTCCGCAGACAGACTGTGTTTGATCTTCCGGAAAACGCCAGCCGCCCGAAAATCGTAGCTCACCGTGGCTACTGGAACACTCCCGGCTCGGCTCAGAACTCCATCCGCTCGCTCATCAAGGCCGACTCGATCGGCGCAGACGCTACTGAATTTGACGTCTGGATGTGCCCCGACGGTGTTGTTGTCCTTAATCACGACGGCGTCATCAACGGACTTTCCGTACAGGACACCCCTTCAAAAATCATCCGTCAGCAGAAACTCGAAAACGGCGAAAACGTTCCCACGCTTGAAGAATTCCTCAAGGCAGCCAAGAAGCTCGACATCGACCTCGTTCTCGAAATCAAGGTTCACAGCACTCCCGAGAAAAACGCCAAGTGCATTGAAAAGTGCATGAAGCTTCTCAAAAAATACAAGATGCTCGACCGCACATACTTCATCTCATTCTCTGACTACGTATGCCAGGAGCTTGCAAAGAAAACCGATCGCCCCATCCAGTTCCTCTGGGGACAGAAATGGACTCCGGAAGAAGCCAAAGAGAACGGCTGCACCGGTTGTGACTACGCCTACAACGTGTGGAAAGAAAATCCGACTTACATGGACCGTTGCCGCAAACTCGGCCTCGAAATCAATGTTTGGACTCTCGGCACAGAAAGAGGCATCATCGAGTCGATCAACGACGGCGTTGACTTCATGACCACAGACACGCCCGAACTTGCTCAGGAACTCGAAGCCAAAGCCTTCCCCGAATACAAAAAACAATGCAAGAACAAACGCATCAGCGAGAAATAATCAGACTGAAGCATAAAACCTACAACATCCCCGATGCCGCAGCTGCGGCACCGGGGATGTTGCTTTAGAAACCATTAAACCTGCGCCGGTTACATCTGTCTCCTTCTTCCTATAGCTAACCCTCATAAAGCAAGATCATCGATCTGCCAATGCGAATGCGAAACAGCCGTTCTCCTTATGAGATGAGGTCTGGAGAGATACTGATGTCCCAGAAATGCCAAATATTCCTCTTGCGAAAAATATTATTCGCAGCGTATTTACCATAATGCAAACAGTCGGCTGCGGCTGACAGCAAAAAAAATAGAGACCAGGCCGATCGGTCTGGTCTCTTTAGCGATGCGGCTCAAAGCCGCATTAATGTCGTTGGGTTGAGATATGCTAATTATTCAGCAACTGCTTCTACAACTTCAGCGGCAGCCTGGCAGCAAGAATCTGCAGTGCAAGAGTCAGCGTTGCAGCAGGGAGCTTCTTCAGTTACTTCAACTGCTTCTACAGCTTCAACAGCGTCAGTTGCTTCGGTAGTAGCTTCTTCAGCCTTGTTACCGCAAGAGAAAAGAGATACGCTGAAAACAACAGCGAGTAATAAAACTAACTTTTTCATTTCTGTTTAATTTTTAATAAATAAAACAATATTTTTATGCTTCAAAAACGATGCAAAGTTATGGCCTTTTTTTTAACCTGCAAAACATTTTTCGTCTTTTTTAAGATATTGACTGAAAAAAACTTTTGCCGACAATTTCAGACATGGGGCCAACGCGTTTAGTTTCGACTGTCTGTCAGAGTTTTAACCAAATTATTGGCCATCACGACTGCTTTAGTGATATGGTCGCAGATATGATCTGATCCGATCATACGGTCGATGCCTGCATGCTCAAGCGACTCCCTGACATTGGACTTAACGCCCGACAGAACCACATGGATGCCCTCTTTCTGCGACGATGCGATCAGCAGCTCGAGGTTATGGATGCCCGTAGCATCGATAAACGACACCTTACGCATGCGGATAATTCTCACCAAAGGCTTGTTGCCGCCGATGGTCGAACGCATCATCTCATCAAACTTGGTGGCGACACCGAAGAAGAACGGACCATCGATCTCATAGACGCTGACTCCTTTAGCCACGTCGAGCACTTCGTGATGATCCTGGCTGAGATCTGTACCCTCAGCCACATCGAGCTGCTCAGAGTAAACCTTGATTTCGGTGTTTTCGGTCACACGGCGCAAGAAGAGCACCACCGCAAGCAAAAGACCGATCTCTATTGCAATGGTAAGATCAAAAATGACTGTAAGCAGGAAGGTGACGATCAGCACCGATATATCGCTCTTCGGAGCCTTGAATATGCCAACGATCGTGCGCCATCCGCTCATATTGTAGGCCACAACCATGAGCACTGCGCCGAGGCACGCCATCGGCACATAGTTGATCAGCGGCATAAGGAAGAGGAATATCAGCAGCAACACAAGTGCATGAACAATACCCGCCACAGGTGTGCGGCCTCCGTTTGAGATATTTGTCATCGTGCGGGCGATAGCTCCGGTCACGGGAATGCCGCCGAAAAACGGCACCGCGATATTGGCTATGCCTTGACCGATAAGTTCAGTGTTGCTGTTGGTGTGTGAACCGGTGACACCATCAGCCACAGTGGCCGACAGCAACGACTCGATGGCTCCGAGGACCGCGATCGTGAATGCCGACGGCAGCAGCATGTTGATCGTCGCCATGCTCAGCTCAAAGCCGTGAGGGGTCGGGATGTCTGTGGCCATGGTTCCAAAACGGTCGCCGATAGTCTCGACATGGAACCAGTCGAAATTGGCGCCCATGATCCATGTTGCAGCAGTAACGATGATAATGGCGATCAATGCGCCTGGCAACTTCTTTGAAATTCTGGGAGTGAATATGATTATCAGCAACGACACCAGACCGGTGGCGAGCGTCGGAAGCGCCACATTGCCGAAGTTGCGGAAATACATTATCCATTTGGGGATAAATTCGCCGGGGATGTCGCGCAGACCGAGTCCGAAGAAATCGTTGATCTGGGTCGAAAAAATGGTCAGGGCGATACCTGCCGTAAAACCAACAACAATCGGATAAGGTATGAATTTGATGACCGTGCCGAGACGGAAAATGCCCATCAGCAGCAGAATGACTCCGGCCATGAACGTCGCTATCGCCAAGCCATGCAGGCCAAACTGGCCGATGATATTATATACTATGACGATGAATGCTCCTGTCGGACCGCCGATCTGGACAGAATTGCCACCGAAAAACGACACAAGAAAACCGCCGATTATGGCTGTGATCAGACCGATTGTCGGGCTAACACCCGAAGCGATACCAAATGCGATGGCAAGTGGGAGGGCAACTATGCCGACCACGATGCCAGCGATTACGTCTTCTTTAAGACGCGCCATGCTGTAATGACGCAAGGCTCCAAACAATTTAGGATGGAAGTCTATAGTCTCGGAAAGTTTCATAAAAATTGTACCTTTTAAAATCTTTTAACCTTTTAAAGCCGCAAAGGTACAAAATAAAATTGGATTTCGACGTCTCGCCGCGACAACGATTGTTCGATTTGTCATAAAATGGCTTCGGTGCAACGCCCTCAGGCTTCAGCCGCGCCGGTTTGAACGCGGCGGCCGAATATGCGGGCCACAATCTGGGCGATAGCACCGTCACCGGTGACATTGCATGCAGTTCCGAAACTGTCCATCGCTATATAAAGAGCGATCATCAGCGCATTGTCGGCATCCGAAAATCCGAGCATCGAAGAAAGCAATCCGAGCGAAGCCATGATCGCACCGCCCGGCACTCCGGGAGCGGCCACGATCGTAATACCGAGCATCGCCACAAACCCGGCGAACATCGAAGCGCTGTAAGGCATCGAATGTGTCATCATCAGGGCAAGCGCACAAGCGACAATCTTCAGCGTCGACCCCGACATGTGGATCGTCGCGCACAGCGGCACGACAAATCCTGCCGTATCTTTATCGACACCAAGAGCCACAGTCTGACGCAATGTAACCGGAATCGTTGCAGCCGACGATTGTGTGCCGAGAGCCGTGAAGTAAGCCGGCATCATGCGCCACAGCGCCTTGAACGGGTTAAGGCCCGAAAACAACGAGGCTATGGCATACTGCACCACAAGCAGCCCGACATGCATCGCAAATATAATGACGATTATACCCGCAAACGTTGTCAGCATCGAGCCGACTTCGCCGGTGACAGTCATCGACATGAATATACCGAATATATACACAGGCAACAGCGGTATGATCACCTTGCCGATGGTCATATTGATCACCTGACGGAATTCGAGCATCACCCCTTTGAGATAATTGCCATCTAACCGCGCAAGGCAGAGCCCGAGCACAAACGCAAGCACAAGCGCCGTCATAACATTCATCAACGGATCGATCTCCACATTAAAATAAGGGCTCACTTCAGCCCCGCCGCCCGCTGCTTCGGCTGCGACATAGGCATCGGCACCTATCATCGACGGGAACGCATAATCCGACACAAAATATGACATCATGCCCGATGCAAATGTCATCAGATAGGCGATAAGAGCTGTGACGACCAGCATGCGGCCTGCATTGCGTCCGATCTCGAAAATGGCGGGAGCCACGAAACCGACAATCAGCAGTGGCACGATAAAACCGAGAAATTCACCGAAAATCGAGTTGAAAGTCGCAAACACTCTCGCAAGCCACAGCGGTGAGATCATGCCGGCACCGATGCCTGCGGCAATGGCCACGAGCACCCTCGGCAACAGTCCGAAATGCAGTTTCGTTTTCATGGAATATAATTCTGGTATTGTTATGCAATATAAATTATATATATGTGGCAGTGACCGCTGTCATCAGTCGTTTTCGGCGGATTCAATCTCTTCAGACTTCGGCACGAGGCTCGCACTGAATTCCCACAGAGCATAGACAGGGATGAACACCGCAAAGAGAGTGAACGGATCGCCCGTCGGGGTGATCAGACCGGCAAGCACAAGAATCGCCACTATGGCATGACGGCGGAAACGCTTGAAAAACGACCGTTTCAGTAGACCCATCTTGCCGAGAAGCCACGCAAGCAGAGGCAACTCAAACACCATACCCATCAACAAGATAAGGGTAAAGAAATTGTCCATATAAGAGTCAAGCGAGATCAATCCGGTGATCTGGTCACTTATCGTATATTGCGACAGAAATCTCACTGCAAGAGGCAGCACGAGGAAATAGCCGACGAGAACGCCAAGGAAAAACATCAGGTTGCCGAACAGAAACGCCCGTCTTATGCCGTGCTTCTCGCTTTCATAGAGCGCAGGCTCGACAAACGTCCATAGCAGATAGATGATGATCGGAAAGCCAACCACAAAAGCCAGCCAGCACGATGCCGACATGTGGATGAAAAACTGAGTGGTCAGCTGCATGCTGACAAGATTGACATGAAAATTGGAGTCAGCCGAAAGCTCGGCGGGCAAAAGACCTGCGCCTGAGATGAGATCGAAAAAACGATAGGTAACGAATGTTCCCGAGCAGGGAGCAAGAATCACGTGGTCGAAAAACCACGGCATGATGATAAACGCGGCTATGCCGAGCACAACCACAACAGCAGCAATCTTGAATAGTACGCCGCGGAGCACATCAAGGTGACTCCAAAACGACATTTCTGTATTCTGGTCAGTCATAGTCAACCGGCAAAACGATTAATATCAGTCTTTTTTGTCTGCGTCCTGATCGTCGCCCGATTTTTTATCAGTTTTTTCCACCGGCTTGTTCAGCTCGGCCTTAGCCTCCTCAAGCCCTTGTTTGAAACTGCTGACACCTTTGCCGAGTCCACGCATCAGTTCGGGGATCTTCTTGCCACCGAAGAGAAGAAGGACAACCAGAAGAATGATTATCAGCTGCCAACCGCGGATATTAGCAAAAAACAGAGGGATGAGCGCAAGAGTATTCATATCGAAAAAAATGGTTTTTAAGTTTGATTGATGATTTATGAACGTAAAGATACAACATTTATTTTGACAATGCAGCAATGCGTCCGACGTTTAACGATATTTATGTCTGCCGCGCTGCCGCCGCGAAGCCGAGCGACGTCCGAGCACAAAGCCGAACAATGCGGGCACCACGATAAAAAACATCACAACGAAGACAATTATAATCAACTGCCAGCCACGTATATTAGCTAAAAACAATAGTTCAAACAACGATATAGTCATAATTAGAGCATGTCTGAGAGCACATTGAAAAAAACTGCATCTGCAGGGCTTCACATCAGGGAAATCACCGCCGGCATAGCACATTTCGTTTTAAACAACCGCTAAAGTTAGGCATTATTCGCAAATATTGCCTAACTTTGCGTCACCAAATTAGAAACATTATCACAAAAACTTTTATAACAACACAATGAAAGCTTACGTATTCCCCGGACAAGGCGCTCAGTTTGTCGGCATGGGCAAAGACCTCTACGACAACAACGCCGAAGCTCACGATCTCTTTGAGAAAGCAAACGAAATCCTCGGTTTCCGCATCACCGACCTCATGTTCAACGGCACAGACGAAGATCTCCGTCAGACAGCCGTAACACAGCCGGCCATCTTCCTCCACTCTGTACTTCTGGCCAAATCACTCGGAGACGAGTTCAAACCCGACATGACCGCCGGCCACTCGCTCGGCGAATTCTCTGCTCTCGTTGCAGCCGGTGCGCTCAGCTTCGAAGACGGACTCCGTCTCGTGTCGGCCCGCGCAAAGGCCATGCAGAAAGCTTGCGAGATCAAGCCCTCGACAATGGCTGCTGTTCTCGCACTCCCCGACGAAAAAGTTGAAGAAATCTGCGCAAACATCCCTGGTGTAGTAGTATGCGCAAACTACAACTGCCCCGGCCAGCTCGTGATCTCAGGCGAAATCGAAGCAATCGACGCTGCCTGCGAACAGCTCCTCGCTGCCGGCGCAAAACGCGCCCTCAAGCTCAAGGTCGGCGGTGCATTCCACTCACCCTGCATGGAACCCGCACGCGCTGAACTCGCCGAAGCCATCGCAAACACAACATTCTCA
This sequence comes from uncultured Muribaculaceae bacterium, assembly GCA_910587475.1. Lineage (GTDB taxonomy): Bacteria > Bacteroidota > Bacteroidia > Bacteroidales > Muribaculaceae > CAG-873. The sequence continues at coordinate 39,512 of CAJUMR010000018.1, forward strand.
ACCCCGACATGCCCGGTTTATCAGAACGTTGACGCGAAACCCCACACCAATCCCGAAGAAATCAAGGCAAACCTCATCGCCCAGCTCACAGCACCCGTGCGTTGGACTCAGACCGTCCAGAACATGATCGCCGACGGAGCTACTGAGTTCGTTGAACTCGGCCCGGGCAAAGTGCTCCAGGGTCTCGTATCGAAAATCAACCGCGAAGTAGCCGTTTCGGGCATGCAATAATCGATTGTTTTTCATCAACAATTTCACATACATCGGCGCGGAAAACAAATTTCCGCGCCGATTTTTCATCTATCCATCAACCATTAAGACTGACTATCTGATTGCTGCTGAAACCGGATATTATTCAGCTGCACACGATGGTTTTCCAGATAATCCAAATGTTAAATCGACCGGTTGGCCGAAAATGCAGGTTTTCCGATCAGATCGCTCACTAACTTTGCAGTACAAATTAAAACCATATAAAATAAGTACTGCATTATGAAAAAATCAACCGACATCAAATTCAAGAGCCATTGGCTCGAAATCCTCCAACCATTCAGCTTTTCGGTCAAAGGTGAAGTGCTTGAAGCTGTCTACATTTAGGCGCGGTTTCATTAAACCACAATGGCCCCAGAGACAGGTCTGTTCAGGCGAATTTCGTGAGAAGAGGAAGGAGCAATGCGGTGGCATTGTGACTGACGAGACTCGCGGAAGGCGCCGGGCAGACCTGAGGCGAGGCTAATTTGGTGTCAATAAGAATGTTTTCGAGGCAATTGTTTGTTAACTAACTTTGACAGTTAAAATTGCAACAGAAGCTATAAAAGCGGCCTCACAATTCCTGGCCGTCTTTGTCTATTTGACTCAAGGATGTAATCTCTGGCGCCATCGTGGTTTATGAAACCGCGCCTTATCTCACAAGCGGCGATGTCGCTGTAAACATGAGCGAGACGGCCGCAGTAGCATTTTCCTTCATCCGGCATGAGATCGACAGCGCTGCCGCACGCAAAGCCGTAGCAGCCCGACGACGCACCGAGAAGACTGCTGCGCCGTCAACTGTAGAGAAGCCTGCCACATCTGTTGCTGACACCACAACCGCTGAGCCATCTCCGCAACACAGTGCTCCCGCAGCCCCGGGGCTCAAAGCGCCGACGCGCCTGCCGCGCAAACTGAAAAAAAGTCTGAAAAAACAAATTGCCGCCGCAGCTGCGCGACGTGATCACCACAGATTGAACCGGTATCCGATCGACGCCTCGGCTGTGAGAATGGCCGATATGAAAGTGTGATCTTTGTCATAGATGATGTTGCTGTCAAATTTGCCTGCAACGCCAGCAAACCATCGTCCGTTGTTCCACACGAGCGACAGCCCCAAACGATTGGCCATTGCAAACGAATTGCTGTCGATCTCACTGTTGATCGTTCCGCGTCGCCAACCGATGATCGGCGACTCACTGACACCGAAAAGCCAGTGACGGGCAAACACCCAGTTATAGCCGTAACCGAGCCTCACCGCATAGTTTTTGGTCGACACCTTGTAAGAGTTATGAGCCCATGTCTCGGGCAGATACTGCAGCAGACCGTCGGGCAAGCCGCTAAAGTCGAAATCATACTTACGGTTGGATATCGACAGTCCGGCATAGAACGATCCCTGGCTCCGCTGCTGCACCTTGCTGAAGTTGAAAGCAGCCGCCTGAGAGTAGCGCTTGTGGTTGAAAAAGTAATAGGTTTCGAGAGCCCACTCCGAATTGTTGATACCGTCAAACGGTATGTCAGTGTGTGCATGAGTGCCACGCTCTCCGATACGCTTGATCGTCGTGCCGACATCATTGCTGACATACGACCATTCGACGGCCAACAGACTGCAATTGAAGCCGAAATTGAAGCGGCTGCGTGTGCGCTCGGCTCCACCAAGTTTGTTGATGTTTATGTCATAGCCGGCAGAGACGGCCAGATATGTCACATAGGCTCCGATTGTATTCGACGCATCTGACGTCATCATCATGTCCATCTCGTTAGGAAGATTGAAATTATAATAATCGGTCCAGCTCTGCGACTTCAGTTTGACATTGAATTTATATCCGGTGCCGACAACATAGAGCGAGTCATATGAGTTGAAAAATTTGTCGCCCCAGCGGTAGACATCGACACAAAAATGCGGAAAACGCCCCCATTCGGCAATCGAATCAAGAGCAAACGACACCGCCTTGACATGCAACGACGACGCCAAGAGCATCAGCGATATTACAATAATCCGAAAAAAGCGTTTCATAATTATGCGGCAAAGTTAAAAAGATTTTCATCAGCAAGCAAACACATCGGCACGTTTCGGGGCAAAAAGGATAATCGCGCGCAACATATTGCCACATTTTTAGTATCTTTGCACAAACAACCCACGAAACAATTGAGATCAATGAAATTCGATGAATTCGATTTAGGCTACGATGTGCTCGACGCTCTCGACGCAATGCACTTCGAAGAATGCACCCCCATACAAGAAAAAGCTATAGCTCCGATACTCGACGGCAACGACATGATAGCATGTGCGCAGACCGGCACAGGCAAGACAGCCGCCTATCTGCTGCCGATCATCAGCATGATCAACGACGGAGGCTATCCCGAAGACGCCATCAACTGCGTGGTGATGGTGCCGACCCACGAACTCGCTCAGCAGATCGACCGGCAGATGGAAGGCTTCTCATACTTTGTACCCGTCACGAGTCTCGCCATTCATGGTGGAAACGACGGCAAGGAATTTGCGCGACAGCAACGCGGGCTCAAGATGGGAGCCGACATCGTCATCGCCACTCCGGGCCGACTGCTCGCCCACATGAAAATGGGCTATGTCGACCTGTCGCGGGTCTCGTTCTTCGTGCTTGACGAAGCCGACCGCATGCTCGACATGGGTTTCTCCGACGACATCCTGCAGATCGCAAAACAACTGCCCGACGACCGTCAGACACTCCTCTTCTCCGCCACCATGCCGCCTAAGATCCAGCGCCTCGCACAGACGATCCTCAACAATCCTGTCGAAGTGAAAATCGCCGTTTCGAAGCCCTCGGAAAACATCGACCAGTCGGCGATAGTGTGCCACGAGGCCCAGAAGACCGGAGTGCTCAAACACCTTTTCAAGACATGCCATTCCAAGCGGGTGATTGTCTTCGCCGCATCGAAGCTCAACGTCAAGGATCTCACACGCGAACTCAAGCGATCGGGATGGAAAACGGGAGAGATGCACTCTGATCTCGACCAGAACGAACGCGAAAAAGTGATGCTCGATTTCAAATCGGGCCGCATCGACATACTCGTAGCCACCGACATTGTGGCTCGAGGGATCGACATCGACGACATCACCATGGTTGTCAACTACGATGTACCCCGAGAAGCCGAGGACTATGTCCACCGCATAGGCCGCACTGCAAGAGCCGGAACTGAAGGCAAAGCGGTGACGCTCGTCGGCGGTCGCGATCAGCAACGCTTCGGCATGATCGAGAGCTTTCTCGGTGCTGAAGTCAGAAAAGACCCCGTGCCGGCCGAGCTCGGCGACGCTCCCGACTACCGCCCGCAGTCGCGCGGCCAGCGGGGACAATCATCGGGCAAACCGAAAGGAAACCGTAACAACCCTCGTCGGAAGCAGCGCAAAGACGCACCCAAAACCGACAGTCCATCGAACACAGCTCCTGCCGCTCAACCACAAGAAACAAATCAGCCGCAACAGTCTGATGGAAAACCCAAGAAACGCAGACGCTACTACAACCATCGCCGCAAACATTCAGCAGAAAAAGACAGCAACCCCAAAGATTAACCTTTTTTGTGAACAATAAAGGCCGGGAATTTGTAAATTTGTCATCTCTAACTCCTCGCAGCTCACCTGTAACGAGACGCTAAATTAAAGATGCTTAAAAACCTCATACGACTCTTCATCATACTGCTGACAGGTACAATCGGCCTGCCTGTCGCCGCCCAGGTCAACACCGACCAGGTAATACGTATCGGGCAAAACGCCCTCTACTTCGAGGACTACATGCTGTCGATCCAATACTTCAACCAGGCGATCCAGGCCAAACCCTACCTCGCCAAGCCCTACTTCCTGCGCTCGGTAGCCAAACTGAATCTCGAGGACTATGCCGGAGCTGAGGCCGACGCGTCAAAAGCGATCGAGCTCAATCCGTTCCTCACCGACGCCTGGGAAGCCAGAGGTGTGGCACGCCAGAACCTCGGACGTGACCGCGACGCAGTGGGTGACTATCGCCACGCACTCGAACTTCTGCCACGCAACCGCCAGATAATGTTCAACATGGCTCTTGCACAGCAACAGATCAAAAGCTACGAAGAAGCCGATTCGACCTTCGAGGAGCTCCTGCGATATTATCCTAACTTTGCAAACGGTTATCTCGGCCGGGCAAGGCTGAGGCTCGAGCAAGCCGACACCACGGCCGCCAACGCCGACATCGACAAGGCACTGTCGATCAACCGCAATTTGCTCAACGCCTATGTGATGCGCGCCGACATCGCCATCAACTCCCAGCGCGACTATGCTGCGGCACTCAACGACATGAACGAGGCCATCAAGCTACAGCCCCGAATGACAGGCCTCTACATCAACCGCGCCTTCCTGCGCTACAATCTCGACGACTATTTCGGAGCGATGGCCGACTACGATCATGCCATAGAGCTTGACCCCCTCAACTCCACCGCACTTTTCAACCGCGGACTGCTGCTTGCCGAGGTGAACGCCAACGACCGTGCGCTCGTCGACTTCTCGAAAGTGCTCGATCTCAATCCCGACGACTACCGCGCGCTCTACAACCGTGCGGTCATCTATGGCAAAAAAGCCGACTATAAAGCTGCCACCGACGACATCAACCGCGTCATCGACGCATTTCCCGATTTTCCTGGAGCTGTCTACCTCCGCGGAGAGTTCGCTCGCCTCAGCGGCAACCTTTATGCCGCGAAAAAGGACTTCGACAAGGCAATGGCCCTTGCTAAAGCCGCAACCCCCAACTCCGAAGCCGACAAGGCGGCCGAAATCGCCAACCGCAACGGCGGCGAAGGCAAAGACGCCGACGTCCCGAGCGAACTCGTCTCGAAGCGCTTCGCATCACTGCTGACCGTCGACAACAACGCACGCGCCGAAGAAGAATACAACAACAGCGCCATCAGGGGACACGTCCAGGACCGCAACCTCACCATCGAACTGCAACCGATCATGGAACTGTCGTACTATTCCTCGCCTTCGGAATTGCGACCCGGGACTTATTACATCAAGGAAGTCGACGACCTCAACACCACGCGAATGCTGCGCTTTGTCATCGTCGTCACCAATGCCCTGCCCTATCTCGACGAAGACACATTCGACCGCCACTTCCAATCGATCGAATATTACAACTCCTATATCGCCACCCACTCGCCGAGAGCGATCGACTACATCGGACGGGCGCTCGACTTCATGACCGTCCGCGACTACGATGCCGCTTGCCGCGACATTGCCAAAGCCCTCGAACTCACGCCCGACTATCCGCTCGCATACCTGCTCGACGCCCAGGCTGACTATCATCGCTACGAGCTGCTCAACAAGAGCGGAGCGCTTTCATCAGAGTCTTCGGTCACCGATCCGTCGACACGTGCCCAATTCCGACGCAAGATGCTCGACGACGCACTCGAAGGCTACACCAAGGCGATCGAACTATCGCCGCGGATGGCTCCGGCATGGTACAACAAAGGCAACGTGCTCGTCGAGATGCAGAACTATCAGGAAGCTATCGACGCCTACACCCATGCCATAGAACTGAAAGAAGATATGGGCGAAGCCTACTTCAACCGAGGATACGTCTATCTCAAACTCGGCGACCGCCGCGCCGGCATAGCCGACCTGAGCAAAGCCGGCGAACTCGGCATCATCGGGGCCTACAACCTGATCAAACGCATATCGAACTAACAAAACATAAATAAAACATCAATCTGAAATTGCCATGCTTAACCAAAATGACCTTACACAGATCGCCTCAAGAGGCGCAAGCGTTGAAACCATCGAATCACAGCTACATCGATTTGCCACAGGATTTCCCTACCTGCGTCTGGTAGGATCGGCAACCATCGGCAAAGGCATCACACGCCTGTCGCCTGAAGAAGAACAAGAGGCCATCGATCGCTGGAAAAAATATCTGTCAGACGGCGGAGAGGTGATGAAATTCGTGCCCGCATCGGGAGCTGCATCGCGCATGTTCAAGGCGCTCTTCAGCTTCGTCGACGGCAAAGAAGACCAACCGGCTCCCGGAAGCCCCGTCGCCGAACTGATCGAACGCATCGACGAAACCCCGTTCTACGATGAGCTCGACAAAGCATGTGTCCGGCTCCACGGCATGTCGGTCAAAGATCTTATCGCCGCCCGACGCGCAAAAGACGTGATCGCCGCGATAATCCGGCCTGAAGGACTCAACTACGGACAGCTGCCCAAAGCGTTGCTTACATTCCACAAATACACCGACGGGGTGCGCACATCGCTTGAAGAGCAGCTCGTCGAAGGTGCAATGACCGCTGCCGCCAACGGCAAGGTAAGACTCCACTTCACAGTCTCGGCCGACCATCGCAAACTGTTCGAGGAAAAAATAGCCGACGTCTTACCGTCGATCGAAGAGCGCACAGGACTCAAATTCGACATAACGATGTCAGAACAGAAACCATCGACCGACACCGTAGCCGCCACTATCGACAACCAGCTCTTCCGCGACGACAACGGACGTCTCGTGTTCCGTCCCGGCGGCCACGGCGCCCTCATCGAAAATCTCAACGACATCGACTCGGCAGTAGTGTTCATCAAAAATATTGACAACGTCGTGCCCGACAGCCGCAGACAACCGACAATCCACTACAAACAAGTGATCGGCGGACTGCTCATACTCGTCCACGACCGCATTGCCGCCTATCTCGAAGCCATCACCACAGGATGCTACACCGACAGCGACCTCCAGGAAATGAAGAAATTCATGCAGACAACCCTGTCGACAAGCGATCAGCGCTTCGACCGACTCTCGGGCAAAGCGCTTGCCGAACTGATCAAAGAGAAACTCAACCGTCCGCTGAGAGTGTGCGGCATGGTTCGCAACGAAGGCGAACCCGGCGGCGGCCCGTTTATCGCCTACAACGCCGATGGATCGGCATCGCCCCAGATCCTCGAGTCGACCCAGATCGACCCGTCATCGGACGAAGCACAGGCAATGATGAAGAGCGCCACACACTTCAACCCCGTCGACCTTGTATGCTATCTCAAGCGTCCCGACGGCAGCTCTTACTACCTGCCCGACTACGTCGACGCAAACACCGGTTTCATATCGTCGAAATCATTTGCCGGCCGCGAACTCAAGGCCCTCGAACTTCCCGGGCTCTGGAATGGCGCGATGAGCGACTGGTCAACAGTGTTTGTCGAAGTGCCCGCTGCCACCTTCAATCCGGTCAAGACAGTCAACGACCTCTTGCGTCCGGCCCATCAGAACTAACGCAAACCACCCGTCAACTGACGCTCTGCCATCGACGCAGAGCGTCAGTTTTTTTGTAAAACAACCCGAATGTTGCCTCATTTTCATATAAGGAAAGTTAAATTAGAGCCTACATCGACTAAAAATGCGGCCTTAATAACATCTACTACCCAAAAAAGTTGTAACTTTGCATATTATAATCAAGCCATCCCGATATATGCGTCATCATATATATAGAATATTGTCCATCGTAATGCTCGCCGCTGCCGTATCGTCGTGCGGTGAATACCAGCGCGCACAAAAAAGCACCGATGTAAACTACAAGTTCGACTTCGCCAAGCGCGCATTCGAAGACAAGAAATACGTACAGGCCGCCACAATTCTCGAAGAAATCGTGCCTGTGTTCAAAGGTCAGGAGAAAGCCGAAGAGTCGCTCTACCTGTTGGCTATGAGCAACTACGAAAACCGCGACTACGAAACATCGGGCGCATACTTCAGGTCCTACTACAGCCGTTACCCGAAAGGGAAATATGCCGAACTTGCACGCTTCTACTGCGGCTACGGCTACTACCTCGACAGCCCCGAAGCCCAGCTCGACCAGACCGGCACAATCAAAGCCATCGAAGAGCTCCAGGCATTCCTTGATTTCTTTCCCCGCAGCGACAAAGTGTCAATCGCCCAGAATGCTATCTTCGAGCTTCAGGACAAGCTCACACTGAAGCAGCTCCAGAATGCCCAGCTCTACTACAACCTCGGCACCTACATGGGCAACAACTACGAGAGCGCCGTCATCGTGGCCCGCAACGCCATCAAAGACTATCCCTACTCAAAATACAAGGAAGACCTCGAACTGCTCATCCTCAAAGCACGCTTTCAGGAAGCCGATCTCAGCGTCGACGAGCGCAAGGTCGACCGTTTCAGGGAAGTGATCGACGAGTACTACTCGTTTATCAACAACTACCCCGACAGTCCCAACCTCAATGAAGCCGAAAACATCTTCAAGATCGCTTCAAAATATGTCCGCGACTGACGCCGCACAAACGCAATTATAATATATAGGAATAAAATACAACCAAATAAGCAACGCAAAACTTACAAATCATGGACTACAAGAAAAGCAATGCCCCTCTTAACACTGTCACCCGTGACATGATCAAACTCTCCGAAGACACCGGCAACGTCTATGAAACAGTGTGCATCATCGCAAAACGCGCCAACCAGATCGCCGGCGAAATGAAGCACGACCTCGAAAAGAAGCTCCAGGAATTCGCATCTCTCAATGATAACCTCGAAGAAATTTCGGAAAACCGCGAACAGATCGAGATCTCGCGCTATTACGAAAAGTTGCCGAAACCGACTCTGATCGCCGCTCAGGAATATGTCGATCACAAGGTGTTCTTCCGTAACCCCGTCAAAGATCGCAGCTCAATCGACTGATTGACTGAATATTAAAATACAACCCTGAAATATTCAGGGTTTTTATTTTAACAATTCAGAATAATTTTATAACTTTGCACCCGCAAATCATCTATTATTAACCCATAAACATCTCTAAGAATGCATTTAAATTCTGAAGAAAAAGTACAGATCTTCGAGAAGTACGGTAAGGGCAAGACT
>CAJUMR010000019.1 GCA_910587475.1 uncultured Muribaculaceae bacterium
AAGAAAGACCGCTAACTCATTGAGAATTAGCGGTCTTCTGTGGTGCCACCAGGATTCGAACCGGGGACACACGGATTTTCAGTCCGATGCTCTACCAACTGAGCTATGGCACCATCGTTTTGCTTTTTGCGTTGCAAAGTTAGGAGTTTTTTTTTGATTGTGCAAGTTTTAATGGATGTTTTTATCTTGCGTTTTTTGAGACATGGCGGACAGACCGGAGGTAGCAGTCTGAGGTTCAAGCATGTCAGCGGTTGTCTTCATTGATAAATTTTTCGATCTCTTCGATAAAGGCAAGTCCGAAACGGGCGCATTTCTTCTCCCCCACTCCGTAGACTTCGGCAAATTGGGCGAGTGTGCGCGGACGCCGCCGCGACATGTCGTCCAATGTTGCATCGCTGAAAATGAGGTAAGGCGGAAAGCCTTCTTTCGTGGCGATGGCCTTTCGCAACTGTTTGAGACGCGACAGGAGTCCGGCCGAATGCGGGGCGGTAGATTTTTGTTTGTTGCCCGCAGCTTTTGGGGCCTGTGGCTCCACGTCTGACAGTTGGACCGCGACTTTGCCGTGGAGTGCATCGCGGCCGTAGGCTGTAACCTTAAGGTGATTGGCTTCGTTGTAGGCTATTTCGAAGATACCGTATTGGATCATCTGCGATATATAGTCGTTCCAACGTTTAAGCGGGATGTCGCTTCCTGCGCCGAATGTCTTTATTTTGTCGAAACCGGCCGCCCGGATATCGGCTCTTGCAATGCCGACAAGTATGTCGGCGAGCGAGTATGCCCCGACCCGCTCACAGCAACGGATGGATGCGCTTACGGCTTTTTGCACAGCAACAGTGCCGTCGAAGCGATGTGGAGGGTTGGTGCAGATGTCGCAGTTTCCGCAGTCGTGGTCGTAGATCTCGCTGAAGTAACTCAGAAGTGTGCGACGACGGCAGACAGGCGACTGTACATAGCGGAGCATGCGGTCAAGTTTCTCTCTGTTGACAAGCTGGCGGCCCGACTCGTCGGCGAAAGCTTTCAGGGTGTGGAGGTCGCCAAGAGAGTAGAACATCAGTGCTTCAGCCGGGAGACCGTCGCGTCCGGCGCGCCCCACTTCCTGATAGTAAGCTTCGATGTTGGGCGAGAGGTTGTTGTGAACCACCCATCGTATGTTGCTTTTGTCTATGCCCATGCCGAATGCTACGGTGGCGCAGACAACCGAGGCGTCGCCGTTGAGAAAGTCATTCTGCGCCTTGATTCTGGCGGCGGCCGACATGCCTGCGTGGTAGCATACAGCTTTGTGGCCCCTGCGCACGAGTTCGGCAGTCATGGTTTCGGCTCCTGCGCGGGAAAGGCAGTAGACGATGCCTGAATCGTCGGGGTATCGGTCGATGAAGCGTTCGATGGCGGCGATGCGTCCTGCCTTACCGGGATTTGGCCTCACGGTGAGGCTTATATTGGGCCTGTCAAACGACCCGATGTGGCAGAACGGTTTGTTGAGTTTGAGTTGCGCTGCGATGTCGTCGCGCGTGAGTCTGTCGGCTGTGGCAGTGAGGGCGATGACCGGGGTTGCCGGAAAAAGCTCTTTGATTCGAGCAAGTTCGGTGTAGACCGGGCGGAAATCGTGGCCCCATTGAGATATGCAGTGGGCTTCGTCTATGGCAAAGAGGCAGATGTCGATCGAGCCTCTCCAGCGTTCGATGTCGAGCATCAGCCTTTCGGGCGAAACATAGAGCAGCTTGATGTAGCCTCGGGCAAGCTTGTCGAGTATCGTCCGACTCTGAGCGTCGGACAGATTGGAATGTAGCGCGGCTGCAGGTATGCCGTTGGCAATCAATGCCGACACCTGATCGTCCATCAAGGCGATCAAAGGAGACACAACAATGGCACAACCATCGGCGAGCAGAGCAGGCATCTGGTAGCAGAGCGATTTTCCACCGCCTGTCGGCATGAGCACCACGGCGTCGCGTCGTGAGGCGACGGCCTTGATGATTTCGAGCTGACCGGGGCGAAAGCCGGTGTAGCCGTAAAAGCGTTTGAGCAGTGCAAGCGCGTTGCTTGCGATCAGGTCATTGTCGGTCATTTTCATTAAGATCGTAGGCCGCCTGCCGAGGTAGGCGGCCTACGGAATCGTAGTTGTTATGTTTGCTAAATCGATAGTGAGGGATCAGCGGATGAAGAGCAGTTCGCGGTATTTCGGCAGCGGCCACATCTCGTTGTCGACCATCAGTTCGAGTTTGTCGATATGATAGCGGATGACATCCATGTGTGGCACTACGTTGTCGTGGTATGCGACAGCTTTGTCACGCTCGCTGTCGATCTTGTTGGCCACGCGCCGGGCATCGACCATCGCTGCGACCTCGTCCTTGATCAACCGCATGTGATGGGCGAGTTTCTCGACTGTCGCAAGTTCGTCGGCAAGAATATCTTCGCTCTTTTCAGCCGAGAAAATTGACTTGACGCGCACGATGTTGTCGAGCAATATCGACTGGTAGCGGAGCGCTACGGGTATGATGTGGTTGATGGCGAGGTCGCCGAGCACACGTGCCTCGATCTGGACTTTCTTAGTGTACATCTCCCACTTCACTTCATTGCGCGCTGCGAGTTCGACCTCCGAGAGGACGTTGGTAAGACGGAACATTTCGGTTGTCGACGGCTTCATGTAGGCATCGAAAATCAGCGGCACACTTGTCTCGCAGTCGAGTCCGCGGCGGGCTGCCTCTTCTTTCCATTCGTCAGAGTAGCCGTTGCCGTCGAAGTGGATAGCTTTGCTCTCTTTGATGAGGGTTCTTATTTCTTCGAGAAGCGCGTGATTGAGAGTCTCGCCAGCGGCCATGCGTGCATCGACCTTCGATTTGAATTCGGTAAGCTGTTCGGCGACGGCGGCATTGAGCACAATCATGGCCGCACCGCAGTTGGCCGACGATCCGACGGCACGGAATTCAAAGCGGTTGCCGGTGAAAGCAAATGGCGATGTGCGATTGCGGTCGGTGTTGTCGAGCTTGAGTTGCGGGATCTGTGCAACTTTCAGATCGAGGCCTTCGCGCGAGTCGAGATCGGTGAGTTCGGCCGTTGTGGCGTGTTCGATCATGTCGAGTATGCCTGCGAGCTGCGAACCTGTGAATATCGAGATTATTGCGGGGGGAGCTTCGTTGGCTCCGAGACGGTGGGCGTTGTTTGCCGACATGATCGACGCTTTGAGCAAAGCGTTGTGCTTGTGGACTGCGGCCATGACATTGACCACAAATGTGACGAAGCGCAGGTTGTCTTTGTCTGTCTTGCCTGGAGCAAACAGGAGAGTGCCGGTGTCGGTGCCGAGACTCCAGTTGTTATGTTTGCCCGAACCGTTGATGCCTGCAAAGGGTTTTTCGTGGAGCAACACTCTGAAATGATGGCGACGGGCCACCTCTGCCATCACAGTCATCAACAGCTGATTGTGGTCGTTGGCAAGATTACATTCCTCGAATATCGGAGCAAGTTCGAACTGGTTGGGAGCGACCTCGTTGTGGCGAGTCTTGGCTGGTATGCCAAGCTTATGCGCCTCAAGTTCGAGATCGAGCATGAACGCTTCGACACGCGAAGGTATTGCTCCGAAATAATGGTCTTCGAGCTGCTGGTTCTTGGCCGACTCATGTCCCATGAGTGTGCGGCCAGTGAGCATAAGGTCGGGACGTGCGTTGTAGAGCGCTTCGTCGACGAGGAAGTACTCCTGTTCCCATCCGAGGAAGCACTTCACATGATTGACCTTATCGTCGAAATAGCGCGCGACCCCCGTAGCTGCCTTATCGACGCTGTTGAGGGCGCGCAGCAACGGAGTTTTATAGTCGAGCGACTCACCGGTATAAGATATGAATATAGTTGGGATACAAAGGGTGTTGCCCATGATGAACGCAGGCGACGAAATGTCCCAGGCACTGTAGCCTCGGGCTTCAAATGTGTTGCGTATACCTCCGTTTGGAAAGCTTGATGCGTCAGGTTCCTGCTGCACCAACAGTTTGCCGTTGAATTTTTCAACGACACCACCTTTGCCGTCATGCTCGACAAAGGCGTCGTGCTTTTCGGCAGTCGACTCTGTCAGGGGCTGAAACCAGTGAGTGTAATGGCGTGCACCATTGTCGATGGCCCAGCGTTTCATGCCTTCGGCAACACTGTCGGCCACTTCCATCGGCAGCGGTTCTTTGTTGTCGATGGCATTTATGAGAGCTTTGTAGGTGTCGGCAGGCAGATATTCAAACATTTTCTGACGGTTGAACACGTACTTGCCATAATACACTTCCGGTCTTTCTTTGGGCATCTCTACCGGTTCGGCTTTGCGGTTGAAAGCCTCGTCTACGACTTTAAATCTCAGTTGCGACATAAGCGTTAGCGATTAGTTTTTTGTAAGGGTTGAAATTTTCGATCTCTCTAATGGTTTCTGTTAATCATCACTTTGAGATTGATTGGTCGGCCTCCGCTCATACTGCCGCAAGGCAATTAATTGGAGAACAACCTTATATGTCAATTTTCTCAAGACAGCCACATTTCGCTTGAAAGGGCTGTCAGGTTTTCACTGCAAAGTTATTATTTTTTTGACAACCGACGCATTGCTTCTATTATTTTTTTGCGCACCGCCGAGGATATATGAAAAAAACGTCCGCCCCGACGCATCGATGGTCGGAGCGGACGCTATGGTCAAACAGCCTGCCGGGCTGCGGTCAGGCTTTTTTCGAAGCTATGAGCAAGTCTGCAAATGTGTCGACATTGTCGGCTGTGATCGGCGGTTGCGGATCTGAATTGACAGCTGTTTCGAGAGTCGTCTCACCCGAAAGGACAAGCACACCGAGAGCTCCGGCATTGCGGGCCATGGCTACGTCGGTGTAGATGCGGTCGCCACACATTGCTATCTCATCGGGACTGTAGCCGTAGCGGTCCATGATGCCGCGGAGCATGTCGGGATTGGGCTTGCCGATGACGATGTCGGGCTGACGGCCTGTGGCATGCTCGATGCACGCGCAGATGCTACCGCAGTCCACGAGGATGACCGGCTGGTCGGTGGGACAAACGCGATCGGGGTTTGTCGCAATGTAGGGCACACCCTGTGATGCCCACCATGATGCACGGCAGAGACGGGGATAGACCAGAGTGGTGTCGAAGGCCACGACGAGCACATCAGGTCGATCGTCGGGATCGTCGGCACACATTTCGAAACCAGCGGCTTCAAACTCGCCCGTCATGCTCGGGGTGCCGAGCACGAAAAGCCTGTGGGCTTCGGGAAAGTGGGTTTTGATATAATCTATGGTGGCGACAGCCGTAGTGTAGACTTCGTCGCGTGTGGCCTCGATGCCCATGCCGTGAAGCTTTTTCACGTAATCGTCGAGCGAACGTGTAGGATTATTGGTCAGGAACGAATAGCCTATGCCATTGTCTGATAATTTTTTCAGAAATCCTTTTGTCCAAGGGAACAGTTGCGATCCAAGATAGATAGTACCGTCCATGTCGAGAGCCACGTGCTTGATCTTGCGGCAAGCTTCAGAGAGCTGGGTGTCGCTCATCGGCGACATGTATTTATCGAATTGCATTGTCAGAATCAGTTGAATATATTAGGATTACATTGGTTCAATATTGTCGTCATAGCGTATGGCAGCAGCGCGTTCATAACCGTCGCGTGGCGCTTTCCACATCGAAAGAAGCACAAACAAGCCGATGATGGCAACGACGATGATGGTGTCGAACACCGATGTCCATCCAAAGATGTCGGCAACATAACCGACAAGGAGGCCTGAAGCACCCGAACCGAGGTAACCGATGATACCGGCAAGTCCATTGGCGCGAGCCGATGCCTCTTTGGTTGCCTGATTGCCGAGTTCGATGCCGATCAGAGCCTGCGGGCCATAGATGAAAAAGCCTGCACCTATGAGCACCATGGCAGTCACCGTGATGCCGGCGCTGTCGGGGAGGAAGCGGAAGATGGTCATAAACAGAGCAGCACCAAGCATGCAGACCACACACATGCGGTGGCCCTTGCCGTGGAAGATCTTGTCGGTGGCCCAACCGGCAAAGAGTGTGCCGACCACGCCTGCGATCTCAAACGCCGCTACCGTCCATCCGGCGCTCTCGATCGAGAGATTGCGGCTTTCGGTGAGGAATTTCGGGCCCCAGTCGAGAATGCCCATACGCACGACATATACAAAGAAGTTGGCGGCACAGAAAGTCCATACCCAACGGTTGGTCCACACCATCACTTTTTCGAATTTTTTGCGTGCGCGCGGATCGGTTGTCTCTTTCAGATTGCCGAGGCCGGTGTCGGGAAGATCGGGAAGGCCCGCGTCTTTCGGCTCGTCGCGCAGCCCGAGGAAAATGAAGATGGCTCCGGCTGTGGCGATAGCGGCGGGAATCCAGAAGCACCAGCGCCATGCTCCGGCGTGGGCGGCATAGGAAGCGGCCTGCAGAGCTGCGTCGGCGGGAGCGACGCCATTTGCGCTGAGGTTCTCGACGATCCGGTGAATATAACCGGTGTCGCTGCTGAGATCAGTGCCGAGCGAACCCATCACATAACCGCAGACAATCACAGCCATGGCGGCGCCGATCGAGTGAGAGCAGTTCCATATCGACATCTTTGTCGCAAGTTCCGACGGATGGATCCAGTGAGGCAGGATGCGGGCACACGGAGGATAGCCCATGCCCTGGAACCATTGGTTGATGATGATTATAAAACCCATGAACAGGACGAGAGTCTCGACCATCCGCGGGCCATTGTCAATGCCGGTGATCCAGCTGCTGAAGTCTGCACCCCAACCGAACGCAAAGTTGGCTACTGCACACAGCAGAAGACCGAGAGCCATCACCACACGTCCGCGGATGCGGTCGACGAGATAGCCGTTGATGAAACGCGAAAAGCCGTAGACGAGCGATCCGGCAAAAATGATCCAACCGAACGACTTGTTCGATATGCCGTATTCAGCCGTTAGACCGGGCATCGCCACGGAGAAGTTTTTACGGACGAAATAGAAGATGGCATATCCGACCATGGTCACGAGGATGGTCTTCATCTGCCAGTTTAAAAATTTTTTGCGCGACGGTCCGAGGACGTCATAAGCACTGTTTCTTGCCATAATGTGAGACGGATGTTATGGTGGTGATTAGATAATGATTGCGTAAATATAGTGTTAATAAATCAATCGTGCAAACCGTTGGCGCGGCGTGTGGCATCGACGTCGAGAGCTTCAAACAGAATTTCCACCGGATTCTTGACCTTCAGCCCTGTCGACATCTCGATCTGCCATTTGCACGTTTCGCAATCGGTTGCGACGAAGTCGGGCGACACCCGGCCGATCTGATTGAACAGCGGCGCACCGATAGCCTGCGAAGTCTCGTAATTCTCCTTTTTGAAACCATATGTGCCTGCAATTCCGCAGCAATTGGAGTCAAGAACCACAAGCTCAACGCCCGGAATCATCGACAACATGTCGACCGAGTATTGAGTCAAGCCCATGCGCTCCATGTGGCAGGGTGTATGATAGGCGATACGGCGGCGATAGTCATCGCGGAACACCAGTTTGACCTCTCCGCTCTCGACGAGACGGGCGAGATGTGCGACGGCCAGGGTGACCGACGATCTGATGTCGTCGTTCTTGAGTCCGAGGATGTGGGGATACTCATCGCGCATCGTGAAGCAACATGTGGAACTTGTGGCGACTACGGCTTCACTACCCGTAGCCAGAGCCTTGCGGATCGACTCAAGATTGATCTTGGCGTCGCGTGTAGCTTCGGCGATGAGACGATTGGATATCTTGGCCACTCCGCAGCACTTCTCACGGTCGAGAAGGTCGACACCGATGCCGGCGGCATTGAAGAGACCGACGAACGCACGACCGAGAGCCGGATAGTTATAATTGACATAGCAGCCGTGGAAATAGCTCACACGACGCTTGAATTTCGACTGCTCCTGACGAGCCGAACGGTTGAACCATGTAACAAATCTGGTCGAAGTATATTTAGGGAATTGACGATGTCCGTCGATGCCGAGTGTGCGGTCCATAACCAGCTTGACCGGTTTCATGGCCAGAGCGGCATTGACCACCGGAGCGCATACGGTTGCGAGCGAACCCATCATGTCGGTTTCGGCGAGCATGGTGTCGCGCAACGACGGCTTTGATTTGGTGTAAGTCAGGCGCGCAGAAAGTATCATGTCGCCAATTCTCACACCCGATGGGCATGCCACTTCACAACGTTTGCAATTGAGGCAATACTTGAACGCTTCGTCGAAAAACTCAGGATTTTTCAGACGATAACGCTCTCCGTCAGGACCGGCCTGTTTTGGGCCGGGATAACGAGGATTGATCGGAGTCACAGGACAATATGCCGTGCAAATGGTGCACTTGAGGCACTGTTCGAAATTGTGACTGCTTATATTTTCATTCTGTAAGTCCATAGGTCAATTGTGGTTAATGATGGTATTGGCTACTTGCACGGCCGACAGAAGCGCGACGCCTGCACCCGAGGCTTCCCTGACAGAAGCCGTCCCGGGGAGCACCGACCCTGCTACATAGAGATTATCGACCGCTTTTCCGCCTCGCATTGCGCGTAGGTTGGCATCGACGGTGATACCGGCAGTCATCACCGGCTGGTCGCCCAACAGATCGGCAGTGAACCATCCGCTGCGGTCGCCGGCCGGGGCTGAGGTGTCGAGTCCGAGGGCAGGTTCAACTATGGCGTCGGGCTTAGCCACGAGTCCTTTGCTGAAAAAGCTTCCGGTAGCGATCACAAATTGTTCGGCAACCAGACGGTCACCGTCAAGCCGGTCGGTGAACACAGCTGCCAGACGATTACCGTCAAAGTCAGCGCCGATCACACGATGACCGTTGAGCACACGGCCTCCCAACGACAGGAAATGGCGCATCATGCGGGAATGTATCGCTATGCCGGGCACAGATATACCCATCGTCGGAGCATAGAACAACGGCCGGTCGACCATCTGACGCAGTCGCAGACTGTCGTTGTCGCCGTCGAAGTCGACAACAGCAGGAAGCACTAAAGCTGCGGCATCACAACCCTTTGCCGCGTCGTTAACTGCACCGGCCAAGCGGTCGAGCGCATCGCCGTGGAGAATACGAGAGAGGTTGGAGGAGCGCATTTCAGTTTCAGAAGATCTGAGACGGCGCAGATCAGAGGTATCGACCGTCAGTATATCACATTTAAAGCCACGGCTTTCAAACGCCGCAGCGATAAATCTCGGATAGAAATCCAGAAAGCCGGCCAAGGAGACGATAGCCACATGTTTCCGTGGCAACGAAGCTATTACATCATCGGTCAGCAGACCGTCGAGAGTGAGCCACGCCGGACAATCTATGCCCAACGGCGACAATCTCATGTGATTTTTCAGATAGCTGCCCGCGACTTTCACTCCCGCCCGGCGCAACACGGCATTAGCCTCAGTCGCCAACGCAGCGATGCCGGACAGAGCCGACAGCCGTGAATAAGGATGCGACGCAGGGAGCGAAGCCATCGACTCGACCGGATTGTCAATTACATTGTGACCGGCATCATAGCCCAACAGCCCGAACGAACCCGAGTTGAAATGCATCGCACTGCGACCTGCCGACAGCAGGCCGACCTTACGGCCTTCCTCAGCCAGACGTATCGCGGCAGTCAATCCGGCAAGCCCGGCACCTATTATAATGTTATCGAATTTCATGATCAATAGTCTAATTATTTCATTTCATCTGCTGGCGGCAGATTGTCGAGCCCTGCTACACCGCCATACATCCATGCCGTAAACTGAGCTTCGGCCACATTGTCGCCCCACGCAACGGGACGCATACCTTTCCAACGTTCGTTGACAAACTGCGCTATGCCCCTGAGATGGCGCGAAGCACAATTATCCCGTTTTTCGAGCAAAGCGGCTGCGCGGCATATACAGAGCTGGCCTTGGCATGTGCCCATGCCGAGGCGTGTGCGGCGGCGTAGGTTCAGCAGGTTGTCGACGTTCAGGTTGTCGATTGCATATTCGATCTCACCGACACTGACTTCCTCACATTCGCAGACCAGAGCTTTGTCGGCAGGATTGTCAGCGGGAATGCGTGCCGACAGTGTGCCATGTCGCCCGGCCGATGCTTTTGCTCCGGCCGATGCCGAACTGAAATCGCGAGTGTCGGGCTCGCTTCCAGGCAGAGGCAACTCGGCGGTCTGACACTTCAGGCCATCGCGCCCGAGCTTGCGGCAAACGGTGTCGGTGGCCCATTCGGCCATCAGACGATAAGTCATCAGTTTTCCACCCGTGATAGTCACAAAACCCTCGAGACCATCGCGTGTCGCATGATCGAGACACACGATGCCACGCGAAATGCTTCGGCCCGACGGATCATCGTCGGAGGCCACCAGAGGTCTGACTCCGGCATAGGCGCGGAGAATGCGCGTCGTTGCAAGCGACGGCGCAAGCATCACACCCTCCCGGAGCAGCACATCGACTTCATCGGGTGTGACTTCCATGCGGTCTACGCTATCGAAAGGTACACGGTCACTGGTTGTGCCGATCACACATACGGTGTCGCCCGGCACAAGGATATCGGCATTGGCCGGTTTACGACAGCGGTTTATCACAATGTTGTTGACCCTATGGCCAAACACGAGCAAAGCACCTTTTGCCGGAAACATTTTGACTGACACCCCGGCCATTTCGGCGAGAAGATGCCCCCATATGCCTGCAGCGTTGACCACTACATCGGCCGTGGCCCTCACTTCCTCACCACCATTGCGGTGATCAGCCATGACGACACCTTCGACGCGTTGGCCGGTGCGGATATATCCTGTCACTTCATGATATGTCAGAATATCGGCGCCATGACTGCGCGCATCGCTTATATTGGCCATCGTCAGTCTGAACGGGTCGATTGCCCCATCGGGCACTCTTACGGCTCCGATCAACGACGGATTGACCGACGGCTCAAGGCGACGCGCCAGATCAGGATCGATAGCCTCGGCGCTGATGCCTGCCGCAAGACACGAATCTACAAAAGTCTGCTGATAGGCCAGATCATCTTCAGGCAGGGTTATGAAAAGTCCGCCGGTCTCTTCGACACAATTGGCGGCGATACGGCGGAGAATCATGTTTTCCTTGATGCACTCGGTTGCCGATTCTTTGTCAGTGACGGCATATCGCGCACCGCTGTGGAGAAGGCCATGGTTGCGACCTGTGGCACCATGCGTGAAATCGAAACGCTCCACGAGAAGCACTTTCAGCCCGCGCAAAGCACAGTCACGCGCGGTTCCCGCACCAGTGGCACCACCTCCAATCACTATTACATCATAGTGTTTGTCGAGTTTTCTCATTTATCTGAAATCATTAGAGTCAGGTTTAATCAATTGAAATCCGAAATAAAAACGTAAGCGCAATACTTTCGTTTTGCTAAATCGAGATTTCGCAACAAAAGTAATAAAATGCTCCTAAATTTCAAAGAAAATAGCCTTAATTGTTTTTCAAAAGCTTCAAGCACTGTTCAATCTTCCATTCATCTACCCGAGATCTTTCCATGCAGTAGAGTGTAATTTTGCGAGGGTTGACGCGGGGTTCGGCGGCCATTACCTATAAAAATCACATGAAAGGCCATGAAAGTTTTGTTACTGTTGCCCGGCATGAAAGGCGAAAATGTTGAAGAAAGTTTATTAACTTTGCAAAAACAGATTGTTGACCAACGAAACTACCGGTAATGACAAAAGAAGAACGCCACGAAATCATAATCGACAGCCTGATGAAACACGAACGTGTTCAGGTGTCAGAACTCTCGGAGATGCTCGAAGTGTCGGCCGTGACCATACGCAAGGACCTCAGCGAACTCGAAAAGCAAGGGAGGCTCTACCGCAGCCACGGCCACGCCATCAAGACTGATCCTTACATCAACAACCGGTCGGTCATCGAGAAGGAAAAACTCATGCCGCTGCAAAAAATGCAGATCGGAGCCAAGGCTGCCGAACTGATCACCGCCGACGACTCGATAATCATAGCCTCGGGAACGACGATTCATGCTTTTGCGCGTTGCATCAAACCGAAACACCATCTGACTGCCATATCAGCCTGCCTGAGGGCAACGGAGATACTCGGCACAATGGACGATGTCGACATCATCCAGCTCGGCGGCATACTGAGACACAGCTCTCTGTCGGTCGTAGGCGAATTTGCCAAAGCTCCATTTGCCGACTGCACCTGCTCAAAACTATTCCTTGGCGTCGACGGCATTGATCCGGAGTTCGGCATCACAACGACAGACATACGCGAGGCTGAACTCAACAAGGTGATGATGCGCGCCGCTCAAAAGGTGATCGTTCTTGCCGACTCGTCGAAATTCATGCGGCGAGGTTTCAGCAAAATCGCAGACATAAGCGAAGTCGATCTTATCATCACAGACGCTGGCGTCCCCGACGCCATGCGGCGACGCCTCGAAGAGCGAGGCATAGAGATGATCATCGCATAACACGATCAAGGGGCCGGCAAAATTGCCGGCCCCTTGATCGTAAATATGCAAAGAAAAAGCGATTATCTTGCAGTGTTGCCTGACTGCTGGGCCTCCATTGTAGCCTCTTGGGAAGCAATGGCCGCTGTCAGCGGCAACCACCAGTCACGCAAGATGATGTGGACGATATCAAACACCATCAGGCCGTCAGACTCCTTGAGATTCATCTTCACGGCTTTCTTAAACTGTTCGACATCCTTGCCGTAATCCTCGACATAGAGACCTCCGCAGAAAGCATTGTCTTTCAGCAGATTTTTTGAATACAGACATCCGCCTTCCACACATAGGTGCTCACCCTTTGACAAGCGCGAATCGGTTTCGTTGAGATATGTTCCGTTCGACTTCCTGTACTCGTCGAGTGTGACGTTCTTGTAGTAGTTGCCGTTGGTGTAAAGATCGAGCAAATCACCATAGGCATAATTACGATATTGCGGGGTAGCCCAATCGAAATCTTCCGACGGATCATAATCTTTTGAAGCCCAGTTTGCACCTACTTCATAGTAAGACGGATACCAAGCTCCGGTGTAGGCCGCGAGCTGCACGTCAGGACGCGCAGCCTTCAAAGCCTCGCGTGTCGATGAGAAGAAACCATGAATGACACTCGCTCTCCACTCGATCCACTGCTTGAAATATTTTCCCTCCTTAAGGTCATACTTACCATTGCCGTCGGCAACCCATTCGTAAATATCCTCGGGCCAATGCTTGACCTTCTTTCCGATGAATTTTTCAAACTGCTTGCGCGAATAGGGCGAAAAATCAGACTGGATATTGTCGTAGCGAGTACGGTCGAGCATCACACCGTCGACCGGATACTTGGTTGCACATTCGACAAGGATCGAACGTTCGTAGTCCTGGACTTCGGGCAACGCCGGATTTACAAACAAAGTGGCTTTACCCTCGATCTCAGTAGCAGGCACGAGTCCCTTGCCGGGCACATAATTGACCGACTGCCAGTCGCGATGATCATCTCCGTAAAGCAAGCCACGTTTGAACAATCCATGGCCCTCGCAGAAAATATTGAACGAGGCGAAGACTTTCATTCCTGCTTTATGGCCCTGCTCTATAAAGCGGGCGAGGAAATCATAGTCGTCGGGGCGTGTGATGCCTTTCCACTCTTTCAGTTGCGGAGCTATATCGCTCGGATATGCAACCGCACTGCCTGTGCCTTTCACGTCGACAACGAGGGTGTTGAAACCTGCATCCTTGCATTTCTTGACATAATAATCGACCGAATCAGGCGAACTGAAAGTCTTCCAGTTGGCCGAAAGATCGATCCACATCAGTTTGGGGCGCTCACTGACAGGAAGCTCCTGTCGCGGCGCGGCACCGCTTGCAAATGCAAGCGATGCCGTGAGCGCGATAGAAGTTATAAATCGTTTAACGTCCATCCTCATAAGCTATTACCCTATAGTCGGAACGTCAATACCGAAGTATTCGCAATAGCGGTCATAGAGGTGGCCGGCCTGGAGATAAGCTGACTGCGGGCTCATGAAGTGGCTGAACTCGAAGGTGATCGCCTTGTCATAGCCTGCACGTTTGGCAGCTTCGAGCTTCATGCGCAGCTTGTCGAACTTGATGGGGAGGAACTTGATCGGCATGTCGCGGTCAAACGACTCTGCATTGGTCCAGCACTCCATGCCATACTTGTCGGCAAGTTTTTTGTTGACAGTGAAGAAAGCGTCGAGTTCGTCATAGTCGATGTGACCGTCCTGGAACGCGCAAGCATCGACTACGTCGTGGATGCCGTCGAAGATTTCGTTCCACTCACGTTCATGAGCTTCGACCGACACACCTTCCTCTTTCGACAGCGATGCACCTGCTGCTGCAACTGCTTTCTTACCATCGATCCAGGGAGAGATGAATGTCGGCAGACCACCCGAAACATCCTTACACTGCTTACCCATGGTGTGGAATGAATCGATGGCGCCTTTGGTAGCACGGCTGATTTCACCGCTGATATACCAACCGCCGAACGAGGGATGTTTTGAGCCATATTTTTCCCACACTTCGTCGATGACATACTTGTTGTCCTCAACTTCGTGGCTCATATCGCCTGTATCCCAATATTTACCCGAGTCATAAAGACCGAAATAGAATTTCATGCCATATTTATCGGCAAGGGTAAGGAACATGTCGAGCAAATCGACAGACGGCATGTAGCAACCTTTATTGAGAAGATATTCCGACGGGAAAGTAATGAATTTACGGTAGCCTGAACGGATCATGATGACAGTGTCGATGCCGATCGCCTTCATGTTCTGGAAATCCTGATCCCATTCGGCAAGCCCCCAGTTCTGATGAGGGATATCGTGAGAAATTTCATCAAGGAAAGCACCGGTGATCGGCAGACCGCGTTCCTTCACGAGGAGTTCGGCCTTGGGACCGGTGAGATCGGCTTTTGAAGCATTGGCGGCAGAGGCCATTGCCTCACCGGCGAGGATAGAGGGAGCGGCAACCGCAGCAGCAGTACCGGCCATCATTTTTTTGAGAAAATCGCGACGATTGTTCATGATTTATATAGTATTATTTTTATTTATCGGATTAAACAAATTTCGGACGTTCGATGCCGAAGTATTCGCAGTAGCGGTCGTTGAGGTGACCGGCCTGAAGATATGCAGACTGCGGGCTGAGGAAGTGGCTGAACTCAAAAGTCAAAGCTTTGGTGTAGCCCTGGCGCTTTGCAGCCTCGAGTTTCATGCGCAGTTTGTCGAATTTGATCGGGAAGAACTTGATCGGCATATCGCGGTCAAACGACTCAGCATTGGTCCAGCATTCCATACCGTAGCGGTCGGCAAGCTTCTTGTTGACAGAGAAGAATGCATCGAGTTCGTCGTAGTCGATATGGCCGTCCTGGAACGCACATGCGTCGACAACGTCATGAATGCCGTCGAAGATTTCGTTCCATTCCTTTTCATGCTGCTCGACCGACACACCCTGCTCCTTTGTGAGCGCAGCGCCTGCAGCCGCAACTGCCTTCTTACCATCGATCCACGGAGCGATGAAGGTCGGCATACCGCCCGACACATCCTTACACTGCTTGGCCATGGTGCGGAACGAATCAATCGCGCCCTTGGTCGCACGGCTGATCTCACCGGTGATGTACCATCCGCTGAACGAGGGGTGTTTCGAGCCATATTTTTCCCAGACCTCGTCGATGACATACTTGTTGTCCTCTACTTCCCATGTCATGTCGCCGGTGTCCCAATACTTACCCGAGTCATAGAGGCCGTGATAGTATTTCATGCCATATTTGTCGGCAAGACGCATAAACATGTCGAGAAGGTCGACAGAAGGCATATAGCAACCTTTTCCCAACAGATATTCTGAAGGATAGGTGACAAATTTACGATAGCCGCAACGGCATGTTATGACCGTGTCGATACCGAATGCTTTCATATTCTGGAAATCTTTGTCCCACTCTTCTTCGCCCCAGTTCTGGTGAGGGATGTCGTGAGAGATCTCGTCGAGGAATGTTCCGGTGATCGGCAGGCCGCGCTCCTTGACGATGAGTTCGGCATGCTTGCCGGTGAGATCCGTAGCAGTCAATGCAGGATTGTTGCGGGTCTGTATCACCTGAGCGTTGGTTTTCTGGCATCCGGAAAGTAAGGCCGGAGCTGCGACAGCTGCGGCAGTGCCAGCAGCCACTTTTTTGAGGAAGTCGCGACGGTTGTCCATAATATATATTAATGTGTAAAGTTATTATTAATTTTCAAATAAGCCGTCGATCGTCACTTCACGAGTGTCAAACGGATCAAGCACCTCGTCGACGAGGGCTGCATACTGACCGCGGGTTATGACAGCTTTCTTGTTGAATTTGCCGAGATCGTGTTTTTTCCACAATTGGCGAGCTGTTTTCTCGATTTCAGCAGTGTCGATGCCCTTGGTTGCAGCAGCAGCTTTGACTGCTGCGACAGCATCCGCAACTTTGATATTGGCATCAGCCGCATAGGGATAGTCCATGTTGTAGAACTCATAAAGGCGGTTGAGTTCAGAGCCGATCAGCGGATCGTTGATATTCATCCATGTCTGATTGCTCCAGTCGACCTGCTTGCTTGTAGAGTGCAGCAGACCGGTTGCTCCGATGCGCTGAAGCGGACGGAACAGAGAGTGAGAGGGAGCGACATCGAGATACGGGAGAATGTAACCGCCGGCATCGAGTATCACACGCTGCACGTCGCGGACGGTCACGTCCTTGACGTTCTTACCCTGGGCAAGCGCCAACGATGCGAGAGCTCCTGCAGCCTGACCGATCTGGAGCACTACGGGCTGCAGACGGGTGGCGCCATTGACGATGTTGGACACAGATATTGACTTTTCGGCCACAATAAGATTGTCGACATCCTGCGGGATCAGCGTACCCATCGGCAATCCGAACGACGGAACGGGATGGAAGTGGAGGTCGGGCAGAGATTCTGGGCCGGTGTAACGGGCGTGGTGATGGTCGACAGGGTAGTCTCCTACGGCTATCGTGGTGCGGTAGAGGGCATCGGGCTGGTCATAGAGCTGCGCCATGTCGTTAAGATCAAATCTTACAAGACCATGAATACGGCGGCTTTCACGATGATAAGGTATCAGTGCGAGTTTATCGTCAGTAGGGAACTCGTCGTCGGCGAGACCGAGATTCTTGAAGCCGAGTTCTTTCTGGAGGAAGTAGACGAAACCTTTGGTGAACTCGCGCGCCTTTGCAAACTCAACTTCGCGCTGCTCGCGGTCGAGCTCGATGACGTTGGTATAATAGTCATTGCCCGACACAGGCCAGTTGATCATGTATTTATCATTAGGCAATTTTCCGTAGGTGATCATGACATCGGGCACACGCATACGCGCAGGCTCTTTGGGATCGGTGCAGAGGTCGTTGAACGAGCAGCACACATAGTCTTCGCGGTTGTATCCCTCGGGGCATTCGATTGTCATATCCTTATCCTTGCCGTAATCCTTGAGCACGGCAACCCATGTGAGATCCTGGATAATTCCGTTGGCGTCTTCAGGGGCAATATCCTCGCCGGTGACAGCGCGCGACTCCATGCCTATGTCGTATTTGACACCGGCCATCTTCGCAACATCGCCAAGCTCTGTAGCATCGATGACCATGCGCGCTTCAATATTTTTCAGCTTACCGTCGGCATCGCGGACTGTGGCCACCCAACGGCCACGATCTCGGCCAATCGACACGATCTGAACATTGTTCTCGACCTGAAGATTTTTTTCGGCGCCGACCATGTCTCTGAAGATCTGCTGACCTACCGACGGCTCGAACTGAACATTGCTAACCCAGCCGGTCTTCAGGGCTTCAAATCCTCCGTAATGAGAAGCAAGATTGTTGAGAAACTCGCCCCACAGACCGCCGCGCATGCGATAGTTGCCATCGGTGCAGCACACGCCTGCAGATGTCAGCATGCCGCCGATCCACGGCTGTTCTTCAATCACGAGAGTGTTTGTGCCCATTCGGGCTGCTTGAATTCCTGCGGTCACGCCACTGGCTCCTCCTCCGACAACCAACAGATCGATTGCTTCGGGTACAGCCGCCGAGGCAGCGGACGAAATCAACGCTGAAGCGACTAACGCTAAGGGGATTTTTTTCATGGGGATAATATGAGTTACTATATTAAAGATCAGAATTATTTGATTTTACAAATATAGCCACAATTTCCCTAACTGCAAAGAGTGTTTTGCAATTTTTTTACTTTGCCGGAGCAAATAAAACATAATTTTAAAAAATTATGGCTCCGGCTACCCAAAATCTGCCCTTAGGCGCGATCCAATAGCCCGTCACTTATTCTTCCGGCTCGTCGTACTTCTGGAAGAGGAAGTCATTATAGGGGAAACGCGCGATATGGATCTCCCGTGCCTTTTCGTAGATCTTTTGCTTGAGTTCGTCAATATTCACGCCTTTTTTAGCCGAAATGAACACACAATTATCCTTCATCTTTGCCATCCAGGTCGATTTAAGCTCGTCGAGCGAAATGTTTTCGCGTGATCGGGGCGTGAGATCATCCTCATCCTTAGGCTTATAAGTAAACGCATCAATCTTATTGAAAACAAGAATCATCGGTTTATCGGCTCCGTCACAGACCTCCCTCAGAGTCTTGTCGACCACCTCGATCTGCTCCTCAAAATTAGGATGCGATATGTCGACGACATGCACGAGAAGGTCGGCGTCGCGCACCTCGTCGAGTGTCGACTTGAACGAATCGACCAGATGAGTAGGCAATTTTCTGATGAAGCCCACCGTATCAGTCAGCAGAAACGGAAGATTGTCGATGATCACCTTGCGCACAGTGGTGTCGAGCGTGGCAAAGAGTTTGTTTTCCGCAAAGACGTCGCTTTTGCTGAGGAGGTTCATCAGCGTCGATTTGCCGACATTTGTATATCCTACCAAAGCCACGCGGGTGAGCTTGCCTCTGTTCTTGCGCTGCATCGATTTCTGTTTGTCGATGGCCACAAGCTCAGCCTTCAGACGCGAGATCTTGTCGAGGATGATTCGTCGGTCGGTCTCGATCTGGGTTTCACCGGGGCCGCGCATGCCGATGCCGCCGCGCTGACGTTCGAGGTGAGTCCACATTCGGGTCAGTCGAGGAAGAAGGTATTGATATTGAGCCAGCTCCACCTGCGTCTTGGCGTTGGCCGTCTGTGCTCTCTTCGCAAATATGTCAAGAATAAGGCTTGTGCGGTCAAGCACCTTGACACACAATTCGCGCTCGATGTTGGCAACCTGCTTCACCGTGAGATCATCATCAAAGATAACCATAGCCACATCATTCTCGTCGACATAAGCCTTTATTTCATCCAACTTGCCCTTGCCGACAAACGTCCGGGGATTAGGATAATCGAGACGCTGCAGGAATGTGTTCACGGTTTCGGCCCCTGCCGTATCGGCAAGAAAAGCAAGTTCAGCAAGATACTCGTTGGCTTTCAACTCATTTTGGCGCGGAGTGATAAGCCCGACGAGAACCGCTTTTTCATTTATATCTGTAGATAATACTTGATCTTTCATAAATTCTGAGCGATTAGCTTCTGCATTAATAACAGAATGACAAACAAAATTACAGCATATTTTCGAAAAAAAACGCAACAACGCGAAAAAAAGCTTATATTTGCATCCGTAAACGAACAAAAAGAACACCCCTACTAACACATTTTACTTATGAAAAAATCGTGCTGTAATCTTCTATTCATTTTATTGGCCTTTCTTATCTGCTTACCGACCGAAGTGTCTGCGGCGACAGGCACCGTCAAGGTAATCACATCAGCGCCGGCCGGAACAAAGCTCCGCATTCAGGCATCGCCCTACGACTTCGCGGTCACCGGAGCTGACAAGTCTGAGTTTTTCGGCGAGTATTTTTCGAGAGGAGCAGGAAGTGAAATCACCATTTCGGCCGACAATCTGAGCCAGATAGAAGTCTACGGCTGCGAACTCACAAGCTTTGAAGTCGTCTCGGGCAGCGATCTGTTCATCATAAAGTGCTATAACAACAAACTTGAGACACTCGATCTTAAAGGTTGTGCAAAACTCGAAGTCCTCGACTGCCACAACAACAAACTCACAGCATTGGATCTCAGCGCAAATCCGATACTCGAAACGCTCAACGTCAGCGAGAACAAGCTTGAGACACTAACCCTCGGCACACAAGACAAACTGACCACTCTTGACTGCAGCAACACAAAACTCTCGCAACTCGATCTGACAAACTGCCCTGCGCTCAACGATCTGTCGTTCCACAATTGCAATATCTCATCGGTCAACCTCTCAAACAACAAGATGCTCGAATGGATATATGCCTATGGCAACAATCTGGCAGGCGAATCGATGGATAATTTCATTGCATCGATGCCCGAAGCCCGCACCACAGGCCTCATCTACATCGTCGACACTCGCGACGACAGCGAGAACAATGTCTGCACAATGGACAACGTAAGAGCTTTCGCCGCCAAAGGATGGGCCACAATGGACTACTTCGGAGGATATGCAACTGACACTCAGGTCGGCAAATTCTACCCCGGATCAGACTATGTGCCGACCGTGAGCGACCGCAAGATAGCACTGACCACAAGCCGCGCAGCCGGTGAAACCATCTCTCTGTACATCGGCACATCGGCCAACATCTCCATATCAGGCGTGAAAGAAATCGCTGCCAGCGGACGCCAAACCTACACTTTGACCTCTCAGAACGTTGAAATCGCAGGCGATGTCACAGCTCTCGAATGCAACGGCAACGACCTCACCTCGTTGAGCTTCTCGGACGCCAGTCTGCTCACACGTCTCGAATGCCAGAACAACAATCTCGAGAGCCTCGACATGTCGGGAGCTAAAGCGCTCACCCAGCTTTACAGCCAGCACAACAAGCTCGAAACTCTCAACCTCGACGGCTGCACATCGCTTCTCCGCGTCGACTGCTACCAGAACCAGTTGAAGGGCAACAACATGAAAGCGTTGATGAATTCGCTATACGATGCAACCGACACCCCATATCTCTTTGTGATCGACACCGAAGCCAAGGATGGATCGGAAGGAAACGTTGCCACGAAGGACGACGTAAAGATAGCCACCGACAAAGGCTGGAAAGTATTCGATTACGCCAACGGAGCCAACTGGGGCATGGGAGTAGTTTATGCCGGATCGGATCCCGAAGAGCCGCAACTCCCCGCCGAATATTTCACCATCACCCGTCCTGACAAGGGTCACATCATGATAACCGTCAACTTCGCTGATAAAAACTACTATCCGGTGATCGAAGGCGGAAATCTTGCAGGCTGGAACGGAAGTGCCCTCACTGTCGACATGACCGAAGAAACACTGAAAGTGTACGGCGACGCAGTACTCCTCTACCCGATCATGACCTTCATCAACGGCATTGACGTGACCAACCTGCCCAACCTTGTAGAGTTGAACATTGCGCTCAACGATATCACAGATCTCGACCTCAGCAAAAACAGCAAACTCGAGACACTCAGCTGCGAAGGCAATCTTCTCAAATCGCTCGACTTCAGCGGCTGCCCTGCCATCGACTACGTCAACTGCTACGGCAATCAGATCAAAGGCAGCGATATGACAGCCATGGTCAACTCTCTGCCGACGCGCTCCGCCGAGGCAACCGGCCAACTGATCGTGTTCGACGGATCGTATGCCTACGAAGGCAACGAATGCCTCAGCTCAGACGTTGAACTTGCCAAAACAAAATTCTGGGTGACCTACGAATTATCGGGCGACGACGTGATCCCCTACAAGGGCTTCGAATCGTCAGGCATCGAAGACATCGCCGTATCCGGCGGTTCATTGACCTACGACGCCGCAACCGCTACAGTCACCTCCGCATCACCCGCAACAATAGAAATCTATTCAACCAACGGCCATATCGTAGCCAAGGCCACAGACGCTCTCAGCCTTTCAGTTGCAGGCCTCGACCGAGGCATCTACATCGTCCGCTCAGGATCTGAGACAATGAAGATTTCGAGATAACGGCTTCCCCGCCTGCCGGCGAAAGCCTCTATAGCATTAACGTTCGCCATCGTAGCTGCGCAACCGCGCAACAACGATGGCGAACATAATAAAAACGACAACACCATTCTCCTCCGCCAATTGCAACATTGCCCGATGAGACACTATTACCACCATAACAATCCCATCACACTCGAGTCCGGAGCTTCACTTCCCGAACTGACAATCGCCTACGACACATTCGGCGAAATCAACGACGACAGAAGCAACGTGGTATGGGTGATGCACGCCCTCACCGCCGACTCCGATGTCGCCGACTGGTGGCCCCACACAGTCGAGAGCGGCAAGTTCCTCGATCCTGACAAATGGTTTATAGTGTGTGCCAACGTACTCGGATCATGCTATGGAACGACCGGACCGATGTCGACCAACCCAGAAACAGGGCGGCCGTACTTTGATTCATTCCCCGATGTCACCGTAAGAGACATGGTGATGTGCCATCGACTTTTGGCCAAGCACCTCGACATCGAGCGCATCCACACGATCGTCGGGTCGTCGTTAGGAGGCTTTCAAGCTATCGAATGGCTCGTCACAGAACCTGAAATAGCCCGACGCGCCATATTGATAGCCACCGACTATCAATGCCGGCCTTGGCTCGCCGCCATCAACAAGTCAATGTACATGGCCATCGAGGCCGACGGCACTCTTGGCGAGCAACGCCACGACGCCGCCACCAAAGGTCTCGCTGCCGCACGCGCCATCGGACTGCTCAGCTACCGCGGACAGTCAGCCTACGACACCACCCAAGCCGACAAGGGCGACGAGCACAAACCCTTCGAACGCAGGGTCCACAGCTATCAGGCCTACCAAGGAAAAAAACTATGCGATCGTTTCGACGTGTACAGCTATCTTAAAATGTGCCGTTCGACTGATTCTCACGATATTGCCCGCGGACGAATGTCGGCAGAAGCAGCCTTGGCGCGGGTCAAGGCCCGGTGTCTTGTCGTGGCGATAAGTTCAGACATACTGTTTCCACCGGCCTATCACCACGAGCTTGCCGCCATGTTGCCCGACGCGACCTACAGAGAGATCGACTCCGAGTTTGCCCACGACGGTTTCCTGATCGAACACGACAAACTCAATTCAATAATAAGTTCCTTCTAAATCGTTTTTCTTCAGCGATCACTTACCCACTAACCGAACAATCACAATGAGTAAAAAAATAAAAATCGGCCTTTTTGGCTTCGGCACCGTAGGACGCGGCCTGTTCGAACTTCTCAACGACGTCCCGACGGCCAACGTCAGCATCGAACGCATCTGTGTGCGCGATCTGTCGCGCGACCGTGGAGTCAATGCCAGATTCACCGATTCGGCCGACGACATATTCAACGACCCCGACATCAACTTCATCGTCGAGCTGATCGACGATGCCGACGCATCGTTCGACATTGTCAGCCGCGCGATACGAAACAGACTTCCCGTTGTCACCGGCAACAAAAAGATGCTTGCCCACAAACTGCCTGAGCTGATCGAACTGCAGAAACACTACGGCAGCACCCTGCTCTACGACGCCTCGGCCTGCGGATCAATACCGGTGATACGAAACCTCGAAGAATACTACGACAACGACCTGCTGATATCGGTCAAAGGCATCCTCAACGGATCGTCCAACTTCATTCTGTCGAAAATATTCAACGACCACATGTCGCATGCCGACGCCCTCGAACTTGCCCGCAAAGAGGGGTTTCTCGAAAGCAATCCGACACTCGATCTCGACGGTTGGGACTCCTTGTTCAAACTCGTGATAATCGGCGTGCATGCCTTCGGAGTGTATGTCGATCCTGCCAAAGTGTTCAACTACGGCATCACCCATATGAACGACAACGACATCAGATTTGCGATGGAAAAAGACCGCCGCATCAAGCTTGTCGCCCACGTCGAGAAACTCGCCGACAACAGATTGGTAATGTGCGTCATACCGCAACTGATATCGCGCAACAAGTATATCTATTCGGTCGAAGACGAGTTCAACGGAGTGGTCATCAAAGGTTTGTTCTACGACAAGCAATTCATGTTCGGCCGCGGCGCCGGTGCGCGTCCGACTTCTTCGGCTGTGCTGTCCGACATAACGGCTTGCCTCTACGATTATAAATACGAATACAAGAAGCTGCGCCACTCGTCCACATTGCCGCAGTTCTCCGACGACATCGCCTTCAGAATATATGTCCGCTACAGCGATCCCGTCGATCTCGGACTGCTGCACTTCGAGGAAGTGTATGAAAACTATTCGTCGAAAGGCTATAATTATATCGTAGGCCGTGTGACGCTGAAAAGCCTCCATGCCGCACGCGAATCCCTCAACAGCCGCAAGGTCTTTTTAGCTGCCTATCCGTCAGATTGATATTTTTTAGTACCTTTGTAAAAATTAACACGATCACAATGGAACGAACCGAACAACGCTGGACCGAGATTGAGCACCTCCCCAAATGGGACGAGGAATTTTATGACGTCTACACTGCCAAAAAATTCGGCAAGTGGGTAATGCTGAAGACTCTCAAACAGCAGTATAAAGGCGTGGCTGAGTATGAGACGATGATCGAGAAAGAATTTGACACCCGCTACAATCTCGCTCACCCCAACATTGTGATGATAAACGACTACGAAGATGTGCCGGGCATCGGACGGTGCATAATCACCGACGACGTCTATGGCGACTCCCTGAGATCTCTGCTCGACTCCGGCAAAGTGACCGAAGAGCATGTAAAGAAACTCAAAACCCAGTTTATCAGTGCTCTCGAATATATTCAGACCAATCACATAGCTCACCTTCCGATCAGAAGCGAGCGCATCATTTTCACCGAAAATATCGGCAATCTGAAACTTATCGATGTCGGCTTCGAACAACGTCCGGCGCTGACTCCCGAACAAGCATCGGACGACATCCGCAACTTCGGCACAATCGTGCTCGAAACCCTCAACAAGAGCGGAGTAAACGATCCTCAGCTGCGCAAGGTGGCCGAACGATGCGCCGACGCCGACAGTCGCCGCCGCTACCGCGACATCCACGACCTGCGCCTCGCAATCGAAGACCGCCGCGGAAACAAACTTTACATAATCATAATCGCATTTCTTGTCATAATGATAGCAGTTCTCGCGTGGCTCTCTTCGCCCTACAAGCCCGAGATCCCGAATATGAACGAAATCGAGACTGCTGACCAAAAATAAAGATCAACCTACATGTCTGTCAAAATACAAGCTCTAAAACCAACGCGAAGCGAACTGTTGAAGTACGTGAAATTCGGCATAGACCTGTACAAAGGCAACGATTGCTATGTGCCGCCGTTGGTGATCGACGAGATCGCAACACTCTCGCCCAAGAAGAACCCGGCGTTCGACGTCTGCCGCGCCCAATCGTTCATGGCTTACAGAGACGGAAAACCCGTCGGACGTATCACTGCAATAATCAACGACGCAGCAAACCGCAAGGACAATGCAAATGTCGTAAGGTTCGGCTTCGTCGACTTCATTGACGACAACGAGGTTGTCGACGCTCTGTTCAAGGCTGCTGCAGACTGGGGCAAAAGCAACGGAATGGACACAATCATAGGCCCGCTCGGTTTCTCTGACATGGACCATGAAGGAATGCTCACCGAAGGCTATGACCAGATCGGCACAATGGCCACTATCTACAACTATCCCTACTATGTCGATCACATGAAGCGCATGGGCTTTGAAAAAGATGTCGACTGGGTGGAATATCGTATTAAAATACCCGAAGCCATTCCCGAAAAACACGCAAGGATAGCGCAGATTGTCAAAACCAAGTATAAACTTAAATCCGTGCCGCTCACCTCTCGCAAAGTGGTCAAGGAGCGTTACGGCAAACCTCTCTTCCAGCTCATCAACGAAGCCTATGCCGACCTCTACGGCTTCTCTCCTCTCACCGACAGGCAGATAGAAGCATATGTCGACCAGTACCTCGGGCTGATACGTCTCGATTGCGTATCTTTGATCGTCGACGAAAACGACAACATTGTTGCCGTAGGCATATCGATGCCTTCGCTGTCGCAAGGACTCATCAAAAGCCGGGGCAAGCTTTTCCCGACCGGATGGATCCACCTGCTCAAAGCCCTCAAAGGCAAATCGGACGTCGTCGACCTGCTGCTCGTGGCCGTCAAGCCCGAATACCAGAGCAAAGGTGTCAACGCGCTGATATTCGCCGATCTGATCCCTGCATTCATTGCCGCAGGATACAAGGAAGCCGAAAGCAACCCCGAGCTCGAAGGCAATGAAAATGTACAGAAACAATGGGAATACTTCGAACGCCGGCAGCACCGCAAGCGCAGATCCTGGCGCAAAAAAATATAAGGCTCCGTTTCATAACCGAGCCTAATTCTGCGACCTCATTTCATCAGTGCCGCAGTTTGCAAATGCAAACTGCGGCACTTGTTTATTCGCTCCTATATCTCAACCGGTTGTCTCGATGTTGATAACTTTTAAAAAATTGTCCCGGAAATATGCAGTTTTAATTTGTGAATTTTCGGCAAATTTGAGTAATTTTACATGCTGCAACCCCGGCAATCGGGCAAGTAAACAATCAACATGGATCAAGAAATATATCACATACCGGCTCTTCTGCCACAAACCATTGATGCTCTGAATATTAATCCGCAGGGAAACTACGTCGACGCTACATTCGGCGGAGGCGGTCATTCCCGCGCGATCGTGGAGCGACTTGCTGAAAACGGACATCTCTACTCATTCGACCAGGATGAAGATGCTGTCAAGCGGGCTTTTGAAGACGGCCGTTTCACAATGGTGTACGGCAACTTCAGGTTTCTTGCCAACTTCTTGCGCTACTACGGCGTTGACGCTGTGGATGGTGTACTCGCCGACCTCGGCGTATCGTTCCACCACTTCGACGACAGCAGCCGCGGCTTTTCATTCCGCGCAAACGGCCAACTCGACATGCGCATGAACCAACACGCCAAAGTCAGCGCCGCCACCATTCTTCAGGAATACTCCGAGCAGCAGCTTGCCGACATACTTTACCTCTATGGCGAACTGCGCCAGTCGCGCCGCCTTGCAGCAGCCATTGTGGCCGCCCGCCGCTCGGCGCCGGTCGACACAGTCGACCGTCTCCTCGAAGTGTGCAAGCCCCTGATCAGCCCGCAGAAAGAAAAAAAGGAAATGGCATGCATATTCCAGGCTCTGCGCATCGAAGTCAACGGCGAGCTCGACGCCCTACGGTCGTTCCTCGAACAAGCGACAGCCGCCCTGCGGCCCGGCGGCAGACTCGTCATACTCACCTATCACTCGCTGGAAGACCGCCTCGTGAAAAATTTCATGCGTTACGGCAATTTTACAGGCAACGCCGAGAAAGACTTCTTCGGACGCATCAATTCGCCGTTGAAACAGGTCGGTTCGAAACCGATCGTTCCCGACGCAGAAGAGATCGCCCGCAATCCTCGCAGCCGCAGTGCAAAACTCAGAGTAGCCGAAAAACTTTAATTACCACAACTACGCCAATCTCTCTATCACAATGAAGCTATTCGCCAGACTCAAAACTTCAAAAGCCAGCCATCAGCTGTCAGACGCCGCAAGCAGAGCCGCCCACGGCCGCGTGGTGTCGAGCCGCTTTTTCAAAAAATATTTCTTCCAGACGACATTTTTCGTCTGCATGGTGATGGTCTACATCTCCAACCGCTACGATTGTGTCACCGGCATGGAAACCATCACAGCCCTCCAATCGGAGCTCGCCATCGCTAAAACCGAGCTGCAGAGCCAACGATCGGCCTACATGTCGTCGACCCGCGAGTCGGCCATGCAGGCGCTCGTCGACACTCTCCATCTTGGACTCGGCATCCAGGAACGTCCACCCTATCAAATAAGCTACGACGATGAACGCTGAACGACGACCTAAAGCTAAAGTTGTCGGACAGGACTCCGACAAGCAGAAAGCAGCCCGCAGCCGACGGATGCATATCCTCGGACGACTCAGCTTCATCTCGCTTTTCATTATCCTCATCGCTGCAGGCATTGTGTTCATGGCCGTCAACAACACCATTATCAACGCGGCCGAATGGAACAAAAAAGGCACACGCAGCCTCAACGACACAGTACTGATCAAACCACTCCGCGGCGATATTCTCGCAAGCGACGGCTGCATTCTCGCCACAAATCTCAACTATTTCAACCTGCGCATCGACTTCAAGGCCAAGCGTTTCATGATCAGGGAATACCATGCTGCCATCGACAGTCTCGCCGACAGTCTCGCCTTCTACTTTCCCCGGCGCACCCGCGAAGGTTGGAAGGAGTATCTCTCGGCCCCGCTCAAAAAAGAGCGAAAAGACAGATCATCGGCCTTCATGCTCCTAAAAGAGATCCCCGATGACGCCGTCCAGCGTGTAAAAAATTTCCCTTACTTCAAACGCAGCAACAACGCCAACCGCACAGGGCTTGTGCGCGAAAGAGTGCTTAAACGCAAATACCCCTACGGTGAGATGGCCACTCTCAGCATCGGCCGCGTGGGCGAAGTAGGGCTGCGCGACGTCAGAGGCATATCGGGCCTCGAACGTGCTCTCGACTCTTTGCTCTACGGAGTGCCCGGAAAAGCAAAAAAAGTACTCTTCACCGACCGCGTGGCCAACTGGACAATACAGCAGCCCCGCGATGGCTACACCGTGACAACGACCATCGACATCACGATGCAGGACATCCTCGAATACGAACTCGGCAACATGCTCCTCACCACAGAGGCCGAATGGGGCACAGCCATGATCATGGATGTCGAAACCGGCGACATCAAAGCGATCTCCAATCTTGAGCGCGACACAGTGCCCGGATCGGGCCGATACATCGAGGCCATGAACAGGGCCGTGCTTGCCTACGAACCGGGATCTGTGGTAAAAACAATCTCTATGGTTGTCGCTCTTGAGGATGGTTTCGCATTCCCTCTCGACCGCGAATTCAACATCGAGCCCAAAGGTGTCGGCTTCCGCTACTGCGGCGGACGCCCCATCAACGACACCCATTCACCGGCGACTCTTCCGGTCAGCCGCTTCCTCGAATACTCTTCAAACATCGGCATGGCCAAACTGATGACATCGCACTTCGAAAATGATCCTAACGCCTTCCGCGAACGCTTGCGGCAGCTCGGGTTCTTCGACCGCTTCAACACAGGCATGGCTCGGGAACGCACACCCTACTTCCCGACAATTGCCAACAACAAGGGCGGACGTATAGCCCTGTCGCGCATGGTGTTCGGTTATTCGACAATGATACCGCCACTCTACACCTGTGCGATCTACAACGCCATCGCCAACGACGGAAAATTTGTCAGACCACGACTGGTCAAGGCGCTGAGAGCGCCCGGAGGCGTCGACTCGGTGATACCGGTGACATATGTGCGCGACAGCATCTGCAGCCGTAAAAACGCCCGTCTGCTGCGCGACATGCTCCACGAAGTGGTGTGGGGACAAGGTGGCACAGCCAAGGCCCTCAAAAACGACATCGTCAGGATAGCAGGCAAGACCGGCACCTGCCGCATAATGGCCGAAGCCAAACCATCTGACAAAAACGACAGCACGAAAAAAGCCGAGGACAACCGACCCAAGATCGGCGGATACCTCGACGGACACTACCGACTCGCATTCTGCGGTTTTTTCCCCTTCGAGAACCCTAAGTACACCGGTTTTGTTATGGTCAGTGACCCCTCTCCTGCTTACAAAGGCGCGGCCACGACTGCCGGCACTGTTTTGAAAAATGTAGCGTTGAAACTATACTCAAGAGGAATGCTTGATAACAAATCTGATCTCAACGATGAGGAGCCGACCGATTCGCGACCGACTCTCTATGCATCGAACGACGGCAACCGCCACAACATTCTCGGTTCGGGACTCCACATGCCAGGAGGCACCGTCATAACCGCACCACAACCATCAGATCCGGGTCTGGTGCCCGACGTGCGCGGACTCGGCATCAGAGAGGCTGTCGTCACCCTTGAAAAAGCAGGTTTCAACGTCAAATTCTCAGGCATAGGCTACGTCGAGACCCAGAGTCCAGCCCCGCGCAGCCGCGCTCCAAGAGGATCGAAAGTCACCATCACATTAAAACAAGATTAGTCAAAATGATATTATCAGAATTACTTTCAGCCATAATAACTGAAGAAATCATCGGCGACAGCGACCTCGACATCGTGTCGCTGACCGCCGATTCCCGCCAATGCAGACCTGGCACTCTGTTCGTCGCCGTAAGGGGTGTGAATGTCGACGGCCATAACTTCATCAGACAGGCGATCGACAACGGCGCGACAGCTGTCGTCTGCGAAGAAATTCCCGCAGACTCCGCAGCCTCAGCAACATGGATCAAAGTCGCCAACTCGTCGGTAGCACTCGGCTTCCTCGCTTCGCAATGGTTCGGCAATCCATCGAGAAAACTGACTCTGATCGGCGTCACAGGCACAAACGGCAAAACCACCATCGCAACATTGATCTACGAGATGGCCCGCCTCAACAACCGCCGTGCCGGACTGCTCTCAACTGTCGTCAATAAAATTGAAGACCAAGAAATACCGTCGACCCACACCACTCCCGACCCGATCGAGCTCAACGATCTGCTTCATCGCATGGTCGAAGCCGGATGTTCGGTAGCGGCAATGGAGGTGAGCAGTCATGCCGCTCACCAGCACCGCATCGCCGGTCTTCATTTCGCCGGAGGTATATTCACCAACCTCACCCGCGACCACCTCGACTATCACAAGACTTTCGAAGCCTATCTGGCCGCCAAGCAGATATTCTTCAACAATCTTCCCAAGGACGCATTTGCCTTGACAAACATCGACGACCGCAATGGCATGATCATGGTTCAGAACACGCGCGCGAAAGTCTACACCTACTCTCTGAGATCTGACGCCGACTTCCGCGGACGCATCGTCGAAAACAGACTCGACGGCATGGCCATTTCGTTCAACGGCATCGATATCGAGACAATGTTTACAGGCCGCTTCAACGCCTCCAACCTCACGGCCGTCTACGGCGCATCGGTGCTGATGGGCTATGACCGCGAACGCATTCCTGTGGAAATGAGTCGGCTGATACCTGTCGCCGGACGCTTCCAGACATTCAGGTCGCGCGACGGCATCACAGCAATTGTCGACTACGCCCACACACCCGACGCTCTCGTCAACGTGCTCGACGCCATTCGCGACATCGTCGGCAACCGCTGCTCGGTGATCACCGTATGCGGCTGCGGAGGCAACCGCGACAAAGGCAAACGACCACTGATGGCCGAAGCCGCAGCTCGCCGCAGCGACAGACTCATACTCACTTCCGACAATCCACGCAACGAAGATCCTGCAGCGATCATCGACGACATGAAGACAGGACTGACTCCCGAGCAACTCGCCGGCACCCTGTCGATTGTCGACCGCAGGGAAGCGATACGCACGGCCGCGGCACTCGCTCAACCGGGCGACGTGATCCTGATCGCCGGCAAAGGCCACGAGACATATCAGATCATAGGACCGGTCACCAACCACTTTGACGACCGGGAAGAGATTTCAGCTGCATTCAACCTATAACGACCCCCTTTCAAAAAAACTGATGTTTTACTATCTTTTCCAACTGTTTCAAGACTACGGCCTGCCCGGCGCACGCCTGATGAGCTACATAACATTCCGCTCAGGCATCGCATTCGTACTCGCTCTCATACTCGCCATATTCGTCGGACGACGCATCATCAACGCTTTACAGAAAATGCAGATCGGCGAAATAGTGCGCAACCTCGACCTCGAGGGACAGACAAAAAAGACCGGCACACCAACGATGGGCGGCATCATCATCATCCTTTCGATCGTTTTGCCCTGTCTGCTTGTCGGCAATCTGTCAAACGTCTATATGCTGCTCATGCTCGTCGCCACCGTTTGGCTCGGCACGATAGGCTTTCTCGACGACTTCCGCAAGATCAAATACCGCAACAAAGATGGCCTCAAAGGCAAATACAAGATCATCGGACAAGTCGGCATAGCCCTGATCGTAGCCGTCACCATGTTTCTCAACCCCAACATGGTCATTGTCGAGAACAACGAAGTTGTAAACGTCGACACCAATGAGGTTGAACAAGTCATCTACGGCTCCGACACCACCAAATCACCCCAGACGACCATACCGTTTGTCAAGAACAACAACTTCAACTACAGCTGGTTTACCCAATGGATGGGCGACCATGCGCAGACTGGCGGATGGATCCTGTTTTTCATCATCGTCATATTCATCGTTTCGGCCACCAGCAACGGGGCAAACCTCAATGACGGACTCGACGGTATGACGGCGGGGCTATCGGCGGTCTGCGGCATTGCACTGGCTACAATGGCCTATCTCGGAGGCAACGTGATCTATTCGGCCTATCTGAACATAATGTACATCCCTGCAAGTGAAGAACTTGTTGTCTATATGGCTGCCTTTATCGGCGCCCTCGTCGGCTTCCTGTGGTACAACGCCTACCCCGCACAAGTATTTATGGGAGACACCGGCAGCCTCACTCTCGGCGGCATAATAGCTATATTCGCCATTCTCATCCACAAGGAACTTCTGTTGCCGATCTTATGTGCACTCTTCTACATCGAAGACCTTTCCGTGTTGCTTCAGGTAGCCTACTTCAAGCGCACCGGCGGACGCCGCATTTTCAAAATGGCACCTCTCCACCACCACTTCCAGAAGCCCGGCAACGCAGGATTTCCCGCTCTGATACAACGCCCCCTGCAGGTAATACCGGAGTCGAAGATCGTGACACGCTTCTGGATCATCGGCATCATACTTGCCGTGATCACATTTGTAACATTGAAAATTAGATAACTCCTCCTCTCTCAATCAACACTGATATTATGACTACTGACCATATCTCAAAAAAACGCATCGTGATACTCGGCGCCGGCGAAAGCGGCACCGGTGCAGCAATTCTCGCAAAAGACCGGTCGTTCGACGTGTTTGTAAGCGACTTCGGCACAATATCGCCCAAATATAAAGCCATGCTCGACGCCGAAGGCATCGAATGGGAGGAAGGACAGCACTCGCTCGACCGTATACTTGCCGCCGACGAAGTTGTCAAAAGCCCCGGGATCGCCGACTCCACCCCGGTCATGCAGAAAGTGATCGCTAAAAACATCCCCGTAATAAGCGAAATCGAATTTGCCGGACGATACACCGACGCAAAAATGATATGCATCACCGGCAGCAACGGCAAGACTACAACGACTCTGCTCACCTATCACATTCTCCGCCGCGCAGGTCTCGACGTCGGTCTCGCAGGCAATGTCGGCAACAGTCTCGCGCTGCAGGTGGCACGCGAGCCCCACGACTACTATGTCATCGAACTCAGTTCGTTTCAGCTCGACAACATGTTCGATTTCAAAGCCAACATAGCCGTCATCCTCAACATAACCCCCGACCACCTCGACCGCTACGACTACAAGATGCAGAACTATGTCAACGCTAAATTCCGCATCCTCCGCAACATGACGCCCACCGACGCGTTCATCTACTGGAAAGACGACCCCGTTGTCAGCGCTCAGTTGAAAAAAATTGCAACAGAAGCGGCCACATACCCGTTCACGGCCAACGACGAAGAACAATGTGCGGCCTACATCAACGCCGAGAACGAACTGATAATCAACACCCCCGCATCATCGCTCTCGATGCCGCGCGCCGATCTCGCTCTCAACGGCGTTCACAACCTCTATAACTCCATGGCTG
The DNA here is from genome assembly GCA_910587475.1 of uncultured Muribaculaceae bacterium. Taxonomy (GTDB): domain Bacteria; phylum Bacteroidota; class Bacteroidia; order Bacteroidales; family Muribaculaceae; genus CAG-873. The sequence continues at coordinate 33,651 of CAJUMR010000019.1, forward strand.
CCGGACTATCGGCCTGCCTGCTCAACATCCGCAAGGACGACATTCGCGAAGCCCTTTCCGACTTCTCCGGAGTCGAACACCGTCTCGAACCCGCTGCGACAATCGACGGAGTCGATTGGATCAACGATTCAAAAGCAACCAACGTCAACTCATGCTGGTATGCCCTCGATTCGATGACCAAACCGACCGTGCTGATACTCGGAGGTAAAGACAAAGGCAACGACTACTCCGAAATACTGCCGCTTGTCAAGCAAAAAGTCAAGGCGATTGTTGCCATGGGCAAAGACAATACAAAAATCATCGATTACTTCAAGGATCACGTTGCCGAAATACGCGACACCCACTCTCTCGACGACGCCGTCGAAGCATGCCGTCAGCTCGCTGCTACCGGCGATGTCGTGCTGCTCTCGCCTTGCTGCGCAAGCTTCGATCTTTTCAAAAGCTACGAAGACCGCGGACGTCGCTTCAAAGACGCCGTCAACGCATTGAAACACCAATCATAAACCCTACTCATCACTCTCCAACTATGGAACCTGTTTTCAACATAGATGACATAGCCGTCGAAAACAACCGCTCAGCCGGTGAAAGCTCGGCAACCGACGACCTCAACAAAATAAAGCCGAAACTACGCACCGACCAACACATCTGGGGCATCTACATCTCACTTCTGATCATCTCTGTGATCGAGCTTTTCAGTGCGTCGAGCCAGGAAGTACAGGTCAACGACATCTACGGACCGATCATCCGCCACGCTCGCTTTCTCGCAATCGGGCTCGTGCTGATGCTTGTCATCCAACGGTTCCACTTCAAACACATCTACCGTCTGACACCGCTGTATGTCTTCGGCAGTATCGTCGCCATGTTGCTGGTGATGGTTGCCGGAGTCAAAGTCAACGGTGCACAGCGCGCACTGCAGTTCGGATCCATCATGATCCTGCCCGCCGAGTTCCTAAAACTCGCTGCAGCCCTCGGCATAGCATTCATCCTCAGCCGCAACCAGATGCCCGGCAAGCGCGACGTGACGACAAAAGGTGTCGTCCTTAGTGCCGGGCTCACTCTCGTCTGCGCCGGACTTCTGTTCTCCCACGGCCTGACCAACACCCTGCTGATCATCGCCATAAGCATGTCGATGATGCTTATCGGCGGCGTGAGCCTCAAAAAATTCGGAATCGTGTGCGCCGTCTACTTTCTTCTTGGAGGCCTTGCCATGGGCTACAAGATCATGCAGAACAAAGACGCCGCTCCGACAAGCGAAGCCATAGAGATCGCCCAGCTCAACAAAGAGGAAGTCGGCGCAAGCGCCGGCAACCGTTCGTCGACATGGGTTGCACGTCTGGAGCGACATTTCAGGCTCAACAAGGCAGGCGACAAGATCGACGACACCAACAAGCAGGAGCAATTGAGCTACATAGCCCAGGCCCACGGCGGAGTGTTCGGGGTCGGACCGGGCAACTCTCGCGAAAATGCCCGTCTGCCACTCGCTTTCTCCGACTACATATATGCCATTGTCATCGAAGAACTCGGACTCGTCACCGGCATATTCATCCTCCTCTGCTACCTCTGGCTGCTCGCGCGAGCCGGCCGCGTAGCCACCAAGTGCAAACAGACGTTCCCATGTCTGCTCGTGATAGGCTGTGCCATCTACATTGTCTATCAAGCCCTTTTCCATATGGCCATCGTCACTGGAGTATTCCCCGTGTCAGGCCAGCCACTTCCGTTGATCTCCAAAGGCGGCACATCTGTCATCGTAACATCGATGGCGCTCGGTATAATGCTGTCGACAAGCCGTCACGCAGCATTCAAGGGCGACAAAGAAGCCATCAGACAAGAACTCAATGCTTTGCCGGCAAGCATCCACAGCGACAACCCCTCACAGCTATGACCCTTATGAAACATAACACTTCAGATAACACAACGAACCCTGTCAGACGCGTCATCATCAGCGGTGGCGGCACTGGTGGACACATTTTCCCCGCAGTGTCAATCGCCAACGCCCTGCGGCGGCGATTCCCCGGTGTCGAAATCCTTTTCGTCGGTGCAGAAAACCGCATGGAGATGGAGCGGGTGCCGGCGGCCGGATACCCGATCGAAGGACTGACAATCTGCGGCTTCGACCGCAAGAACATATTCAAAAACATTTCGGTGCTCATCAAGCTTCGGAAAGCCATGGCCAAAGCAAGGTCGATCATCCGCGACTTCAAGCCGCAGATCGCCGTCGGAGTCGGAGGATATGCATCAGGCCCAACTCTCAAAGCCGCTCAGAAACTCGGCGTGCCGACATTGATCCAGGAACAGAACTCCTATGCCGGCGTGACAAACAAGCTTCTTGCTCAGAAAGCCGGACGCATATGCGTAGCCTACGACAACATGGATCGCTTTTTCCCCCGGCAATCGATCGTGATGACAGGCAATCCGGTGCGCAAAAATCTGCTCGATGTCACCATGACTCAGGCAGAAGCAAAAGCCGCACTGGGCTTCGCAAGCGACAAGCCGCTGGTGCTTGTGGTCGGCGGCAGTCTCGGTGCACGCACTGTCAACGAAAGCATCGCCGCATGCATCTCCAGGTTGACAGCCGACGGCATACAGGTGATGTGGCAGACCGGCAAGAGCTTCGCATCATCAGAAGCTGTCGCTGAAGCCGCAGCGCTCGAAGGTGTCAGGACCATGACATTCATCTCCGACATGGACATCGCCTACCGCGCAGCCGACCTTGTAGTGTCGAGAGCCGGTGCGGGCAGCATCAGCGAACTGCAGCTCCTCGGCAAAGCGACAATACTCGTGCCGTCGCCTAATGTTGCCGAAGACCATCAGCGTAAAAACGCGATGGCACTCGTCGAGCGAGGGGCTGCCATCATGATCCCCGACGACAGGTGCCGCGAAGAGCTCTACGACCGTATAAGCTCGCTGATCGCCGACCCTGAACAACGCAAAACATTGTCCGACAATATATCGGCAATGGCTCTCCGCGACAGCGACGAAAAGATCGTCGACGCTATTGTAGAATTAATCAACCAATCCAAATGAAAAAAATATACTTTGTCGGCGCAGGAGGCATCGGCATGGCCGCACTCGAGCGCTATTATCTCTCACAGGGCTACAAAGTGGCCGGCTACGACCGCACACCATCCAAACTGACAGCTGCGCTCCAAGACGAAGGCGTGACGATTTCGTTCGACGACTCGATGGACGCAGTTCCCGTAGAATTCCGCGATCCGCTGACGACAGAAGTCGTCTACACCCCGGCCATACCTTCAGACAACATCCCTCTGTCGTTCTTCCGCGACAATGGGTTCAGCTTATTAAAACGAGCCGCTGTGCTGGGCAACATCACCCGCGCATCTAAAGGCATATGCTTCGCCGGAACCCACGGCAAAACAACAACTTCGTCGATGGCCGCACACATCCTCCACTGCGGGCCGACCGGATGCAACGCTTTCCTCGGGGGCATACTGCGCAACTACGGCAGCAACCTGCTGCTCCAGCCTCAATCGCCCTACTCGGTGATCGAAGCCGACGAGTACGACCGATCGTTCCACCATCTGGCGCCCTACGTTGCGGTCATCACAGCTACTGACCCCGACCATCTCGACATCTACGGCACAGAAGAAGCTTATCTGGAAAGTTTCGCCCACTTCACCGAGCTGATCAAGCCCGGCGGCAAACTGCTTGTACATACAGGTCTCAAGCTCATTCCGCGGCAACCCGACTCAGTGAACCTCTACACTTATTCCCGCGACCGGGGTGACTTCCACGCCGAAAACATCCGTCGCGGCAACGGATCGATCACGTTTGACTTCATCTATCCCGGAGGAGCGATACGCGACATCGAACTTGGAGTGCCCGTAGAGATCAACATCGACAATGCAGTCGCCGCTCTCGCTGCGGTCTGGCTCACAGGCGATCTCGATGCCGACTCGGCCCGACAGGCTATGGCGTCGTTCATGGGACCGGAGCGACGTTTCCAGTTCCACCTCAAAGAAAAAGGTGCCGACGGACGCGCCATCATCGACGACTATGCCCATCACCCCGACGAATTAAAACAGAGCATTGCATCGGTCAAAGCCCTCTATCCCGACCGAAAACTGACTGTGGCATTCCAGCCCCACCTCTACTCGCGCACACGCGACTTCGCCCCACAATTTGCCGAAGCTCTGTCGTCCGCCGACTCTGTCATCCTGCTCGACATTTACCCCGCTCGCGAACTCCCGATCGAAGGTGTCACATCATCAATCATATTCGACAGGATAAAATGCGATGATAAGGTCATGATTTCTAAGGAAGACTTTGTAAAAACAGTAAAAAATCGTAACTTTGAAATCCTGTTGACAGCAGGCGCCGGCGACATAAACCTTTTCCTTCCGAAGCTCTGCGACGAGCTTCCCGACAGAAAAGCCTGACATGTCGCCCTGCATCATTTGAAAACGATTATGGAGAAAGATACAATCATTAAAATCGCCTTGACAACGGTCCTCGCCGTCTATCTTGTCTTTGCCCTCGCGTTGACAGGTACCGCCGAGCGTGCCGACCGCTTCTCAGGAGTCAGCATCAACGTCGTTGACTCTATCGGCAGCGGATTTGTGTCTGACGACGATGTCGCCAGAGAGTGCGGCGACATCTACTCCCTGATTGCCTCTGTCTCAAGATCTGAAATCGACATCGACGAACTCGAACACCGCATACTCGACATGCCCGTGGTCGAATGCGCCAACGTTGCCTCGCTCTGCGACGGATCGCTGAAGATCGACGTAAGCCCGATGGTGCCCGTCGCTCGTGTATTCGACCCGTCGGGACAATCCTACTACATCAATGCTTCAGGCAAAAGGGTCGTCGCAAACGCGCGATACCATGTCGACGTGCCGGTCGTAATCGGCAACTTCGACTCTGCGCGCATCAGGGCCGAGCAACTCCTGCCAATGCTCTCCCACATCGCTGCCGACCCTACACTCAACGCTCTCGTCTCGACCGTCACTATCTCCGACCGGGGCGACATCATCATCGTGCCGGTCATCAGAGGTCAGGTCGTAAACTTCGGCGACACCGGCAGCGTCAAAGACAAATTTGACAGACTCAAGACTTTCTACCGCAAAGTCATGCCGGTCAAAGGCTGGAACGCCTACGACACCATATCGGTCAAATGGGCGGGGCAAGTCGTGGCATCGCGACGGGAAAAAAGCCTCGGACGCATGACGCTGAAGACCGAAGAGTCGGAATTCGACTTTATCGACGACCTCGCAACAATGACTCCCGACGCCGACGGCTTTGTCGACGAAGACTCAATACCGAATACGAAAAACAATTCTTAAACTCAATCCGATAACATCCAAACAACACTAAAGCCAGCATGGACACCAGATATATAGTCGCACTCGAAATCGGAAGCTCGAAAATCAAAGGCCTCGCAGCTGCAGTCAGCGATCTTGGCGACATTCAAGTAATCGCCATCGAAGAAATCCGCGTCAACAACTGCGTACGCTATGGCAAGATACAGAATGTTCAGGAAGTTTCGGCCCACGTCAACGACATAATCCGAAAGCTCGAGAACCATCCGCGCATCGCACCGCGCAAAGTCACAGGCATATTCGTATCACTCGGCGGACGTTCGCTGTCGACCGTAACAGCTCAGGCCCAGGCTAAGTTCCCGAACGCGGTCGAAATATCAGCCGAGACCATCGACAGGCTGAAGCGCGACGCTTCCTTCGGACTTGTCACCGACAAATCCAACCTCGACATGCTGCCCCATGCCTACTATGTCGACAATTCCGAAGTGAAAAATATCGTCGGTACTGTCGGCACTCACATTCGCGCTGAATTCTCAGCAATCGTAATTTCTCCGGTCCTGCGCCGCAACCTCGACCTTCTGAAATTCGAAGGCCGAGCCCTCGACAGGCACTATGTTGTAAGACCGACCGCGATCGCTGACCTCGTGCTGTCGGCATCGGAGAAACAACTCGGATGCGCTCTCGTCGATTGCGGAGCCGAAACCACCACCATCACCGTCTACAAAGACGACGTGCTGCAATCGATTGTAACGCTTCCTATCGGATCTCGCAACATCACCCGCGACCTCATGGTCGGGCTCAGCATGACCGAAGAAAGCGCCGAAATGGCCAAGGCAAGAAGCGGATCAGCCATCCCGACCGACTCTTCGACATCTTCTGACGTCGAAGTCAACAACTACATCACTGCACGCGCCGGAGAGATCGTCGCAAACATCCTCCATCAGCTCGACATCGCAGGCTACAAAGCCCAGTCTCTGCCGGCAGGCATCGTCCTCACTGGCGGCGGCGCCCGTCTGCGCAACTTCGACAGACTCATCGAAGCTCAGTCGAAAATGCCCGTAAGAATGGCTGCTGTCGACAGCTCGCTGCAATTCAAAGGCAACAACCTCGACCGCAACGCCAACATCGAACTGCTCGCACTCGCGAAATATGCCGCCGAAAAATCTTCGGCCGACTGTCTCACTACTGCTCCCGACGCCTCAGAAATGGCACAAACGCAGACCGACGACAGATTTTATGACGACACGACTGAACCGGCATATCACAACACCGTCAGAAGAAGAACCCCCGTTAACGACGACACTCTTCTCGAAGACGACGATGACGACATCAACGACGGACAGCCATCGACCGTGAGAGTAAAGCCGCGCAAACATGTCGATCCCGACGAATTCAATGACGACTTCGACGACGATTCGTCGTCACATTCAAGGTCTCGCACCATCATCAGTAAATTCAAATCGAAACTCGCCGGCTTCTGGACCGACTCTCACGAAGACGAAGACGACCTCGATGCCCCGGCCAACTAATCAACGACTTCTCCCTTACCTATCATACATACACTTACTACAATGAGCGAAGAATCAGATTTCCAATACCTCGACAAATATAAAGAGCCGGCAGATGCACCTGACCGCATCATGGTGCTTGGTGTCGGTGGAGGAGGCAACAACGCCGTAAACCACATGTACACCGAAGCTAAGATCCATGGTGTATCGTTTGTCGTCGTCAACACCGACGACATGGCGCTCAAAACATCGCCCGTCCCCAAAAAACTGCTCATCGGACCAAACACAACCAAAGGCCGAGGAGCCGGCAACAAACCCGAGAAAGCCCGGGAAGCTGCTGAAGAGAGTGCAGCCGAGATTGCCAAACTGTTCACGCCGGAGATCGACATGGTATTTATCACGGCGGGCATGGGCGGAGGCACCGGCACTGGCGCCGGACCTGTCGTGGCACGCATCGCCCGAGAGCGCGGACTTCTGACCATCGGCATCGTCACTATACCCTTCCGCTTCGAAGGCATGAGGAAGATCACAAAAGCGATCGCCGGTGCCGACGAAATGGGCCGCTATGTCGATGCGCTGCTCGTCATCAACAACGAACGCCTTTCCGAAATATACCCCGACCTCGAATTTGACTTCGCATTTGCAAAGGCCGACGACACCCTCTCGATTGCCGCACAGAGCATCTCTGAGATCGTCACAAACCCGGGTAAGATCAACCTCGACATGAACGACGTCGACACCACCCTCCGCGACGGTGGCACTGCGCTTATATCAATCGGCTACGGCGAAGGTGAGAACCGCGTCACTGCCGCGATCGAAGACGCCCTCCACTCGCCGCTGCTCAAGAACACCGACGTATTCTCGAGCAAGCGACTGCTGTTCAACCTCTGCTACTCCCGCAAATCTCAGATGCCGTTCAAAGCCCAGGAATCACAGCAGATCGACGACTTCGTGTCGAAAATCGACGAGGATGTAGACGTTATTTGGGGTATCACCTACGACGACACTCTCGGCGACAAAGTCAAGTTTACAATCCTGGCTGCCGGATTTGACGTCACGGTCCGCGAAGGCAAAACAGCAGCCGACACTATCCAGATTTCCGGCCCCGCTGCTAAAGGCGATGACGACCCCATCAATATCGACCGCATACGCGACTTCTACGGCGACGAAAAAGTCGACGAAATGCAGCGTCAGCGCGACGTAATGAACTACATGCTTCTCGAACCCGACCAGCTCGACAACGACGAAGCCATCGACGCTTTCGAAAAAGCGCCGGCATTCAACCGCAAAAAGAAATCATCGGCTTCGCCTGTCACACGACAGCCCCAGGACGCGGCTAAGAAAAGCGACGCTCCGGCCAACGAACCCTCAGCCGGCACAATCGAAATCGAATTCAGCGACGATGACTTTTAAGAGATTATTATGAAACGACTCGTCATTTCGACAGGCGCGGGCATGAGCGCCGAAAGCGGCATATCGACATTCCGCGATGCCGGAGGTCTCTGGGAAAACTATCCGGTCATGGATGTATGCAGCGCCGACGGTTTCGTCAGAAACCCGGAGCTCGTGCATCAGTTCTACAACCAGCGCCGCAAACAGCTGATCGCATGCAGCCCCAACGACGGACACCGGGCTCTCGCAGAGCTCGAAAGCCGGTTTGAAGTGATGATAATCACTCAGAACGTCGACGACCTCCACGAACGGGCCGGAAGCTCATCGGTTCTCCACCTCCACGGCGAACTGATGAAAGTCCGCGCAATCGACGACGATTCGCGGGTATTCACACTCAAGCCCGACAATTGCGCGACGACTCCCGACACCATCATCGACAATCACCATGTCCGTCCCCACATCGTGTTCTTTCAGGAAGCCGTCCCCAACTTCGAACCGGCTACAGAAATCGTCAGATCGGCCGACATATTCGTCATCATCGGGACAAGTCTGGTCGTCTACCCGGCAGCCGCATTGCTCCACTACGTCAGAAAAGGAGTTCCGGTCTACTATATCGACCCCAATCCGGCAGAAGTGCCCGAAGGAGTCACCGTCATCAGAGCCACTGCCACCGAGGGCATCAGACAACTGGCCAAGATGATCTGACATTCAACCCCAAACCAATCAAACCCCACATTATGGCTGATATAAAGATTGCCGGCATCATGAGAGCCGCGGCGTTCTCGCCGAACCACATCGGCAACGACTCAACGATATTCAACGCCGTCGCCGAACAACTGCGCAAACGAGGATGCATCGTCAACGTATACAGCGAAGAACAGTTCATCGCTTCCGGCGTCAAAGAAAATATAATCGTCAACATGTGCCGCGAACCGCGGGCCATCGAGCTGCTGCAGAAACTCGAGGACAACGGAGCGCTTGTGATCAACTCCGGCTACGGCATAGAGAACTGTGTGCGCGAGCGCATGGCAAGGATTTTGCTCGGAAGCAACATCCCTTATCCCGAAAGCATTATCGTCAGCACCGACGAAGCTATCCGCGAGACTCTCACGAAAGCCCACATTTCGGCTTGTTGGATCAAACGCGGAGACTCCCACACGATGCACAACGAAGACGTCACATACGTCCGACATCCCGAAGAAGCTCAGGAGATACTCCAGGAGTACTTCCTCCGAGGCATCAAACGCGCTGTCATAAATCGCCATCTCGAAGGCGAACTGATCAAATTCTATGGCATCGCAGGCACATCGTTCTTCTACTGGCTCTCGGCCAACAACTCGTCGTCGGTCAGACGCACCGCTGCGAAAAAGACGCCTGCTGACTTTGACGAAGAGAAGCTCAAAGCCTTGTGCAACGCCGCAGCCGAGATACTCGACGTCAGCATCTACGGAGGCGATTGCGTCGTCGACAACGACGGGAAAATGCGGATTATCGACTTCGACGACTGGCCAAGCTTTGCCCCTTGCCGTCAGGAAGCATCGACTCAGATTGCAAAATTCATCATGAGCGCCATAAAAGATCGATTCGGTTCACATAAATGACCCGAGCGACATATACCACATATATAATATAATGTGTATTGTAAAAAATGACTGACAACTCCACCGACAATAATCTCATCGTGCGCCCCGACGTTCTCAACTACGACGACATCAGGCGTATCGTACCGAAACTCGACGGACACGAAAAACTCGTCAACTGGCTTCTCCACTTCCTTTCAGTCGACAAGGTCAACAAAGTCCATGCAAACTGCTGCGACACTCCCGGACCGGAATTCACTCGCCGGCTCCTCTTCGACGAATTCAAGATGACGCTCCGCATCGACAATGAGAAAGTGCTCGACAATCTGCCCGAAGGACCATTCATCACAATCAGCAACCACCCCTTCGGTGCTCTCGACGGCATCGCTCTGATCCACATCATAGGATCACGTCGTCCAGAATTCAAAGTGCTCGTCAACATGTTTCTGAACCAGATCACAGCCATGCGGCCCAACTTCATCGCCGTCGACCCTCTTGCGTCCAACGACCCCGCCAAGAGAGCTGTGTCGGTCAACGGCATCAGGCAAGCACTCCGCCAGCTCAAGGACGGAAATCCGGTCGGCTTCTTCCCTGCCGGAGCTATGAGCAAGACCACTCTACGCCACGGGCTCCAGGATCGCCCTTGGCAGAAATCCGTCCTTCAGATCATCCACAGAGCCAAAGTACCTGTAATTCCTATTTTCTTCCACGGCGGCAACAGCTGGTGGTGTAACTTCCTCGGCCACGCATGTTGGCCGGCAAGATCTCTCCGTTTGCCCGCTGAAGTGTTCAGAAAGGTCGGAACAGAGATGCACATAAGCGTCGGCGACCCCATCTCACCCGAACAGCAGGCGATCTACTCATCGTCGCCCGAAGCCCTCGGACTATTCTTACGCGAAAAAACTTACGAACTATCCAAATTGAAATAACTGACAATGTCTGAAAACAACCGCAAAAGCGCTTATCTCGAATCGCTGAAATCGCTCGACACTGAAGAAGGCATCGACCTTGTATTCTACCGCCCGATAGGCTACGCATGGGCTTGCCTCGCAAAACGCCTTGGGGTGACACCCAACGCCATCACCATCGCGTCAATATTCATCGGCATAGGAGCCGGCATAGCTTTCTACTTTCCGCAGATGTGGATCAACGTGATCGGCATGCTGCTGCTCATCTGGGCTAATTCATTCGACAGCGCCGACGGACAGCTTGCCCGCATGACCAAGCAATATTCACGCCTCGGACGCATCCTCGACGGAGTCAGCGGCGACTTCTGGTTTGCCGCCATCTACATTGCCATTTGCTACAGGGAAAATGCAACTTCCCAATTCTTCAGCGCCCACACATGGGTCATATGGGTCATTGCAGTCACCGCAGGACTTTGCCACGCCAAACAAGCTGCCATGGCCGACTACTACCGCCAGTTCCACCTCTACTTCCTCAAAGGAGAGGAAGGCAGCGAACTCGATTCGGCCTCAAAACTGAAACAGAAACTTGCGCAGCTGACATGGTCTGACAATTTCTGGCAGAAACTGACTCTGACATTCTACACCAACTACACAGTCCAGCAGGAGGCTACTGCTCCGGCTATGCAGAAACTCAGAGCCGCGCTCGCTGCAAGATTCCCCGACGGCCGCATTCCTCAGTCATTCCGCGATGCCTTCCGCAACGCATCACTGCCTCTGATGAAGTACACCAACATCCTGTCGTTCAACTGGCGATGCATCGCTTTGTTTGTCTCGCTCTTCGTGAAGATGCCATGGCTCTACTTTGCCTTTGAACTGGTCGTGCTCAACTCGCTTCTCGTCTACATGGTCATCCGCCACGAGTCGATCTGCCGACGCTTCACCAGAGAGCTCAACGAGGGCAAGTATTGAAACGCAACCCAATCCCAATTTAGATCAGTTAACATATAAACCATAGGAATGATTAAAAATTAAGCTTATTAAACTATCTCAGCTAAAATTTAGCTTACTTTTACAATTATTTACTATCTTTATACTATAATATTTTTTGCAGTTCAAAAACTATGCGTACTTTTACACGCATTTTTCTGCAGTTTTTCAAAGCCCACCGCTGAGAGAAACAACTACTTGGAACATAAAATATTGAAATAACATCTCAATCAAACACTAATTTGACAATGAGCAAAAGTAATGTTAAGCCCGCACAGGGCAAGCTTGGCGTGATGGTTGTCGGACTCGGCGCTGTCACAACTACTTTTATGACCGGCGTACTCATGGCCCGCAAAGGACTTGCAAAGCCCGTCGGTTCAATGACACAATACGACAAAATCCGCGTTAGCGACGGCAAAGAGACCAAATACCTCAAATACGACGAAATCGTACCGATGGCATCTCTCAACGACATCGTTTTCGGTGCTTGGGACGTTTATCCCGCAAACGCTTACGAATCGGCCATCAACGCTGAAGTTCTCAAGGAAAAAGACATCAACCCCGTCAAAGACGAACTCGTAGCCATCAAGCCCCTCAAGGCTGCTTTCGACCACAACTATGCTAAGCGCCTCGACGGCGACAACGTGATGGTCGGCAAGACACGCTGGGAAATGGTAGAACAGCTCCGCGAAGACATCCGCAACTTCAAGAAAGAAAACGGTGTTGACCGCGTTGTAGTTCTTTGGGCTGCTTCTACTGAAGTTTACGTTCCCGTCGACGAAAAGATCCACGGCACTCTCGAAGCTCTCGAAGCTGCCATGAAGGCCGACGACAAGGAACACGTCGCTCCCTCTATGTGCTACGCATATGCCGCTCTCGCTGAAGGTGCTCCTTTCATCATGGGCGCCCCCAACACAACTGTCGACATCCCCGCAATGTGGGAATTCAGCGAAAAGACCGGTATGCCCATCGCCGGTAAAGACTTCAAGACCGGTCAGACTCTCGTAAAATCTGGTTTTGCTCCCATCATCGGCACCCGTTGCCTCGGTCTTTCGGGTTGGTTCTCTACCAACATCCTCGGAAACCGCGACGGCCTCGTGCTCGACGAACCCGCAAACTTCCGCACTAAAGAAGTCAGCAAGCTCTCTACTCTCGAGTCTATCCTCGTGCCCGAAGAGCAGCCCGACCTCTACACCGACTACTTCCACAAAGTACGTATCAACTACTATCCCCCGCGCAACGACAACAAAGAAGGTTGGGACAACATCGAC
>CAJUMR010000020.1 GCA_910587475.1 uncultured Muribaculaceae bacterium
CCTCTTTCAAGAATGAAAATCTTGCGTCCTAGCCGATAGACGAATGGGCCATCGCCGCTAAAAGCGAGTGCAAATATAGACACTTTTTTTTACCTGAGCAAAGTTTTCGGCAAAATATCGCCCGTTTTAAGCTTTTTTTAGTAATTTTATCCTCAAAATTGTGCATTAACCTGATTTTACCCCTCAAAATTGCATATGTTCGAGACTCTTCACTGCATAGCATTGCGCACGATCAAGTACAGCGATTCGCGGTCGATACTGTCGGCATGGAGCGCCGAACGGGGCTATGTGTCCTTCGCGATGCCGGCTGGAAAAGGGCGCGAGGCAGGACGCCGCCGTGCGCTGACGATGCCTCTGGCCGCGTTCGAAGGCGTATGCGACATCAGGGGCGACCGCGACGTGATGTTTATCCGCGATCTCAAACCGATGAATGTCGGCATGTCGATGATCAGCGATCCGGCCAAACTGGCCATGGCGCTTTTTATGGCAGAAGTGTTTGAGAAGTTGCTGCGCAACAGCCAGCACGACGAGACACTGTCGCTGATGCTGTTTGACAGTATCGACGCGCTCAATCATGCCGGGCCAAGGGGGGTGGCCAATTTTGCCATCTGGACGCTCTATCGCCTCACTGTGCCGCTCGGCATTGAGCCCGACATGTCGGACTGGCAGCCGGGGGCGCTGTTTGACCTTGAAAGTGCGCGCTGGCGTCAGTCGCTGCCGATGAGCGGACAATCTTTCACCGGCGACGAGGCCAAAGCGGTGAAGATACTCAGCAGGCTCAGCCGCGAAAACATCGAACGACTGCGTCTGAGCCGCGCCGCGCGCAGGGCGTTGCTCGACGGCATACTCCGTTACTACGACATACATTTTTGCCGCATGACGCCGCTCCACTCTCTCGATGTGGTCTGCGAATTATTCTGAGAGCGAAAACAAGACTCTGTTCACGATAACTGCGCCATCATCTCGGCGGCAGTGAGCCCTGTCTCCGGATGACGCCATTGCGGGTCGAGCGTGGCGACAGGCTGGAGGACAAACGCGCGCAGATGCATGCGCGGATGAGGCAGCTGCAGGTGCGGAATGTCGATGATCATGTCGTCGACAGCTATCAGATCTATGTCGATCGGACGGTCGGCATAGGCTCCGTCGGGGGTGCGGTGAGGAGCAGATGCGATCTGCGCCTCTACGTCGAGAAGGTCGTCAAGAAGTTTCTTCGCATCGACAGACTCTCCGGCCGGAGTCTCGATCATCAGCCCGAGATTATAAAACATTCTGTCGGAATCGTAGCCCCACGGCTCGCTCTCGATCACTGGCGAAAGCCTGATCAGCGCCCGACCGTCGGGATCGATGCGCTCAGCAACGGCAGCGACCGCGCTCTCGATAAGAGAAGCGCGGTCGCCTATGTTTGATCCTATATTGATGTGGATTTTTGCCATCATAGAGTACGGTTAACTTCGACTTCTTCGAAACCTTCGATAAGGTCACCGACCTTGAGGTCATTGTAACCGGCAATCGACAGACCGCAGTCGTAGCCAGAGGTGACTTCCTTGACGTCGTCCTTGAAGCGCTTGAGCGAACCGAGGTCGCCGGTGTAGCGCACGATGCCGTCGCGGATGAGACGCACCTTGTTGCCGCGTTTGATCTTGCCCTCGCGCACGATTGCTCCGGCGATAGTTCCGACTTTCGAAATATGGAATGTTTCCATGACTTCTGCCGTACCAGTGATTTCTTCCTTGATCTCGGGCGCAAGCATGCCTGCCATAGCGTCCTTGACCTCTTCGATCGCCTGATAGATGATCGAGTAGAGACGGATCTGCACGCCTTCGCGTTCGGCGGCTCTGCGTGCAGCCTGAGAGGGACGCACCTGGAAGCCGATGATCACGGCGTCGGATGCAGCTGCAAGTGTAACATCGCTCTCAGAGATCTCACCGACAGCCTTGTGAAGCACGTTGACCTGAATTTCATCGGTCGAAAGCTTGATGAGCGAGTCGGAAAGAGCTTCGATAGAGCCGTCGACGTCGCCCTTGACGATGATATTGAGTTCCTGGAAGTTGCCGATTGCACGACGGCGGCCGATATCCTCGAGGGTAAGTATCTTGGTTGTGCGCAGGCCTTGTTCGCGCTGGAGCTGCTGACGTTTGTTGGCGATTTCGCGGGCTTCCTGCTCAGAGTCGAGCACGTTGAATGTGTCGCCGGCAGTCGGCGCGCCATTCAGACCGAGGATCAGCGCCGGAGTGGCCGGACCGGCCTCCTTGATGCGCTGGTCGCGTTCGTTGAACATCGCCTTGACTTTGCCGAAATGATTTCCGGCCAGTACAATGTCACCGACTTTGAGTGTGCCGTTCTGCACGAGCACATTCGCCACATAACCGCGACCTTTGTCGAGCGTCGACTCGATGATCGCACCTGTAGCATTGCGGTTAGGATTGGCCTTGAGTTCGAGCAATTCAGCCTCAAGAAGCACTTTCTCCATAAGTTCTTCGACGCCGATGCCTTTCTTGGCCGAGATATCCTGCGACTGATATTTACCGCCCCACTCTTCGACGAGATAGTTCATGGCAGCAAGCTCTTCCTTGATCTTGTCGGGGTTGGCATGCGGCTTGTCGATCTTATTGATGGCAAACACGATGGGCACACCGGCAGCCGAAGCGTGGTTGATAGCCTCGACGGTCTGCGGCATGACGCTGTCGTCGGCAGCGACGATGATGATACAGATGTCGGTGATCTTGGCACCACGGGCACGCATGGCAGTGAATGCTTCGTGACCGGGAGTGTCGAGGAATGTAATGTGACGTCCATCCTGAAGAGTGACACTGTAAGATCCGATGTGCTGCGTGATGCCGCCGGCCTCGCCTGCGATGACGTTGGCATGACGTATGTAGTCGAGCAGCGATGTCTTGCCATGGTCGACGTGGCCCATCACGGTCACGATCGGCGGACGATTTTCGAGATCGCTTTCGGAGTCTTCGGTCTGCTGGATTGCCTGGGCTACTTCGGCAGAAACATATTCGGTCTCGAACCCGAATTCTTCGGCTACGATATTGATGGTCTCGGCATCAAGGCGCTGGTTGATCGACACCATGACTCCGAGGTTCATACATGTGGCAATGACGTTGTTGACGGGCACATCCATCATTATTGCAAGGTCATTGGCAGTCACGAATTCCGTGAGTTTCAGCACGCGGCTTTCGGCCATTTCGGCCTGGGCAGCCTCGCGTTCGCGGTTGGCCACCATCTCGCGTTTCTCCTTGCGCCATTTAGCACCTCTCTTCAGCGCTTTGTCCTTGTTGGTAAGGCGGGCAAGGGTTTCTTTCACCTGCTTCGAAACGTCCTCATCGCTTACTTCTACGTGCTGAGGAGCAGCGGGGCGACGATCGTTGCGTTGTTTTTTGTCTTTAGGCGCATTCTTACCTCCGCGACCACCGTTCTGAGACTGGCCTCCTCCCTGGCCTGCCGAGCGTTGGTTGCGTTCGTTCTGAGCTGCCTGCTGACCTGTCTTTTCGATATCGACCTTTTCTTTGCCGCCGATGCGCTTGCGCTTCTTGCGGTCGCCCTGTGCGTCAGCTCCGTTCTGAGCTGCGCGGGCATTGCGGTCGTTGCGACGCTCTTCTTTGGTTTTCTTTTTGGGGCGTGTCGACTGATTGATCGCGTCGAGGTCGATCTTGCCGATCACATTGATGGTCGGCGCAGCCACTTTGCGTTCGATAGCAAAGACTTCGGGCTCCGATTTGGCCGCAGGTGCTGCCTCGGCGGTCTTGGGCTCGACGGTCGGCGCCACAGGCTTCTTGACCGGCTCGATGACCGGAGCTTTTACCTGAGTGTCGACAACAGGCTTTTTCACCTCTTCAGCCGCAGGTGCAGGTTTGGGAGCCTCTACTGCGGGTTTGGGCTGAACAGCCGGAGCTTCGACACTCGGTTGCTCGGCCGGGGCGGGCTTCTCAACAACCTTTGGAGCCGGCTCAACGGGTTTCTCTACCACGGGAGCTTCAACGACAGGCTCTGCCGGAGCTGCCGGAGCAGCCGGAGCTACGGGTTCCTCGACCTTCTTCACCACAGGATTGCCTTTTTTGTCAAGCTCGATCTTGCCGAGAATGCGCGGACCGGCCTGCTCGACCTTTTCTTTGGCAGGCTCTTCAGACTGGGGCGCAGCATCAGCCTTTGGCGCAG
The DNA here is from genome assembly GCA_910587475.1 of uncultured Muribaculaceae bacterium. GTDB lineage: Bacteria > Bacteroidota > Bacteroidia > Bacteroidales > Muribaculaceae > CAG-873. The sequence goes on from CAJUMR010000020.1 coordinate 4,165, forward strand.
CTGACGGCTTGGGAGCGCGGGCAGCGGCCTGAGGTTTCAAGTCTTTGTCGTGCTTAAACTCGCTCATCAACAGCGCTACCACATCGTCCTCAACACGGGTGTTGGGGCTTCCGTCGATGTTGATGTCTTTTTTACGCAAAAATTCAATAACGGTGGGGAGGGCCACGTTAAGATCTTTTGCCAATGTACTGATTTTAGTTTTCGCCATATATTTATTTCTATCAATCGGCAGGCCTTGCATGAGCGGGGCGTGGCACGATGTCGTTGTTTTTCGTTATTAATTGATGTTACCAGAAAAATTGAGGGAGAGTTTCGGCGATCAATCTTCGAACTCAGCCTTGAGAATTGCGATGATATTGTCGACGGTCGACTCTTCGAGGTCGGCTTTCTCGATGAGCATTTCGCGGGGAGCGTTGAGCACACTCTTTGCAGTCACAAAGCCGATGTTCTTGAGTGCTTCGATCACCCATTCGTCGATCTCATCCTTGAATTCTTCCAGATAGATGTCTTCTTCGACAGCGGCTTCCTCGGCATCGCGGTAAACATCGATAACATAGCCTGTGAGCATCGAAGCAAGCTTGATGTTCAGACCGTTCTTACCGATGGCAAGCGACACTTCTTCGGGACGGAGGAATACCTCAGCCTTCTTTTCTTCTTCGTCGAGACGAATCGACGAGATCTTGGCGGGCGAGAGGGCGCGCTGGATGAAGAGCGACGGATTGTTGGTGTAGTTGATCACGTCGATATTCTCGTTGCGGAGTTCGCGGACAATGCCGTGAATACGCGATCCACGCACACCGACACACGCTCCGACCGGATCGATGCGGTCGTCGTAGCTCTCGACAGCTATCTTCGCACGCTCTCCCGGAATGCGGGCAACGGCGCGGATGTTGATCAGACCGTCGTGGATTTCGGGAACCTCGAGTTCGAACAGACGACGCAGGAAGTTTTCGTTGGTACGCGACACGGTGATCTTCGGATTGTTGTTCTTATTGTCGACATTAGCGATCACAGCACGCACTGTCTCACCCTTGCGGAAGTAGTCGCCGGGGATCGACTCGCTCTTGGGAAGGAGCAGTTCGTTCTTGTCATCGTCGAGAAGCAAGGTCTCTTTCGACCATGTCTGATAGACTTCGCCGCTGACCAATTCGCCTTCGAGTTCCTTGAACTTGTTGTAAACAGCCTCTTTCTGGAGGTCGAGGATCTTCGACTGCAGGGTCTGGCGGAGATTGAGGATTGCACGGCGTCCGAATTTCTCAAAGATGATTTCTTTTGTGTGTTCCTCGCCGACTTCTGCATCGGGGTCGTCATCGGCCCGGGCGTCGCTCAGAGAGATCTGCATGTTGGGATCGCTGACCTCACCGTCGGGAACAACAAGCAGATTTTGGAATATCTGGACGTCGCCCTTGTCAGGGTTGAGAATGACGTCGAGGTTTTCGTCTGTCCCGAACATTTTTGCCAGAACGTTGCGGAATGATTCCTCGAGCACACTGATCATTGTCGTCTTGTCGATGTTTTTAAGCTCTTTGAACTCTGCAAACTGCTCGACCATATTCGGAGTTTCCTCTTTCTTTGCCATGATTTTTGATGTGAGATGTATTGTTTGTTTATTTATTTTCCTTGGATGATCATTTGAAGTCGATCTTGTATCTGACGCTCTTGCAATCGCCGTAAGCAAATGTCTCGGGCTGCAGCTCGATCACCGGGCGTTTAGCCCCTTCGTGCTTCACCTTTACAGGCACTTCGACGGTGAAAGTCGAGTCTGTAGTCTCCACAAGACGTCCCGACAATTTGCGGCCGTCGCGTGTCAGCACTTCGACTTCATTGCCTATGTTTTTGTCATACTGGCCTTTCACCTTGAAAGGGGATGTGAGTCCGGCCGACCCGACTTCGAGCTGGTAGTCCTCGACATCGCGGTCAAAGACCGATTCGATCTTCCGGGTGATCGCTACACAGCTGTCAATGTCGACTCCTGAGATCGAATCAACCTCTACAATGATGTTATTGTCGGCCTTTACATCGATATCGACGATAAAAAGATCTGTTCCTGCTATCGCTTCTTCGACGGTTTGGGTCAATATGGTTTTGTCTATCATATGATTAACATGTTTTATTTAAACAAAGCGGAGGAAGCGTCAGCTCCCTCCGGCTCTATATTGCTCTGCAAAGATACTATATTTTTCAGGCCTTGTCAATCTTTGCATGCCCGAAGAGAGTGGTTTGAGATAGTATTTTTGCGGTATTTAGAGTTTTTTAACTAATTTTATCCACATCATCGCGCATCGCAATATAATTTAAACATTCTGTCATGCAAAAGAACCGAATATGCATCGCAACCACCACATTTTCGCCGAAAAAGTGTGCAATTATCCATAATTTTTGCGCATCTTTGCACAAAATAACACAAACCCCAAAAAGCAATGGCACTTATCATACCTTCAAAATATAAACGAAAACTCCTCACCGAGACAACCGAAATAGCAATCAAGCAGATCAAAGACGAATTTCAGGCTGCATTTGCCGAGACTCTGAAACTGCGGCGTGTGACGGCTCCGCTATTTGTCGAGGCCGGCACAGGCCTTAACGACGACCTCAACGGCACAGAACATGCCGTCAGCTTCGAAATCGAGGCCATGGGCGGCCGCAAAGCAGAAGTCGTACACTCTTTAGCCAAATGGAAACGAGCCAAACTGGCTGCCTACGACATAGCTCCCGGCTATGGCATCTACACCGACATGAACGCCATCCGCACATTTGAAGACCTCGACAATCTGCATTCGCTCTACGTCGATCAGTGGGACTGGGAGAAAACGATCAGAGACGAAGACCGCAACATCGGATATCTCAAGGAGACCGTGCGCGACATCTACAGTACGATTAAAAGCATTGAGAACTCTATTTTTCATCACTACCCCCACATCACCCCCACTCTTCCCGACGATATAACATTTGTCCACGCACAGCAACTGCTCGACCGCTATCCCGACAAATCACCGAAAGAACGCGAAGCATTAGCGGCAAAAGAACATGGAGCCGTGTTCATCATCGGTATCGGAGGACCGCTCTCCGACGGAGAACCTCACGACGGCCGTGCTCCCGACTACGATGACTGGAGCACACCCAATGCCGACGGCTATGCAGGACTCAACGGCGACATCATTCTATGGAACCGCGTTCTCGAAATTCCCTTCGAGATTTCATCGATGGGCATACGCGTAAGCCCTCAGTCACTCGCACGGCAACTTGAACTGCGTGGCTGCACCGAACGATCGTCGCTTGCCTTCCACCGCGCCCTGCTCGCCGGAGAATACCCGGCCTCAATCGGAGGAGGCATCGGCCAGAGCCGTCTCTGCATGTTCATCCTGCAAAAAGCCCACATCGGCGAAGTGCAAGCCTCCATCTGGCCCGAAGAACAGATCAAACTCTGCCGCCAGTCAGGCATCGACCTCCTCTGAGTATAAATCTCTTGCTTACGACACCGCTATGCGGACAGTCACTGACACACTTGAGCAGCGGAAGCCTTCCGACAATGGAGAGCCAGCAAATTACGTCATGGGGAGTCATATCCTATCTACCTCGAAACAATCGTCCCTCCCGCAGCTACTGTCCTCCTGTCGAAAAAGTATGCCAGGAGGACAGTAGTTGCAGCAAGTTCTAATGATCAACGGTTGTCGGCCGACGAAAAACAGTTCTTGGGGCATGTTTTGACACACTGGCCGCAGCCGATGCAGGCGTCGGGGCGGAGGATGATTGCGTGGCGATGGAAAAGAAACCTTACCTTGCCTATAACATGCACCGGACATTGGTCTATGCATAACCAGCAGCCCTTACACCCGCGGGGATTGAATTTGATGAATTTTGTTGATGAATAGTGCATATTGATCGAGTTTTAAACATTGATTTCACTTAGTTGCCTTGAGAAGTCCGCTGTCGGAGTCACTATTGCCGAGTCCGACAGACCGATCATGAGTTTTACGACCGAAAGACAGATTGAGACTTAACTGCACGACGAAATAGGTCGGGCGATTGCTGTAGGCCCGCGACTCCGAGCTGAGCAATGGCAGCATGTCGCGTGTCTCCATCCAGTAAGTCTTCACAAATGGATCGAGCACACCTATCTTCGCCGAATAAGCCGCACCCTTGTATCCGGCCATCAGGAGTGACATGTTGCGCTCCTTCATCAGACGGGCGCCCGACATGTAGTTGGCATAACCGGTCAGAGTGTTGTAGCTCACCTCCCACCCTCGGTATGTCACGGCAGCATCAATCCTGAAGTTGCGCAGTGTGCGGGTGCAGCTGAAGTCATTACCGCGGCAGGCATAGCGATCGATACTCGGAGTGAGCGAAAGAGAGAATAAATCGCCCAACGGCCGAAGAGTCACCGTGGCTTCGGCTCCGACATGACTGAATGACTTTTGATTGAAATATGTGCGCACAAACACCCCGTCATCATACACCACATCTTCCATCACAGGCTTGAACTCCCGCGACATCGGCAGAGATAAATCAACGCTTAGCCATCTCCACTGCCAGCCGGCGTTCAATTCATGGTCGAGCACGCTGAAGGTGTTCAACCGTGGATTTCCGCATCTGATATAAGACGGATCGATCGGCTGCGCGACATCGCTTATCTGGGCCAACGACGGCGAACGGCCCTCAAGCGAAACCTTATAGCGCAGCACAAAAGACCGGGTCGGCGTCCACGACGCAGCAAGCGTCGGAGTGACTAACCACTTCGTCAACCGGTGGGAGTCCTGCGACATGAAGAAGCGCGACATGCCGGCCGTGGCAGACACATTGAAATCACCCGCCGAGAGGCCATACTGAACGTAGATCGACGTTGTGGCCTGACGAACGACAGCGTCCGCTGTACCCCCTCTTTCATAGCGGTTGGATGCGTAGCTTTGGAAATGCCTGACTCCGCCACCGAAGCGGTGTGATCCGGCTTGCTGGCTGTAGACCGTTTCGAAAATAGCCGAATATTTGCGACCCTTGACCGAAGATTGAATGTCGTCGAGCACCATGCCGCCGGCATCGCTTCGGCGATAGACATGATCGTTGGCCGAGCGGATATGGGTGCCGACAAAGTCGGCGATCAAAGTTCCGCCATTATCAAACCTGTACTGTCCGTAAAGATCAAGAGAAGGGCTTAGCGAGCTTTCTCCCATATGCTCGTAGATTTCAGTTGGAGCGGAGGACTCTGTGCTGTACCTGAGTGTCGTACGGTCTGCTTCCTCGCTATGAGGGGTGTCGTTGCAGGCCAGACGTAATTTGGCGTTGAACAGATAGCGGCCATCGTCGGCAATGCTATAACACAGATAATTGTCAAAATCCGAAAATTCCATTTTTGAAGGCTGGCCGATCTCTGTTATCGTCTCGGTCATTCCGGGATAATGGCGTAACTCCGAGTAGTCGCGGGTCCAATTGTCGCGGGTCAGCCTCATCAATTGCCCGACATAAGTCCACTGCGACTTTCCGCGGGAATAAGCAAAGGCAATATTGTCGAGATCAGCCTCGCCCCCTTTTTTGAAGGCGTTCATCAGTTCGGCCGACACCCTCCCACCATTGCTCTGCCTACGGGTAACAACGTTGATCAGCACCTGAAAATCGGGATAACGTGGACCCGGATTGTCAATATGTTCGACTCTGACGATCTCGGTTGGATCCAACGCCGCGAGTTCAGCTTGCGAGCAAATCACTCCGTTGACCGTTAGTCCAACATTGCCTCCGCCCGACAGTCCTATCTCCCCGGTCAACGGATTGACATTTACGCGCGGAAGGTTCAACCGACCGATAAGATCGCGGCCATTCACCGAAGCCCTGACGACAGCGACGTCGGGAAATATCACATTGCGGTCGGCGCGCCCCACTCTTCTATTTGCCTTGACAACAAGCTCTTCGAGCTCAACTTCGGGTTCATTGCCGTCAATGGAGTCACTTTGAGTTTGGCACACAGCATGGGTTGCAATGCATAGCAATGCACTGCTAATCAAATATTTAAGCATGATTTATGTTTAATTTGTAATTATATCATTATACAGAATCCGTAAACGCTTTCGCAAGTGTTTCACGGCATAGTATTTGCGGGATAATACCGTCGCCAAAGGCAAGTCCCCGGCGCGGGCAATCTCCTTTGCCGGGACACCTTCAAGTTCTGTCAGCTCCCACACCTGGCGCTGTTCGGCAGGCAACTCCGACAAAGCAGTTTCAAGTTCTGACCAGAACATCTGCCTGAGCAACTTGAATTCCTGCTCCTCGCTTTTGTCGGCAATCAGGTTAAGCAACTCTTCGTCGTCGATATCGTCGGATCGATGGCGCCGGTTGAGATTTGACAAAATATTTCGGGCCGCACGATAGAGCCATGCCGGAAGATTGGCAATCGCCGTCAGATCGTCGCCGGCCGAGCGGAACAGATTGCAGTAGATCTCCTGCAATGCATCCTCTGCATCGACTTCAGACCCGAGTCTGCGGCATAAAAAGTCTTTAAGCCCCTGAGAATAATCCGAGAACCCGCGTTCGAAATCAGTTCGACGTAAATGCTCGCCCATCAGGAGTCATTTTCGCTCTTGAATCCTCTGGATGCAAAAAATTCCCGTCGCTCAGCCTCGCTCATACTCAGCCAGCGTTTGCGCAGATCATGCCTTGACCGGTGGTCGGGATGTAATGGATGAGCGACAGCAGCCAAAAGCAACAGCATGCCTCCCGACATGGTAAGCCCCAGGGCAAGCAGCGCCAACGCCTGCCAGAACGTTATGAAACCGAAGCCACAAACGTCAGGCATCACAAAATTCCAAAGCCACATTACGACAGAAGATCCTGCCGCTACAAGTAGCGCTGCGCCTGTCAGCGCTCCCGCAAAATGAATAAATCTTGAATGTCTCATTTCTGTGATGAATTAAATGTTGTTTCTACTGATATAGACACCCAAGACCGAAAAATATTTTAACCCGCAAGCAAAAAAATCATTCGCGCATTTTCGGGCAAAATATTTGCATGCGTAAATATTAAGCTGACCATAAGCCAATTATCCAATATTAAAAAAAGACTAAAAACAAACGCTCACTACTGATAAAATCGAAAAAACATATTATATTTGCAGAAATCAAATATGACTGAGATCGAAAACATGAAGCACGAATAATTAATTAACTATAAGTATATAATGCGAAGTCTCTCTACTCTCATTTTAACCTGTTTACTATGTTTTTCCTGCACGGTAAATAAAAAAACTGAGTCTATTGAGATTTCAGCACAATTTCTACAATCTGATTCATTAATCACAAGTGCAGCCATATTATGCTCGTTCAACGACACTCTCATCATCCGCGCCAAACAATCAGACTACCTCTATCATAAGTATAAAATTGTAAGAGACAGTCTCAAACAGATTGGAAAACTCGTAAAACGAGGGATTGGTCCTGACGAACTATTGATGGACAACGGTGGATTGGTAAACAAGCAAAACCACAGATTAATGGCCTATGAATCAAATTCTTCACGCGCCTTTGAAATAATTGACCGAGATTCTGCTGTAGAATATCGCCCGATCCACGCATTTAAACAACCCGGACAGACATTCATCATGAGAGCGGCATATCGCAATGACAGCAATCTTCTGGCATGCTTGATAAACACTCCGGAACAAGACTCTTGGTTTGGCAATTTGAATATAAATTCCGGCCAATTAACCATTTTGGATAGCTTTTATCCTGATGACTGTTTTAACGGTCCGATACTTACCAAGCAATGGCTATACAATTCTGGAGCACGCCTAAAAAAGCATCCGACAAATGACTGGTATGCATACACTTGCGACGAAGGATTATATCTTGAGATTTTTAAAATCATCGACAACCGAATTGTCGAGAGAAAAGTGCTTTTAGATCAATACCCTCAATATCACGTCGATCAGGATGGTGTCACCCCTACAGGTTTTCCCGATGACCAATTGATGGGTATGCAAATAGATGTCACGAAAAACGCCATATACGTCACGTTTTCAGATATGACACACCACGATTTCAGAGCAATTGCATCAGGAATTAACGTAGAGAAATTAGCAAAACCCGGTATGAAATCCGGCATGGATAATCATTTATATATATTTGATTGGGAGGGAAATTTACTTCAAAAATATGAATTATCACATCCCGTGGGCAACATTGCCTCCTCGGAATCTGATAAAGAAATATTTGGTATAACTGAAACCGAAGACCAAGATTATCAAGTAGTCAGATACATTATACCATGATCATTCGCGCAAGCGGGAATCGATTATGATAGTGACGGGGCCGTCGTTGACAAGCGCCACTTTCATGTCTGCCCCGAAACGGCCACAGAGGGTCGGCCGCCCGAGCAATTCGGCCATGCGCCGGCAATAAGCCTCATACATCGGCACTGCAAGATCATGACCGGCCGCACGGATATAACTCGGGCGGTTGCCTTTGCGGGTCGATGCCGTCAATGTGAACTGACTCACGGCAAGCACCTGTCCTCCGATATCGGCAATAGACAGATTCATCACCCCGGATTCATCATCGAACACCCGCAGGGCTGCAGTCTTCGAGGCAAGCCATTCGACATCGTCAGACGTATCGCCTTTTTCAACTCCAACCAAAACCATGAAGCCGCGGCCGATTGCGGCAATAAGCTCTCCGTCGACAGAGACCGACGCTTCTGTCACGCGTTGTATGACCAATCTCATAAAACAAACTGTATTATTCTTTATTAATATTCAACTTCTGACCTTCGAGAGCCGACTTTACAATCAGGGCTTTCGCGCGACCGACAACAGCCGCAATATCATCGAGAGACGCCTCGCGGATGCGTTTCACGCTCTTGAAATACTTCAACAGCGCCTCTGACGTACGCGGGCCGATGCCTTTCACGTCATCAAGCTCACTGACGAGCTGCGACTTGCTCCGGCGGTTGCGATGGTGAGTAATGCCGAAGCGGTGAGCCTCGTCGCGCATATGCTGAACCACTCTAAGAGACTCCGAGTTTTTATCGATGTAGAGCGGCACACTATCGCCGGGAAAATATATCTCCTCAAGTCGCTTTGCAATGCCTACGACAGCAATCGTGCCTCTAAGCCCGATAGACTCCAAAGCTTCGACCGCAGCACTCAGCTGACCTTTGCCACCATCGACGACGATCAGCTGGGGCAACCCCTGCCCCTCCTCCATCAGACGCGTATACCGACGTGTCAACACCTCGCGCATCGAGGCGAAATCGTCGGGGCCTACGACAGTCTTTATGTTGAAATGGCGATAATCTCGTTTGGCAGGCTTACCGTTGCGGAACACAACGCACGAAGCCACAGGATCTGACCCTTGTATGTTAGAGTTATCGAAACACTCTATGTGACGCGGCAGTTCACTGAGACGAAAATCAGCTTTCATACGTTCCATCAAGCGGTCGACCCGCAACTCGGGATCATTCTTCTCCATATGCTTCAGCACATCGATCTTGTTCTGGCGGGCATTGCGACGCGACACCTCAAGCAATTTCGCTTTATCGCCGCGTTGAGGCACCGTGAAACTGACTCCCGGCATCTCGACTTCGGGCACAAGCGGCACCACCACTTCATCGTAGACAACGCCGAGAGTATTGCGTATCTCTTCCATCGCATAAGCGAGCAGTTGAGCCTGCGACTCGTCGAGGCTGCGGCGATAGCGCAGCGTGATACTTCTCACCACAGCACCACGTCTCACGTGCATATAGTTGATATAAACGTCTTTTTCATCATCGTCGATAGCAAACACGTCTATATCGTTGATTGTCTGGCTGACGATCACGCTCTTGGCTTGGTAATTTTCAAGCAGTAGATACTTTTCCTTGAGTTCCTGAGCCTCTTCAAAACGCATATCGGCAGCGAGGCGCTCCATCTCCGATTTCAGATAATTAAGCAGCTCCTGGGTGTCGCCTCTGAGTATCTGTTTGATCCTCTCGATATGATCGGCATATTCTGTGACAGAAATAGCTCCTGCGCAGCAACCGCGACACTTTTTTATGTGATACTGCAGGCATAGTCTTCCCTTCCCCGACGATATATAATCAGGAGTGATCGGAAGGCGGCACGTGCGCACCGGATATAATTCTCTGATCAGATCGATCACCGTGCGGGCGATCGCCGTGTTAGTATATGGGCCGTAATACTTCGAACCATCCTTGACATATTGACGAGTCATGAACACACGTGGATACAACTCGTTGGTGACAACAATCCACGGATACGATTTATCGTCTTTCAGAAGCACATTGTAGCGCGGCTGAAACTCCTTGATCATGGAGTTTTCGAGATTCAACGCATCCTGCTCTGTCGGCACGACGATATAAGACATGTCGGCAATGGCTCTTACGAGCAGATTTGTGCGCAGACAATCATGAGTACGGTTGAAATACGACGACACCCTTCTCTTGAGATTCTTTGCCTTTCCTACATAGATCACCTTGCCCTCTGAGTCGTAATAGGTGTAGACTCCGGGGGTGTCGGGCAATATAGAGATCTTCTCTTTTAATTCAGGCGATTTTTCGTGCTTTGCCATAATGAAAAAGTCGGGAACGTATTGTCATAACGATCCCGACCCTGATATGTTGTGTTAGATCAATACTTGATCAAAGATGTCACTTCTACACCCTCAGGCATGGCCTGGCGGCCGTTGAGCGCTGAAAGTTCAATGATGAAATTGATGTAGATTTTCTTTGGATTGAGACTTTTTATCAGATTGTAGGCAGCAGCCATTGTTCCACCGGTTGCGAGCACATCATCATGAATAACGACAATGTCGTCAGGACCGATAGCGTCACGATGGATCTCGATAACGTCGGTTCCATACTCCTTGGCATACTCCATTTTGATTGTGTCAGCAGGCAATTTTCCGGGTTTACGGGCTGGAACAAATCCGGCTCCGAGTTCAAATGCAAGTATCGAGCCGCCGATAAATCCGCGGGACTCAATGCCAACAACCTTAGTCACTCCTTTGTCGCGATATAGTTGAGAGAGATCCCAACCGATAATGTGTAAGGCTCGCGGGTCTTTGAATGCAGTCGTAAGATCCTTGAACAGGACTCCCTTGGTCGGGAAGTCTGCGACATCACGAATTTTTGATTTTACGTATTCCATGTAACTTTATTTATAATTGATTGATTTTTTGTTCTTTGCAAACATTTTGTTCCACGTGGAACAAATCCGTCATCTATTCATCATCAACAAAAGGATATTGACATCGCTCGGAGATACACCGGGGATTCGCGACGCCTCGCCTATCGTTTCCGGACGTTGACGTGTCAGCTTCTGACGGGCTTCGGTCGACAGTGATGTCAGACTGTCAAAGTCAAAAGACTGTGGTATCTTTACCGAATCAAGACGTTTGAGTTTGTCTGCAATCTGTCGCTCTCTCGCAATATACCCTTCATATTTCAACAGGATTTCGGCAGCCTCGACCGTTTCTTCTCTGATGTCTTCGCGGATCTGCCCTATCTGCTCGTCGAGCGGGGCAATCATGGTGCGGAGATTCGCAAATCCAAGCTGCGGACGAAGCAGAAGCTCGGCAAGCTTGACGCCCTGCTTCAACGGAGCTACTCCGATCGACTCTAAGGCCGGATTGATCAGAGACGCCTTTACCGAGAATTCACGACAGAAAGCGATCAGTCTGTCGCGGCTTTCGAGTTTCGAACGGAGCACCTCATAACGTCGGAACGGCACCAACCCGATTTCGTAACCTCGTGGTGTCAGACGCACATCTGCATCATCCTGCCGGAGCAATATGCGATACTCAGCGCGCGAAGTGAACATTCGATACGGTTCATCGACTCCTTTTGTCACGAGATCGTCAATCAGAACTCCGATATATGACTCATCGCGCGCAAGAGTGAATTCTTCGCGTCCGAGCGCCGAAAGTGCAGCATTAGCGCCGGCGACAAGTCCCTGCCCGGCTGCTTCCTCATAGCCCGTGGTTCCGTTGATCTGTCCTGCGAAATAAAGTCCGCCGATCAGTTTTGTTTCAAGAGTATGTTTCAGCTGTGTAGGATCGAAAAAGTCATATTCAATGGCATAGCCTGGCCGATAAATCTGCACGTCGGAAAGCGCCGGAATGGTCTCAAGCGCCTCGATCTGCACATCCATAGGCAATGACGACGAGAAACCGTTGAGATAGAACTCAGTTGTGGATTCGCCTTCCGGTTCGAGGAACAACTGGTGCTCTGTCTTATCGGCAAATGTTACAATCTTGGTTTCAATAGACGGACAATATCGCGGACCGATGCTCTTTATCTGGCCGTTGAACAACGGAGAATCCGGCAATCCTCTGCGCAAGACTTCGTGTGTATTTTCGTTTGTGTAAACAATGTAGCAATCGCGCTGCATCAGGCGGCGATCAACATCGGGCATATAGGAAAACTTGTGAAAATCACTGTCTCCGGCTTGGGGAACTGTCTTTTCCCATTTCACCGACCTGCCGTCGATGCGGACGGGAGTGCCTGTTTTCATGCGGTCGGCTATAAAACCGAGATCCTTCAGCTGTTCGGTAAGTCCATAGCTTGCAGGCTCTGAAATGCGTCCCCCGGTCAGCTGCACTTTTCCGATATGCATCAGACCATTGAGGAATGTTCCATTGGTAAGCACTACGGATTTTGCGGTAAAGGTAGCTCCATCAGCGGTTTTCACTCCACGGACCGCTCCATCCTCGACGACCAGTTGCACAACCGAATCCTGCCACATCGACAGATTGGGCATATGTTCAAGGACATGACGCCACATTGCCGAGAACTTATTGCGATCGCATTGCGCTCGCGGACTCCACATCGCAGGCCCCTTGGACCGATTGAGCATGCGGAACTGTATGGAAGTGTAGTCTGTTATCTCCCCCATATGACCGCCAAGCGCATCTATTTCCCTGACAATCTGACCCTTGGCTATACCACCAACGGCCGGATTACAGCTCATCTGCGCAATCTTGTTCATATCCATCGTCACAAGCAGCGTCGATGCTCCGAGACGGGCTGCAGCTGAAGCCGCCTCGCATCCTGCATGGCCCGCTCCTACTACTATTACATCAAATTCAAATTGCATACAATTATTCAGTATGATTGCCGCTTACATTGTCAAAAGCAATGCAAGTGCCTTATTTTCCTCATTTTCCATAATCTCTCGCTCACCGGGACCTTTATCGTTGATACCGCACAGATGAAGGACACCATGCACGACGACCCGCATGAGTTCATCGTCATAGGTAGCTCCTACAAGATCCGCGTTGGTTCTGACTGTGTCGAGCGAAATGAACATATCTCCTGATATTAACTTACCGCGTGAATAGTCAAACGTTATGATATCAGTGAAATAATCATGTTGGAGAAAACGACGGTTGACTTCAAGAATTTTTGCATCATCGCAAAATATATAGGTGAGCGGACCGAGAATTCGGCCATGAGTCTTGGCAACAGACCCAATCCAGTTCTCGATCCTGGCAATGTCGAAGGCGGGCATATCAACGCCCTCGCATATCCACTGAAACCTGTTTTCCATTTGCTTCAATATTCAGACTACAAATATACTAATTAATTTTTTATGGCTCAAACGATTCTTTTAAGCAATATTTCCGTCGAGTCAAAATCAGAACTAACGCTCTGCAATACTGAACATTACAGCGAACTTAAGCGTTTGAGAATCGAATATTATCATTCGTTCGACCGTCCGGCGGCAAATATCACGTTTAAAAATGCTATCTTTGCACTGATTTTTCAATCAACCCCTATCTGTCCAACAATCATGGTTTCGAAATGGCAATCTGAACTAAGAAAAAGATCCGAACCTGAAAAAGTTAAAATATTTGAAAGATTTTTCAAAAGCGGTCCTGGAGAATACGGCGAAGGAGATTCGTTCATCGGCATAAGCGTACCAGACAACCGAAGCATCAGCCGACACTACTCTACCCTACCCTACGATCAGATCGCGACAATGATTGACCATCCGATACACGAATTTCGGCTTGCCGGATTTCTCGCATTGGTCCAACGTTACAAGTCGGCGCGCCGGCCGGACGATCAAGAAGCAATAGCCCGACAATATATCTCGACCTGCCATAAGGCCAACAATTGGGATCTTGTCGATCTGTCGGCTCCATATATTATAGGTAAGGAACTCACACGAGGACGATGCATCGACGACATCCGCCTACTCGCCGATTCTCAAAATCTTTGGGAGCGCCGTGTAGCTGTGGTCTCAACTCTTACAGCCATCCGCTCCGGCGACCTCGACATCGCCTTGGAAATGTGCGACCGCAGCATCAACATGCCCCATCCGCTTATGCGTAAAGCCGTCGGGTGGGTTTTACGCGAATGTGGCAAAAAAGACCGCTCCCGCCTCGAACAATTTCTCAACGACCACATCGCCACCATCTCCTCTGTGACTCTAAGTTATGCCATAGAGCATTTCTCTACCGAAGAGCGTCTCACCTGGCGAAACAAACGCAAAACTGCACAACAACACACTCTAAAATAACGTCAAACATAAAATACAATGAAAATCGTTCATCTTGTTTCTGCAAAAGAATGGGGCGGAGGTGAAGTGTACGTAATGTCTCTGGCGACCGAACAACGGAACCACGGCCACGAAGTAGAGATAATATGCGCCAATCGTCCAGAAGTGGTAAAACACTTCAAAGAAGGCGGTTTCAACGTCCACGTAATGCAGATCCACGGCCATATCAATCTGATATCTCCATTGCTCATAGCCAATATCTTCCGACGATACCATGGTCAAGCTCTGATCCACGTCCACCGGATCATCGACACCCACCTTGTGGCCAACGCTCTGCGCCTTCTACCCGCCGCACGACGTCCGCGCTTCATCTGCACAAACCATCTGATCCAACAGGCTCCAACGGCAAAAAAATTGGATAAGGCATACTCAATGCTCGACAAGATCATCTGCGTGTCGCAGAAATCCAAGGACATGTTGCTCTCCAACCGCTCGGGCATCGTCCCGTCGAAAGTGACGGTCATACTCAACTCTACCAAGACAATCGCAAAACCCAAAAATCAAGAGGACGACAACTGTAAAAAAACAGTCTCGATGCTGTTCATGGGCCGTCTCTACCCCGAAAAAGGCGTTGACACCATAATCGATGCCATGCCAATGATGCCTGACGTCTCTCTGACCATATGCGGCAAAGGAGAAGAAAACTACACAGCGTTGCTGCACGAACGCGCCAAGAAAAACGGAGTCGACAACCGCATCGAATGGATCGGTTTCACGCCTAAGGTGGTCGAATACATCTCTCGCGCCGACATCGGCGTGATACCTTCGCGATGGGAAGAGCCCTGCGCACTTGTCAACTTTGAATTCCTCGCCGCAGGCATTCCGCTCGTAACATCAAACACCGGCGGACAACCCGAAATAATCACCGACGGTGTCGACGGACTCCTTGTAGCGCCCGACGATCCAAAGGCTTTAGCCGCCGCAGTCAACAGCCTTGTCGACAACCCTGACAGACGCAAGACAATGGGAAAAGCCGCCCGCGAAACTTTCATGCGACGCTTCACCTACGATAATTTTTACAAACAGGTTATGGCGGTCTACGAAGCAGACTGACAACCCTCCAACACACCACAACAAACGAGGCCGCAACACAATAGCTGCGGCCTCGTTTGTTGTTATCTGCATCTTGTTTCGTAGCTACTTACCTTTGTCATTTATGTCACACAGAACCGAATATTTGTCCACGCTCCGTCAATCGGACCGGTATTTTTTTAACTCATAACCGCCCTGCCTTACCCGGCAGTTGACTGTGACTGCTCACAAATCAATCCATCAAAATTCTGTCGTATAAATCAAGATGACGCCGCGCTGCTTCACCCCATGAGAAACGATGAGCATACTCTATCAGATCTTCGGGCGTCTTGCCTCCTTGGGCGAAATCTTCGAGCCCGGCAGCAAACTCATCGCGCATCATGTCTCGGTCAAAGTCATGATTGAAATAATAAACCTTGTTACCTCCTATTTCACGCAAAGAAGTGTGATCAGACGAAAAAACAGGTTTTCCATAGCTCATAGCTTCAATAACCGGTAAGCCGAACCCTTCGGCAATTGACGGATGAAGCAACGCCTTGCAATTTTTGAGATACCAATGCTTGACAGACTCGTCAATAGGGCCGGTTATGACAACCCTGTCCTCGACGCCATACTTTTTAGCTTCTTCGATAATCCTTGACTGATACATTACGTCAACGATTATACCCGATATCACAAGCTCATAATCGTTCCCGACCAGTAGCGAAGGTAACACATGCAAATTCTTCTTTGGCATAACATTTCCGACCGCAAACAGCATCTCCCTTCCGCTCAACTGCGCCGGAGCTGTTATCGGACCATTATACTCATTGCATCCGTTGTAAATAACCTCGATCGGTATATCGCCGACTTCAAGATATCGCTTGATATCCTCCTTGACAAAATTAGATATTGCAATGATAGCATCACAACGTCTCAGATTCTTATTTACATCTGAGCGGTATTTCTGCTTCTTCTTTTCGCCGATCGGCTCATATAAAAAGTTAAGGTCATGAACCGTCAGCACCTTCTTGCCATTCAACGGCTGATAGTGCGACAGTTGATTAGACGTATGCCAAAGTTTTATACTTCTGTCATACAACACTCCGCGGTCAAGCCAGCCGACTGTCTTTACGGCAAACCTCTCGTCAAGCAAAGAAGCTTTATCCTTATGCACATAGAATCCGAGACGGTGATCGCCGCGTTTCAACGCTTCTTGAGCGAGTGCATGTGCCAAATTCAATGTATAATGATATAACCCTGTATTGGGATGTTTTAGCCTATCGCAATCAAAATAAATCATATTATACAACTACTCGGTCAGCCGGTAAAATCAGATCTCTTAATTCTTGATTCTTAACAAGTAATACTTTGTTAGATTATAGACATGCTTGACCGCTATTTCGATCTTTCGCCCGAATTTACGCTTTCGCCAGCTGCCATAAACGCGGTGTTGTCCTATCGTATCTTTATAAATCTTATAGCGCTTGCGCGGTGCAAGATAATGGGTAGGATATACCGTCAATGCTCCAAGACGCTGAACTTTCGAATCATCGCAGACATAACCATACTTCTCAGCTACAGACTTCATCGTGTAAGGCGATATCGAGTTATCCTGCGTCCCGTCCGCTTTTATATAATGACGCGAAGCATAGTAGTCGACCATTTCGCGGCAGAACTCATTGCCCTTCGTGCCAATAAAAAACGCGGCCTGAAGACCATATACGGTCCAGCTATCCACTATGCGCTCGTTGAACGTCACAAACCCACTGTCGTCAGGAAGGAAATCGTCAAAACGCCGGTATATAAACACATCACTGTCCATATACACTCCGCCCTCGGTGTACACTGCATAAAACCTTACGGCATCCGACGCAAAAGCCCAGCGTCGAGCATCAAGAGCCTCATTGATATAAGGCATGCCTATGGCGCGCGCATCTGCCATTCGCCATATTTTTACCTCATAATCGGGCAAGACCCGCTTCCACGATTCGAGGCAAACCTTAATTTCTACCGGATATGGATCATCGCTGAACCAACAGAGGTGTATCTTTTTTGTTTCCATGCGTCTACAAATATTTTTCTCCGAAACTCATCTTAGCATCATTGACCATCTGCTTGATGCGCTGTTCCTCTGCCTTGGGACAGATCAGTAGCACATCGCCCGAATCGGCGACAATGTAATCTTCAAGCCCTTCGACAACCACAAGCTTGTCGCCGCGCACGGCAAATATGTTGCCTCGCGAATTGTATGAAAGCACACTGCAGTTCTGCGTGACATTGGCGTCGCGGTTTTTGGGCGACATATCATAGAGAGCGCTCCAGGTCCCAAGATCGTTCCACCCGAAACGCACAGTCTCAACGCAGACATTATGCGCCTTTTCCATCACTGCAAAGTCGATCGAGATGCTGAGACATGCGGGAAAATTGGTTTCGATAAACGCCGTCTCCCTGTCTGTGCCAAACACTCCGATGCCCTCGTCAAATTTGGCTGCTATCTCCGGAGCGTGCTCGTGAAGGGCGTTGCAGATCGTCTTTGCACTCCAGAGGAAGATGCCGGAATTCCAGAAAAACTCACCTGACTCGAGGAACACCTTGGCCAGTTCTTTGTCGGGTTTCTCTGTGAATGTCTTCACCCGGTTGATATCGGTTTCCACCTCATCGCCGACCTGAATGTAGCCATAGCCGGTCTCTGGTCTGGTCGGTGTAATGCCGAGAGTCAGAAGAGCGTCGTGGGTCTCGACAAACTCGAAGCCTCGCCTGATGCTCTGCTCAAATTCCCGTTCGTTGGTGATCAGATGGTCACTCGGAGTCACAATCATCGACGCCTGCGGGTCGCGGGCAGAGATATGATAGGCAGCCCAGGCGATGCAGGGCGCAGTGTTGCGGCGTGCAGGCTCCAGCAATATGCTCTCGTCGGCAATTTCCGGCAGCTGCTCCCTGACGAGCGGTGCATAGGCCTCGTTGGTCACTATGATTATGTTTTCCTTGGGCACGAGCGGCAGGATGCGGTCATAGCTCATCTGCAGCAACGAACGGCCTGTGCCAAGGAAGTCGATGAACTGTTTGGGGCGGTCGGCACGGCTGTAAGGCCAAAAACGGCTGCCAATGCCTCCGCACATTATAACACAAAATCTATGTTGATTTTCCATTATCTTAGTCTTAGAAAATTTAACGTGCTAAGATAACACTTTTAACAATACCTCCAAAAAATAACTTGCTAAAAATTGTAGACCCATGCATTGCCCAGCGCATTGATCAGCGGTCCTGAAAAAACATATAATTTCAATAAATGCATCAAATGGGAGAAGGATAGAGTTTTTTTGATTATTTTTGCGAAAACTTACTTATTAAACCATTTGAAATGAATATAACATTCCGCCCGCTCACCTTACTTCTATCTCTGATCTGCTCAGTGTTTGCAAATGCCGATGAATGGAAATGGCTCAATCCGATGGATGCCGGCTATCCCGTTGTTCAAAACCAAGCCTGGACAGAAGAAATCGGCAACACTTACTATCGCCTGCCCGACAGGGCAATCGGCAATGTGCGCGGACCGGTATGGAACCTTTCGCGTCACTCAGCCGGACTGGCATTGCACTTCTACTCCAACGCGCCGCAGATCAAGGTGCGCTATATCGTCGAAGGCCCTGAAGCCATGCACCACATGCCTGCAACCGGTGTGTCGGGTCTCGACCTCTACGGCATTGACCAGGACGGAAAATCACGCCGCTTCTTCGGCTTCTTCAACAACAATAACGACACGGTCACAACTCGTTTCATCAACGACCGCATGAACGAGTTTCACGATAAAGGATACGAATTTCATCTCTATCTACCCCTCTACAACGGAGTGAAAGAACTCGAGATTGCCATACCCGACAGCTGCGATCTGAGCTTTATACCGGCATCGAAAGAGCGTCCCATCGTGCTCTACGGCACTTCGATCGAACAAGGCGGTGTTGCTTCGCGACCGGGCATGGCATGGACTACCCAGCTCCAACGCTCGCTCGGTTTTCCGCTGATCAACCTCGGATTTTCGGGTAACGGACGCCTTGAACAAGGCATACTCGACCTTATGTCAGAAATCGACGCCAGGCTATATGTGTTGTCGTGCATGGCCAATCTGTGCGAGAGATCAGCCGTCGAACTCGACTCACTGATCACTAATGCTGTCACGACTCTGCGCGCTAAAAACGACTGTCCGATAATCCTCACCGAACACTCTGGCTTCAGCGACGCACCAGTCAACAGCAAACAGGCTGAAATCATCGAACGGCTCAACTCCGCAGCCAAAGCGACATATGACAAGCTTCGCTCTCAAGGCGTCAAGGATCTCTACTACGTGTCGCGTGAAGATATGGCCATTTCAGATGAGGGATGGGTCGATGACGTCCATCCTTCCGACCTCGGCATGACATCGATCGCCACAGCAGTCGAAAAAGTCGCCCGCGAAGCTCTGAGCATGCCGCAAGGCGATATTGCCACAACAATACCTGTCACCCAACGTCGCGAAGCAGCAAACTACGAATGGCGCCGACGCCACGACGACGTACTCGCCCGCAACGCGGCCAACGCTCCCAAATCGGTCATCATCGGCAACTCGATAACCCATTTCTGGGGTGGCGAGCCTGTCGGTCACGTGGTCAATGGCAGCAAAACGTGGAACAAACGGCTCGCCAAGGCCGGCTTCGGCAACCTCGGCTTCGGATGGGACCGCATTGAGAACGCTCTGTGGCGCGTCTACCACGGCGAACTCGACGGCTACACTGCCGATCAGGTAGTGCTGATGATCGGGACCAACAATATCGGCATCAGCAGCCCTGAGGACATCGTCGAAGGCCTGCGTTTCCTTATAAAAGCTGTGCGCCAACGCCAACCGTCGGCCACCATAAAAATGGTCGGCATACTGCCCCGCCGCGACGCTGTCGATCACGTGAAGTCAGTCAACAAGATGATTGAAAAAATGGCTGCCGAAGAAGGCTGCATTTTCGTCGATCCGGGACGCAAGATGTTCAAACGCGACGGATCGTTTGACGAATCACTCTTCACCGACGGTCTGCACCCCAACGATGACGGTTATGCAAGGATAGTCGACGACATCGTCGGCAAATGACCGCGACTAAGGCTCGGTTTCATAAACCGGGCCTAAAACTCGCTGAAGAATTTAGGCTTGATTACTATGCCGACCCTCAATTGGTTGTGGAATTGCTTGTAGTCGAGCAGACCTTCGCCATAGCCGTTGTAGTACTGCATGAACAGATACTGGTTGTCACGCTTGAAAATGCGATACGACAGCTCTATGACCGTGTTGTAATTAAACGCACTGCCAAGACGCTTAGTGAGAATCACGCTGCCTGAAAAACGCTGATTCTTGGAGAACACCTGTATGCCCATCTGATAGATGCCGCAGTAATGGAGGATGTCGCGGTTGTTCTCGCCGTCGACAATCGGAATCCATGCTTTTCCATGAACCATCAGACACTTGTCGATCATGATGTTGCTCGCAAGCGAAATCTTGTTCCACGAACGCGACTGTATGCTGTCGCGGCCATTCGATTCATGCTCTATCATGAAAGTAAGTTTGCCTATGAACCGATCCTTGACATAGAGCGGTTTGGTCAGGCCGATACCCGGATTGAAATTGAGATCGGTCATCGGCATCGATTTCTCGAGTACGTTCCAGAAACATTTCTGGCTATAGAAAAGATAGAGATATGTGCCCCATGGCAGCACCGACTTGGTCAGTCGCTGGGCGATTGAAATCTGAAACTTGATGTTTGTATTGGTGCGGTTAGCGCCGTTGAGCGACGGGCCGAATATAAAATAGTTGTCCTTGTAGAGCCCGAAATAAGACTGATTTTCAAAGTCGTCCTTGATGCTGTCGACATCGAGCGGCTGACCCTCGAGATTGAGAATCTGCGCGGCCGACGGCATAAATCCGAAGATAAACGAAAACAATATGATGAAACCTACACGTTGACGCATTGTTGTTATGTTAGCTTTAGAATGGCAAAAGTAGTAAATAATACCCATAGGAGCCGTATAGGCAACGTAAAATTGCACTTTTCGACCCTTTTCCTCGCCTTTTCGGCAGTTTTTAGAAGCTCTATTCGAAAACTATAGTTATCTTTGTCAACAATCATTGACTCAAACCAGCACAATCAAATGCCTGCCAACAATCATAGACTACTGCGCATGATGGCTACGATCGTCTGCGCCATCATGTTTTGGAGCTGCGGCGACAGCGAAACATTCACTATCGAAGGGACTGTCGACGGCAACGCCACTATCAACCTCAGATTTGTCTACTACACCAACGGAACCCTGACAAAGGGGGTGACGGCGGCGCGCGACGGCAAATTTGAATACAAAGGCGTAGCCCCCATCCCGACTATCGTCGAAATCCTTGACAACGACTACCGCCTGATCGGCGAACTATATGTCGCCAACGGCGACCGCATCGAATGTAAGCTGACACGCAACGCGCCCAATTCTATAGAAGTGTCGGGCAGCGATATCAGCGAGCGTTGGGCAAGATTTCTCAAGGCCAACGACGAAAAACTCTCGTCGCCAAGCGCCAACGCTGTCATTGAAGACTATGTCGCCCGCAACCCGTCTGACATAGTATCGACGTTGCTCATGCTCACATCTTACGACGCATCGGCCAACGCCCTGCGGGCCGACTCTGTGATGTCGACGATCAATCCTGATGTAAGACCCGGACATCTTGTCGACGGCTTCAATACGATGCTTCAGCGACTCGTGGCGAGCACAGCCACCGAAGCCGTCAGTCCAATTCCCGGCATCAACATGCGCGACTCGCTGGTAGAGATAAATCCGGCCGACAGACCCTTGACACTCATCGTTATCTCCGACAACAAAGGCCCGGGACGCAGCGACTCAATCGTTCCGGCACTGAAACGTCTCGGCCGCAAAGCGCTCAGGCCTTCGCTACAGATCGCCGACATCAGCGTCGACCGCGACACCACCGCATGGCATAATTCTGTCAGAACCGACTCTGCATCATGGAAAAGAATTTGGGTCGCAGGATCGCTTGCGTCACCCGGCATCGAGCGTCTCGGTGTGCCACAACTACCTTATTTCATCGTAAGCGATTCGACCGGTTCTCAACTCCTCAGAACGCCATCGGTCGGCAGAGCCGAAGCGTTTGTCGACAGCTGCATAAACTCAAAACACTGACCACCATGCTTATCAAGACTTTTGGAGCAGCAGTTCAAGGCATCGACGCCATCGTGATCACAATCGAAGTGGCTGTCAGCCGCGGATACACGTATTCAATCGTCGGATTGCCCGACACCGCTATCAAGGAGAGCAACGAACGCGTCCGCTCGGCCATGCGCGAATCGGGCTTCGAATTTCCCCGCCGCTCCGTTGTCGTCAACCTTGCGCCGGCCGATGTCAGGAAAGAAGGCTCGGCCTACGATCTGCCGATCGCAGTCGGGGTGCTGACAGCCTCCGAAGAGATCCAGGCGCCGGGACTCGATAGATTCATGATGATGGGAGAACTCTCGCTCGATGGCTCACTGTTGCCGATAAAGGGGGTGCTACCCATGGCTATCGAAGCACGCAGAGCCGGATTCAAGGCAATGATAGTGCCCAAAGCCAATGCTACCGAAGCTGCCGTAGTAAACGACATCGACATCTATGGTGCAGAAAACCTCAGGGAAGTAATCGACTTTGTCAGCGGCACATCGACAATAGCCCCGACGATCGTCAACACCCGCGAGGAGTTTGCTGCCGAACGCCAGATTTTCGACTTCGACTTTTCGGAAGTCAAGGGACAGGAGAATGTAAAGCGGGCATTCGAAGTCGCCTGCGCCGGCGGCCACAACATTCTGCTCGTAGGGCCTCCCGGCTCAGGCAAATCAATGATGGCCAAGCGTCTGCCGTCGATCATGCCACCGCTGACCCTGCGTGAAGCTCTCGAAACAACTAAAATACACTCCGTTGCCGGCAAATTGCGCAGAGGTTCGAGACTGATGTCCCACCGGCCTTTCCGCTCGCCCCACCACACCATATCTCCCGTGGCTCTTGTCGGTGGCGGATCGTCGCCGATGCCCGGCGAAATATCTCTTGCTCACAATGGTATCCTTTTCCTCGACGAATTTCCTGAATTCTCGCGTCAGGTGCTCGAAGTGATGCGCCAGCCGCTCGAAGACCGGCATATATCAGTGTCGCGCGCCCGCTACTCTATCGACTATCCGGCATCGTTCATGCTCGTGGCGTCGATGAACCCCTGTCCATGCGGCTACTACAACCACCCCACAAAACCATGCACATGCATGCCGGGGCAAGTGTCAAAATACCTCAACCGCATCTCTGGCCCGCTGCTCGACCGCATAGACATTCAGGTCGAGATCCTGCCTGTGCCGTTCCAACGCCTGTCGTCCGACGAGCCGAGCGAGCCGAGCGATGCAATCCGCAACCGTGTGATCGCAGCGAGAGCCATTCAGGAAGCCCGTTTCGCGGGAGAGACAGAGGTCAACAGCAACGCCCAGATGAACTCACGTCTGATCAAGCGATGGTGTGCACTCGACTCTGACACAATGCGCATACTCGAACACGCCATGACTAAATTCGACATGAGCGCCCGCGCCTACGACCGCATTCTCAAAGTGGCCCGCACCATCGCCGACCTCGAAGCGTCGCCCGAAATCCGCCCACACCACATGCAGGAAGCCGTCTCCTACCGTAACCTCGACCGCGGCAACTGGGGAGCCACCGGCATCTAATCATCGGGAATTCAACCCATATCATCCTGCTTACATGCGTTTATCGACTGAAATGAAGTATATTTTATAAAGGAACAATACTGCAAGATGATTGTTCCTACATCAAGGGATTTATGACAGATAACTAAATCATTCAACTCATTATGACTCCATTCGATCTGAAGACCGTGCGCGACAAGCTGTCGTCGTACTTTGATATAACCCCGTTTCTAATTCCACAGTCTGACGCCGAGGCCGCTATACGCGAAGGAGTCTCGTTCAGAGGCACCAATATCCTCATCCTCATCGTTGCAATCTTCATAGCCTCTCTGGGCTTGAACGTCAATTCGACAGCCGTCATTATCGGTGCCATGCTGATCTCACCGCTGATGGGGCCTATCATCGGCATAGGACTCGCCGTCGGAGTCCACGATTTCGAACTGATGAAGCGTTCGTTCCGCAACCTTATGATGGCAACGATGTTCAGCGTCGCAACATCGTGTATTTACTTCCTCATCTCGCCTGTCGAAGAAGGCCACAGCGAACTTCTTGCCCGCACGTCGCCGACGATCTACGATGTGTTCATAGGTTTTTTCGGCGGCGCCGCAGGCATCATAGCCATAGGCAGCCGTTCGAAGGGCAACGTCATCCCCGGCGTGGCGATCGCCACAGCCCTGATGCCCCCGCTGTGTACGGTCGGCTATGGCCTGGCCACATTCCAGATGACATATTTCTTCGGAGCACTATATCTATTCTTCATCAACTCGGTTTTCATCGCATGCGCAACGACCCTCGGGGTCAAACTGATGAAATATCAGGTCAAGGACTTCTCCAACCCTCAGCGTGCACGACGTGTCAGGAACACAGTCTACACAATCGCCGTACTCACAATGATACCGGCCTGCTATCTGACCTACAGAATGTATGAACAAAACACATTCAACGCTAACTGCAACCGCTTTGTCGACGATATGTTTGACTTCGAGGGCACACAGGTGCTCCACTCAAGCGCTGTGATGAAAGGCAAACAGAAATCATTGACCGTCAGTCTTGTAGGCAAAATACTGCCCCAGGACTCTCTCACTCTCGCCCTGACCGACCGTCTGGCCGACTACCATCTGGCCGGCACACGTCTGAGAATCATCCAGGGCGACAGTCCCGACAGAGGCTTCGACGCCACTCAGGCCACATCGACAATGCTGCGCGACATGTATCAGGTGACACAGTCGACAATCAACTCTCAGCGCGAGACTATCGACTCACTCAGAGCCGTCAATGCGTTTGCCAACGAAAACGACACCATCGCCGCCCGCATCACGCCCGAAATCAAGGTACTCTTCCCTGAGATCAAGGATATAGCAGTGACGCGCGCAATCGTCAGCAACGTCGAAAGCCGCCGTCTCGACACTCTCAATGTGGCGCTGGTGAGCTACAGTCAGCAGATGAGCCGCGCCCGGATACAGAAATTCAAAGAGTATCTCGAAGCACGGCTCGAAAAGCCCGACATCACCATTGTCGATGCCAGTATCAGATAGACGATCCTATCTGAAAAGTTTCTGCGCGAACTCGGCCAGATAGTGGCGCCAGTTCTTCCAGATGTGGCCACCGGCCGATTCCCGGTATTCGTAGGGCAATCCGAGGCTGTCGAGCACACCGCGGAACGCAACATTGTCGTTATATAGGAAATCGTCGCTGCCGATGGCTATCCAATAGAGTTTCACACCTTCAGCAAACTGCTTTTTCAGCTTTGCCTCGCGGTCGACATAGACCTCCGAGCCTTCGACACGCGGATTTATTGCAGCCGAGAACAGACCGACATAGTCAAACAGCTCCGGATACTGCTTCGAAGTGTGGAGCGAATGAAAACCACCCATCGAAAGCCCTGCGATGGCCCGATGACCTTTGTCGGCTTTCGTGCGGAACGTGCGGTCGACATAAGCGACTATATCAGGAAACGCCTCCTCATAAGCGCCGTCCATCGTGTGGGGCAGCGCTATTGTCGGAGGCACAAGACCGAAGTGAGTCTCTCCGGGGGCTGCCTCCTGCGACGCATTGCCGTTGGGCATCACCACGATCATCGGCTCTACAAGACCGCGGGCTATAAGATTATCGAGAATCTGAGCCGTGCGTCCCTGAGTGAGCCACGCTTCCTCATCGCCTCCCATGCCATGGAGAAGATAAAGCACCGGATAGCGGCGACCATCGCTTTCATAGCCAGGCGGAGTGTAGACACTCATGCGGCGCTTCATGCCGAGCGCCGGCGAGTCGTACCACACTTTGCTGACAGAGCCATGTGGCACATCTGCTACCGAATACAGCTCAGAACCTTCGCCCGGAACGATGAAATAGTTGAACACCGTGCAAGCGTCGCGCAACTCGTAGACATTGGCCGGATCGGTGATCGTCAGCCCGTCGACCACATAATTGTAGCGGTAAAGCTCGGGAGCGATAACATCCGACGTATATGTCCACAGACCTGTGCTGTCACGCGCCATATCGACCGTCGGGAGTCCGAGGAAATCGCCTGTGATCTGTACTTTAGAAGCTCCGGGGGCTTTCAGCCTGAAAGTCACCGTGAGGTCGCTGTTGATCTCGGGCGAGACAATGTCGGGTACGCCCCAGATGGCCTGCTGGGCCGAAACTTGCATGACAGCCGCCACAGCCACAGCCGACAACATAGCTATTGTTTTTTTCATGAGATTGTGATGATTTTTTGAGGGTTGTAACTTGTTATAAAACAAATGCAAAAATAAGACATTCCCGGCTCAGTGCCAAACTTATTTGGGCCGTCGCTGTTGGAAAATACAAAAGACAACAGCTCATGATAGATTCGTTCATCTCAATACTCAGGGAATATCCGACGCTTGCGATTTTTCTGACCATAGGCATCGGGTTCTTCCTCGGCAGACTGCATATAGGCTCCTTTTCGCTCGGCAGTGTCACCGCCGTGCTGCTTGTCGCCGTGGCCATCGGTCAGCTCGACATCCATGTGGCCGGACCGATCAAAATGTTTTTCTTCATGCTCTTCCTTTTCTCGATCGGCTACAGCGTAGGCCCCGACTTTTTCAGGTCGCTGCGCGGGTCGGGAGGCAAGCAGGCCTTGTTTGCAGTAGTGATGAGCGCCCTATGTTTCAGCGTCACCCTGCTGACAGCCCACCTGCTCGGCTACAACAAAGGAGAGACAATCGGCATGTTTTCAGGATCGCAGACCTGTTCGTCGCTCATCGGACTCGGCACTGAAGCTCTCGGTCGGCTCGGCCTGCCCGACGACGAACTGAAAGCCCAGCTTTCGATAGTGCCTGTATGCTATGCCGTCACCTATATTTTCGGCACACTCGGCACTGTGATCATCCTCGGCAATTTCGGCCCGAGACTACTCGGCGGACTCGACAAGGTGAAACAGCAGACTGCCGAACTCGAAAAACAACTCGACACAGCCGGAAAATCATACGATCCGGCTGTCATCAACGCCATGCGCGCCGTATCTTACAGAGTCTACCGCATCGAAAGCCGTTTCTTCGATCAACCGCGGTCGGTCAGTGACACAGAGCGCTATCTGCGCACGAAAGGCCACGAAGTCTACATCGACCGACTCAAACACAATGGAGAAATATCGGCCCCCGATTACGGAGACCCTATCGCCGCCGGCGACATTGTTGTCATCTGCGGCCGCAGCGAGGCATTGCTGCAGATTGAGGAAAACGTAGGGCCCGAGACATCGGACAACGAACTGCTGTCGTACCCCTTGTCGAGGATCGGCGTGATCGTGGCCAAATCACCGTTCATCGGGAAGCGTCTGTCGGCCTTGCGCAACAAAAAATTCATGCACGGCGTTGTCATCCGCGACGGTGCGCGCAGTGGCTCGGAATTTACTATCGACGGCGACACTGTATTCAAGAAAGGCGACCGCCTGACCCTGATCGGCAGTCCGGCAAAAGTGAAACGCGCTACGCCCCACATCGGTCATGTCGATAAGCCGTCGGTGGTCAGCGACCTTATGTTCGTCGGATTGGCGATATTTGTCGGCGGGCTGTTTGGCGCGATGAGTTTCTGGATCGGCAGTGTGCCTGTCAGTCTTGGCACGAGCGGCGGCGCGCTTATCTCAGGCCTTGTGTTCGGTTGGCTCAGATCCCGGCGCCCGACTTTCGGCAACATTCCGCCCGGCGCCCTCTGGGTGATGAACAATCTCGGTCTCAACGTATTCATCGCTGTCATCGGCCTCGAAGCCGCGCCATCGTTTGTGTCAGGCATCAAGGCCGTCGGACCGATGCTGTTTGTAGCCGGAGCAATCGCCACGTCGATACCTGTGTTGGTCGGACTGTGGCTTGGCAATAAGGTGTTCAAGTTCAATCCGGCGATCACCTTGGGCTGCTGCGCCGGTACCCGCACATGCACAGCAGCCCTCGGCGCCGTTCAGAACTCCATCGGCAGCACCCTTCCTGCCATCGGCTACACCGTCACTTATGCCGTAAGCAACATCCTTCTCGTCATCTGGGGACTGATCACAGTGCTGATCGTTTGACCGCATAACTGCTATGTCGGAAAAAATGCATAGCTTTGCATCCGATTACACAACCGGCATATGAAATCGATATCAATCATAATCGCGGGCATAATTACGGCTGCCGGCTGCAGCGTGTCATGCAGCGGCAATAGCGACGCTCCCACCGGACGCGAACAACTCCAACACGACATCGACAGTATGGCGCTGTCGGGGCGCGGGACTGTAGGTATTGCCGTGATTACACCCGACGGAGACACCATTACGGCCAACGACAGCATACGCTATCCGCTGATGAGCGTGTTCAAACTCCACGAGGCGCTCGCTGTGGCCGACCAACTCGACCGTCGCGGCCATTCATTCGACAGCATCATTTCGGTCAACCGCGACGAAGTGTCGGCCGACACATGGAGCCCGATGCTGAAAGATTATCCCGAAGGATGCTTCTCGGTATCGATAGGCGAGCTTGTGAAATATGCGCTCGTCCATAGCGACAACAACGCAAGCAATCTGCTGTTCTCGCGCATCACCTCTGTCCAACAGACCGATTCGATGGCTCATGCACTCACCCGATGTCAGGATTTTCAACTGCATCACACCGAGCATCACATGAAGCTCGACCACCAGTCGAGCTACGACAACTGGAGCTCACCTCTCGCTTGCGCCGAACTGATCAGCCTGACATTTACTGATTCTATCGTATCTCAGGCCAAACAAGACTCTATCCGCGCGTGGCTCGGCCAATGCTCAAGCGCGTCGGAGCGCATGGCTGCTGCCGTCAAGGCTGTAGAAGGCGCTCGCCTCTACCACCGCACCGGCAGCGGCTACACCAACGACCGAGGTGAGATCATCGCCGTCAACGATATCGGCCTGATAGACCTGCCTGACGGGCGCAGGACTGTGATTGCAGTAATGATAAAAGACTTCCCGGGCTCTCAGGAGGAAGCCGACGGAACGATAGCTGCAATCACCCGGAGAATATTGTCACATTTTACTGAATAAAATCTTTGAGCATGAACATAATAGAAGCAATGAAAGAACGACGCTCAGTGCGCAGTTTCAATGGCGAACCACTATCGGGAGTAATGAAAACCGAACTGGCCAAAATCATCGGGGCGACAGAAAGTCCGTTTGGCGGGAATGTCACCATCAAACTTAAAGATTTTGATCTTAATGACGGCTTCAAGCCAAGCACCTACGGCATGATCCGTGGTGCATCGGACTTTTTCCTTATGGCCATGGACAACGACATGCAATCGGCTCTAAGCGCAGGATACAGATTCGAACAGGTCGTTCTGAAAACCTGGCAACTCGGTCTGGGGACATGCTGGATAGCCGCCACCTTCAAAGGCACTGATTTTGATCGCGACACAACTTGGCCGTCAGGACAGAGACTGCGCATTGTCAGCCCTGTCGGCGTGGCGGCAAAGCCGTCGATAAAAGAAAAAATCGCACGCATGGCAGTAGGCAGTAACAGCCGCAAACCATTCGGCGAACTATTCTTCAACAGCAATTTCGACCACCCCCTCGAAGCAGACAGCCGCTATGCCACCGCGCTCGAAATGATGCGCCTCGCCCCATCATCAACCAATTCGCAACCCTGGCGGGCCGTAGTCGACAATTCGACAATACACTTCTATTACAAGCCGAAAAGCTCTCTGTCGGTACTTGACTGCGGAATTGGCCTATGCCACTTCTGCGAAACTTTGAAATTCTATGATATTGACGGCAATTTCTCAACCAACAACAATGCCCCGGCTCCACCTACATCGCTTAAGTACCTCATATCATTTGACACCCTCTCATAGAGCCGCCAATGCCTACGCCGGCATTTCACTTTTTAACCCATAGGAAACCAGCCATCTCAATAAGAAATAACGCATAAGAAAAACGGCCCTGACTTCACAGTCAGAGCCGCTGGCAGAAAAAAATTTAACTATATTATTTTTTACATTGAAAAGAGTATATGCATCAACTATGCGCTAATTCAACGCATTCTGTCTCAAAGATTTCTCTGACAGTTGATACTGCTCGACCGAGAACAGTCCACTGCGCAGATTCGGTAGGCAGCATCGAGCGGCACTCAAGCACCCCGCAATGAAACGACACCCCAATGTTATCCATGGGGAAAAATTCAGCTGCTTTTTCAATATTGTATCTCACAAATGATGCTGAATCAGTCAATGTGTCGACAGGCGACATTATACCAAGCATCACACGCTTATCGCGTCCGACATGCTTCAGTATCGAGAAATCGTTGTCTGAGTCTGTGTTGAGATCGAGATAGAGCATATCAACGTCGGCCGCAGCAAACAGTTTCGGCGCTATAAGACTGTAATCACCCGTCGGCCTGAGAGCCATATCATAAGTCTCACGGCTAACATACAGGGCTGTTGTAACTCCGGATGGCACCGCCCCTAACACTTGATTGTCGCAGTCGACGAGACAATCGATATAGCTCACCACGTCTACGCCTCCAAGCAGAAGTTCCTTTATGCCACGGTCATCCATAAGTTCGACCCACGAACTATCCTCAAACATTATAAAACGTGCGCCCATGCCATACAGATCCGCAACAATGGCATTATAGGCCGATACGATATCGGCTTTGAGTTCGGATATATTGCTGTAGGCCGTGCGCCACGATGTCTCGGCAAGCACTCTCGACAACATCACGGCCGGAGCAGGCAGATTGACTCTCGGAGCGACATGATAAGAGTCGCATGCTCTTTTCAACTCTTTAAACTCATCGACGACGCTGTGACAGGCAGTATATCTGATTTTACCGGTCAATTTCAACAAAGAAGTCATCGACGGCACGACCTGATAGATTCTGCCGGCATCGACATATACCCTTTCAAGGCCGTCGAAACCGGTGAAGAAATCAGTCGACCATCCGCGACGGCCTCTGTGGCCGTCGGACACAACTGTCAAGCCTGCTTTGACCTGATTTGCTACAATCGAGTCGACAGTAGTCGATTCAAGCCAGACAAAACTACCTGCTGTGTCAAATTTCATTTTTGATAAATTGCTGTCCATCTATTGTTTATTAGATTATAAGACTCTTTGCTCACACTTGAACGATGTCGGGCTGACCCGACGTAGTCACGCGGAAAAGAATCAAAATTTCTGCTATCCATGATGACAGACCGACACACAGCACAAACCTCCCACATTCTGCTCGAACATGCGGTAACACTGTAACTCGTCATCCCCCTGAGGGCTGACTTGACAGAGTCGGAGATCCGTTCTATGACTGTCGATATGTTCACTTCAAAATCCAATCCGCGAGATCGTTGAAATAATTGTCGCATGGCAGGTCTCCTGGCTTGTCCCTGCTTCCGGCAGCCTTCTCGATCCGTTGGCCGGATCAATGGCGTGTTATGCCGGAGCATTTTGGGGTGGGACTAACAGTAGCGGGTCTGCTCAGGTCTTTCACCTGATTCCCTTTTGATCGACTGTCGCCGAACCAATGCGCTGCAAAGTTAAGCAATTTATTGGGAAGACGGAACTAAATTACGGATTTTTTTCTTTAATTGATCCATGCATGCAAAGAGGGGCACGATTTCAAGAACCATGCCCCTCGCATCAATCTCTTATATTACAGCTTATTTCACATCGATTGCAGCTGATATGCCTTGATCGGCCGACGATGGAGCTGCGATGAAATGGTATTCGCCCGGTTCGACTACCCACTTGTGCCAGTATTCGTTGTAAGATGCAAGAAGCTTGCGCGGAATGTCGACCGTCACAGTCTCCGAAGCACCCGGGGCTATCTCGCCGGTCTTGGCAAAGCCTTTAAGTTCCTTGACAGGTTTCACCATGTCTTGTCCGGGAGCCTTGACATAAAGCTGAACGACCTCACGGCCTGAGCGGTCACCGGTGTTGGTAACGTTCACTGTCACCCGATAGTTTTCGCCATCGGGAGTCACGTTGATGTCTGAGTAGGCGAAGTCAGTGTATGATAGGCCATAACCGAAGGGATAAAGAGGCTTGACGCCTGCTTTGTCGAAATGGCGGTAGCCGACAAAAATGTCTTCTGTATAATAGGTAGTCGCCGGATTCTGACTGTAGGGAAAATTGTCTGACGAAGAATAATCGGCATAGTCGCGGGCAATCGTCATCGGAAGTTTGCCCGAGGGCGACACTTTGCCCGACAACACATCGGCTATGGAGTTTCCGGCCTCTTGTCCGGGCAGCCATGCGTGGAGTATAGCGTCGGGCTGATCATGCCATGCCGTCATGTCGACAATCGCTCCCATGTTGAGCACTACTGCCACTTTCTTGCCTTGGCCATGGAACGCCGACAGCACTTTGTTGAGATTTTCCAATTCAGTGTCGGTCAGCTTCCAGTCGCCTTTTTCAAGAGAACGGTCTGTGCCCTCACCGGCCATGCGGGAGATGGTGAATATGGCAACGTCGGCCGAGCGCGCCGCGTCGCCGGCTGCTTCATAGCTCACCGGCATCTCGTCTACCTTAGCTATGGTCCAGAAATTATCGGCCGGTTTCGACGCTTTTTCATCTGCAATGTAGCTTTTATAGAGCTTTCCTAACTTGCTGTCGACTTTATATCCGGCCTTTGTCATGCCTTCGTCAAGCGACACCTTGTAACGGCGGTTGACGTTACCCGAACCTGTGCCACCGACATATGCATCATAGGACGCATTGCCAAACAATGCAACCTTCTGTTTTGCCTCAAGAGGAAGTGCTTTGTTCTTATTCTCGAGAAGCACCATACCGCCCGAAGCAGCCTTACGGGCGACAGCTGCATGAGCTTTGAGATCGGGCCGGTTGCTGTAAGACTCGCCTCGGGCTACGGGCGAACGCTGCAGAACCCTGAGGATGTTGGCTACGTTGCGGTCGAGGACAGCCTCGTCGAGACGTCCGTCTTTGACAGCCTCAAGTATATCGTCGAATTGTCGCTGTGTGCCTGGCATGATCATGTCGTTGCCTGCCGCCATCTGGTCGTTGCCCTGTCCCTCGGCCCACCAATCGGTCATCACAAAGCCATCGTATCCCCACTCTCCACGCAATATGTCGGTCAGAAGATAGCTGTTGGCAGCGGCAAGCTCGCCGTTGATCTTGTTGTAGCTCGACATTATTGTCCAGGGATTGGCTTCCTCGACGGCTATCTGGAAGCCTCGTAGATAGATCTCGCGCAACGCTCTGTCGGAAAGGATGGCATTTATGCCGTTGCGGTAAGTTTCCTGATTGTTGACCGCGAAATGTTTCAGCGAAGTGCCGACTCCATTGCTTTGGATTCCGTTGATATAGGCTGCGGCAATCTTGCCGGCAAGAACCGGATCTTCGGAATAGTATTCGAAATTGCGTCCGCAGAGAGGCGAACGCATTATGTTCATGCCCGGAGCCAGAAGTATGTCGACTCCATACTCTTTCACCTCATTACCAATTGCCGCCGTCACATCTTTTACAAGCTCTGTGTCCCAGCTCGATGAAAGCGATGATCCGGTGGGAAACGCAGTGCAATAGAACGTGCGTTTGTCGCCTGAACGTTCAGGCGAGATGCGCAGTCCGGCAGGACCATCAGCAAACACGCAGATCGGTATGCCGAGTCTGGGGACGGCATATGTCTCGCCGGCAGCACCTTTGACCCGTCCCTTGGCAAAAGCCGTGACGGCTCCGGCGACGTTCTGCTGGCCGCTGTTGTTGCCTGCATCAGCGACATATACATGCTGACGGACGGGCATGCCGGGCGCACACTCGGCTGTAAGGTCGTTAACGCGGTTTGTGCCGACCACGATGTTGATCTTCTCATCGAGTGTCATGGCTCTCACTATGTCGTCGATATTGTCTTTTCCAAACTGCGGCAGCTGTTGAGCTGTCGATTGCAATGCCGCGGCCACTGCGAAGACTGTGGCAAATATCACGTTCTTTTTCATATGACTGTTTTTTTCAGGTAAAGGAGAGCCGGGTGGCTCATAACGTTTTCCGCGAAGTTAGTCATTTTTTCGCCAATCGGCAAAGACTTTATCCAGGTCTCTCAGCACTGGGATATCACCCGGGCCGGAAGCTTCAACTGATAATATTAAGCTGTTTGGCCCGTCGGCAAGCCTCAGTCGAGTTTCTCACCTGCAGTTTGGCGATGATTTCCTGGCGGTGACGGCTATTGCATCTGTATCATTCTCGTATAAATAAAACATCCGGTGCAAGACATCGACAAGCTCTCCCGTGGCATTTTTCATTCTGAGATAGGCTGCAAGATAATAATCGCCTCGTCGCAATGGTGGCACTCGTCTGATAAAACTATAGAACCGCAATTCCGCAAGATATTTTTCGTCCTGTTCGTCGGCTGACATCCGGCTGAGTATATCCGTTTCCCATATCGTTTCAAGAGTAGTGATAGAGTTCAGCCCAAGTATCTCAGAAAATGTCCCATGAAAAATCCTGCTGGTTCCGCGCCTCAGATCACTCACGACGACAGTGCTCTTTTCTACAGCCGATAGACTTTCGCCATAACGGTAGGCAATGTCAGTGGCTTGATCTTTCGCTGTAAAAGTCTGACAACTCAGCAGGGTGTCGATTTCTTTATGCGGAATGCTCTTGATACGGCTCATAAAAATGATTGTCAAAAATGGTTATTTATAATCATTGTTGCCTATTAAACAAATCGTTAACTTTGCAAAGTTAATAAAAACCAATGGTTATTATAAATATGACAGAGAAAGAAAAAATGCTGCGAGGATTGATATATGATGCTAACAACGATCCTCAACTCCTAGCCGAGAGACTGGAATGCAAGGAAAAATGTCGCGACTACAATGATTTGCGGCCAACCGATTTGCAAGGTCGGGAAGCATTGTTGAGATCTCTGTTGGGAAAGAGCGGTTCGGGACTGATTGTCGAACAACCATTCTATTGCGACTATGGATATAACATCGAGGTCGGAAACAATTTCTTCGCTAACTTCAATATGATCATTCTCGATGAAGCGCCTGTAAGATTCGGC
Source organism: uncultured Muribaculaceae bacterium (assembly GCA_910587475.1). Taxonomy (GTDB): domain Bacteria; phylum Bacteroidota; class Bacteroidia; order Bacteroidales; family Muribaculaceae; genus CAG-873. Next base: position 39,918 of record CAJUMR010000020.1, read on the forward strand.
GATAACGTGTTCATAGCCCCCAACTGTGCTTTTTACACAGCAGGTCACCCCATTGATCCGGACCAACGGAACAAAGGCCTGGAATATGCCCGCCACATCACTATCGGCAATAACGTATGGATCGGAGGCAATGTGTGTGTTCTTCCGGGTGTAAATATCGGCGATAACTGCGTCATCGGAGCCGGCAGTGTCGTGGTAAAAGATATTCCGGCCAACAGTGTGGCTGTCGGCAATCCTTGTAAAGTTGTAAAATCAATATAATAAATGCCTGGATGGCGACGGCTTCAACGTTACGTTCTCTGATTTCTCAGTAAAACATCTCCCGGACAAAGTGCGCACCGATTGACTCAATAAAAATAAAGAATGATCATCGACTTTCAGCGAAGCTACTCTTAGAGGGCCATACTTTTATACGGCCCTCTTATATTTCTCTTTTACGATTGCATAGGAACGCCTGACGAGTGCACGGATTTCGGTGTCTGAGATGTCACCGCCGAAATTCAACTGTATCCAATGCTTTTTGCTCATGTTGCGGTGTGATTGACAAGCCGACTTGGTTTCGGTCAGTTCGGCGATACGTTCGGGATCGCCTTTGACCGTGACTCCAACGAAGTCGTTCATATCGAACATACAGAACATGTGACCGCAGACATAAAACACAAGAATAGAATCAAACCTCGGGGCAAATTTACCGAAAGGTGTCTTCTCCACCACATCTTCAAACGACAGACAATAGTCTCTTAACTCCTCTATATCCATGGCATCGTCATTTCAAAGCTTCTCTCCAAGTTTGAATACTATGCGCTGCACTCCATCCTGCCACCGCGCACTGGTTATGCGAAACGAGCCGATCTCTCCGGTGCGGCTAACGTGACTGCCGGCACAAAGACATTGGTCATAGCTGCCGATACAGACAATCCTCAGCGTATCAGACGCTCCTTCGGGAAGACGGCCCATGTCAAACCGATCTTCACATTCTGAACGGCTTACATACTCTTCGGTCACCTCGACATCTTGGCTGATAACTTGATTGACATAATCTTCCAACGATTTGATGTCGGCATCGGTCAGAGGGGCAGGCAGATGGTAGTCGAGTTTTGATTTCTTACGCTCGATGTGGGCCGAGAAAGCCCTTCCATGACCATAGCGACGCGCCATCTCTCCATTGAGCAGATGTTCGGCAGTATGCATCGGAGGATATTCCTGCTTGTTGTGTTCATTGATAATCGGAGTTTCCATTTTTTTATAAATTATTGGTCGAGTGCCTCAAAAGCCGGTTTCAGATTGTCTGCCTATTAAGTCTATCTCCATAGACTTCCAAGCAATGTACAAAGTTTATAAATTTCGGACTGCAAATCAAGTCCAAGGGTTCATTTTAGCGTTTAACAACATCATCAAATCTCTAATGCACAGCAAAAACCGGTTCAAGAATCTGCAATCCAAGAGCCGATTCAATCTTGAAGATTGTTTCTATACTGAGATTCTCCGAGCCTTTAAGCACACGCGATATGTATTGCTGTGAACAGCCCATGCGCTCGGCGACGGCCTTTTGGGTAATACCCAGTTCCTCCATCTTGTCAAGCATCATCATGGCTATTTTTTGAGAATAACGCAGCCACTCTTTGTTTGCCTGACGCTCCATAGCCTTTTCTCTCCAACGGGATGGAGTCGAAGACTTGTGAGATGATAATTTGTCTTGTAACTCTTTCATAGCCGATGTTGTTAAAGTTTTGAAACCTTTAGCTCGCTGAAATTAAGTTTCAGCAATATATTCGATAAAACTCTCATCATCAATAATCTTCTCATCTAAAAGAAAATTCCTGACTTTTTCAATTTTGGCAAGTTCTGCGGCTGTATGTTCTCGTTCCTGCATCGTGGCAGTAAGTTTTATCGCACCTCCGGTAACAACATACACGCCCTTTGCCAGTTTAATGGCGTATATTCTCAACCATGATGACCGTCCTACAAGATTTTTCAGACGAGCTTTCTCCTTGCCCAACAAACACTCCGCAATGCGGCTGTTGCTCAATGGTCGGAATATCAAATCCAGATTTGCCTCAGGAGATATGTCCATCATAATGGCTTCAAGTTTTTCACTGTCATCAATGGTGCGGGTTATGGCATCATTGATATTTGTGATCTTGAAATAACTCTCCAAGTCTTTGGAATTGGCTTTGAAAAAACTCCGCAGCCAAGCCACGTCGTTCCATTGGTCAAACAGAGAATACAGAATATTATCCTCATCTCCATCATATCTGACCGCCCATAGCCGTCCATCTTCAGTTATATCATCGAAAGTCATATACTTTGGTTTTCTGCAAAGATACATAATCTTTATATTATATACAACTTATAGGTTGTATTTGTTTGTTACAGTATAATTTTTGTGTTAAAAGCGGAGGCCGAGGATATATTGTTTTGGGCTGTCATATCGGGGATACAATTTAATCACGGCATTATTTCGGCTGTTTAGGTCAAAAATTCGGAAACAGTGTCGGACATCTGCTTTAACACACTATTTACGGAGTCTTGAAATGTCGCTTATTTTCCAAGTTTTGTCTGAGTTGCGTCGGATTAACTATTTGAATAACAAATGATTGAAAGCGTATTTGGCACTATTTCGGCACTAAACGGGTATTGCAAAATCTTAGTGCCACGTTAGTGCCAAAACTATGTCTGGAGAGGTCTGATTTCAGTCTTATTTCCGTCCTGAACCGGAAAGGATTAGACATTAAAAAACCTCAGAACTACTTGACAGTCTGAGGTTTGTCTGATACTTTCCGATTTTGGTCGGGTATCGCAAGTGGAGCTGGAGGGATTCGAACCCTCGTCCAAACGTGGAATTAATGAGCTTTCTACGTGCGTAGTCTCAAGTTGATTTTCGAGCTGTGGCAGGCCTGAAACTACCAACCACGGCCTTAACCTCTAAATTTTCGGACACCTCGCGAGGTTCTCGGCATCCTATTTCCGATTTACCTGCACCGCCATGTCGATCCGTCTCGGAAAAAGGACAATCGGGCGATGTCTTGTCGCTGCAACTGTTGCGGCGATTAAGCTGATCTACTGTACTTCAATCAAGCAGCAAGAGCGTAGTTATTTTCGCCATTTAAAATTGCTGATGTCCCATATTAAAGAGCGTAGCCATCATTGCTCTGCACGCTTACACACCACTTCTACACGCTGTCAAAACCGGTCAACCCCGTATATACTGATGTATTTGCAACGGCAAAGTTATAAAAAACTCCCGATACTCAGGCATGGTTTCATTTTTATTTGATTTTGTGGATGTTTTTTTACATAAAAAGACTTCGTCTACCTCTATTTTCAATAAATATGACCCGCTACCACAGCCATGATCAACTTATTAGCCTATTATTTGCTATCTTTGCACTCTGAAAAATTAAAACACTCGATAAGAATTGAATAATCAGACTCCCTACAATCAAACAATCAGAGAGTTACCATCTCTGACCATGTCATTGCTTCCTGTCGCTTTCATGTTGACATCGCTCATCGGCATAATGCTCACTGTCGGCAGCGACGCCATTTCGGATTTCAGCCCGACTATTTTGCTCGTGTCGGCAATGCTCGCTGTACTGCTGTCGGTGATCTCAAACACTTACAACCAGTCCAGACTCCTTCAGGGACTGCGACGCAGCTCGTCGCAGATCTTACCGGCTGTGCCATTGCTCATACTGATTGCAATGATCTCGACCACATGGTTGCTCTCGGGTGTAGTCCCGACGTTGATCGACTATGGTATCCGTCTGCTCAATCCGACCTACTTTCTGGTGATCACATGTGTGGTCTGTGCTGCGGTTTCAGTTCTCACCGGCAGCTCGTGGAGCACAATCGCAACTATCGGAGTGGCATTCATCGGCATAGGCAAAATCATGGGATACAATGAAGGATGGATTGCGGGAGCCATCATTTCGGGTGCATACTTCGGCGATAAAGTGTCGCCACTCAGCGACACCACAGTCATAGCGTCGTCAAGCTGCGGAGTCGATCTGTTCGACCACATCCGCTTCCTGATGCTGACTGCCGTTCCGGCGATGGCTATCGCATTGATCACTTTCGCAGTCGTAGGGCTGCAGACCATAGCTCCCGAAGTCGATCCGTCGTCATCAGAAATACTGTCAGCCCTCAACTCGACATTCAATATCACACCTATGACCCTCGTCATACCGCTGATCGTCGGCATAATGATAGCCATGAGAATACGGACTGTCTATACGCTCGGAGTCGGCACAGTTCTTGGCATAGCAGGTATATTTATGTTTCAGCCCGGTATCCTCGAAAAAATCGAAGGCACGGGACTGCATTCTCTGACTGATCATCTACTGGCCACTCTCAAAATCCTGTGGTCAGAAACGGCGATCTCGACCGGCAACGCCACTCTTGACTCATTTGTATCTACCGGAGGTATCACGGGCATGCTACCCACTGTTATGCTCGTCATATGCGCCATGCTGTTTGGAGCCGCAATGATCGGCACCGGCATGCTCTCGGTCATCGCCAAGACTTTCACACGCCATTTGTCGAAACGTAGTTCCATAGTGGGCGCAACGGTGTCGAGCGGTCTTTTCCTCAACGCATGCACGGCCGACCAGTATCTTTCGATAATCATCGGCGGCAACATGTACAGAGATGTCTACAGCAAATATTCATTCGAACCAAAACTACTGAGCCGCACGCTTGAAGACTCAGTCTCAGTGACGTCAGTACTCATTCCCTGGAACTCATGCGGAGTAACACAGTCGACAGTACTGGGAGTATCGACGCTCACCTACCTTCCTTTCTGCGTCTTCAACATTCTTTCTCCGGTCATGTCGCTGATCATGGCGTGGACAGGCTACAAAATAGGGGTACTGAAACCTCAGCTGCAGCAATGATATCAATCATTCTCTGCAGCTATAGCCTGTGATTTGACATCGCGGGCAAATCTTATAAAATGGTCGGATACATCCTGCAATGCAAGTATCTTGTCACACATTTCAATGGCCTCTGCCGTTTTGCCTGTAGTCAGGGCTAACTGAGCGATATTGCTCATCACGATCGGATCGCAGGGGTCGAGCTCGTAAGCTTTATTGAAATATGCCTTAGCCTCATCATAATTGCGGCCCACAAAACACAATGCTCCGAGAAAATTGATAAACCGCAGATCATCGGGATAGAGTTTGAGGACCTCCTCTGACAAAAGGCGGCATTGGCTGTCATAATTCCCGTTAAAGAAATCGGAACAATAGTCAACAACACCGCTGAGCATTTCGCCGGTCCCGTCATTGATGGCCTTTCCTCCTTCAGTCAACCAACGATTGTCAATCGTATGACCATACTTGACCATTGATAAGAGTTCGGTACACGCCGAATCAGCCATACCGCGCATCATATACGCTGCCACAAGACCAAACCGCATGTCAAGACGGCTTGGGTGACGGTCAATGCCCTCCTTGATTCCTGCAATACCGGCGTTGAACAGATCATCATCCCAATCCACAATCCCCTGAATTGATCCTACCGCGGTACCTGTGCTGTCGGCAAACACCAAGGCTTCAGATGATGGATTAGTGTCAGAAGTAATAGCCATGTAGCTACGCCGAGCTTCATTTAAATAACGATTAAACACAGCTATATACAATTCGGCATCGTCGGGCTGTTGAAGTCTCCACGAGGTTATAACCGAGTCTGCAGCGCAAAATCTCGCACATCTATCGCTGCATAGACAGAATCAACACGCGACTGCCCGCTACATACCGCACAGACTGCTAAGAAAAGGGTTAGTAAATATGTTCTCATGACATTAAAATTTTTACAAACATACAAAAAAAGCCATAGAATCAAAAAAGCCCACGTCCAACCGCTTGGTCTGACGGGGCTGAGAAGGTTATCGATATTTTGTCAGGCTTTTTGTTAAGGCCAGAAAAATGCCTTCTCTTGCTTTTAAAACAGCTTTGACAATAAAATGTTCATCTGAGACTCTAAAAAAGGTGATATGGTGCTTAAAATAGTTGTAACAGCGCTTATGAACAACAGCGCAGTTCGAAGATGGCAATAACTGTCTGCTTAAAACAGGAACCGACCAATATTCGGGTGGATATAAAAAAAGCGATCCGGAGTGACTTTGTTGTCATCCGGATCGCTCGGTTTAGAA
>CAJUMR010000021.1 GCA_910587475.1 uncultured Muribaculaceae bacterium
GCTCTTGTTCAACAATGCGTTTACCAATTTGCCAATATGTTTGCGACATGATGGCATTGACAGCCATATAGGCACGACTGCGCGCCTGTAAAAGCAATTCTTTTATCTCGGCGTAAAATTGAGACTCTTGTATGTTGGTTGTCAGCTCTGTTCCCATATTACAAAGTTACAAATCTTCAGAGAATTAAAAGAAATAAACCGAGGATTTTTTGTCGTTTTAGGAACCGACATTCAGTCAACTCCGCCCAGGGATAGAACCCGGTTAGTCAACCCTCTCCAGAGAAACAGTCAACTCTTATCAGTTAACATACCAAACCGAGTCAACCTTTTTCAGAAACCGACAGTTGTCAGGCATCAGACTTCTGGTTGACGACAGGTTTTTTAGATCGAAAATAATTTGTAGATTTGCGCCAATCAAATTAAAACGTCAGAAATATGTGGTTGGTAATTATTATCGTGTGTATTATTTTCGGATTTGCATGTCAACCGGTGGATAGATTGATAAAAAAGAAGGTGTCCACCAGGTGGCTCGCGGTAATAGTGCAACTCATTGCATATTGGGTTATTTTAATGGCGCTGTATGGTTTAGCCGCCTTGTTGGGCTTTGAGTCGGACTGATTTCTAATTGTGGCGAATTTGCCATAATTAAAATCTGGATTATATACTTTCTCCCAAATGCCGATAAACTCAAGCGTGTTACGGTTATCTGAAATCAAAGTATACGGGTGAATTGCTGCGGCCTGATGTCTGGATTTAAGATTGTGGGGTGATTTGCTGCTTTTTTTTGTGGTTTTGGTTTGATTTGTGTACTTTTGTGGCAAATCAATAGAAATAGTTATGAATTTTTGGATCTTTTTGCCGGTGATCGGCGGCCTGGTCGGCGCAGTCATCGGTGGACGTGAATATAAGAGATACCGCAACAGGCATAAATAAGCTTGTCATTGTGGTTGTGTTTTCCGATCCTGTCGAAGCAGCTGAGTCGGAAAATGTTGGTTGTCAGGAAGCAGGCTTCTAGTTGGCGACGGTTTTTGCTGTGGTGCGGATGTCTGGGTTATGTCCGATCGGGCGACTATCATTGTTAATAGATTCTAAATATATTTAATGATCACGTTTTTGCGCGATTAAGCGCAGGCTATGTTTGCAAGATGGTGTTTTTATACGTAATTTTGCGGAAAAGAAATATAGTAATAAGATCAATGAAAAAACTTTTATTTAGAGCTTTTGTTCCTGCGTTAATCTGTGCGATTGGATTGTCGTCGTGTAACACGGGATCATCAGATGTCGTCACGGAGCAGACATTGGGTTATTGTCTGACTTATTCAAAGAATGTTGATTCGCATGCACAGGTGTTTAACCGCATGTCGTTTGCAGCGCAGTATAATTACACCAACAATACGGTCGATCTTGCGCTGATAGGTACGATTTTCCCGGTTGCCGGCAATGCCACCGGTCAGGCTTATCCTAAAATGGAATTCTCGACCCTGCCGTGGAAGTACAATCAGTTCGGTTGGAAAGAAACAGAGGTTGAGAACGTTACGCCGACCATCAACGGGGTGTCGAACCCTCCTAAATTCAAAAAACTAAAATTCGGTGTGCTTGATGGTTTCAACGGTTCGTCGTATGCACCCGGGATCATGTACAAATTTGAAATAGATCATAACGGCTCGGATGTCGAGGTGATGGGATGTTGCATGACGGGCAAGACCGAATCGACCGATCCGGATGGGGTGACATATTGTCCGGAAGACGACGCTCAGGTGTCGGACAAGAACAAACCGGTGTATTGGGTAGATTTTAATTTCGAGACGTCGAAGGCCGATATCTACATTTTCAATGCCAAGTTCCTCGACCGTATGCCGTCGTTGAATCTTGAATTCACCGATGTGCCGTTCGGAGTGGTCAACGGAGAAGTGACGCTTACCAGCGATGCGTTGACGCCGGAGTATGACGGCATTCCTTATCCGAGTTTCCCGATCACCAATCTCAAGGCGACGGTCGATTTCACAAAAGGCATGAATCTTGAGTTCCATTGTGATTTCAGAGGTTCGGACTATACGGTTAAATTCGAAGGAAAATATTGAGGCTGTCTGTCGGCCTGACAAATGGCCGCAAGATGGTCATAGCATCTGCTTGATCAATCAAGAACATATCAGGGATTTTGTTTGTGCACAGGTTGAAACATAATTCGACTCTGTGCACAAATTGTTTCGGACGCATGTATGTGCTATCCCGGCAGGCGCATCAAGCTCAGTCGTTATGCGGAGATACATTAATTAATAACCTGGCGGCAATAAGGCAGAGGGTGGGGCAGCAAAGCAGATCTGACATTTAGACACATTTAGTTAAAAAGTTTTTAAAGAATCATGTGATTTTTTGTCGGAAATTGACTATCTTTGCGCTAAAATATGACATTATGGGTTGTTGTACAGCCTTTTGATGCGTCTAATGGAAATAGTAATTTGATCGAAAATCATTTTAAATCAATATGATAGCTTTAGACATTTTTGGTATTACGAACAATGGTTTGCTTGCAATCACTGCTCTGCTGACCGGCTTTGCATTGGTTGCTCTTGCCATGTGGATTGCGAAACTTATTTCGCCGCGTTCATTTAATCCTCAAAAAGGCGAAGCCTATGAGTGTGGTATTCCGACCCGCGGCAAAAGCATGTCGCAGTTCAAGGTGGGCTACTACCTCTTTGCTATTCTTTTTCTGATGTTTGATGTCGAGACAGTGTTTCTCTATCCCTGGGCGGTGCGTATGCGCGAACTCGGGGCTGACGGTCTGATCAGCATCGCAGTATTCTTCGGCGTATTAGTGCTCGGGCTTGTATATGCCTGGCGGAAAGGAGCTCTTGAATGGAAGTAACAACAAAAAGTATGCCCTATGAGGCATTTAAAGATAACGAGTATATTGAAAAACTCGTTCAACAGCTGAAAGACAGCGGAACTAATGTAATAGTAGGTTCGCTTGACAAGCTGATCAACTGGGGGCGGTCTAACTCATTGTGGCCACTCACTTTCGCTACCAGTTGCTGCGGTATTGAATTTGTGTCGCTCGGCGCGGCCCGATTCGATATGGCACGTTTTGGGTGGGAAGTAGCCCGCGCTTCGCCCCGTCAGGCCGACTTTATAATGGTGGCCGGAACCATTGTCAATCGTATGGCACCTGTGCTCCGTCGCCTTTATGACCAGTTGGCCGAGCCTAAGTATGTGATAGCCTGCGGTAGCTGCGCGATCTCGGGCGGTCCGTTCAGAAAGAGCTATCACGTGGCTCAGGGTATTGAGGATATCGTGCCTGTCGACGTATTTGTTCCCGGCTGTCCTCCCCGTCCCGAGGCAATGATCTACGGCATCATGCAGCTTTCGCGCAAGATCAAGGTTGAGAAATTCTTCGGCGGCGTCAACCGTCAGGAGAAGCAGCGCGAATTTCTGGAAACACATCCCGTTGAAGGTGTTGAAGATTGAAAATAACCACATTATAAACTAAGCAAGTCAATTAAACGATATATGGCTAATTTTCAAGAAAAGATTGCCAAGCTCTTCCCCGAGGCAACGTTCGAAGGCGAAGACATGCTGATGATCAGCATCCCCGACGCAAAGTGGCATGACCTTGCTCTCACACTTCGCGATGACGCGGACTGCAGCATGGATTATCTTGTGACAATCGTCGGAATGGACTGGAAAGACTCTCTCGGCAGTATCTACTATCTGATGTCGAGCAAGACAAATGAAATGGTAGGAGTCAAGGTGGTTACGACCGACCGCGAACGCCCGATGCTTCACTCTGTGGCAGATGTGTGGAAAGTCGCATGTCTGTTCGAGCGTGAGGTCTATGATTTCTTCGGCATTGTCTTCATCGGCAACCCCGACATGCGCCGACTCTTCCTGAGCATCGACTGGAAAGGTTTCCCGCTGCGCAAGGATTATGCAGAGCAAAACGAGGTGTCGGTTGAGAATGAACGTCAGAGCGACATGACCGACACTTATGTGGAATTGCCCGACGGAACAATAGAGAAGAAGGAAGTGGCGGTGTTCGAACCCGGAGAATTTGTGGTCAACATCGGCCCGCAGCACCCTGCAACACACGGTGTGCTCCGTTTCCGTACAGCCGTTGACGGCGAAGAGATCAAGAAGATCGACGTCTATATGGGTTATATCCACCGCGGTATAGAAAAACTTTGCGAGGATCTCACCTATCCCCAGACATTGCCATTCATGGACCGAATGGACTATTTCTCGGCCCACAATTATCATCACGGACTGTGTATCGCGATCGAAAAGGCAGCAGGCATACAGATTTCGCGCCGCGCTGAAGTGATCCGCGTGATGATGGATGAGCTTTCGCGTATCGCTTCTCACTGTCTGTTTATCGGAACTTACTGCATGGACCTCGGTGCAACGACAATGCTGTTCTACACGCTGCGTGTCCGCGAGCAGATACTCGATATCATGGAGAAGACCTGCGGCGCCCGCATGACATTCAATTATGACTGTCTTGGCGGTGTGATGCAGGACATCGCTCCTGACTTCCAGAAAGATGTCAAGGAACTTCTCGAAGTGCTTCCAAAGAATATAAAGGAATATAACAAGATATTCACCGGCAACGTCATCGCCAAGAACCGCATGGAAGGTGTCGGTTATCTTTCACGTGAGGACGCAATTGCTTATGCCGTGACCGGTCCTTCGGGCCGTGCGTCTAACTGGGCTTGCGATATGCGTAAACTTCGTCCTTACAGCATCTATTCGGAGCTTGATTTCGAAGAAGTCACCGCAACGGAAGGAGACTCAATGGCTCGCTTCAAGGTGCGTATGCGTGAGATGGAGGAATCCGCAAAAATTCTCGCCCAGCTCGTTGACAATATTCCCGAAGGCGAATATTGCGTGAAGGTGCCGAAGGTGCTCAAACTGCCTGTAGGTCGTTGGTTTACGGTTGTCGAAGGCTGCCGCGGCGCGTTTGGCGTTTATATCGAGAGCGACGGCGCAACCAAGCCTTACCGTGTGAAACTTGCACCGCCTTGTCTGCCACTCGCAGGAGTTGTCGATCACATCACGCGCGGCACCAAGATCGCCGACCTTATCACTATCGGCGGATCGCTTGACTACATCGTGCCGGATATGGACCGCTGATGCGAAGATTATATCAGAAGTGAAAATATAGTAATTATATAACGTTATGCAAGATTTATCAACAATAACCGATGCTATCCACAGTTTCCTTTTGTCATTTCTGCCCGGATGGCTCACGACGACAGTAGAGTGTGTGCTCATCGGTGTCGGTCTTTTGCTCGTTTATTCGCTGTTGGCGCTATTCTATATCTACTACGAGCGTAAGGTTTGTGCGGCTTTCCAGTGCCGTATCGGCCCGAACCGCGTAGGTCCCTGGGGATTGCTCCAAAGCTTCGCGGATATGTTCAAGATCCTTATCAAGGAGCTTATCCATCTGAACCACATCGATAAATTTCTGTTTGCACTTGCTCCGTATCTTGTGATCATCGCTTCGATGCTTGCGTTTGCGGTTCTTCCGTGGGGCAATGGTCTGCAGGTGATTGATTTCAACATCGGCATTTTCTTCCTTGTGGCAGTGTCGTCGATCGGTGTGCTCGGCATTCTGCTTGCCGGATGGTCGAGTAACAATAAGTTCACGTTGATCGGCGCACTCCGTTCAGGCGCCCAGATGGTCAGCTACGAACTGTCGATCGGACTTTGCGTGCTTACGATGGTTTGCCTCGCCGGCACAATGTCGGTGGGCGGTATCGTCGAAGAACAGGCAGATCTGTGGTTTATATTCAAAGGCCATGTGCCCGCCATCATCGCATTTGTGATTTATATGATTGCCGGTACAGCGGAGACAAACCGCGGCCCGTTTGACCTTCCTGAGGCTGAAAGCGAGTTGACCGCCGGATATCATACAGAATATTCAGGTATTCACTTCGGCTTTTTCTATCTTGCCGAGTATCTTAACCTGTTTATCGTAGCAGGTGTAGCGTCGCTTCTGTTCTTCGGAGGCTGGATGCCGCTCCACATCCCCGGATGGGATTCGTTCAACCATATCATGGATTATATTCCTTCGGTAGTATGGTTTATCGGTAAGGCGATCGCGCTTTCGTTCATCATCATCTGGTTCAAGTGGACTTTCCCACGTCTCCGCATCGACCAGCTGCTTTCATTGGAATGGAAGTATCTGTTGCCGATCAATCTCTTCAATCTGGCACTGATGGTGTGCATCATCGTGTTCGGCTGGCACTTTTAATCGGCAGTAGTTAAGAAACAACAGAAATAGAAAAGAAATCAAACAGAAATCCATAACAGGATAACAAATAAAATAAACAATGAGCGATAAATACGGAAAAGTTGCCCAAGTTATCGGCCCGGTCGTCGATGTTATATTCGAAGGCGACGACAACATCATCCCGCCTATCTACACGGCCTTGAAGATAGATCGTCCCGACGGAACGATGCTGATACTCGAAGTTGAGCAGCATATTGGAGAGGATACAGTGCGTTGTGTTGCCATGGAAAGTACCGACGGTCTGCGCCGCGGACTTCGTGTCGATAGCTTAGAGCGCCCGATAGCAGTGCCGACCGGCGATCAGATCAAGGGTCGTCTGTTGAATGTGATAGGCAATGCGATCGACAATCTTCCGGAACTTAACCGCGATAATCTTCGCTCGATCCATCAGCCTGCCCCTGAGTTTGAGGATCTGACGATCGGAACTGAAATCCTTTCGACCGGAATCAAGGTGATCGACCTCCTCGAACCTTACAGCAAGGGTGGTAAGATCGGTCTGTTCGGTGGCGCCGGTGTCGGCAAGACCGTGCTGATCATGGAACTTATCAACAACATCGCCAAGGGTCACGACGGTTTCTCGGTGTTTACCGGTGTCGGCGAACGTACACGCGAAGGTAATGACCTGCTCCGCGAAATGATCGAGAGCGGTGTGATGAAATATGGCGATAAATTTAAAGAAGGTCTCGAACGCGGAGAGTGGAACCTCGCTGATGTCGATGTTGAGCATCTGAAAGAGTCACAGGCAACGCTCGTATTCGGACAGATGAATGAGCCGCCGGGTGCACGTCTGCGTGTCGCTCTGTCGGGTCTGACAGTCGCCGAGCAGTTCCGTGACCAAGGCGCCGGAGGTAAGGACGTGCTTCTGTTCATCGATAATATTTTCCGTTTCACTCAGGCCGGATCTGAGGTGTCAGCGCTTCTTGGCCGTATGCCTTCAGCTGTGGGTTATCAGCCGACACTTGCGTCTGAAATGGGTATGCTTCAGGAACGTATCACATCGACTAAAAACGGTTCGATCACATCAGTACAGGCGATCTATGTGCCTGCCGACGACTTGACTGACCCTGCACCTGCAACGACGTTCAACTTCCTCGATGCAACGACTGTGCTCAGCCGTAAGATTGCCGAGCTCGGTATCTATCCTGCCGTCGATCCCCTCGAATCAACATCACGCATTCTCGACCCGAACATCATCGGTGAGGATCACTACAATACAGCACAGGCAGTCAAGCAGCTTCTTCAGAAGTACAATGAACTTCAGGATATCATCGCGATCCTCGGTGTCGACGAATTGTCGGATGAGGATAAGCTCGTGGTGTCGCGTGCGCGTCGTGCCCAGCGCTTCCTTTCTCAGCCGTTCCACGTGGCAGAGCAGTTCACAGGTCTGCCCGGTGTGATGGTGCCTCTGAGCGAAACCATACGCGGTTTCAAGATGATCCTCAACGGCGAGATGGACGAATATCCCGAGCAAGCGTTCCTCAATGTCGGAACAATCGACGAGGCTATCGAAAAAGGAAAGAAACTCCTCAGTGAAGTTAAATAAACAGGACCGATTTAACTTGATAATATCATCGAACAATGAAGCTAAAAGTTATATCTCCGGAAGCTGTCGTATTTGAGGGTGAGGTAGAGTCGGTGACTCTGCCCGGCACTATCGGCGCTTTTACAGTGCTCAAAAATCATGCTTCGCTGATCTCGACGCTGAGCGCCGGCACTATCGTGTATACGACAGCCGGATCGTCGGTCGAAGAACGAACAGAGATCGAAGGCGGCATCGTCGATGTTGACAATAATATAATTTCGGTCTGTCTTTATTGACTTATGAAGAAACTATTTGTAATATTAACAGCATTTCTTTTCGGCCTTGCCGCTGCACCGTCGATGTCGGCGTCGGATGAGAGCCATGAGGGTGGAAAACTCGACCCGAAGGAGATCATTTTCGAGCATCTCGGCGACGGTTATGGTTGGGAAGTGCCGTTCAATCATCACAAGCGCATACCACTGCCGGTGATCGTGTTCGGAAGTGACGGGCTGCATGTGTTCTCCTCGTCGAGAATCACCGACGGCCAGGAGTATGTCGACGGTAATACGACATTCAAGCTTGCCGGCAAAGACAGCGATTTCAAGGGTAAAGTGATTGAAATCGTCGACGGCAAGGAAATCAGACCGTTCGATATCTCTATAACTAAGAACGTCTGTGGTATCTTCATCACGGTGTTGATTGTCATCGGGCTTATGCTCTGGATGCGTAGCCATGTGTCTAAGCACGGTTTCAAGGCTCCGCGCAAGGGTCTCGGGTTTCTAGAGCTTCTCATCGACTTTATCTATGGATCGGTGATCAAAGCAACGTTGGGAGCGAAAGCGCGCAAGTTTGCGCCCTATCTTCTGACTGTGTTCTTTTTCATCTTTATGATGAACTTGCTTGGTCTGATCGTGATATTCCCTGGCGGTGCCAACCTGACAGGCAACATTGCCGTTACGTTGGTTCTGTCGGTGCTGACGTTTATGGTTACAAATCTCTTTGCGACCCGTCATTACTGGAAAGAAATATTCTGGCCCGAGGTGCCACTGTGGCTCAAGTTCCCTCTGCCGATCATGCCGGCGATTGAGATTTTCGGTATGTTCACCAAACCGGCGGCTCTCACTGTCCGTCTGTTTGCCAACATGATGGGTGGTCATATGATCGTGATCGTGCTGACGCTGCTGATCTTCATTTTTGCGGCTGTCAATCCGGTGGCCGGTGGTGCAACAACCGTGATCTCGGTGCTGTTCTCGATATTCATGTTGCTTATCGATGTGTTGGTAAGCTTTATCCAGGCATATGTGTTCACGATGTTGTCGACGATCTTCATCTCGCTCGCGCAGGAGGAAGAGCATCATCACGAGGAGCACGAAGCCGAAAAAACATTACAGACAAAATAATAAAAAAAACAAATAATTTAAACTCTTTAAAACCTAAGATTATGTTAGCAGAACTTTCACTTACAGGTCTCGGCGCCAGCATCGGCGCAGCAATCGCAGCAATCGGCGCAGGCATCGGCATCGGCAAAATCGGTGCAGCCGCTATGGAAGCAATCGCACGTCAGCCCGAAGCTGCAGGCGACATCCGCAGTAATATGATTGTGATCGCGGCCCTCGTCGAAGGTGTTGCCCTTTTTGCAGTTATCGTCTGCGTACTCGCACTTTTCGTTTAATCTCCAAGTCAAGATAAATGGAATTATTCACGCCTGATTTCGGCTTGATATTCTGGATGTTCGTCGCCTTCGCGGTGCTCTTCTTCATCTTGTGGAAGTTTGCGTGGCCCGTTATCCTGAAGAATGTCGACAGCCGTGCCGACCTCATCGACAAGGGTGTGGAGTATGCTCAGAATGCCAAGCTGCAGCTCGACAATGCACGTCAGCAGGCAGAAGAATATGTGGCAGAAGCCCGTCGTCAGCAGGCAGAAATGCTTCGCGACGCCGACCGTCTGAAAACTCAGATCATAGAGGAGGCGCGTTCGGCCGCTCAAGTAGAGGCTCAGAAGGTGATGGACTCAGCAAAGGTTCAGATCCAGCAGCAGCAGAAAGAGGCCGAACAGCAATTCCGCAATCAGGTCAGCGAGTTTGCACTTGACATAGCGGAAAAAGTTGTCAAGAATCAGATGGCAGACAAACAGGCTCAGACTAAATTGGTCAACTCCCTCTTAGATGAGATCGAAAGTAAAAATTAAACAAGCGTAATGAACGAAGGACTCATACCCCGCCGATATGCGAAAGCGCTCTATAAGTTTGCCGTCGAGCGCGGCGACTCAGAGGTGCTGTACGGATTGATGAACAAGCTCGTCGACGCGTCGCAGAACGAGGCGTCGCTCCAGGGCGTGATCGCGAATCCGTTTGTGAGCGTGGACGACAAATGCGGTCTGCTCAGGACGGCAGTCGGAGCAGGCTCGTCGAACACGACATTTGAAGATTTCCTGAAATTATTGGCAGGTAACAAGCGCCTCGACATGATCTTTGCGATCGCCCGAGAGTATGCGTCGCTCTATCGTCGCGAGAAGGGCATTTACAAGGTCGAGGTTGTCTCGGCCTCAGCTCTCAGCGATGAAGATGAGAAGCGTCTCAAAGGGATCATCGAGGGTAATCTTCAGGGAGGTCAGATGGAGTATACCAGTCGTGTGAATCCCGACCTTATCGGAGGCTTTACAGTCACAATCGATAACCGCAAGCTTGACGCGTCGGTCAGCAATGAGCTGAAACAATTGCGTGTGAACCTATTAAAGTAATAATTAATTAGCCTTTTAAGCATATACAATGATAAATCCAAGCGAGATTTCGGAAGTACTGAAACAGCAGCTCGAGAGCGTGAATTCAAAGGTGTCATTCGAAGAAGTCGGCTCTGTGCTGGAAGTCGGCGACGGTGTGGCCCACGTCTACGGCCTCGACAATGTGTGCGCCAACGAGTTGGTTGAATTCGAAAATGGTGTGAAAGGTGTTGCACTTAACCTCGAGGAAAGCAATGTCGGTGTGATATTGCTTAACAATGTGAATAAGGTAACCGAGGGCATGAGTGTGCGCCGCACAGGCGAAATCGCTTCAATTCCGGTAGGCGAAGGTCTCCTTGGCCGAGTTATTAATGTGCTTGGCGAACCTATCGACGGCCGAGGCCCGATTGAAGGAAAGCTGATCAATCTGCCTCTCGAACGCAAGGCGCCTGGCGTGATCTACCGTCAGCCGGTCAATCAGCCTCTGCAGACCGGTATCAAGGCAGTCGACTCTATGGTGCCAATCGGCCGCGGCCAGCGCGAGCTGATCATCGGCGACCGTCAGATCGGCAAGACAGCGATCGCCATCGACACCATCATCAATCAAAGAAAGAATTTTGAAGACGGTAAGCCTGTCTACTGTATCTATGTGGCAATAGGCCAGAAGGCTTCGTCAATAGCTGCTACGGTCGACACACTCCGCCGTTTCGGCGCGCTCGACTACACTGTAGTAGTAGCGGCTACGGCGTCAGACTCAGCGTCGATGCGTTATTATTCGCCGTTTGCAGGAGTTGCAATCGGTGAGTATTTCCGCGACAGCGGACGCGATGCGTTGATCGTTTACGACGACCTTTCGAAGCAGGCTGTAGCTTACCGCGAAATCTCACTGATCCTCAAGCGTCCTTCGGGCCGCGAGGCATATCCGGGCGATATCTTCTATCTGCATTCTCGTCTGCTCGAGCGTGCAGCCAAGATCATCGACAATCAGGAGGTGGCATCCAAGATGAATGACCTTCCCGAGGCACTGAAGCCCATTGTAAAGGGCGGCGGTTCGCTGACGGCGCTTCCGATCATCGAAACACAGGCCGGCGACGTTTCGGCTTATATTCCGACCAACGTTATTTCGATTACCGACGGTCAGATCTTCCTCGAAACCGCACTTTTCAACCGCGGTATTCGTCCGGCGATCAATGTAGGTATATCGGTGTCGCGTGTGGGCGGTAACGCACAGATCAAATCGATGAAAAAGGTGGCAGGTACGCTCAAAATCGACCAGGCACAGTTCCGCGAACTTGAATCGTTCACGAAATTCGGCGGCGATATCGATCCGGTGACCGCCCGTGTGATCGACAAGGGTCGCAAGAACGAACGACTTCTTATCCAGCCGCAGTATCATCCGGTGGCAGTCGAGAATGAGGTTGCACTGATCTATTGCGGTGTCAACGGACTACTGGAGAACGTTCCGGCAGACAAGGTAGCAGAATTTGAGAAACAGCTTCTGCAGTTGCTCGAAGCTAAGTACAGAGCCGATGTCCTTGATCCGATCAAAGCCGGCAAGCTGACCGATGACGTGACATCGAAGCTCACAGAAGCCGCCAATCAGATCGCAGGACAATTTTAAATAAAAGCATTATCACCACGCAATGGCAACATTAAGAGAATTGAAAGGCCGGATCGGATCGGTCGCTTCATCTGAGAAAATAACAGGTGCGATGAAAATGATTTCATCGGCCAAAATGCATAAGTCGGAGGCCGCGTTGCGCCGGCTTGTGCCCTATCGTTCGCAGATCGAGGCTATCATATCCAATCTGCTGAGTGCCGACGTGGCTTTTTCGTCGCCGCTGGTGGAAAGTCGCCAGGATGTCAAAAAGGTGGCGATCGTAGTGCTCGGCAGTGATGACGGATTGTGCGGAGCTTATAACGTCAATCTCGCCAAACGTCTTGTCGCCAGAATCACCGAACTTCGCCAGCAGTACGGCGATGGGGTAGGGATCGACATTTATCCGGTCGGAAAGAAAATGGTCAAGATCGCATCGCGCATCAAGGACAACCGGTTGAATGTGGTGGCATCGGACGACGTCAACACAAAAAGCGAGGCAGGAGCAGTGAAAGGCTTCCTGAACGGACTTGAGACTGCATTCCTCCAGAAAGAAGTCGACCAGATAGATTGTGTGTACATGCGTTATCAATCGGCAGGCCGTCAGACTTTGACCGTCGACCGTCTGTTGCCAATCGACAGTTCGACATTCTCGTCAGAGGATGTTGTCAGTGCATCGGTGCGTCCTTACATATTCGAGCCCGATGCAGAGACGATCTTCCGCTCAGTGCTGCCGCTGTTTCTGTTATCAGTGATGCAGGAGATATTTGCGCAGAACCGTGCATCGGAGCAGGCCGCGCGAGTGATGGCAATGCAGAGCGCCAACGATAATGCGAAGAAACTACTCGAACAGCTACAGCTCGAGTTCAACAAACTACGTCAACAAAGCATCACCACCGAGCTTCTCGACATCGTCGGAGGTCAGGTGCGCGATTAAACCATATAGATAATAATTAACCGATTTATAACGACATTTTTCAATGGGTAGTGTAAAAGATTATTTCTCATCATTAGGCTCAGGCATCGCAAGTCTATTGAAAGGCATGCAGGTGACCGGCAAGGAATTTGTCACGCCTAAGATTACCGAGCGTTATCCTGAAGATCGTGAGACACGTCATGTGCCAGAGCGTTTCCGCGCAGTGCTTGAGCTGACCTACGACAAGGAAGGCAATCACAAGTGTATAGCGTGCGGCACATGCGAACGCGTCTGCCCCAACGGCACGATCTCTCTGGAAACAAAAATGGTAGACACCCTCGCCGGCACAAAGAAAAAGAAGCTTGCCAATTACTTCTATGACCTTGGCAGCTGTACCTTCTGTTCGCTGTGCGTGACCAATTGTCCGACTGATGCGATCGTATTCTCCAATGACTTCGAGCAGGCAGTCTTCACCCGCGACAAACTCGTGAAGAAGCTGAACTATCTGCCGGAGAAGGAAGAGCCGGCGCCGAGTGCAGAAGAACTTGCGAAGGCCGCAGCTGAGCGTGAGGCTAAGATCGCTGCCGCGAAAGCCAAGGCCGCTGCCTTGAAGGCCGCCCGCGAAGCCGAAGCCGGAGGAGCGCCTAAGGCCGCCGAGTCAAACACCGAAAATAAAAATCAATAAACCATATGGAATCAGTAGGAAGTATCATTACTTATGTGATCGTCGTACTTGCGATGATCGTATTCTCGGTACTCGCCGTGACCACCCGCAAAATATTGCGTGCGGCCACTTACCTGCTTTTTACGCTTTTTGCAGCGGCAGCCATCTATTTTATGCTCGATTATGAGTTCCTTGGCGCTGTTCAGATTGCCGTTTATGCAGGCGGCATCGTCGTGCTCTTTGTCTTCTCAATCCTTTTGACAAGCAAGCCCGGCGACAATACCGAGAAATTAACTTCGAAATCGCGGGTTCTCGGGCTTCTTGCCTCAGTGGCGATGCTCGCATCAGCGGGCTGGGCTCTTGTGTCGCGTTGCGCCAACTATTCTGTGCGTCCGGCAATGGAGGCTCCTGTGATGAGCGATCTGGGCACAACACTTATGGGCACTGGCGCAGGCCAGTATCTGTTGCCATTCGAAGCCGTGAGTGTCCTTTTGTTAGCATGTATAATCGGAGGCGTTGTAATCGCCCGCAGACGTTAATGACAATATGGAAATAACAGCTATCTATTATCTCATTCCCAGCTTGATCATGTTCTGCTGTGGAGTCTACGGCTTTATCACGCGCAAGAACATGATCGCGATGCTCATCTCACTTGAGTTGATGCTCAATGCGGTAGACGTCAATTTTGTTGTGTTCAACCGCTTCCTGTTCCCCGAACAGATGGAAGGCATGTTCTTCACCTTATTTGCCATTGCTATTGCTGCAGCCGAAACCGCCCTTGCAATTGCGATTATCATCAACATATTCCGTGCGACCAAGAATGTCGATGTACGCGGACTTAACGAAATGAAATTCTGATCGCTATGGATATTACAATACCTTTGTTGATATTGGCCATACCGTTGTTTATGTTCCTTTTCCTCGGCCTTCTCGGGGGAAAGATGAGCCATAAACTTGCCGGCACCCTCGGCACTCTCGGTATGGGCGTCACACTTGTTCTGGCCTATTCGACGGCCTATGCTTATTTCTTCAGCGGTTCAGCCGACTTCATCACCGAAGCCGGTGACCGTCTGCAGTATCTCGTTTTCAATCACACCTGGCTTGCCTTCACCAAATCACTGGTGATCAAACTCGGTTTCCTTCTCGATCCGATCTCGGCCATGATGCTTGTCGTCATCACAACGATATCGTTCATGGTTCATCTTTACAGCCTCGGATATATGCGCGACCACCACGGAGTGTTCGAACGCGGTTTCCAGCGTTTCTATGCATTCCTGTCGTTGTTCAGCTTCTCGATGCTCGGTCTTGTCGTTGCGACCAACATATTCCAGATGTATATTTTCTGGGAGCTCGTCGGCGCATCGTCGTACTTGCTGATCGGTTTCTACTACACTAAGCCTTCTGCAGTTTCGGCATCGAAGAAAGCGTTTATCGTCACCCGTTTCGCCGACCTCGGCTTCCTGATCGGTATCCTTGTGCTGTCATATTATACAGGCACGTTCGACTTCACACAGCTGACATCGATCCCTGTCGAGGGTCTTAATGATGTTTATCGTGTGAGCACCGAAACAGCCGGCAATATCCGCAACATTTTCGAGACCAGCGCAGCTCCGATGTTCCTCGGAGGATCGGTACTGACATGGGCCCTCGTGCTGATATTCATGGGCGGCATGGGTAAATCGGCCATGCTACCTCTCCATATCTGGCTTCCCGATGCGATGGAAGGCCCGACCCCTGTTTCGGCACTTATCCACGCTGCAACGATGGTCGTAGCAGGTGTCTACCTCGTAGCCCGTCTGTTCCCTCTCTATCTGATGGAAGAATGTGCTCTCGAAATTATCACTGTTGTCGGCGCTCTGACAGCATTCTATGCCGCGATGGTTGCGTGTACACAGGTCGATATCAAACGAGTGCTTGCATTCTCTACAATATCTCAGATAGCTTTCATGATGGTTTCGCTGGGCGTTGCGCGTCCCGAAATCCACGAAGGTCTCGGTTACATGGCCTCGATGTTCCACCTGTTCACTCATGCGATGTTCAAGGCGCTTCTGTTCCTTGGCGCAGGTGCTCTTATCCATGCAATCGGTTCAAACGATTATACAGCGATGCACGGTCTTCGCAAGTATATGCCGATCACCCACTGGACATTCCTTATTGGCTGTCTTGCAATCGCCGGTATCATACCTTTCTCGGGCTTCTTCTCAAAGGACGAGATCCTGAGCGCATGCTCTGGATACGATTGGGTGGCCTATCTATGGATGTCGATGGTAGCAGGTCTTACGGCTTTCTATATGTTCCGTCTCTATTACCTCATCTTCTGGTGGAAAGAACATAAAGTGGCTGAGGGTCATCATGCACCTCACGACCAGCCCTGGACAATGTCACTGCCTCTGATCATACTCGCAGCAGTGTCGTGTGTGGCAGGTTTCATACCCTTCGGCAAGCTCGTCAGCTGGAATGGCGAAGCATATGATTTCATGGCTCATTTCGACTGGTCGGTCGCTGCCGTCAGCCTTACAATCGCAGTGCTCGCCATTGCACTCGCAACGGTAATGTACCGCAAGGAAAACGAACTTCCCGCGAAGTTCAAGAACGCGTTGCCCGCACTGTGGCGCTGGTGCTTCCACCGCTTCTATTGGGACGAGCTTTATATGTTCATCACCCATAAGATCATCTTCAACGGCATCTGCCGCCCGATCGCTTGGTTTGACCGTCACATCATCGACGGCACCATGGACTCGTTTGCAACGATCACCAATAAGGCATCAGAGCTTATCCGTCCGCTTCAGTCGGGTCAGATCCAATACTATGTGTTGATTTATCTTGTCGGCGCGATCCTGCTCGGCGCGATCACCGCACTCTGTCTGATCTGATCATTGAGTCGTAAACCTTAAAAAGTAACTATAATGTTTTCCAATATACTGATTTATTTCGTCGTGATCCCGTTGCTGATGCTTGCGGGTATCGCGCTCTGCCGAAATATCAAGCAGATCCGCGCCGTGGCCGTCGTCGGTTCGATAGCGTTGACCGCTCTTTCGGTCTATCTGCTTGTCGAGTACCTCGGCATGCGAGCAGCCGGAGAGACAGCCCCGATGCTTTATACAGGCTCGTGGGAGTGGTTCGGACCTCTTAACATCAACCTTGCCGTCGGAGTCGACGGCATCTCGATCGCCATGTTGCTGCTTTCGTCGATCATCGTTTTCGCGGGATCGTTTGCATCATGGACAATTGCTCAGCCCAAAGAATTTTTCCTTTGGCTGATACTTCTTTCGACCGGTGTGTTCGGTTTCTTCATTTCGATTGACCTTTTCACGATGTTTATGTTCTATGAGGTCGCCCTTATCCCGATGTATCTTCTCATCGGTGTGTGGGGATCAGGCAACAAGAACTATTCGGCAATGAAGCTTACCCTCATGCTTATGGGCGGTTCAGCGTTCCTGATGCTCGGTCTGATCGGCATCTACTATCATTCGGCACCCGAAGGTGGCGCGCTGACATGGAATATCCTTGAGATCGCTGAAAACGCATCGATCGACAAGGGCTGGCAGTACTTCCTGTTCCCGATGACATTTGTCGGCTTCGGTGTGCTCGGTGCAATGTTCCCCTTCCACACATGGTCGCCCGACGGTCATGCTTCGGCCCCGACAGCAGTGTCGATGCTCCACGCAGGTGTGCTTATGAAACTCGGCGGTTACGGCTGCTTCCGTGTTGCCATCTATCTGATGCCTCAGGCTGCCAACGACCTCTCTTGGATCTTCCTGATCCTGACAGGTATCTCGGTTGTCTACGGAGCGTTCAGCGCTTGTGTGCAGACCGACCTCAAGTATATCAACGCTTATTCGTCGGTTTCTCACTGCGGTCTGGTGCTCTTTGCCATCCTGATGCTCAACACGACAGCGATGACGGGTGCGATCATGCAGATGCTCTCACACGGTCTGATGACAGCCTTGTTCTTCGCCCTGATCGGTATGATCTACGGACGTACACATACACGTGATATCCGTCAGATGGGTGGAATGATGCGCATCATGCCTTATCTCGCCGTCTGCTACGTTATAGCCGGTATGGCGTCGCTCGGTCTTCCTGGTCTGAGCGGGTTCGTTGCAGAAATGACGATTTTCGTAGGATCGTTTGAACAGGGTATGACTGACTACCTTGCCGGAGCCGGTTCGCTGCGCCTGGTGTTCACTATCATCGCATGCTGCTCGATCGTGATCACAGCGGTCTATATACTCCGAGTTGTTGGCAAATTGCTTTTCGGTCCAGTGCAGGACAAGCACCATCTCGAACTTACCGATGCAACATGGTGGGAACGCCTTTCAACGGCTACACTCATTATCTGCGTTGCCGGCATCGGATGTTTCCCCAACTTCTTCAACAATCTGATCAATTTCACATTCTCCCCCGAAATCTTCAAAGTGCTCGGCTTGAACTAAAAAGATAGACAGAACAATGGATTATTCACAGTTTTTAGCAATGAAACAGGAAATCGGTCTGCTGATCGTGTTCCTGCTCGTGTTCCTCTACGACACGTTCATGCCGCGCCGCTCACTGCGTGCGCTCCCCGGCTTTGCCGCGGTGCTTATGCTTGTGCTGACAGTCGGCGATATCCTGTGCAGCTGCATGCACTCAACCAGCGTGACCGCTTTTGCGGGCATGTATGAGACATCTGCCGTTATCTCGGCCATCAAGAATGTGCTGAATGTCGGCGTGTTTATCGTCCTTATCCAGTCAGTGAAATGGGCCAATTCAGAACCGATGGAATATCGCCGCGGCGAGTTCTATGAGCTTTTGCTCGTGACTCTCTTCGGAATGTATCTGATGATCTCGGCCCGTCACTTCCTGCTTTTCATCATCGGTCTCGAAGCGGCTTCGCTGCCTCTTGCGGCTATGGTCGCTCTTGATAAGAACCGCTACGAAAGCCATGAGGCTGCAGTGAAATATATGCTCACCGCAGTGTTCTCGTCGGCAGTGTTCATGATGGGTCTGTCGTTTGTCTACGGTCTGACCGGTTCGCTCTATTTTGAAAATATCTACTTCGCACTGACCAACCAGTTCAGCTTTATGCTCGTGATGGCTGTAGCGTTTGTGATCGCAGGTATCGGTTTCAAGCTCTCGCTTGTGCCTTTCCACCTGTGGACCGCCGATGTTTATCAAGGAGCACCGACATCTGTCACATCTTATCTTTCGGTTATTTCGAAGGGTGCAGCTGCGTTTGCATTCCTTGTGATCCTCGCGCAAGTTTTCGGCTCGGTCTACAGCCGAGTGTGGGAATGGATGCTCTATGCGTTGATTATCCTTACGATCACCATCGGTAACCTTTTTGCAATCCGTCAGCGCAACATGAAGCGCTTCCTGGCGTTCTCGTCAGTTTCGCAGGCCGGTTACATCATGCTCGGTGTGATAGCGTTCAACACAATGGGCGTTGCGGCAATGATCTATTACATCCTCGTCTATGTGTTCTCCAACCTTGCGGCTTTCGGCGTGATCGGTGCAATCGAGAATGCAACCGGCAAGGTGTCGATGGAAGATTACCGCGGTCTCTACAAGACCAATCCCCGTCTGTCGTTCGCGATGATGCTGGCTATGTTCTCTCTTGCCGGTATTCCTCCGTTTGCAGGTTTCTTCTCGAAGTTCTTCATTTTCACATCTGCGCTCAACCAGGAGTCGACCGCAATCTATGTGCTCGTGCTCATTGCGTTGATCAATACGATCATTTCGCTGTACTACTATCTGCTTGTAGTCAAGGCTATGTTCATCAGCGAGGATGATTGCCAGATCGCTTGGTTCCGTTCGTCGTGCACCGAGCGTCTGGGAATGTGGATTGCCGTTGCAGGCATACTTCTTCTCGGCATCGTCAGCTGTGTTTATAACCACTTGCTCGATATATCGTCGGTGAGTGGTCTGGCAGCTTACTTTGTATAACATTCATCACATCATCAAGATGTCGGGTCGCGGCCATAAGGTTGCGACCCGATTTTTTTGTGGACAGGGTTGCAGCGGGTGTCTATTATTTTATAAATTTGCAGGAGTATTATTAATTCTGACAGAAGGATGAAAACATCTATCAAACAGGGATTTTCCCTGATTATTTATATCCTTGCGATAGCTATGGGCATCTATGAGATCAATAATCAAGGTGGTTCCCGCAGTTTGTTCATCGGAATTTTATTTATTGTTTATGGCGTATTGTCGCTGGTGTTTTTCTTAATGGAGCTCAATAATAGGAAGCAGCGGTAGCATTGAGCAGATTGCCAGTTTACGTGCAGCGGTGCGGCGAGGGCGGGATGCGGAGGGTTTTGTCTACCTCAGGAGTCTTGGATGTTATGTAAAATCAAAGACAGCCGGAAGCCGACTGTCTTTGGTAAGTCTATGATAAGCGTGGAGAGGGAGTTGCTTAAAAGTTGTATCCGAGGCTTAATGTGACCCGGTTTTCGTGAAATTTGCCACCGGAGACTTTCAGCATGTTAATCATGCCTATGTTTCCGGTCAAGCCGAAGTAGAATTTCTTATATGATATGCCGGCACCGATTGACCAAAGGACGTCGATGCGTTTGAGACCGTCGTCTTCGGAATATAAATTATATTCGAACTTGATTTTATCGGCTGTAATCTTTTCTCTAGCATCAAGGCCTATCTCCATTTCCGGGCCGGTGAAAATTGAGAGTCTTGTTGCTGGATATATGTCGAATTTATATCCGACCACAACGGGGATGCGAATGCCGTATTTGTTGAATGCCATGCACTGGGGCTTGATAGAGCCTTCGACTTCTTTCAAGATGTCTTTTCTGACAGAGTAGGAGTTGTAATAGAGTTTCAGTCCCGGTTCGATGTATAATTTGCCTTTTAGCGGGACGTTGAATATGCCTCCAAGCTCAATGCCGCCACCATTTTTGAATGCATCTATGCTTATATGGTCGGCAGAGATGTTGCCCGGACATGTGATCTCTCCGCCAACGCGGATGCCGAAGTATGCTTTTTCGGGATTGTTGTCAGTCGTGGACTGTGAGAACGAAGCTAAGCAAGTGAATAGCCCGGCGGCAAATGAGATGAGAATTTTTTTCATAACGATTTAAGGGATATGAAAGGTGAAATAAATGTTGATCTGCGAATTTAATCATAATAATTGAGAATACACGGAAATCAGGCAGAAAAGCATAGCGGATTGCAAATTATGATGACAATGAGGGCGGATCAAACATATTGACCCGCCCTCATTGTAGGTGGTTGCCGCTGATGTCAACGGATTGTAGCAGCTATCCAGGCGAACAAGTCGTCGAGATTATAGTCTCCCGAGTGGGGGCGGTTCCAAGGAATGAAGAAGTCGACGTTCTTGCCATCGTTGATAAGTTTTGTGGCAAGGTTGACAGGCACAAGAAACGAGGTGTCGCGGTCTTTTGCTCCATGTCTGATGTACCAGTTTTGAGCAACGTCGGAGTGTCCGGATCCGATGTAGTTCATCGGGTTCATGATTGCGACGCGGCGTGCCATCTCCGGATCGAGCGAAGCGTCAGGGTCGTGAAGCCGGTGTCTCAAGCTGAAGTCGGTGAAGTTGGCAGGATCGCCATTTTCATTGCCGAAAACTTTGTTCTCGGGTGACGGTGTGTTGATGATAACGCCCATCTGGTCGAATGCAGGCGGTGTTTTCAGCGGTGTCACCGAAGCAACGTAGCTCAGATATTTGTCGAGATCGAGGCCGGTGACGAAATCTGAAGTCTTGTTGAAACGCGGCATGTTGCCGGGTCCGAATGAAGGAGCGTTACGGCCATCGTCGGTTCTCGGCCTCTGTCCGACCGGACCGGCACCCATCGGACCAAATTTGTCCTGGTAGAATGTAAAACCGATAGAGTCGGGTATCTCACATCCTTCCTGCAGAGCTTTGTGGGCAGATGCAATGAGGAATGTTTTGAGATATTCAATATAGTTTCCGGCTGTAAGGGGTGTGCCATCTTCGGTTCGAAGGCAAAGAGAGTTTATGTAGTCAGGGCATAGAGCGGCAAGTTCGTCAGAAATCTTGATCTGTTCGGGCGATAGGTTTCTGACTCCATTGTCGGTACAGCGATAGAGCCATTCATATTCCATGTCGGCGTGGTTGAGATCAGTGATCGGACAGTAACAAATGGCAGCGAAAACATCGTCGCGAGCGTCAGCAGCGCCCATCTTCCGGAGATCGTCGGCATAGTCGTTGCAATTGCCTGTGGCTCCAAGAAGAGAAGACATCGCACCTCCGGCGCTTGTGCCATCGGTGAATATCAGTTCGGCATCGCCTGGAATCAGGTCGTCGTTGTGACGCAGATATCTGACTGCGGCTTTAAGGTCAAGGAGACCATTTGGTGCGATGCCGGTGTAGATTGTCTTGCCATCTTTCGAGACCGTCGAATTTGAGCCTCTCGAACCCGGAATACAGACAACATATCCCTGCTTGAGCGCGCGTCCGGTTGCATCGGCGGGCGATGGAGATTTAGCTGTTGATGCGGCATATCCTCCGACATAAGTGCGCATGAGTATTGGCACGCGCGGGATCTGAGCCAAATTGTCGGGCACGTAGATGTTGAGTGTCTGATAGGTGGAGTCCTGAATGTTGGTCACGTAGAAGATGCCTTCGTAGGCTTTGAATGATATGTTCTGACCATCGGGCATAGTGATTGTCTGCCGTGTGAAATTGTCGGGGTCAAACCGTAGCGGGTCGTTATCTGCAGCAGCGTACAGCGATCCGGCCGCGCCAAGAATCATAGACGCTGTGATTAATTTGTAATTCATTCTTTAGATGTGTTTGTTATAAGGTTGTCGATGACTTTATGCATGTTCTCGGTAAAGGAAATGGTGCGGGAAGCGTTCTCGGCGGGGCCGTCAGGGTATTCGCTATTTAGCCGGATGAGAGTCGCGTTGCGGTTCTGGAAAACGATTTGTTCGAACGGAAAACGTATGATGGCCGGAGTGTTGAAACCGATGCCGAGTTCGATCAGAGCCACATTGCCGCGGTCGGCGTATGTAGACATGAATGTTTCGTAGCGTCGGGCCGCTTCATGCCACTCTTCATCCTGAACAAAGTATTGGTTTTTGCGGACGTGTACATCCATGTTTCCTCCGCAGACGGGGCATGACGGGATGTAGGCTTTATCGACAGTCATGTCGTGGGAGTGTGCAATAATCTGTTGAACCGTTGATTTGTCGGAGTAGACTTTCGGATGGCATCCTACGGCACATTGCATCAAACCATAGTCGCCTTGCACCTCGAATATTCTATCGCGATCGAATCCGGCTTTCCGGAACTGAGCGTCGACGTTGGTGGTGATGACGAAATAGTTTTTGCTTCTTACGAGATCTAATAGCTCGGAGTATAGCGGCATTGCTCCCGGGCGGAAGCGTATATAGTCGATGTGGCGCGCCCAACGTGCCCATCGTTGCTCTTCGGAAGGGAATTCGTAAAAGCTTGACGAATATAGATCGGGAAAGCCATATTTCTCAATGTAATCGGCAAACTCCTTTTTGAATTCAGGTCCGGAGTAGTCGAGCCCGGCTGCGGCCGAGAGTCCAGCTCCGGCGCCTATAACCACTGCATCAGCTTTGGAGATGCAGTCGGCAGCGCGATGTATGCGTTGATTGAAATCAGTCATAACCAAGTAGTTTTTGATATATTGCCAGATCGGAATCTTTAAAGACGTTGAACACGACGGCTTTTATGGCTGAATCTGTCTTGGATCTGAAATAATCGCATACAGTGTCGAACGCAATTTGAGCCGCCTGTTGCTGAGGGAAGTGAAATTCGCCTGTCGATATGCAGCAGAACGCAATTGATGAAAGGTGATGGGCCTCAGCCAACTCAAGACAGCTGCGATAGCAGTCGGCGAGAAGCCGACAATCGTCGGAAGAGGGTCTGTCGCCGTAGACAATGGGCCCAACGGTGTGGATAACCCATTTTGCGGGTAGGTTGTATCCACGGGTTATCTTGGCTTTTCCTGTCGGTTCGTCGTGTCCCTGTTGTCTCATGATTTCTTTACATTCGAGGCGAAGTTCAATGCCGGCAGCGGAATGGATGGCGTTGTCGATGCACTTGTGTAGCGGCACAAAGCAACCCAGCATCTGAGAGTTTGCGGCGTTGACAATCGCGTCTACAGCGAGCCGAGTAATGTCGCCTTGCCATAGCCTAAGCCTGCTGTCGACAGGCGAACACGGAATGTCGGACAGCAGAACAATGCCTTTTTCATCACGTTGCGTGGCGAGTTCGTCGTCCTGAAGCTTTAGTGTGGATTGGTCGATAGGGGCCGGCATCCTGACATTCATCAATGCGCGCAACAGATTGCGTTTGTCGGCAATTGATGCAGGTATTTTTATATCAGAATACTCCGGTCGCTCGTTGATGAGCGCCCGGAGTAAAGAGTTCAGTCTGTCATTTTCAGAAGTCATAATGGATCAGGGTGGGTGGGGTAGTGCGCAGGTCGAAGTAATCGGCCGATTGGGGTTTGAGTCTCAGGTAAGCCAAATCCTTGTATGTCTTGTAGAGATGAGGCAACACCGGATTAGAGTCGAAAATCTCCCGTTGCACATCGTCGGGCGTGTCGAAATCGATAGTGCCTGACATGCGGGCGAATGAAGCGCCTTTGAGATCAAGGATGGCAACGTCGGGGTTCTGCCGGAGCTGTGCGTAGACTTCCTTTTTAGGAGATGTGGCAAAATATATGTCGTCTCCGTCGATCTTCATGATCTGGAAAATGCGCAGATGCGGTTTCCCGTCGACAGAAGTAGCGAATGCTACTTCTTTGTTCTTGTGGAAAATATCCAAGAGTTTCTGGTCCATAATCAATATCCAATAGTGAAACGTTCTTTGTGGTGTGCCGGCTGGGCGAGCTCATCAACCATTGCTTTGGCATAGTCTTCGACAGATATGAAGCTGTTGCCGTCTTTATCAAAAATCATGTCGTCTTTACCGAGGCGATAAACACCGGTGCGTTTTCCGGGACCTTTAGCACCCATGTCGCCAAGGTTTCCAGCCGGAGAGAAGAATACCCAGTCGATGTCTTTTTCGGGAATTAGTGTGTTGAGGTAAAATTCGCCAAGCGATTTCACGCCGGGAAGCCATTCGGCGGGGAGAGTTCCGGTATCGACAAGACGTACGCCCGGTTTTACGAAAAGAGTGCCGGCACCACCAACGATGAGTAGACGTTTCACACCGGCTTTTTTTGCTGCCTCAAGGATTTTGGGATAGTTTGAAAGAGTCTCTTCGTAGATGTTAGGGTTGGCCCATCCGGGATTGTATGCGCTGATTACATTATCGAAGCCTTTCAAATCGTTGACCAGGCTATTTTCGTCGGCGACGTCGACTTTCTTGACAGAAAGGTCAGGATTATCGATTTTGATTTTTTCGGGATGGTTGACCAGAGCTTCAACTTTATAACCACGGTTAAGGAGTTCGTTAAGGATGGCGGAGCCGACAAAGCCGCTCGCACCAATAAGGGCTACTTTTTTATTCATAATAATTATAGAGATTTTTATTTTAGAGTATATGTTATTGTATTTCAATAATGCTTTACTTTATATACCCCAAATGTAGGCAAAATGTTTGCTTTCAAAACGGAGAACTACAACGGTCTGTAAGTAACATGAATGTTAGTAATGCTGATTTACAGCCATAGCGAACTTGCGGAGCTGAAATGTTTTAAATAAAATTAATGTAAGTTGAATGCAGATCTATAAAATATAATTACTTACCTTTGTAGAACGATTTGATCATCAAAACGATATGGAAAGGAATTTTAATAAGAATGAATTGTATCCGGATTGTCCAATAAGGAATATACTCAATCGAATCAGCGATAAATGGACGTTGCTCGTGATGTATACACTCAATGGTCATGAATCGCTCCGTTTCCGCGATCTTGCAGCCGAGCTTGAGGATATATCTCAAAAAATGCTTGTGCTGACGCTTAGGACGCTTGAGGCAGACGGTCTGGTGGAGCGAAAGGTCTATGCAGAGGTGCCACCACGCGTAGAGTATAGTCTGACTGATCGTGCCCACTCATTGTTTCCGATCATCAATCAGCTGATACAATGGGCTAAGGAGCATATGGACGAAATTCTGCTTGACAGGACTAAAGCAATGTCTCGCCGATGAAAAACTAATCAAAAAAGTCAGGGGCTAATTGATTTAAGCCACTGACTTTTAATGGTGTCGTACATCTGTACGCGTGTAGAATTGCTGTGTAAGGGTGAAATTGATCGTCAGATCAGTTTCCGGAGTAAAGAGCCTGTGCTAAAGCGCTGACTCCGTCTTCGCCGGGAAGAGCCGGGTATGCTTTGATGAGTGCGGCAGCAAAAGAGTCTGCGTCGGAGTTTTCGCTTTTCAGCTGTTTGATCTTGTTCAGATAATCGATGCGGAATCTTACGTCATCGGCAGAAGATGGTGCTCCATGTCCTCCTACGAAAATGTCAGCCCCGGTTGACAGGATCTGTTCAAGTTCGGCCAAACGAGCGTCAATCCCTTGAATATTGGCTGCGTAAAGGCTGTTGATATGAGTTTTTTCGGGAGCCCAGTGTGAGTATACGACTTCTTTACCGATGAGGATGTTTGCTCCGGGGAAATCGTTAGATGCGCCTTTGTAGAAGGTGAATGGTATGCCGGCAAGAGATACAGTGCTGTCGAAAGCGACTTCTTCGGTGCTACCGGTCGGGAGCGGTTCAATAGCATCGCCATATTCTTGGGCGAAGTGGTTCATCATGCCGCTGTACTCAGGTCCTTTCACCACTTCGGGCATTCCCTGCGGCATGATCAGCGGGGCATCACCAGTGTTGCCGAGGTGGAAGTCGGCTATGCGTTCGGCGACGGGTTTTCCAATAGAGGCGAGATATTTGTCGAAAGCGTTGGCGTTTGCTTTGAACAGAGGCTGCTCGAGAGTGACGAGAGAGTCTTGTCCTTCGATGATGAAACTTGCGTCGCCCATCATGTCGTCGGTAAGGTAGATGTGGAGTCGGTAGCCGTCAAGATCAATGGTCTCAAAGCGGCCGACAGCAGTAGAATCTACTTCGGCAGTTTGTTGAGTTGCGTTGTTTTCAGCGTTTTTCTGCTGAGAGCAAGCTGCAACAGCGAGCGCTGCAGTTGCGAGTAAGATAACTTTTTTCATTTTGATTTTCAAAGTTTGGGCATATGTTAGTTTTATGATGCAAAGGTATAATTGCTACTACTGAAAATCAAGACGTTACCTTTTAGTTATAGACTTACCTGAAATTCAGAAATGTTGAAAATCAGAGTTATATTCAATGGTTAATAAATACTAAAATAATGAACGTTAGTAAGATCCAATGATTTTTTGTTGAGAAGCCCTGAATGCTGACGGAGACATGCCTTTGTTTTTTTTGAAGAATTTGCAGAAAGCAGCCATTTCAGAGAAATGCAATTCGGCAGCGATGTCCTGAATTGGCATTTTTGTGTCTTTAAGCAGAAACACGGCTTGCTGCAGCAATTCATCACGAATTACAGCGTAGGGCGTTTTCCCGATTTTAGCTTTAATAACCCTTGATAAATGCTTTGACGATATACATAGCCTTGCAGAGTAGAAGTCGATGTTGTGCTTTTCTTTATAGTATCTCCAAACGAGCTTCAAGAAACCCATAATCAACATGTCTTGACGAGTGATGACCCCTTCGCTATCTTCGACAGCTTGCCCTTTCGACAGCATCATGTTGCCGAGTTCGAGTATGAAGCTCCGGAAGTAGGTCTGGCATAGTTCGGTGCGGTAGAAGTGGTCAGTGTCGTTCAACGTCGTTGCCATCATTTTCAGCAGAGTCACTATTATCGACAGATCTTTGTCAGTGACCGGAATGATCGGTATAGAGTGTCTGTTTTTGAATGTCTCGGAGTTTGCCGGCTTCAAGTCGTTGAGAGATTCGTTGGTGAACAAGTAGTTTGGCAAGAGAGCCCAAGCGTCGATGTCGTCGCTCATCTCAACAAAGCAAATCGGCTCCCATATCAGAATGTCGAGCATGTTGTTTGCGTCTACACGAATCATGTCGCTGCCTATTTTGACAGACAACGATCCTTTGATGACCACCAGAAATATGCGGCATTCCTTGACCGACATGCCTATGAGTTGCCGGATGATGTCGGGGCCAATCAGCAGAACTCTGTCGGCGATGGAGTTTTGCGGAGGAAATTGCGTTATTAGTTCATGTTGTGTCATGGTGTGTTGATGAATTAGAGTTGCAAATATAGCTTAGATGTTCCGAATGGAAAATGTTTTTCGCATTAAAAGAGGTTTCGTTCGCCAAAATGCGCACAATGGACAATATTGTGGGTGATGATCACAACCAAAAGCCTATCGATAAGGTGTAAATTTGCAAAAAATTTACAATCTCATTCTATGACTTATAAACAACAACTAATTGCGGTGGCACTAACAGGACTCGTTCTGTCATCGTGTGGAAACGGTGACGGAGGACAAAGAGCCGACGCTCCGAAAGAGTATCCATTGATAGTGGTAAAACCCGAAGATACCAGCCTTTCGATTAAATATTCGGCAGTTCTTCAAGGCCGACAAGATGTAGAGGTGCGGCCTGAGGTTTCGGGACTGATAACACAAGTGTGTGTTGAAGAGGGCGCGAAGGTGAAGAAAGGCCAAGTGTTGTTCATTATTGATCAGGTACCTTATAAGGCGGCCCTTCAGAAAGCTCAGGCTTCAGTGGCAACAGCCGAAGCCAATCTTGCGAATGCTAAGCTCTCGCTCGAGGGAAAGGAGGAGCTGTTCAAGGAACATGTCATTTCAGATTTTGAGTTACGTACGGCACAGAATACCTATCGGAGTGCAGAGGCCGCGTTGCTTCAGGCCAAGGCCGAGCTGCGCACTGCAGAGAATAATCTGTCGTATACAGAAGTGAAGAGTCCTGTCGACGGCGTCGCCGGTATGACAACATTCAGGATCGGCGCACTTGTGAGCCCGACGATGAGCGAGCCACTGATCAATGTTTCGGATAATTCGCAGATGTATGCTTACTTCTCTCTTGCCGAGAAGCAAGCTCTTGAGCTGACAACAAAATACGGCACGCTTGACAGTGCAATCATGTCGTTTCCTCCTATATCACTCGAACTCAAGAACGGCGAGGTCTATGGAGAGAAAGGCCGGATCGATGTGGTCAGCGGTATGGTTGATAAAACTACCGGCACAGTCTCGCTCCGCGCCAATTTCCCCAATGGTGGAGGCCAGTTGCTGAGCGGAGGATCGGGAAATGTGATCCTGACCTACGACCGTCCGTCGTCGTTGGTTATCCCGCAAGGTGCAACTTATGAGATACAGAACAGAATATTTACATATAAGGTGGTTGATGGCACGACAGTGTCGACACCGATAGAGGTTTTCAAGATCAACGACGGCAAGGAGTATATCGTGATGTCGGGTCTTGAGACGGGCGATACGATTGTTGCCGAAGGAGCCGGCTTGCTCAAAGCAGGAACCAAGGTTACGGCAATGAAACAACAGGTAAAAGAGCAGGAGGATAAGCAATGAATGTAAAGCGATTTATCGACAGGCCTATTCTCTCGATGGTCATCTCGGTGGTGATCGTCGTGGCGGGTCTCATCGGCTTGTTTGCGCTTGCCGTAGAGCAGTATCCTGATATCGCTCCTCCGACAGTCAGGGTGTCGGCTACGTATAGCGGTGCAAATGCAGAAACAGTGCAGAAGAGTGTGATTGTTCCGCTTGAAGAGGCAATCAACGGTGTCGAGAACATGACTTATATGACATCGACTGCCAGCAACACCGGCAGCGGTGACGTGACGATCTATTTCAAGCAAGGCAGTAATGGCGACATGGCTGCGGTCAATGTCCAGAACAGCGTTGCAACGGCTACAGCCCTGCTCCCGGCAGAAGTAACAAAAGTCGGTGTGACAACACGCAAGCGCCAGAACAGTACGCTGATGGTGTTCGGCTTATTTTCTCCGAACAAAACGTATGATGAAACGTTCCTGACGAACTATATGAACATCAACGTCAAGCCCGGTATTCAGCGAATAACGGGTGTCGGCGAGGTGAATGTCATGGGTGGAGCATATGCGATGCGCATATGGCTAAAGCCTGATGTCATGGCGCAGTATGAACTTGTGCCGTCGGACGTAACGGCGGCTCTGTCGAGCCAGAATATAGAAGCGTCGACCGGCGCTATCGGCGAGGATTCGGAAAATGTGTTCCAATACACGCTGAAATACCGTGGCCGTCTTGAGGAAGAAAGCGAGTTTGAAGAGATAGTCATCAAGGCATTTGACGATGGACGAGTGCTTAAACTCAAAGACATCGCAGACGTCGAACTCGGCGCGCAAAGCTACTCTTACAAAGGGTTTGTGAACGGACTTCCGGGAGCGACATGTATGATCAACCAGATATCGGGGTCTAACGCCAACGAGATCATCATCAATATTGAAAAATATCTTGAACAGGTTAAAAAGTCGTTGCCCGACGATGTAGAGCTTGTTCAGCTGATGAGTACCAAGACCTTCCTCGACGCTTCGATCAATAAGGTAATAGAGACATTGCTCGAGGCGATCATACTTGTAGTGCTTGTGGTGTATGTTTTCTTGCAGAACCCGCGTTCGACCCTTGTCCCGACGATCAGTATCTTTGTGTCGCTGATCGGAACTTTTGCGGTGCTTTATATTGCAGGTTTCAGTATCAACCTTCTGACCTTGTTTGCGCTTGTGCTTGCGATCGGAACGATCGTCGACGATGCGATCATCGTGGTCGAGGCGGTGCAGACGAAGTTCGACGAGGGTTACAAGTCGACATATAAGGCCGCTGTCGATGCGATGGGCGGAGTGTCATCTGCGCTTGTGACTTCGACCCTGGTGTTCATGGCTGTGTTTGTGCCCGTATCGTTTATGGGCGGCACATCGGGTGTGTTCTACACGCAATTCGGTATAACTATGGCCGTTGCAGTCGGTATTTCAGCTGTCAATGCGTTGACGCTTTCGCCTGCATTGTGTGCACTTCTGCTCCGTCCGAACCAGGAAGTCAAGGAGGGCGCAAAACTTGAGTTCTCAACACGGTTCAGACTGGCTTTTGACGCAACGTTCAAGCGCATTGTCAAAAAATATGTCGGAGGTGTGTTTTTCTTCATCAAGCGCAAATGGCTCGCGTGGTCTGTGCTTGCAGTAGCGTGCGGCCTTCTTGTGTGGCTCATGGGAACAACTAAGACCGGTCTTGTGCCTAATGAGGACACCGGCACGATGTTTATGAGTTTTGACTCTCCGGCAGGCAGCACGCTTGCTGAAACCGAGAGTATCATGCAGGAAATACAGTCCGTGCTTAAAGAAATTCCGCAGATCGACAATTTCAATATGGTGGCCGGTTTCGGTATGGCTTCAGGCAACGGATCGTCGCACGGTATGTTTATCGTCAAGCTGAAGCCCTGGGATCAGCGAACTGGCAAAGATGACAATATCGATGCCATCCGCAGCGAGATCTACCGTCGGACGTCACATATAAAGAATGCGCGACTGTTTATCTTCGCACCTCCAATGATCCAAGGTTATGGTTCGGGTAACAGTTTCGATGTCTATGTGCAGGACCGTTCGGGCAAGGGCTATGATGAACTCAGCAAAGTCACCGGCGATTTCCTCGAGGCACTTAACAAACGCCCCGAAATCGAAATGGCGCAGACATCATTCAGCGCAAACTTCCCTCAATATACAATTGATGTCGATGAGGCTCAGTGTCAGCGAGCCGGCACGACGACAAGCGAGGTGCTGAATGTGCTGTCGGGATATTTCGGCAGTATCTATGCGTCGAACTTCAACCGCTTCACCAAGATCTATCGTGTGATAGTGCAGGCCCCCTATAACTACCGTGACGGCATGGAGGCACTCGATAATATCTATGTGAAGACCAAGGGAGGCATGGCTCCTATCAGCCAGTTTGTATCGTTGCGCAAGACTTACGGCGCAGAGTCGCTGATGCGCTTCAACATGTTCTCAGCGATCAATGTCCAGGGCATGCCGGCCGCAGGCTACAGCTCGGGCGATGTGATCAATGCGATCAACGAGGTTGCAGCAGAGACATTGCCGACCGGCTTCGGCTTTGAGTTCTCGGGTATGACGCGAGAGGAGGAGCAGACCGGCAACAGCCATACGACAGTGATCATCTATGGCATCTGTGTGCTGTTTATCTATCTTATATTGTGTGCGCTCTACGAGAGTCTTTTCGTG
This sequence comes from uncultured Muribaculaceae bacterium, assembly GCA_910587475.1. Lineage (GTDB taxonomy): Bacteria > Bacteroidota > Bacteroidia > Bacteroidales > Muribaculaceae > CAG-873. The sequence continues at coordinate 31,891 of CAJUMR010000021.1, forward strand.
CCGTTGGCAGTCATTCTGTCTGTGCCGTTCGGTCTGATGGGCAGCTTCCTTTTCGCCAAACTGTGGGGCATAGAGAATAACATCTATCTTCAGACCGGTCTTATCATGCTTATCGGCTTGCTTGCCAAGACAGCTATCCTGCTGACAGAGTATGGCACAGAACGCCGTAAAGCAGGCATGTCGCTGACACAAGCCGCGATGTCGGCAGCGTCGGTTCGTCTGCGCCCGATCCTGATGACAGCACTCACGATGATCTTCGGCTTGCTTCCGCTTATGTTTGCAACAGGTGTCGGAGCAAACGGTAACACGTCGCTCGGCGTCGGAGTTGTCGGTGGAATGATAATCGGTACAGTCGGCCTTCTGTTCGTCACGCCCGCATTCTTCATAACATTCCAGTATATAGAGGAAAAGGTGATGGGACGCCGCAAAAAAGAACGTGATAAAGATAAAGAAATCGAAAAATGAAAATATTACCAATAATAGCAATAGTGTCTTTCGGATTGACGAGCTGTAATATATACAAGAATTACAGCCGTCCGGAGGCGCTGCCAGTGGAGTCGCTTTATACTGACTCCATGATGACCCAGGCAGACACGCTGTCGTCGTTGGGCTCGATGCCATGGCAAAGCCTGTTTGCTGATCCCTGTCTGCAGTCGTTGATCGCAGAGGGATTGGAGTCAAACACCGATATGCAGATCGCACTTCTGAGAATCGACGAGGCGCAGGCCGGACTGACAGCCGCCAATCTTGCCTATCTTCCGTCGCTGACTTTTTCTCCCAACGGCTCGATAACAAGCGTTGACGGACACAAGGCTAACAAAACATACGAACTGCCGGTGTCGTTGAGCTGGGAGATTGATTTGTTCGGCAAATTGCGCAACGCACGTAAAGAGTCTCAGGCACTGCTTCTGCAGCAAAGGGCCTATGGTCAGCTTGTGAGGTCGGAGCTCATCGCATCGATAGCAAACAGCTATTATTCATTGTTGATGCTCGACAGCCAGATAGCTATCAGTCAGCAGACGATTGAAATCTGGAAAGAACAGGTGAGAACCATGGAGCTGCAGCTTAAAGTCGGCGATATCAGGGAGAATGCACTGAGTCAGGCACGGGCCAATCTGAACGGACTGCTTGCAACTCACAGCACATTGTTGCGTCAGCAACGAGAGACAGAAAACTCTATCTGCACGTTGCTCGGAGTGACATATCGGAGTATCGAACGTCAGACACTTGACGAACAGACAATGCCTGAAAACATAGGCATCGGTGTGCCTCTTGAGCTACTCTCGTGCCGACCTGATGTCGTACAGGCCGAGATGGCTCTTGCCGCGGCATACTATTCGACCAATCAGTCTCGGTCGGCGTTCTATCCGTCGCTTGTGATCGGCGGTTCGGCAGGCTGGACCAATTCGCTTGGTCAAGCAGTCAGCAATCCCGGAGGCTGGATATTGTCGGCGCTCGGATCATTGACTCAACCGATATTCCAGCGTGGAAAACTGATTTCAAATCTGCGTATATCAAAAGACGAGGAGGAAATAGCCCGTCTGAATTATAAGCAAGCGTTGCTTGCCGCAGGTCAGGAGGTGAATGATGCATTGTATGCAATAGAATCGTATGGACATAACTTCACATATCATAAGAATCAAAGTGAAGCTCTTGAAAATACAGTCAGATCGAACGAATTATTGTTCAAAACAAACAACGCATCATATCTTGAACTGCTTTCATCCAGACAGGATCTGCTCAACTCACGGTTGAATCTGGTTGCCGATAAATTCAATCAGCTTCAATCTGTGGTTACCCTCTACAAGGCTCTTGGCGGAGGAAGCGAATTAAACTGAAACCAATTGGGTTTATAACTGGGATGGCCCCGGGAAGTCGGTCTGACGACTGTTTCCCGGGGCTTTTATTTTATGACCGGAGTCAGGAGGAAGTCCACAAGAGGAGCAGTTGCCGGCTAAGTCTGTCGCAAATGCCGAAAGGCTTGTATGGCGGGAGACCGTAAATGAACGATGATCGGATTGCGTTGGAGCTCTTGTTGTAGTGGATGATCGGCATATACTAAAAAGAAGAACGGGCGTCGTTGATGGATTAACGGCGCCCGTTCTTGCGGAATATTTTACCGATGGATGATTATTTTATCGCGGCGAGGGTTGCCTGTAGAGCGGCGATCTTTGATGTGGCATCAGCGAGTTTGTTGCGTTCGTTGTTGACCACGGCTTCGGGAGCTCCGCTGACAAAGCGCTGGTTTGAGAGTTTCTTTTCAACGGAAGCTTTGAAGCCTTCGAGATAAGCGATCTCTTTTTCGAGACGTGCAATCTCAGCTTCGACATCGATGGCCAACGGAATGTTGAATTCAGTGGTTCCGACCATGAATGAAGCGGCTGTAGCGTCTTTTGTTGCGTTGGCTTCAATGGCCGAGAGGTTGGCAAGTTTTGCGACCACGGGTTTTGCCACGCTGTCGATGTCGCCGATGATGTTGAGCTCGAGAGTTTCTTTGGGGGCGATGTTTTTCTGAGCTCTGACAGCGCGGACTCCGGTGATGACTTCCTTGGCAACTTCAATCGATGAAGATATGGCCGCGTTGATTTCGCCGGGGACAGGCATCGGTGCATACATTATCGACTCGCCGTCGCGACGTTGAGCGATGTGCTGCCAGAGTTCTTCGGTGATGAACGGCATGAAGGGATGGAGCATGCGGAGCAGAGCGTCGAAGAAGTTGATTGTCGCTTCGAATGTGAGCTTGTCGATGGGTTGCTGGTAGCCGGGTTTTACCATCTCGAGATACCATGAAGAGAATTCATCCCAGAAGAGACGGTAAACAGCCATGAGCGCTTCGTTGAGGCGGAATTTGCCGAAAAGGTCGTTTACTTCGGCTAATGTGGCATTCATGCGAGATTCAAACCATTTCACGGCAGTGGCTGCAACTTCAGGTTGCTCGATCGACGGATCGACTTCCCAGCCTTTGACAAGTCGGAAAGCGTTCCATATCTTGTTGCAGAAATTGCGACCCTGTTCGCAGAGTTTGTCATCGTACATGATGTCGTTGCCGGCGGGCGCTGCGAGCATCAGACCCATACGTACACCGTCGGCGCCGTAAGTGGCGATAAGGTCGAGCGGATCGGGCGAGTTGCCGAGCGATTTAGACATCTTACGTCCGAGAGCATCGCGCACGATGCCTGTGAAATAGACATTGTTGAATGGCTGTTTACCGACGTATTCGTATCCAGCCATGATCATGCGTGCGACCCAGAAGAATATGATGTCTGGACCTGTGACGAGAGTTGCGGTGGGGTAGTAGTAATTGATTTCTTCGTTTCCGGGCTCGAGTATGCCGTTGAAGAGAGTTATCGGCCATAGCCAGCTTGAGAACCATGTGTCGAGGGCGTCGGGATCCTGCTGCAAGTCTGAGGGCTGCAGGCTATCGATGCCGGAAGCGGCGCGGGCTTTTTCGACTGCTTTTTCGAGAGTCTCGGCCACGACTATCTGGCGTTCGCCGTTTTTGTCATTGTAGTAGTATGCCGGAATGCGGTGACCCCACCAGAGCTGACGGCTGATACACCAGTCCTGGATGTTTTCGAGCCAGATGCGATAGGTGGTCTTGTACTTTTCGGGTACGAAGCTTATGATGTCGTCCATAACAGGCGACAGGGCGATCGACGCAAAGTGCTTCATGTCAATGAACCATTGCATAGATAGTCTCGGCTCGATGGGCACTTTCGTGCGTTCTGACAGTCCGATCTTGTTGTCATAGTCTTCGATCTTTTCCATCAGACCAGCTGCGACCAGGTCGTCGGCGATCTTCTTGCGAACATCGAAACGGTCCATGCCGACATACATGCCTGCGATTTCGCTGACTGTGCCGTCTTCGTTGAATATGTCGATAGATTCGAGGTTGTGGGTCTTTCCGAGCATGTAGTCGTTTTTGTCGTGCGCCGGTGTGACTTTGAGACATCCTGTGCCGAAATCAATCTCGACATAACGGTCTTCGATAACTGGTATGACTCTACCGACCAGAGGAACGATGACCTTTTTGCCTTTGAGCCATGCGTTCTTGGGGTCTTTGGGATTGATACACATGGCAGTGTCGCCCATGATTGTCTCGGGTCGGGTGGTGGCTACGACTGCGTAGCGGCGACCATCGGCATCGCGGTGAACAACTTCTTCCTCTGCTCCGGTTTCGCCCGAGAAGTCGTCGTCGGCGAGGTAATAGCGGAGATAGTAAAGCTTGGTTTTTTCCTCAACGAAGAATACTTCGTCATCGCTGATAGCCGTGCGGTTCTGCGGATCCCAGTTGACCATTCTGAGGCCACGATAGATGAGCCCTTTGTCGTAGAGGTCGCAAAACACCTTTGTTACGCTGAGGCTTCGGCTCTCGTCCATGGTGAATGCTGTGCGCTCCCAGTCGCATGATGCGCCGAGTTTGCGGAGCTGAGTGAGGATTATACCTCCATGTTTGCGAGTCCATTCCCAAGCGTGTTCGAGGAATTGCTCTCGAGTAAGGTCGGTCTTTTTGATGCCTTCAGCTGCGAGCTTGGCTATGACTTTTGTTTCAGTCGAGATCGATGCATGGTCGGTGCCGGGCACCCAGAGGGCGTTTTTGCCTTCCATTCTTGCACGTCTTACAAGAATGTCCTGTATGGTGTTGTTGAGCATGTGGCCCATGTGGAGCACACCTGTAACATTTGGCGGCGGGATGACGATGGTGTAGGGTTCGCGCTTATCAGGCACAGAGCGGAAAAGCTTGTGTTCCATCCAGTAAGCATACCATTTTTCCTCAACATCCGACGGATTGTATTTCGGGGCGAGTTCGTTCATAATTGCAGTAATTATCTGAGCTTATTAGGATAAATTCTTATTATTGTGCAAAATTAGCCATAATGTTTTGAACTGCGAAAAAAATGTTATCTTTGTGGGCATTATAATGGTAAACGATAGCATGGATAATGGAGCGCCAAACGGTCGTCCGCTGGTGTCGGTGGTAATGTCGGTCTACAATACGGAGGCATATCTCGATGAAGCGATCGGATCGGTCATAAATCAGAGTTACAAAAATATAGAGCTTATATGTTTCAACGATGCGTCGACCGACGGTTCGCTTGATATATTGCGCCGTTATGCAACGGCAGACAGCCGTGTCCGCGTGATCGATTCGCCTGTCAATATCAAGCAGGGCGGTGGTCGCAACCGCGCTATCAAGGCGGCTGTCGGCAAATATGTCATGTTTCTCGACTCTGACGACATGCTCCGGAGCGATGCAGTGGAGAAGTGTGTGGCGGCCGCGGAGGGCAATGGCTCAGAGGCTGTCTTTTTTGATTACTGCCGCTTTTCGACTCTTGGAAGCGGCGAAACGGTGATATGTCAGCTCGGGGAAGATGCCGCAGGACTGCGTGGCGACAGGCTGCGCGAGCGTATACTCGAACGCACGGCGTCGCATGTGACTGCTATGTATGCGCGGTCGGTGATTGTCGACAATGATCTGTATTTTCCTGAGGGAGTTTACTATGAAGATAATGCCGTGACGCTGGCGATGCAGATAATTGCCGCCAACCCGATAAAACTCAACGAGGTATTTTACAAATACAGGTTTGATAACCAATCGGTGACACGTTCGTCTAATAATTTGCATTTTTTTGATCGGATTGACTCGGCAGTCACTTTGCTTGGGCATATGAAACGTCTCGGACTATATGACCGGTTCAAGGATCTGATCGATTATCAGTTTATCAATCTCTACTATGTACACACAGTCTTCGGTGCGATCTATCGTTTCGACAAGGTGCAGACAGCCGAGATTGCAAGGGTAAAGGCCGGCATTCTGAAATATGTGCCCGACTACAAGTCGAATCCCTACTATCGCAAACAGCCGCTTCGCCTGCGTCTCAAAATCGAGAGCCATGCGAGGTTTCCCCGAGTGATAAAGATGCTATCCAATCTGAACCGGCGTCTCAAGGCTAATTGAGTAGGAAAAATACGGCCGGAGGCGCTTTTGAGTAAACTGCGTTTGAGTTTACGGAGAGGATTTTTAATGGCAACTTGAAAGAAAAATGTATGTGATGCAGATATTTTTGCGTCAAAAAGTTGCAAATTGTATCTCTGTTTAATATTTTTGTCGGCGAAAACAAGCGATAATGTTTTTAATGCCGGCGTATATTAATGAGGTCTGAAGCTCCGGCATTGTCTTTATTCATCATAGACCTCCAGATTTATATTATATGAAACCAATTTTATCCACACGGCTTGTTGCAGGCTTAGCGTGCGGAGTTATTGCTGTTTTTGGCGCAGATGCCAAAACAGGAGCTCCGCATACGTTTGTGGCGCAGCCAAGTTTCACCGATGTCAATCTATCGTGGTGCCCTCCGTCTTCGGTCAAAGAGTTAAGGTGGCACGACAACCGTGATTACAATGGAGACGCAGCCCCGACGATAGACACCCAGAAGACTGTAAAGACATGGGTAGGTTCGAAGTTTTCGGCAACAGATCTGATCTATCAGGTTGGTGAGAAGATTGAGGCTATCTCTTACTTTCAGTATCGTCCGGTGTTCAACACGACTGTTTATGTCTATGTCGACGGAAAGCCAGTGATCAGCGCCTCAGGCGACAGATCGAAATTTGAGAAAAACACATGGCAGACAGTTTCATTGTCTGAAGCCGTTGAAATAGAAGCAGGAAAAGAATATATGTTTGTGGTGTGCCATGAGACCGGTCAAGACATGGATTTTGTTGCTATCAAGGATTCGTCGACGGATGCAAGCGGCAAGGGCGACCTTATGTCGACAAACGGAATCGACTGGGTTGCAACCGGCGAAGGTGATTATCTTATCACAGCAGTTCTTGCAAACGATGTCGATGAAGATCCGACAGGCTACAATGTCTACCGCGGTGATACCAAACTCAACGATGAACTTATCACAGACACATCGGTGTCGCTTGAAGATCAGCCGGCAGGAGCATCCAGCTACAGTGTCGCGGCTGTATATGCCGACGGTGAGGTGCGCTCTTATGCCGTCGATCTGAACCTGGTGACTTATGCGTCGTTGCTTCCGAGCGCGACAGTGCTGTCGACGTCTGTCGACATGCTTGATGTCAATCTGACATGGTCACAACCGCTGTTGGGCGGTGGAGAGTTGTCGTGGAGCGACAAGTCGGCAGGTATTTCTATCGGCGGCTCGGCATCGAGCAACACAAAAGTGTGGGTGCGCAACCAGTTTGATGCTGCCGATCTGATCGCTTTCCGTGGCGGAAAAATCAGTGCCATCAACTATCGTTTTACCGAGGCTGTGATCTCGGGAGTCACAATGTTTGTGGTAAAGGACGGAGTGATCGATTATTTCGAAGAAGCTCCTGCAGAAGCCATATCTGCGATTGCGGCCAACGAATGGTCAAAGTTCACGCTTTCGACGCCTTATCAGCTCGAAGACGGACATGATTACGCATATGGACTTTATGTGCTTCATACGCCCAAAACTCATCCGATGGGTGTCGACGGAGGTGTTACGATAAATGTGAAAGGTAACAGTTTCTCAGTATCATCGCCCAGTTCAAAGGGATTTGATCAGACAAACCCGACGTGGAAGACCCTGCGCTCCGGAGGTATGGAGGGTAACTGGCTGATGACAGCCGATATAGAGGGAGCTCCCGCCCAGATTGCGGCTCCGAAGTATGACGTTTATCGCGATGGCACGCTGATCGGTACGACAGATGCATGCTCTATCGACGACACGGTAGATGATCTTGGTAAATATTCATACTCAATTGTTTCGCGCAACGGCGATCAGACTTCTCTGCCGGCACAAGTGGATGTAAATGTAAAACTTCCCGCATCTTATTCAGCTCCGCTACTCGAGAACTCGTCGTTTGACCAAAGCACGAAAGAGCTTGCCGTTTCATGGAACATGGACAAGGAGATCTCTCATTGCGGATCAGCTTATGCTAAAGCAGGATTTGACGAAGAGATGACAATGATGTGGGGAACACAGTTTACAGCTGCAGAACTGGCCGACTACAAAGGTTATTCGATCACGAAACTCAAATTTATGATCGGTGAGGAGGTAGGAGATCTCAAGCTGGGTGTGTATACAACCAAGGGTGTGGCTCTGTCGGAAATGGAAATCCCGGCCAATACGCTGACTCCTCAGGCCGTCTATACAATCAAATTGCCGGAGCCGGTTGCGGTCAGCGGTGAAGAGACTCTTGTATTGGCATATTCGGCAACTGTACCGGCCGGAGCCGGCGCTGTAATCCTTGATGCCGGACCACTTGTAACCGGAGGTGCAAAGATCAGTCTGACCAATGGTCTGAACTGGCTCAATCTGTCGACACTCAATCCGGCATATGGCAATTACAACATATTTATCTCGGCCATGGCATCGGAGACTGTCGGCGATTCTGGCTCTCAGGTTCCGGCTCAATGCGTTGAGATCGGCGGAGCACAGGCCTTGACATCGAGAGTTGCGTCAGCGGATAAGAATTATGGAGTGGATGCTGTCGGAGAATCAGCACCGGCCAAAGCAAGTTCAAACGCGTCGTCGCCTAAGGTCGACCACTTCAACGTATACTGCAACGGCGAGAAGATCGCAGAAACCAAAGATTATGAATATGTTGAGACAGTCAAGAGATTTGCGTCGTTTGACTATTATGTTACAACTGTCTATACCAACGGGTGGGAATCTCCTGCGTCTGACGTAGTGTCGTTTACCAACCGTATTGCACAGAAGGCTGTAGCACCGTTTGGCCTCAAAGGCACTAAGGCAGGGTCGGATCTTCAGCTTGAATGGCAATCTCCCGAAAACTCGACGGTGATCACTTATGTCCCCGACGATGTGAAGATGATGGCATTGAAAATGACCGGATCGGGCACCACTTGGACATCGTACTGCGCAGCAATGTTCACAGAAGAAGATATGGCAGCCAATGTTGGCGATTACATTTCTCATATCCAGTTCGGCGCAGGTAGCACTGAGATAAAGAGTGCGGCTGTCATTGTAATGTTCGGCGAAAATATAGTCTATACCCAAACTGTGCCGTTGAGCAGCATCGTTGCAGGAATCAATGATGTGAGACTCAATGAACCGGTAGAGATAGCCGAAGGTACAGACGTCAGAGTAGGTTTCATCATGTCGTATGCGTCGAGTGCTGCACATCCGCTCGGATGCTTTGAATGCGAGGATCACGATGGTCTCGGAGACTTGGTGTCTTCGAGTGGCAGCGCAGGCTATTGGAGAACACTCCATACCAATATGAAAGTCAACTATTGCTGGTATGTAAAGGGTATTCTTTCTAAAGCAGATCAGTCGGTGCCGGCCAAGGCTGCAGCCCGCGCAGGTTCGCGCTCAGGTGTAAGTTACAATGTCTATCGTGATGGAGTTTTGATTGATAATGTCAGCGATACGTCTTGCACTGTCAGCAATGCAGCAGAGGGCCGCTACTATGTGACTGCAGTCGACGGTGATAAAGAGTCGGGCGAGTCGAACGCCGTTGAATACGGTGAGACAACCGGCATCGGAGATGCGATCGCAGATGGCTGCGAGGCCGTCATTTACGACAGAGCGTCATCGATGTTGATCCTCGGCGCAGAGGCATCGATAGAAGTCTATAGCATGAGTGGCGTACTTGTTGCGAGCGGCGAAGGACGTTCGATGTCGCTCTCAGATCTTGCATCGGGAGTTTACACTGTCCGCGCTAATTTCAATGGCAGTGTTTCGGTTGTCAAGATCGTGAAGTGATGATAGATAGATAACCAGTTTCCCATATATAAAATCTGGTCGGTCTCATCGTTTGAGGCCGACCAGATTTTTTTAGATCCTGTCCAATAATATATGTTAATGCTGAGGTCGCATATCTTGGCGGGATTTTGGAGGAGGCTTGAGTGAGCAATGCAGTGGCAGTGTGACCGAGAGCCACCACCAAAAGTACCCGAGAGATGCGATACAAAGTCAACAAAACCAGCACGCTTCAGGCACCATGGTGTTCTCATCAACTATGGGGAGAGAAATATTCCTTTAGAGTTAAAGATAGGGTTTATAAAAGACCATAGACCCATAGAAACCAGGGTAGGGCGGAGGTGGTTGCCATCGCCTCGGCCACTCATTGAGCAGATTTGTCCGTGTTCTTCGGTCGTGTACGTCAAGTACACTGCCTCATCACACGAACAAATCTGCTCAATTGCTGACCGCCTCAGCGTTAATATGTATTATAGGACAGGCTCTTAGTGCAGTTACTGTCCGTGGGTTATTTTGTTTTTCCGAGTTTGTCGAGGAGGGTTTTTACAGATGCGGCAAGTTGTGCGTCGTATCCGTTGGCCACATCGTCGGGCTGATTGTAGATCAGAACGTCGGGGTTGAGCTGGTGGTTTTCAAGAACGTTTCCGTCCATGTCCATTGATGTCACCTGAGGAATGCCGAAGATGATCGACGGATCGATCTGAGTCTCCCACCATACGGCAGTCATAGTGCCAGGGATCGGAGCCCCGACAACGTCGCCGAGCTTGAGAGCCTGGTAAGTGAAAGGCGATCCGTGGGCGTCGCTGTAGTTGCTTTCGTTGACGAGCATCACCGACGGCTTGGTCCATTGCGAGAACGGTTCGCTGCCGATGTACTGACCGCGAGGCACGAAGCGCACGTATTCTTTTCCGCCAAGAAGGACTGCAAGGTCATTGTGGAGCCAACCGCCGCCATTCCAGCGAGTGTCGACTATGATTGCCTCGCGGTTGCGGTATTTTCCGAGCATCTCATCGAAGACTGTGCGGAAGCTCGGGCTGTCCATTCCTGCGACATGAACGTAGCCGATGCGTCCGTCAGAAAGGCTGTCGACGATGGCTTGGTTGCGTTCGATCCATCGGGTGTAGAGGTTGTTGCGGTCGGATGAATACGGCTTGACTTCTATGCGGTCGGTTTTGCCGTCGGAGCGCAGGACTGTGAGAGCTGTCTTTTTTCCGGCTTTACCTTCGAGGAGTGGGTAATAGTCTTTCCCGGCTTCGATCGGCTGTCCGTCAACTGCCATGATGATATCGCCTGGGCGAAGGTTGAATTTGGCGGGTGCAAGCGGTCCGCGCGGCAAGATCTCGGCGATTTTCAGGCCGTCGCCATCGTAGTCCTGATCGAAGAATGCTCCGAGGGATGCTGTCGGCATGGGAGCTCCGGCGCTGTAGTAGCGGCCACCTGTGTGAGATGCGTTCAGCTCGCCGAGAATTTCGCTGAGAAGAGTGGCGAAGTCGTTATTGTTGTTGATATAAGGCAGGAATTTGCGGTAGTGATCGCCGTAGTACTCCCAATCAACGCCATGGAGATCGGCATCGTAGAATTTGTCTTTGACCTGTTTCCACATATGGTCGAAGATGTATTCTCTCTCTTTCGAAGGCTTGCGGTCGTAAGTCGCTTCAAATTCGATCGGTTTGGCTTCGGCGCTTGCGAGATCGATTTTTTTCATGCCTGCTCCGCTGAGCACGAAAAGGTTTTTCCCGTCTTTGTCGGCGGCAAATCCTCCGCTAATGCCTTTCAGGAGGACTTTTGTCTCGTCTTTCTTCAGATCGTGGACGAGCAGGTTGCGTCCGCCTTCGGTTGCAGCTGCTGAGTAGTAGAGCTTGTCGCCTTTGGGCGAGAGGAAGTAGTCGCCGAGGCTCGATGACGAACCTGTGAGACGCTTCATGCGGTGTTTCCGGTTGGCCAGGTCGAAATTGAGAGGCTGCACCTTGTCGCCATCGTCCTTCTTGCCTTTTTTATCTTTCTTTTTGTCTTTTTTCTTGTCAGCTTTGTCGTCGCCGTCGGCGTTATCTTTCTTTTCGTCTTCGGCTTTTTGTGCGATTGCGGCTTCTTCTTCGGTCATGTTGAAATTGTCCCAGGCTTCACCATCGAGAACCATCAGTATTATGTCTGACGTGTTACCCCAGCTGCCGTGGCTTCTCATGCCGTAACGGCCAGTGGAGTAGGTGAGCGCTTTGCCGTCGAGTGCCCATTTGGGGTTGCTGTCGCTGTAGCCGCTTTCAGTGAGGTCGATCACCTCAGAGCCGTCGGCTTTGACGAGAGCGATGTCGGAGTTGTTCCACCCGCCGATGCCAATGTAGTCGGTGAGCAGCCAACGGCTGTCGGGACTCCATTCAAAGGTGATGTCGCCGTCGGTGTAAGAGTAGTTGTATTTGCCGTCGAGGGCTGTGTTGACTTCTTTCGATTCGACGTCGATAACGCGTACGGCTGTGCGGTTTTCGAGGAATGCTACTTTTTTGCCGTCGGGACTGAAGGCAGGCTGCTGTGCGGAAGTGGAGCAGGAGTATAGTGGCGATTCAACGATTTCAGTTGCGTAAGCAAATTGTTTTTCGCTGTCGTCGGCAATTTTTGCAGTGAACAGTTGCCAGAAACCGTCGCGGTCGCTGTCGTAGACGATTGTGCGTCCGTCGGGAGAGAAGCAAATCGAACGCTCCTGTGCTGAGGTGTCGGTGATCCGGCGAGTGGTCTTGTATTTAGTCGAAGTTACGTAGATGTCGCCTCTTATCACGAATGCGACTTCTTCGCCCGAGGGCGATACGGCCATGGCTGTAGCACCTGAACTGCGCAGTGATTTGACGATGTCGCTGTCGTAGTCGTCGGCAATGATTTCAACAGCAATCTTTTGGGGTTCAGATCCGGGGGTGAGAGTGTAGATTTCTCCGTCCCAGCTGAATGCGAGTGTTCCGTCGGCAGATGCTGACAGCGAGCGTACGGGGTGACGGTCAAACGATGTCAGTTTTGTCTTTTTGCCGTCGAATGTGCGGCTATAGACATTGAGCGTGCCATCTTCTTCACTTAAGTAGTAGAAACTCTTGTTGCCGGGAGCCCACAGCGGATTGAGATCGTGACCGTTGAAGTCGGTGAGTTTTTTGTATTTTCCGTCGCTGATGAGCCAGATGTCCGATGTCCCCGACGAGCGCTCGTGTTTGCGCAGCGGATCTTCAAAACCTTTCTTGTCTTCGTAGAGCATGTCGCCGTCGGAGTTGACACTGAGTGCGCGCATCTGCACGGGGGCAACCATTTTGGAACGAGGATTGTTTGCTTTGACGTCGATGCTGTAGAGCTGAGTCTGGAACGGCCCTTGGATAGCTTCGCGCGTAGGCATGATGTTGGCGGTGAATAGAAGTTGTCCGCCGTTGTCAAACCCGAGAGGAGTCTCTGTGCCGCTGTGGGTGGTCAATCGTCTGACATTGCCGCCGGTTGCATCGCAGATAAATATGTCGGCCGAGCCTTCACGGGTGCTTACAAATACGATGTTACGACCATCGGGCGTCCATATTGGATGGCTGTCGTGGGCTTTGTCAGTGGTGATCTGACTGGCTTTGCCTCCTGAGACCGGAACTGTGAATATGTCGCCTTTATAAGTGAAAGCGACTGTCGAGCCGTCGGGGGCGATGGCCGCATCGCGCAGCCACAACGGCACTTCCGCTGCAGCCGACAGTGCGGTTGTCGCGGCGATAAGAGATAGAATTGATTTTTTCATATAATGACTATGTATATGTGGTTCTTATATGACGCAAAGTTAGGCTTTTTGTTACATAATAAGTGCTCGATTATGTGCAAAAAAGCAGGTCATATGTGATAAAAATGAGGCTGTGTCAAAATAGGCGCAGCCTCTTTTTATGCCCTTTGAGATTTGGATAT
>CAJUMR010000022.1 GCA_910587475.1 uncultured Muribaculaceae bacterium
ACCAATTACAAACAAGCCATCTGAAAATGCCCTGCTTAAGTTAATAGCATTGGGCGTAAGATGGGGGTAAATCTTGCGGTAGGTTACACTTTGCAGGGTTATACTTCAGATCTTTATGAGGTTATCGAATATGATCAGGGACAGCCCTGGAACGGTTGGGGGATCAATAAGATCGGCACCTATCACGGCACATTTTCTTTTTTTTCGTTCCGCATCGGCATAGACTTCTAAGACAATCTGTTTATGGACAATCGCTCTGAGATGCAGGACATCCAATACATTGCCAGGCATTACCGCAAGGGATGTTTCAATGTCAACAATGCCTGGCATCGCTTGTCGCCTGCCGTATCGGCTTCATTCAGGAGAGGCTACAGGATAGCGGCCGCAATCGGCGGCTTGGCGTTTCTTTCTGCAGCAGCAGCTGTCATATATCATCACTATCAACTGAATGACGCTCATGAGGCGGCTGTCGTTGAAACGGTCAAACCGACTGAAGTCGTGAAAGTCATTGATTTTGAAAATACCCCTTTGCTCATCGTTGTGTCAAAGATAAAAGAGGTCTATGGCGTTGAGGTGGTGAATATTCCCGAAAATGCCGATGATTATCGTCTTTCGCTGCACTACGAGGGTAACGCACTGGATCTTGTGTCTGCAATCAACGACATTCTCGAAACCCAAATGGCTGTCAGTGAATGAAGCGATTGATATACTTGCTGCTTGGAGTCTTGAGCTGTGTGTCTGTTGCAGTTGCACAGAATGTCGACATATGCGTTGTTGATCAACCCGCTGCAACTGTGTTTCGTTCGATCGTCGAACAGACCGGCAAGAACTTTGTGTATCCGTCTGAATTGCTGGAAGGCATACGTGTCACCGTCAAGGCAAACAACAGACCGTTGAAGCACGTATTGTCTGATATGTTTTCAGGCACCGGCATAGAATATAAGATCAAAGGCAACAATATCATCTTGAAGCGCCGGAAGAATTTCGCGAAACCTGAAAAGATCAAACCGCCGGTTGTCACCCCTGCAGAGATAAAGGACCGGGCATATTCAGCCGAAGCGAATGTGCTCGATGAAGTGGTGGTGATATCTCGTCTTGAAGCTCCTCCGACACAGACTGCCGAGGTCGGGGCCAAGAAGGTCTCGCCCGAAGAGGTTCGCAATGCCCCGGCGCTGTTTGGAGAGGCAGATGTTATAAAGGCGTTGCACTCCCAGCCCGGAGTGACCGAAGGGACCGAAGGCCTGGCCGGAATGTATGTTCATGGAGGCAACGCTGACGAAAATCTTTATATGCTTGACAATGTGCCTCTTTACCAAGTCAATCATCTTGCCGGATTGTTCTCGGCGTTTAACACGGATATAATCCGTTATATTGACTTTTTCAAGTCGTCGGTACCGGCCAGATATGACGGGCGCTTGTCTTCGTTTATGGATGTACGTCTCCAGAGTGGCAACAGCGACGGACATCATGGCTCTGCGCGTTTGGGCCTTACATCAGGGGCGTTCAACATCTCCGGACCGATCGGCCGTAAAACGACCTATCTTGTCGGTTTGCGTCGCTCTTGGCTTGATGTGCTTACGGCCCCGTTCGTGGCGATATTTAACTCGCAGGCCGAGGATGAGAAAATGCGTTTCAACTATTATTTCATGGACTTCAACGCCCGTGTGCAGCATCGGTTTTCATCCCGGGCCACGGCTTTTGTCAGTTTTTATTTCGGTGACGATAACATGAAGACGGGCACTGAAGACAAAGATTATGATAAGCCTGATCATTTCGGCTTCTTCTCCGACTATCGTTTTGACATGCATTGGGGCAATCTGCTCGCGCAGACAGGACTTAACTATCGCTTCAACGACAGCATGTCGGCGGAATTCACCGCTGCCTACACGCGGTTCTTCTCCGGCATGAAAAAAGATGATACAAGCCTGGAAAAGTCATCGGATCGCATTGACCGTTCGCGCACTGTTCTCAACACTGACAATAACATCAATGACTGGATATTCCGTGGCGATTTCGACTGGCACCCCAACGACAACAACAGAGTGCGTTTCGGAGCCGGCTATACCCGTCATTCATTCCTCCCGTCGCGCACATCGCGCATATATGATGCCGGGGCAACCTATCTTGAAACACGCGACTCTACATGGGCCTACGGTGCAAATGAGGTCAACGCCTACATAGAAGACGATTGGGACATCGGAGGTAAGTTCAGAATTAACGCCGGGTTTCACGGTTCACTGTTCAATATCGGCGGTACTACAAAGACCGGTTGGTCGCCAAGACTGTCATTCAGTTATCGTCCCGGTGAAGATTGGGCGGTGAAATTTGCCTATGCCCGTACCACCCAATACGTCCATCAGCTTTCCCAGAGCTATCTCGCACTGCCGACTGACCAATGGATCCCGATCATCGGCAAATTCAAGCCCGAGACTGCCGACAAAATCTCTCTTGGCGCTTATTGGCAATCGTCGGAAGGCAATTACGCCGTCGCATTGGAAGGCTATTACAAATGGATGGACAACCTGCTTGATTATCGCGACGAGTATTATCTGCGGCCACCGCTTGATCTATGGGACGCTCAGCTATGTAGCGGCAGCGGGTCTGCAAAGGGTATTGATCTGAAAGTCGAAAAACACTTCGGCAATCTGACCGGACACATTGCCTATTCCCTGGCGTGGGCTGACCGGACTTTCGCCGAAAAAAACGGCGGCCGCACATTCCCCGCAAGATTTGACAACCGCCATACGGTAAACGTGATGCTGAATTGGAAAATCAATGACAAGGTGCAACTCAACGCTTCATGGGTCGGGCACTCAGGAAACCGGTTCACTTTTATGAATCAGGTTTGGGACGATCCGCAATTTGATGCTGCCGGCTGGTATGAGAGCGGAGAGTCGCCCCTGCGTGCCGACATCAACAATTATCAACTGCCGTTCTACCATCGTCTCGATTTAAGCTGCAACGTGAAAAACAAGCGTGGCTACTGGACATTCGGTCTCTATAACGCCTATTGTCACATGAACACTGTGGCCGTAAGACGCGGCACTCGCGACATAGTCGTGACGACACCGGGTGGATCCTACATCACAGGCGAACCCGTGTTCAAGCGCGTGAAGCTTCTTCCTGTCATACCATCAATTTCCTACACATGGCTATTCTGAGAAAAATATATCCGCTATTGTTCGCGACACTTATGACATCGTGTGAGGAGGTGTTTACTCCCGACTTGCCCCACACACCCGTGTTGTGTGTCAACGCTTTGATAACGGCAGACCAACCTATTGAAGCCAAAGTCTCCAAATCGAGGCTTTACACCGATACGTCTCCGTCGGCAACGGCGGTACATGATGCCACGGTCGACATCTATGCCAATGGTCAGTTGCAACAAGACGTCTACATTCCCCGCGAAGACGACGAGATCAAAATTGTGGTGCAAAGCCCGACCCTCGGTCATGCGTCGGCCGCAGTAACCGTCCCTCATGCTGTGTCGGCTCCCGAAGTAGAGTTGGAGACATCTGACGTTGAAGTCAGAAGCTATCGTAGTGGCAACATTTCAGACAATAACTGGATGTACGATATCAGTTTTAACCTGAATGTGCGGCTAACGCTTTCAGATCCGCCCGGCGACACATTCTATCGATTGACCTTCGGCCATGATGTCACGGACGAAAGTGAGCCGGACGACGATGATTGGTCGGTCTCCGGTCGATATGGTTTGACGGTGGGCGATCTGCTTTATGACCTCGAACCTATTTTCAGCGAGCATATAGGCATATTTGATTCGTTTATGGGAGCAAGTTCTTATGGCTTTACATTTTTTACCGACCGGCAGTTTTCCGGGAAAACCTACACCCTGAATCTTCAGTTTGACAACTGCGCCTATGTCGGATTTGACAGCTATATGCCTGAGGCCGAATTGTCGCTGAATCTCTACTCCATTTCGCAGTCATACTATAACTGGGTCAATTATCTGTGGCAGCGCGACGACGGAACGCTGTCAGGCCTCGGGGACTATGGTTTCGGCGATCCGATATGGGGCTACAGCAATGTGACTTCGGGGGCAGGTGTGGTCGCCGCACAAGCCCCGACTGTCTGCTCTGTTGATTTGTCCGAATTTATCAAAAACGCAATTGCCCGGCATAAAGAGCAGGAGTGAAGACATGCGCATTGATAAATCGTCATGCCGGACATGACGTCGGCGCATGGACTATCATCCTCGTATGCCCGTTTTATATTTATTTCTATATAAGGGGCACACGTCAACCCCTAATATGTTGCATCGATTAGGGTCTATCATATATCAACGATTTTTATTAACTTTGCGATGATCTGAGGGCTTAGCACCGCGAACCGTGTTGTTTCCGATATTCACCGGAAACACGGGAATTTCGACCGGATAATGGAAAACAGATATAACAAAACGGAATTATATGGAAATATTATCCCTGCGAAATAATCAGGAATACCTCGAACGCGCAATAGCCTATTTTCAAGATAAGTGGGCTACTGACGACTCTATGGCTGTCTACGACGATTGTATGCGTCACTGCATAGATGCTGCCAATCCTCTGCCGCAATGGTATATTTTGGTTGACAGCGACAGGATAATCGGTTGTGCCGGATTGGTAACAAATGATTTCAATTCCCGCATGGACCTGTATCCGTGGTTGGCAGCCCTCTATGTCGAGAAAGATTGTCGAGGCAACGGTTATGGCAAAATGCTCGTCGAATATGTCGCAAAGGAGACAAGATTACTCGGTTTCAAAAACCTGTATCTATGTACCGACCATGTTGGATTCTATGAACGCTTCGGTTTTGATTTCATCGGCTTTTGCTATCATCCGTGGGGTGAAAAGACAAGAATTTATCATGTAAAATTGATCTGATGCAGTGGCCAAGGCCATCCTCCGATAGAACCGCTGCTTTTTTATGTCTGCAAAGCATCTGGCTGATTACGTGCCAAAAGCGATGGTCAATTATATTATGCCGGTAGCTATCATCATCAGTTTTTTTATATACCTTTGCAGAAATCTTTAATAGTCAACACTTAACCGTTGGTAATTTACTCATGAGCATATATTCTTTTTCATTCTCCCCCACAGGAACGTCCGCCAAGATTATGCATGGAGTGATCGAAGGATTGTCGGATGTGCAGGATTGCAATATCATTTGCCGAGACCTGACATTCCGATCCGTGGGCGACCTTGAGCTGACCGACAGTGACATTGTCATTGCTGCATCACCTGTCTATGGCGGCAAAATAGCTCCGCTCGTAAAGCAACGGTTAAAAGGCATAAAAGGCAACAATGCGAGATGCATAGTTATCGCCTTATATGGCAACCGGGCGTTTGAGAACGCTGTTGTCGATTTTGCATCATTTATGTCAGACTGCGGCTTCAAAATCTGTGGCGCCGCGGCTTTCATCGGAGAGCATTCCTATTCAACACCATGCACTCCGATTGCATCTGGACGTCCTGACCGACAGGACATCGATGACGCCATACGTTTTGGAGCCGAAATAGCCTTAAGACTGAAAAATTGCGAACTGCGTGAAGTCGACCCAACGTCGCTCACCGACGAACCATCGCCGGAAGAAGCACTCCTTAACTTCCGTAACTTTGTCTCCGCCTACCAGGCGCGGCAGGCAACAGACCCGGTGGTCATTCTTCCTCAGGTCGACACAGAGCTGTGCGACGATTGCGCGAGCTGCTATGACGTCTGTCCTACGGAAGCAATCTCACCCGACCGTCGGGGAGCAGACCCGTCAAAATGTATCAAATGTTGTGCATGTGTAAAAATTTGTCCGCAGGGCGCACGTATCTTCAACACGCCATTTGCAAAAACTTTGTCAGAGAATTTTAAGGAGCGCAAATCACCGCGGTGGATCCTTTGACATCAAATATCCTCAACAACAAATACCTGGCATATTTCCGACAGTGACTGCTTGAAAATCATGCCACTTAGCGTGAATGTTGGGCCGCGTGGCAAATCGCCGCACGACTCCACCCGATGATGCGCTGCAATATCTCGACGCAAACACTCTCTTTATCAATTTGCAAAACTGCGGTTAAAATAAATTCGTGTAGAATTTTTTTTAATCGGAAATCGTGTTGCCGATCGGGCTGATAATTTTGTAACGTCAAAAAGAACAATACTCACCATTGGCGGAGTAAAGTCATTATCTATCAAAGATATGAGTTGCAGAGCCAATGTTTAATCTGCCTGTTCTTTTGCATTTACAAACATTAAAAAACGATAGCAATGGCGAAGACATTAAATTTCATTATCGGAAGCAATCATTTCAGCCTTTCTCCGGTGAAAGTAGAGCGCAAGAAACTGTACGGGTGGACTGAGATGCATGTTTTGACACCTGAGGGAGAACTGTGTTCGTCTGCTGGACTGAACAGCGACGGAGTTACGCTTATCCCGATGGGTGCTACAAAGTCGGGGATGATGACTGAGTCTGGATTATGGATGGAGCGGAACGAATTGGTTGCTGTAGACTCCTCCGGCCATGAGGTGCCACAGATCCCATCGTCATTCGACGGCGACATTGTCCTTTCTGACAAAGTCAGTGTCGACGATCTGATGGATTGCAATGTGACAGCTGTTTATCAGCTTTATGATCCGGAATGTGCCGACTTGGCAGACTTGATTGGCGATGATATTTACCGTTTCAAATTCAGTTACCGCGGTGGAGTTGAATGTTCGGATGCCTATCTCCTTGCCAAAGATAACGCGATCTTTATCCTCACCGGGCTGAAGGGCGATTATGAATTTATAGGTTTGGATCAGGAAGCTGTTATCGACGATGCCGACGGAGAGTTGGTAGAAGATCTTGATTTCGATATGATGTAAAAAAACAAAACAATGAGAGCGATCAATATTTCAAACGACAGGAGCCGTAATGCACAGGTGGGTTTCGAGCAAAAGGCGTTGAGTAGAAATGTGCGGTACATCAGGGAAGATGGACAGGCCCACAGAAATGTAAGGGTACTGAAATCCACGATGCCAACAAATTTCGGCTCGCTCATCAGTGACCACGGGAACGAGTTGGTAGACCGGATAATTGCTTCTGATCCTGAGATAGACTTCGAACGTGTAGGCCTTTTTCTTAGTCGTGTAAAAAAGGTGTTTCTTACCCCGGAAGGAAAAGTGGCTTATAGGGTGTCGCGGAAACATGTGTTTTACTCTCCGACAGGTGAGGTCAAGGATGAACGCAAATACCACACCCCAGAGGCCAACATCAACATTGAGCTTCCATTGCGTTGGACCGGCAAACTTATCCCTAAGGACAAGGCTGCGAGGATGTTTGTATTCACCCGCGGATACCAGCTCAGGCATATCAATGGTCTGACATTCGACTTCCTTTATGACATGGCCAAGAAACTGCATGATCAGAATTCCGTGATGCTGCTTGGAGCCGGGTCGAAAGGTGCCGGCCCCGTAGTTCTCTCGACAGGAGGCACTCCCTACCGTGCGTTCATCGAAGGGCGTATTGACGGCGACAAATATTGCCTGATACTTCATCTTACCAATTTGGAACTTAAACCGATATATATATGAATAAAGAATATGCAAACATAGCCAGGAACTATAAGCGCACTGTGGCAGGCCGCTTCATGCTTGTGGAAGGAGCCAGACTGACTGAAAAAATCGCAGGCGAAGATTTTTGTGTCACTCAGAAAATGGATGGTATCATGCAAGTTCTCTTTTGGCGTGATGGTAAGGTTGCGGCTTATTCTTCCCATGGCAACCCTACTGACGAGACTTTACCATGCATGGTAGAGTTTGCAAAAATCATGAAACAATCCGGCCTTAAAGAGGCAACCTTCGGCGCGGAACTATATGCTACGATCAATCCCAATGGTCGTGAACGCGTCGGTGATGTGGCGACAGCGCTTGCCGACGAACGTCTGCATGACCAACTGCAACTTGCTGTTTTCGACATCCTTGACATTGATGGCTCACCTTTCGAAGCATCGCATTATCACGACAAGATTTCAAAGATAAAGCAGCTTTTTCGCACAGGTATGTCAGTCAAGCCGGTTGACTCATATAAAGCTCAAGGCAAACAGGATGTGGAGCTTCTGTACAATGAACTCGTAGCCGAGCGTGGTGCTGAAGGCATCGTGGTTCATTGCGAGACACCTGTTATCTACAAAGTAAAACCCCGTCACACAATCGATGCCGTTGTCATCGGCTATACACTCGGCGAAGATGAACGCAGCGAGATGGTAAGGGATTTACTTGTGGCGGTAATGCATCCCGACGGGTCACTGCAACAGTTCGCCTCTGCCGGATCAGGGTTGACCGACGAGCTTCGCAAAAGCCTTTACGAGCAATTCTCTGCTTCACGGGTTGAATCCGATTATATCGAGACTGACTCGCGCAATGTCGCCTTCCAGATGGTTAGGCCGGAAATGATTGTGGAAATTTCTGCCATAGATTTTGTCACGGAGAACACCGCTGGGGAACCAAAGCGAAACGTGCTCCTCTTATATCACCCGGAAGAAGGCTATAAGACCATACAGCCGACCTCAGGTGTCGCGCTCCATAGCCCGGTAATTGTAAGGTTACGTCCCGACAAAATGTGTGAGGAACGCGCAATATCTGTCAGACAGCTCACCGACCTCTGCCAATTTGCTGAAGATAAAACTGGGAGAAGGGACAATCTGCCCAAAAGTGAGATCCTGTTCCGGCAGGTCTATCACAAAGGGAGAGGGCTGAAACGGATGGTGCAGAAATATGTGGTGTGGAAAACCAACAAGGAGCACACCGGACAATTTCCGGCCTACGTGTTCCACTACACCGACTTCAGCATGGCAAGAGCCGAGAGTCTGCGTCGAGACATCCGCATTTCCAACAGCCGCGAGCAGATAATGCAGCTCTGCGATGAATTCATATCAGTCAACGTCAAAAAAGGCTGGCAACAAATTAGTTAAAATCATATACAAATGGACCTGCACGTTTTACTTTCTGATTTTGTCAAGAGTAAAGGCCGAGACATTCTCGCCTCCCCATTACTTTGCAATATGATGGACGACGAATTGATGTTCCGTCCATTCGAACACCGCGACTATAAACTCCTTTTCCGCCTGATGGTAAAAGAGGGGTATGTAAAATCCATTTTTGAGCTTGCGGCATGGGATAAAGTCTCGGTAGAAAATATCAAGGCACAAATTACAAAAGTATATAAAGGAATTGCTGATGTCGGCTATGCTTTAGATTGTATCGGCTACGCCACAGGACATCTGAGTTCGGTTGCGGAACCTATAGATGTAACAGGTGCGACTCCAATTAACCAGCAAGTGTCATTGGGCGAAAAAGAGGTGAGATATATCGCACACGGATCCACTAAGTGTATCGGCACAATGATACCGGCATCTATGGTAGAGCCAATTCACAGGCATCTCAATGAAATAGCCAAAGAGGAAGGTAGCGTTGCGGAATTTGTCATGCAGGAGCTCAAAATAAATTCTCAGGAAGAACTTGAATCCAAACTTTCCGGAGAGCAAATCGATGGAGTGGCTCTTGCCATAAGACAAATGCAAAATGGGAAAGGATTTATTATAGGGGACATGACAGGAGTCGGGAAAGGACGTCAAGTAGCCGCGTTATTATATTGGGCTATTCTTCAAGGCACGCGTCCAGTATTCGTCACTGAAAAATCCAGTCTTTTTAGCGATTTATATCGAGACCTAAAAGATATCGGATATGGTCATTTGCGCCCATTCATCCTCAACAGCGATCCGGAAGCCAAAATACTGGACACATTTGGTAATGTCGTATATAACAGGCCCAAAGCTATAGAAATAGAAGATTTCAAGGCAACTATGAGCCTTCCCTCGGGATATGATTTCCTCTTGCTTACTTATTCTCAGTTATCGCGCGAGGCAGGCAAGAATTGGAAGGCGGATTGTGTAAAATCAATCGTAAAAGACTCATTCATTATAATGGATGAGAGCCATAACGCAACAGGAAGTGATAGTAACATCGGGAATTTTTTTCGTGAAGCGGTCACCCTTGCCGCAGGGGTATGTTTCGCATCAGCCACCTATGCCAAATATCCTTCAAGCATGCCTGTTTATGCATTAAAGACAGCAATGGGTGATGCCAATATTCCGGCCGCTCAGCTAATCGAAATAATCGAGAGTGGAGGACCGATTCTTCAAGAGGTAATGGCGAAAGCCCTTGTAGAATCAGGATCTATGATACGTCGTCAAAGAGATATGAGCGAAGTGACACGCACAATCTATAAAGTGTCAAATCAATCCGACATTGACAAAATGCGTGCGTCCTACGATCATATAATCGAACTGTTGGAGGATGTATATAACTATCAGTCATCTTTTATAGAGCCTTATCTGAAAAGCATCGATGCGCTAGGTTTTATACAGAAAACTCATAAAATTCCCAAAAGCGAAACTTTTGATGTCAAGGAATCAAAAGTGCTTTTTCAGAAATTCTCCAACCGGATGACTCCGCTTATCCGTCAGCTGCTGTTCGCAATAAAAACGGAAGAGGCTGTCGAATCTACGTTAGCATTGCTCAAAATGGAACGTAAACCGATTGTCCAGATTAACAGAACCATGGAAAGCGTTGTCTCAAAGCTGTTAGCTGTAGGTTCATCCTATGACAATATTGATTTTGCACGGATTATAACAGTCTATCTGGATGACATGTTCTCATTCAAAGTCAAAGGCGTAACTATCAGTGGGTCAGGAAAGACTAAACGGAAGAAAGTATATCTTTCCGAGGCAAAATTTGACTTTTCCGACCTCCAGAAGTTTTATGGATGCGATGTAGCTGAAAACGAATACCACAGCTTGCTTCATAGAATTAAATCTGCGGCCATTGAGCTGCCAGTCAGCCCAATAGATTATTTTATACAGCGTGTTGAGAATGCCGGTTATAAAGTAGGCGAACTGACCAATCGAAGCAAATCATACATTTATGATGATGTCACTGCCGGTGTGCGTTCTTCAGGAAGATATGAGTTACGGGCAAAAGTCCAGAAAAAAAGACTCGCGTCAGACTTTAATAATGGCAAAATAGATGTGCTTATAGGCAATCGCGTCATGGCTTCAGGAATTTCACTACATAATAGCCCAGACTTTGCTGACAAAAGACCGCGAGTTGTAATTACGTGGGAGCAACAGGACAGTGCTGACAGACAGACTCAATTTGATGGTCGAGCCGACCGAACAGGTCAATTATCGCATTGTTCTTTCGTCACGTTGTTTTCACCTATACCCGCAGAGCACAGATATATGATGATGCATGAACGGAAACAACGTTCGTTGAATGCAAATGTCGAAGCCAATCAAGATTCAAAAGATCCATCATTTGTAGATATCATAAACAAATATGGTTCCCAAATCGTCAAAGAATATCTTTATGACCATCCGGAACAAAGCTATTTGTTTGAATTCAAGGAAAACTGGTACAACAAAGATGACAATTATATCATAACCGAATTTCTGAGAGGCTTGGCTCTCCTGCCAAGCCAGGAACAGGAAGATATATTAACCGATGTTATGAGCCGTTATCTTGCACTCATCCACCAACTTGATGAAGAAGGAACAAATGATTTGAAAAACTGTGCTTTGCCGTTGAACGCAACATTGATTAACCGTTCGGTTTTCTTCAATGGGAAAAAAAGATCAAGCAGCATTTTTTCTCAGGATGCAACTTTGGATGAAGTGGAAATGAATATTCTTAAGAAACCCATGTCTGCAACTCAAATCACAATGTTAATGAGTGCGTTGAAAGACCGATCGTATCTTGTACCGTTGATAGACTCTCACTTCGCACATAAGGAGAATGCGATACATAATCGATATAATGTGCTGTCAAAATCCATAAATGATAAAATAGCATCCTTACAAAAGTTGCCACCGTCGCAACTTGTCTTTGGCAAAATCGAAAAATTGAAAGACAGGCTAAGTGCTTATGGCGTGGGTAGGTCTATATCTATAATGGCAAAAAAAGAAGATAAGAGTGGAATCCTTTCAATGTTAAAATGGTTTACTCCCGGGCAGAGTGTTGGCATTCCGATGTCGCTCGAAGCCGATAGCCAGATCGATGACCCGAAAAATATTGACTATGTATCCGTCGGAATATTTCTGGGATTTCGATTGACAAGACCTGAACCTACACGCTCATCAATAAAGGCTGTTTTTGCTGTCAATGATTATCGAAGCAAGATTGAACTGCCTTTGACCGCAGAAGAAAAACTACGAACTATACACGCACAGACGAGTTTAGGAATTTTGTCGACCATGTTGTCAAGCACAAACCTGTCAACATGGGATACGGTAGTCGGTAATAAGACAAGGACCCGAGGATACATCGTAACCGGAAATATTCTGCTTGGGTTAGCCATGAGCCGACATTTTGGAGATAATATCAGGGATTGCAAAGAGCGACAAATAGCCATGACAAAAGGGCGTGGGCAACTTGTGACTTATACTGATGATCATGGCGGTATACATCATGGCTACCTCATGCCACCAATATTCCGCAATGGAGATCAAATAAAGTATTTAAAAGCATAAAACAATGAAAACATTTTCAACAAACATTCAGATTAAACTCGCCGATGGGAAAAAGGCCATAGTTAAGAAGTTGCTTGGCTCCGGGGGACAAGGTTCTGTATATCTCGTCGATGTCGAAGGTCGATCAAAGGCATTGAAATGGTATAATGTGAAACCCTCTGACCAATTCTTATCTAATCTGCGAAAAAACATAGCTGAAGGCTCACCTTCGCCTATTTTCCTATGGCCGGAGGCAATAACTAAAGAGAAAGAAGGCGGAATCGGTTACATCATGCCGCTGTGTCCTGACGGTTATTTCGAATTCAGTAAATTTCGTCTGATGAAAGTCCGTTTCTCTTCATTCAGAGCTCTTTTGACCGCAGCGATCCAAACCTGTGAAGCCTTCCGCAGATTGCACTCCAAAGGACTGTCATATCAGGATCTCAATGATGGGGGCTTTTTTATAAATCCGACAACCGGCGAAGTCAGGATCTGTGACTGCGATAATGTGTTTCCGCATGGCGAAAGTTCGGGGATAATGGGCAAAGCCCGCTATATAGCACCCGAAGTCGTTATGGGCAAAAACATGCCTGACAGTTATTCTGACCGATTCAGCATGACATTGATGCTGTTCATGTATTTCTGCATAGATCATCCTTTTGAGGGTAGGAATGTAGTAAAATCCATGTCTTACCGAGAATATTGAGCGCAGCGTTTTTGGCAAGGATATTTGCTTCATATTCGATCCCATGAATGATTTGAATCGTCCTGTCGCCAATATTCATGGTAATGCGATTATGATGTGGAAAATCTTACCCCAAAGTCTTCGTAACACTTTCATTCAGGAGTTCAGCAACGCAAAAATCAGCAATCCGCAACATCGTATCACTGAACTTGAGTGGAAAAATATACTGATTGGGATCCGTGACAATCTCATACGTTGCCCTAAGTGTGGCGATGAAGCATTTGTAGGGCATCCATGTCTCGGCCGGCATTGTAAAACAGTACCCGACGCACCAACAGTATATCTGAAGGGTGATGGCCGAAAAATACCTTTAGTCAAACGTAGTTCCATTACATTTGGCGACAAGGGCATTGATGGTCTTGTTGTTGCAAACCCAAAGGATCAGACCATGCTTTTGCTGCAAAATATCACTGCAGAAAGCTGGGACGTCAACACACCATCCGGAAAAATCATAGAAATTGCACCTCGCGGTTTTGTGCCTATTAAGCCCAATTTAAGGATAACCATAAAAAACGGAAACCAAAATAAAACATTTCAAATAATCTAAATAACTAAATTATGTCACTAACAGACTACGAACTCACTCCTGCGGCACGCCGCACTCTTCACATGTTCTTTCTCGTTGATACGTCCTCAAGTATGAGCGGTGAGAAAATAGCAGCCGTCAATGATGCTATCAGAAATGTAATGCCTATCGTAAACTCAATAGGCGATGATAATCCTGATGCAGAGATTGTGGTGGCAGCCATGAAGTTCGACAGTTCAGCGACATGGCTAACCCCGACACCCATGAACACCGCTGATTTCACATGGACCGACCAAAGTGCCTGCGGATGCACTGCTATGGGAGAGGCTTGTCTCGAACTCAATGCCAAATTCTCTCACAAGCATGGATTCCTGAAGTCGGCAAGCGGCTCATACGCTCCGGTAGCAATAATGCTCAGTGACGGCGGTCCGACTGATGATTTCTATGGAGCCATGGCAACATTGGACACAAATGCCTGGTTCAAGCACTCAACTCGTATAGCCATTGCTATTGGAAATGATGCCGATACCGATGTCCTTGCACGGTTCACAGGCAATCCCGAGCTGGTGTTTCGTGTTCATAACATTGATGCTCTGAAGGCGGTAATAAAACTTGCAGTCATAACATCCTCGCAGGTGTGCAGTGCGAGTGCGTCTATTGCGGTTGCAACAGCTGGAACAGCCTCTGCGGGTACAACCGGCTTAGGGGTAGGCTCCACAACTACACCGACAAAAGCATCTATGGCCGCATCGGCAATAGCTGCTGCCGTGGATGACATAAGTGGCATTGATGTCGGTGATGCGGCGATGATCGAGTCCATGGATTTTGATGAATTTAACTGATATGATTTTCAATTCATCAGTGCAGGGTGCTTCCCATATCGAGAGTGGCAAGGAATGTCAGGATCACTCTATGGTATGGGAGGACCCATTGCATAAAATCAGAATTGCCGTCGTCAGTGACGGTCACGGCAGCGAGCGGCATTTCAGGAGTGCCATCGGATCGCAATTTGCATGCGAAGCGGCCATGGACGTTCTTAAAGAGCTTGCCTGTGCAGATGTTTCATTCGATCAGGACAGCCTCAATCAGATCGCTCGCTGCATATGCTCACGCTGGAGTCAAATGGTCAACAATGACATTGAGTCACGTGATCAAAAGGTTGGAATAGAAGCATACGGCTGTACACTGATCGCTTATGTTCAGACATCTAAATTCTGGCTGGCTATGCAGATCGGCGATGGCCTGTTTGTGATGCTCAACCGCCGCAGACATTTCCGGCAGCCAATCAAGGATGATGAAAGATGCGTGTGTGGCTACACAACCTCCATGTGCGATACTAATGCAGCATCTGAATTCCGGTTCGCTTTCGGGCAGAAAAGATCAATACCTAAAGCAGTGTTCTTATGCTCCGATGGGGTAGACGGCACATTCGGTTGCGGAGGCAATCTCTATGTGTTTTATTGGAATATCCTGAAGTGTCTTAGGAAAGACGGCTACAGCGCCATCATAAACGAACTGCCCACGACACTGTCCCATTTCAGCGAGGTGGGCAGCAAGGATGACATGTCGCTTGCCGTGATTGTAAATTATAAAACTAAAAAATATGAAGAAGCATTCAATTAACGTCAGCGCCGAGATAAAAAACTATGCCCTCCGCGCCGATGAAATCGACGCCGGAGATGCTATGGATGTGCTTATCCGTATGTATCTTGACAATTGCGGTATCTCACTCACCGAACGCACACTTGCAGAAAATGCTATCCATTTTTGGATAGCACGATGGCGGGAAAGTCATCCCGAACTTTCAAAAAATACCGGACTGTATGATATGATGGATCTTCGTTCGGAAAAATACCGCAACAATAAGGATTTTTACGACTGTTACGATGTCACCTGCATTGATGCAGAGGATTCACTGCGCTACTGTCAGGAGATGTTGCGGGACTACACTGACGACATAACACGTATCGCTCTTTGTGCCGGGATTTTACACTGGCAAGAAATAGATTTTTAACTCATCAGATAAATCATTATTGTAAGACATTGCAGAGACGAAACTGTCGCCTCTGCAATGTCTTACAACTTTGTGTGTGTATTTCACGATACTATTTAATCAATCATTCCCGAAGTCCCAGTCGCATTCGTCGCACACTGGGTGATCCTTACATTCAAGACATCTGTAGTAAGCATCTTCCGCAATCTCATTCACGTCAGCACAGAGATCATACATATCATCATAATTATTATTGATGATTTCGCTGAATCTTTTATCGTCTTTAAGATATTCGGTCAGTTTATGCATAGCCGAGGACATGGAATCAGCCAAAACAATCACATCATCCTGGCAATTACCTTCTTCTACTATTATGAACCTGGCGAGGTCTGAACATCCTTCACAATCGAGATAACCACAATCGGCGTAGTCAATATAATTGACATCCGAAAGTCCACAGTCACACAAAGCGTCATATACGTTGCCGAAAGTTGTCTTACATCCATTGCATGCTACCATAGGGACACCAAGGTTTGAGCTTGGATTAAAGGTAATCTGAACCTCTTCACAATCAATCTTCGCATTCAATTCCTCAACAAGTGTTTCGGCTTTTTTGATAGCTTGCTCGCTCCCTTTCAGATAGTAGAGCGTCCTTACATAGAAACTCATAATATTTTATTGTCTTTTCTTATAGGTTTATTTTTTTGTTGTTTTGTAGCCAAGGGAATTATTTTGAGCTCAGCTGAGGACTAATCCCGCCTTTTCCCTTAAAAAGGCAGAATTATGTCTTCTAATGGCTCACGTGTGCGCTTAGTCGCTAAAGTAATCACTTGTGCAAAGTCGGCACCCTTATCGTCCATGACATAAAAGCCCCAGACTGGATTGACATGCTCGGACAACGCCTCTTTGAAATGTTTCACGAATGGCTCCAAGTCGGAAGCGTTGAGTTGAAAACCATTGCCAATGAAAATGCCAACGACACAGTCGACCATATCATTTATATCAATCTGAAGAAGCTGCAATGTCATATCAAATGAACGCGGAATATCATCCCCTTTAAGGAAGCTGTCTCCGAAAAGGCGCATGTGGTTACCCTTGTGGATAATCTTAGATATGATCTCCCGCGGTATGCCAATGACAGCCCGGGCGGTCTGAAAGAGATCGATATTCGGAAAATCCACTCCAAATACTTCGAGGACTTCATTACTCAGCAACCGTTCTTCCGATTCTTCATAGAAAGTAATATCTAACCATTCAGGTAATTCCTGAAGTTCCGGTGACTCATAATTTTGTATTTCATTATTGTGCTTCATATTATGCGAATGTTGTTTGTTCTGCCATTAAGATTTTATATTTCTCTCCACGCTCTCCGGTTACTCCAAATGCATCAAAAACTTCTTCACTTAACCGTTTATTCTGTTTCTGTTCTTCCATATTATTTAAATGTTGAGGGTTGGTCTTCATCGCGCACAAAGTGTAGATGTCCTTTCCGCGGATCCTCTATGTCGAGGGCGGTTTTGCAGAAAGCCTGTAAGTCTTCAGTATTACAACCGAATTTAATATAGACGTAAGCTTTCTCCTCGAGATTAGGGCGATTGATACGTCGGACTACAATGGTGTTATTCAGTTCATCGCATGGAGGATAACACTCCAGAACGGTAAACCCGTTTTCTTCAAGTGTTGCCTTGGCGAAGATATTGGAATAAGTAAAGGTATGGCTGTAAATTGCAGCATATCCAGGCTCAATGTCCAAATTGTCAAATATGCTCAGATCGGTTATTTTTTTGTCAGAGATAGTGTGGTGGACAATGGTTGGGGATGTTTCAGTGGCGTCTTGTTTTTGGCAGGCCTCCCAAAATCCTTCATACCGTCTTCTCAGCTTATCTGAGAGAGGTAAGCTCAGCGGCATGATGTCGAAAGTCGGGATATGTTGGTGATACTCATATCCGGGTCCATCTATAACGGCTGCCTGATCATCGCTGAAATCAAGACCGTAATACCATCCGAGCTCCATGTCATCAGGTGTGCCCGGTGACAATTCTTCGCGACATCTTCCTCGGTAGCCCCAACACCAGTCGATGTTTATCGGCGATTGGGTGGCAACGGCCAACTTAATGCACTTTTCTCTCGCGTCATATACCTCCACTATGTCTCCGGCTTTGAAGCGGATGCTTTCATCGGGTCGTCCACGGAATTTGCCGAACTCCGTGTTAAAGTCACGCTCCATCGACGAGCACCAGCTGTGATCCAGCAATTTACCCGTCCGGTCGTACAATCTCCATGCTACACCATAATTGTAGCATCCCATCCAGTCAAACATATCAACCGGATATTCCTTGACATGAAAGCAATAAATATCATCCGCGTTGCCTCGCTTAGCCGCGTCGGAGACTGCCTTGCCGATCAATTCTTCCGCCCCTGTCAGCGAGTGGCTGAAACCGATGCGAAACTCCGTTACAGGAAATTTAGGATAACGAATGCGTCGGCGTTCCCACGACCAGGCAATCTCCCGCCTCGTAATTTCAAAGATTGTATCTTCGTTGTGGCGTGGCGGATTGAGTGCCATGCGCTTGAAATCTTCGTATGTCATATATTATTGTTGTGATAAAGGTTGGTCATGCGGGTTACAAGTTTTGCCATCTCGTCGCGAAGCGATTGAGGCTGGAGCACTTCTATCTGATCGCGATGCAGGAGGAGCTCCTGCTCGAAATCGAATGTCGGCACGAGAGTCATTGAAAAATCGGTATATTCGTCGGTGGTTTTAACTTCATGCTGAGTCGGATGAAGTGGTAGCGAACGGAGGTAGCCCGGCAATTCGGCGTATGCCCGGACTACGATTTTTTCGGGCGTTGCGTCGTCCCACGCATTTATGCCGTAGAAATGCTCGAAATAGTCGGCAGGATTGAAGCGCGAAGGATATTTGAACGCCGTGTCAAGTATTTTCAGACTTTTGATGCGGTCAAGTGAAAATTTGCGTTTTTCGCCCTTGTCGGTCAACACGAGCACATACCATCGGCGTTTGAACAGCTTTATGCACAGCGGCCGCACCGTGCCGGTGAATTTTCTGCCGACAAAATTCTCATAATCGATTTCTATCTCGTGATTTTCTTGCAATGCTTTCATTGTCGGTTCGAGCCATTCGCGTCCCGACGGCACATCTTCAAGCAGTATTTTGTCGGAGATCGCCGCATTGCCGAGCAGCAGCTCGCCGGTCGAAAAGCTGTCGATCGCCCATTTCACCAGCGAGTTTTCCTCGATCGCTTCAGGGTTGTCGATGCGATAAAGGTTCAATCCGCGGCCGCGTCGACACACTATGTCGATGCCGAAGTGGGTGGCTATGGCGCGGCAGTGGTTATAGAGAGTCCGTTTGCTCAGCGTTGTGCCCGAATCGTTGACCGACGAGCGCTCCCACCGGTCGGCGATTTCATCGTATGTCATCTCACCGCCGCGTTTCAGTGTGTCGATGAGCCATAGATATCGTTTCAAAAGTAATTCAACCATAATGCGTTATTGTTTATGATGCACAAAGATAATCGTTTAATCTGAAATACGGCTTCCGATTAAACTTTTATTGCCTTGGCAACACCTTTTTCAATAAGCAGACGGTTGCCATCGCTGTAAAAATTTGCCTGACGGGGTTCTACGGCCAAAAGTGTCTTGCCGTATCTCCGCCCGAATCTCATGGTGTGCATCGAACCGCTTTTTTCAGGACATTGAGCGAGGACAACGCAATGGGACAATGCTGCCTGGAGCCGGTTACGGGCGACGAGCGTGGCAGGACTGGCTTTCACACCGACAATTTGTTCCGAAAGCAACAATCCTCTGTTTTTCAATATTCGGTCTTGCAGATATCTATTCTCTATCGGATGTGTTGAGTCGAGTCCGTTGGCAACAATTGCTATCGTTTCACCTTCGGCATCAAGGCAGCCTTCATGGGCCCTCATGTCGCATCCGGGTGCAAGTCCGCTGATCACCGCTTCTCCTTCAGACGCATAGTGATGTCCAAGCCGGTATGCCGCCTCCAGTCCCGTGCGGTCGGCTGCTCTTGCTCCGATCACCGCAACTGCACTCTTTTTCAGCACCGTCTTATTGCCTGACAGATGGATCATAGGAGGGGCATCAGCTCCGATTTTCAGCAGAAGTGCAGGATAATCAGCATCCTGGCATGTTATGGTCGTTATTCCGAGAGACTGTTGTTTATCAAAAATTTTCTCAGCTTTCCGGAGCCATTCATCAAGCTGCTTCTGATTTTTGTAATACAGTCGGTCAAACACATCAAGGTCTGTCCGTGCAATTTCGGGCATCGTTCGCCCCAATTGCATAAGGGCATAGATCTCTTCGTATGTCAGTTTTTTATCGTCGGGTATCATCTTAAAAACAATTGATAGCACAAAACTAAACCGCCAAGCGGAAACACTCGTTCCGATTGGCGGCGAATTATGGAAAATCGGTAGCATTCCTCCCGGAATGATCTTAAAATTTGCTCTTGAACTGCTTTATTTCACGGATTATTAGTGGTTAGAGTTTTATCTCGCCACTACTACATAAGACATATCTGTCACTATTTCTTCGGATAATGAGACGGCCTGATTCATCTTCGCAGTCAAGTGTGTAGGCACCATTGAATTGAAGGATCTTTTCAAAGCCGTCCTCTCCGAGTTTTCTTAAGATGGCTGTTGCCGGGAATGAATATTTGCCGCGTGTTACGCTATCGACCCAATTAAATACAAGTATAGGCTTCTTTGATTTTGATGAGGTCAGTCTCTCGAATATTTTCTCGCATTGCTCCCTGTATTCCTTTTTGCGTGCCCATAAGTCAATGACATCTTGGTTTACAAGTACAGAGATAATATTATCCTCTGATTGGACTCTGAAATTGGCAGGGTCGATTACAACTTCTTTATCAGAACTGTCGGAATGAATATAAATGAAGTAATCGTCAAACTCTATTATTTTGTCATGAATATTTTTGGGAGAGGTGCCGGATTTCACATCAAATAGTTTCAGCAATTCGCGGTATGTAATTGCCGATTGCCTGGCGCTGTCGACATATCCTTTTCTCTTATGAAATGCAGCCGTACAGGTTTGAGCAACGACATCTGTCATTGCGTTCTGATCCAGCGATGATCCTGTCGCAATGCTTCTTCCCATTCCCGTATGTTTAGAAACTTCATCAGGCATATCATTTGGCAGCACATTGTCGCGGACAGTTCCATAGTTTGTATCAGCCACAAAAAACTGATTGGTATTTATATTTTTGAAATTTAAAGCCATGGTTTCATATTTATTTAAGTATAATTTTTTTGAGGTCCCGGCCGGAGATCCGCTGGATTCTAATCGTTGTGTCGATATCCCGACAGACGATGTCGATTTCAGGGCAATCCTTCAAAGATAAGTCGCCCGCTTGCTCAGTGGAAAATTCTTTAAGATGATCATTTGCCACAATGTATTGACACTTGCAATCGACATTGCAATCTTTCAGAAAAAGTTCCCAATTCTTGATATCATCATTTTGAG
The DNA here is from genome assembly GCA_910587475.1 of uncultured Muribaculaceae bacterium. Taxonomy (GTDB): domain Bacteria; phylum Bacteroidota; class Bacteroidia; order Bacteroidales; family Muribaculaceae; genus CAG-873. Next base: position 21,321 of record CAJUMR010000022.1, read on the forward strand.
CCAGGTCTGAAGGGCATTCGTCCTTGATTATGTATTTCGTTTTTTTCATATTATTGTATCAGCTAAAGTAACTTTTTATTATGATTAGCATAGAGATAGTGGCTCTGTTTTAGACAGATCATCTGTGTTTTGCGGTGTATTCTATAAGCAGCCTGACATTGTTGACAAGCAATATTTTTGCTTGCAATAAAGCGTTTTTCATTTCCTCCGATACCTCTGAGTTATGCATTATGGGTTCAAGTAAGTGATTTAAATACTCTGCATTTGCAAGTTGTGGATAGGCTGACAGGCTTTTCTCGATCAACTCTAAATATCCTGTCTCATCGCAAACGTTGAGTCGCCATTCCGATTCTTCCAAACAATTCAACAGCCAACGGGATTCAGCGGGCATCAATCTGCGGAATTCATCCCGATATTCCCAATAATCTGCATTCTGGTTGTCCCTGAGATATTCAGCAAATTCGTAATCATCTAAAGTGTCATTAGCCTGATTTTTACATGGGTCACACCAGGCAACCAAGTCAAAACCATCATTCGGATTGAACGTCACGACAGACCCCAGCTCATCCAGAAACCGGGTTTCATCAATTTGATTGAACACTGCCGGAAGCCTCGTCCCATCCTTGTCAACCAATCCCCACTTGCCATCATCGCCCTGATAGAGCGAATAAGTTGGCTTGCTATTTCCATATCTGCCATCGTGTTCCATAACTATCTTCTTTTTTTATGGCAAAATTAAATCCATAATCGGCAGCATCGGTTCCGATTAAATCCAAAAAGCACAAATCATTTACAACTCTTTTCACTGCTGTCTGCTAACAGTCACCTAAACTGCTGATTTCATCTTGAAATAGCTTGACATGGTCGTCGAGCAACACTTTTGCTTGCCACAAAGCGATTTTCATATCCTCGGGAACATGTGCGTTTCGCATGACAGGGGCGAGCAGACGGTTAAAATCAGCTGCATCTGCAAGTTGAGGATAGTTGGCGAGGAATTGCCCGGCGGCGATGTGATACTCCTCCTCATCTTCAATGTCAAAAATCCTATCCGCTTCATTGATGCAGTCCAACAGCCAATGAGATTCTGAGGGCATCAATCTTCCGATTTCGTCCTTATACTCAAGAAATTTCTTTTCTGGCTTTTTCCAGAGATAGCAGCTGAACTCTTCAGGATAGCGAGGGTCATCCCATGTGAAATTAAACCACGCTTCACATGGGTCACACCAAGCCAGCAATTCAAATCCTTTATCGTGGTTGAACGTCACTACTGACCACGGCGCTTCTTGAAACCGCTCTTCATCAAGTCGCTTGAACACAGCCGGAAGCCTCGTGCCATCCTTGTCAACCAATCCCCACTTGTCATCATCGCCCTGATAGAGCGAATAAGGCGGATTGCCATTCTCATATCTGCCATCGTAGTCCATAATCTGTCTTCTTTTTTATGACAAAATTAAATTCATAATCGGCAGCACTCGTTCCGTGTGAAATAAAATCAATAGGCAGCAACGCATAGATGAACTGCACCCCAAAAGTTGTGTTTCTGACTTTTGGGGTGCACTTCACGTTTGCCAGGCGGCTTATGGGTGAATTATATTTTTATAGGCTCTGAATAAGCTGTGTGTTGAAATTTCCAAAGTTGTGGATACTTGGCGAACCATTACCACCGCGAGCCCAAGTGTTAATCATCAATGCTCCTGACTCATGTCGGTATAAGCGATAACCACGTATTTGATTTCCACTTGCAGAATAGTAGAAAGTCTTGTCACTGCCATTGTTCACCCCTTGGGCGAGATATTGGTTTAATGCCGCAGGCATTGGTATTTGAGTAAATCCGAGCATTGGTAATATAAAATCACCGAATGGAGACCCCATGCAAATACCGACCTTAGATTTGGTGACGCCGGTGGTAATGTCTGAATTCAGGATTGCTTTAGGCAAAACATCACCGAGCAAATCTATGATTTTAGCTCTGAGTGTCGGGTCAGCATATGATAAACCTCGCCAGTTTTTAGAGTGCCAGCCACAATGTTCAAGAGCAAACGGAGGATTGACATATTGAATTCCAACGGAATCGAAAAGATGTTTAACCCATTTCTCTTTGTTTAACCACCAAGGGCGACCTGCATAATAAAGCGGATTTTTTTTGGTATTGTTATGGAACGGGTTTGCAGAATTATACTGTCCAAGAATCGGGAATGTTAATGCTGTGGCACTATATTTCGGATTCAAAAAACGCCAACAAATGGTATTGGTGTTATTGGCATTACTAATATGCTGAGTAGGAACACCATGCCCTGGATTGAAGTTTAGGATTACCATGGAACACTTGTTGGGATCGCCGTAATATGGCTCCGGAATGAAATCTTGCTGAAGACTTAACTTATTGGCATACGGAAGCCAATAGCTCTCATCCGGAGTGATTTTTCCGCCGAGGGCAGCCCAATCGCTGATTTGTTTGTTCCAGTAATTTATAAACTGAGGAATTGTTAGTGGCATAATTGTAGTTGTTAATGTGTTAAATAGTATGTTCTCTTAGTTTGCGAAGAATATGTTTTTCATCGGTTTGAGCCAAGACTGAAGGTCATTCGTCCCGGATAATGTTTTTCATATTCTTGTCCTTGCAAATGTAATGTTTTTTTTTGATTAACCAAAAGGTAGAGGGGCTGTTATTTTAATATTATCCCTTTTATCGATTTGTCGGTGTCTTCCGTTAACAACCTGACATTGTTGTCATCTCGGGTTCACAGCCGGGCAATCGTGCATCGATCATCATGAATTGCCGCGACGTTGCTATCTTCATGCTCGCGGACCGACTGTCACAACACAATGACGGACTGCCTCGTCTTGGGCGAGTGCAGTCCGTCGGGTTTTGCGTGGATGTTCGTGACGGGGTGTCAGAACATTTTTTCGGGATAGATGCCGTTTCGGCCGAGCTCGGCAAACTTTGCCACAACTCCCTGTCGGTCTTCGGCATATGTGACTCCGAACCATTGAGAGGTGGTGTCGAGCACTTTGACCGTCGCGCGGCCTGAATTGATAAGCGGATCGATGCAGGGCGGAATGGTCATCTCGGCTTTGGGGGTGTTGAGATCCTTGTCGAGAAACTTTTTGAATTCTTCCTCGGCATATTCGAAGTAGTCTGGTGTGAAGCCCCAGAGGTTCATCGAAACAGGGGTCATCGCTGCGATGATCTGTTCGGCACCGTTTTCATCTGTGAATGATATTTCACCTCTGTCGTTATAGCCGATGGCTGTGCGTTCGACCACAGATGTCAGCATCCCGTCGTGGTTTTCGCAGATACCTCGCGACACGGTGCCATTGTCGGTCATCGTGTTGCCGACGCGGAAACCGACCATCGACCAGTCGCCCTTGCGGTCGCGTTGACGGCTGAGGTCGCGGGCTATCACTTCAAATGCATCGCGACCATAGAAGTCGTCGGCATTGATCACGGCAAAAGGTTCGTTGATGACGCCTTTACCCATGAGCACTGCATGGTTGCAGCCCCACGGTTTGGTGCGGTCGGCGGGGCATACGTAGCCTTCCGGCAGCTTGTCGACCGATTGGAAGACGACCTCGACGGGTATGTGGCCTTCGTATTTTGATAAGATTTTTTCGCGGAAATCCTGTTCGAAATCCTTGCGGATGACAAACACTACCTTGCCAAACCCAGCCTTGATTGCATCGTAGATCGAGTAATCCATGATGGTCTGGCCTTGAGGACCAAGCTGGTCGAGCTGTTTCAGACCGCCGTAGCGGCTGCCCATGCCTGCGGCAAGTACAAATAATGTCGGTTTCATATTCTGATGATGTTGTTGTGTGGTTTTTTGCTGTGTTTTAGTCTTATGCTTTGCGTGCTCCGTCGCTGATCACCACAGGATAGATCTTGGGTTCATGGCCATATCTTTCGAGGAAACGCGCTGTGGCGGTCGCCGTGAATTTATCCCTGAGGTCTTTCCTGACAAGATTGATGGTGCATCCGCCGAAGCCTCCGCCCATTATGCGTGAGCCGGTCACTCCACATTCGCGGGCTACGTCATTGAGAAAGTCGAGTTCTTCGCAGCTCACCTCGTAGTCGTCAGAAAGTCCGGCATGCGTTTCATACATTTTCCTGCCTACCGTTTCATAGTCGCCTGCATTCAGAGCCTCGCAAACTGCGAGCACACGGTCTTTTTCCTCGATCACAAATTTTGCGCGGAAATAATCCTCTGCCGTGATATCGGAGCGGATCGCTTTGAGCATCGGCATGGTAGCGTCGCGTAAGGTCTCCAGACCGAGACGCTTTGCCACGCGCTCACACGATGCCCTGCGTTTGTTGTAGGGAGAGTCGGCGAGTTCATGCTTGACGCGTGAATCGACAAGCACCAGTTCATAATTTTCGGGATCGAAAGGAAAGTACTCAAATTCCATCGAGCGGCAGTCGAGTCTCATCAGCTTGCCTTTCTGACCCATCACCGATGCAAACTGATCCATTATGCCGCAGTTCACTCCGCAGTAATTGTGCTCGGTGCTCTGGCCTATTTTGGCGAGTTCAAACTTGTCGATGGTATTTTCGTTGAAAAGGTCGTTGAGTGCATAGGCAAAACAGCTTTCAAGGGCGGCCGAGGAACTCAGACCGGCTCCAAGAGGCACGTTGCCCGCAAAAACAGCGTCAAACCCTTTGACCGTGCCTCCGCGTTTCAGTGTTTCGCGGCACACTCCGAAAATATAGCGGGCCCAAGGCTGCTCAGGGGCATCTTCTTCGTTGAGGCCGAATTCTGCATATTCGTCGATGTCGACTGAGTAAACTCTCACATTGTCGCTGCCGTTGGGGGCGATGGCGGTCATAATCACTTTGTCGATCGCGCCGGGGAATACGAAGCCTCCGTTATAGTCGGTGTGTTCGCCGATAAGGTTTATGCGCCCGGCCGAAGCATAGAATGTCGGTTCGGTCCCGAAGCGGTTTTTGAATTCTGTCAAAAGAGATTCCTTCATTTTGATATGTCGTTTTATTATTAATTATCCTGTTATGGTTTTGTGAAAAAAATGGGGCAACCTTTTTCCATCCTATCCATAATCACGGTTGCCCCACCAAAGAACTCGGTTTCGTGTTTTACCTTAGTTTTGAACCTCGATCTTATAGGTTGCCGGTTTAACGCCCTTGGCCGTAGCAGTGAACTCAATCACTCCCGGTTCGAGGCCGCTCCTGACTATGGCTGTCGCCGCCCCGCTGAACAGATCCATTTCGGGGTTTTGGAAGGGCAGCAGCGATGTCGGGTCGCCGTTGGCTGTCGCTTCAAACTGCCCGGCCCCTTTCACCGTGAATTTAATCCTGCGGTTGTCGGTCGGAACGATATTCCCGTCTTTGTCTGCCACCTGTATCGTCAGGTAGGCCAGATCGTCGCCGTTGGCTGAGAGTTTGCCGGTGTTCGATTTTATGACGATGTGATGCGGCTTGCCTGCAGTCCTGATTGACTTTTCCATTGCGCGATTGCCCTTGTCGTCGTAGGCCACGACTTTCACTTCTCCCGGTTCATAGCGGATGTCATTCCACATCAGGCGGTAGCGGTTTTGCAGCGTGGAGTCGTTTTTCTCGCGCATGCCTTGGCTCTTTCCGTTGACAAAAAGTTCGGCTTTAGGGAAAGATGTGTAAACAAACACCGGAGTCGTCTCTCCTTCGCGCCCTTGCCAGTTCCAGTGGGGCAATATGTGTAGAGTCGTATCACTGGTGTTCCAGTGCGAGCGATAGAGATAGAACCGGTCCTTGGGCAGCGATGCAAGGTCGATGATGCCGAATACCGAGCTGTGGCTTGGCCATGCGTCAGTGTCGTAAGGCGAAGGTTCGCCGAGATAGTCGAAGCCGGTCCAGACAAACTGACCTAACACCCACGGTTGCTCATCAAGATAGAAGTCGATGTCGGGAGTGTTCGACCAGTCGCAGGTCTCGTTGTCATAGCTCGACGACTGGTTGTCGGGGTGAAGCACAGCATTGTGCTCTTTGGCAAAAGACACCGGGAAATGATACACTCCGCGTGATGATACGGTCGATGCGGTCTCCGATCCTAAGATCAACTTTTGAGGTAGCATGCCGTAAGCTTTCTCATAGAATTGAGGCTTGTAGTTGAAGCCGGGTATGTCCAGCGACGCTGCAAATCCATTGTCGAGCACTGAGCCGATCTGGTCCATGCCGCAGGTGACCGGGCGCGTAGGATCGAGGCTGTGCACCAGATTCTGAAGCATCGTCAGCTCTGCCACTCCGTCGGGACCCCATTGACTCGGCACCTCATTGCCGATCGACCACATCACGACCGCAGGGCTGTTGCGGAACTGTTTTACCATGTTGGTGACGTCTTTCGAAGCCCATTCGTTGAAAAAACGGCCGTAACCGTTAGGTGATTTCGGACGGAAACTCCAGTCGTCAAACGGCTCTATCATCAGCATCATTCCGAGCTCGTCGCAGATCTCGACCAGTTCGGGCGCGGGCATATTGTGTGATGTCCTTATGGCATTGGCGCCCATGTCCTTAAGCAGCTCCACCTGATGGCGTAACGCCGATCTGTTGACTGCGGCGCCGAGCGGTCCGAGGTCGTGGTGATTGCACACTCCTTTGAACTTTGTCGCCACTCCGTTGAGGAAAAATCCTTTTTCGGGAATGTATTCCAGCTGCCGGATGCCGAATTTTGTCTCATACCGGTCGACAACCTTACCGTCGACCGACAGCACGCTTTTGGCGGTGTAAAGCTCCGGCGAATCTGGCGACCATAGTGCCGGAGCTTCTATCCGGAAACTCTGACTGTGGTTCTGGCCGTGGGCGACATATGCTGCGTCGTTGCTTGCCACCACTTCGCCCGATGGAGCGACGATTTCTGTAGCCACATCGATTTTTTCGCCTTTGCGTGCACCGGCTATTTCAAGCTCAAGTTTTACCGACGCTTCGTCGGCCGACACGTAGGGTGTGGTGATGTATGTGCCGTACATCGGAATGTGGACGCGGTCGGTGTTGACCACGTGGACGTTTCTGTACAAGCCCGCGCCGGGATACCATCTCGATGCGCGTTCGAAATTTTCGAGTTCCACGGTCAGATCGTTGCTCCCCGGCTTGACCGATCCGGTGACGTCGACAAAGAACGAATTATAGCCGTAAGGCCAGTAGATCACTTCTTCGCCGTTAAGCAGCACGTGGGCGTTGCTCATGGCTCCGTCGAAAACGAGGGTGATGTTACGTCCGGCCGTATCTGCGACTTCAAACGATGTCCGGTATGTGCCTTTGCCGATGAACGGCAGGCCGCCCGTGCGTCCGGTCTTGATTGATTCTTCTTTCTCGCCGTTCTGTTCGACGGCCACAGTCTGAAGATCGTTGCTGCGGTCAAATGGCCCGTAGATCGCCCAGTCGTGAGGCACTCTCACCTTCTGCCATGCCGATCCGGCATCGGGTCGGCCTTTGGTGAATTCCCATCCGTCGTGCAGAGTGATCACCGACCTTTCGGCACTGAGATTGAAGGTAATGGCTCCCAAGAGAGCCATTACCGATAACATTGAGCGCTTCTTCATGACTGTTATCTGGTCTTGAAGGCGTCAAGCGCCACTGTCGGAGCATCGTTGTCAAAACATCCGAGATTATAGCCGTCGTTATAGCCGTTTGGCGCCTGTGGTTCCCAGTAGAAGATGCCTTCGACGTCGGTTGTCATCATGCGTGAGATCAGTTGCTTGCAGAGCTCTCCCTGGTCATAAGGCATGCCGATCTCGCAGATCATAACCGGCTTGTTGTACTTTTGGCGCAGATGATTGATATTGGCTATGCAGTCTTCGGCCACTTTCTGCCATCCGCCGGTCTCGCCTTGCTGCTCGGCCCAGTAGGGATAGAGCGACATGCCGATCATGTCATATTTTCCTCCGTTCTCGCCGAGGATGTCGAACATCCGGTCGTAGGCCCACTGGTTGTTGCCCCCGTCGAGATGAACAATCACCTTTGCGTCGGGGAAAACAGCCTTGACAGCGTCGTATCCCGCATTGTTGAGCTGAGTCAGCTGCACAGGGTTGTCGACCGAACCGACGGGGAGCATCATGCCGGGAGTGGTCTCGTTGCCGATCTGCACCCATTCGGGAGTGACGCCGGCTTTTGACAGCGCTGTCAAGGTCTCAGAGACATGATCGGCCACAGCCTTCTGCAAGCCGTCAAACGACAGTTCTTTCCATGCTTCGGGCATCTCCTGATGACCCGGATCGGCCCATGTGTCGGAGAAGTGGAAATCGATCATCGTGCGCAGGCCGAGGCGCTCGGCCCTGCGGGCTTTCAGCACCACGTCGTCGACATTGTTCCAGCCGTCCTTAGGGTTGACCCATACACGGAGGCGTATTGAGTTGACTCCGCAGTAGTCGCGGAGCAGTTCCATACATTCCATTTCCTGACGGTCTTCGCCCGGAGTGTAGAATTTGCGTCCCTCGGCTTCCATCTGTGTGAGCCAGCTCACATCGGCGCCGCGGGCAAACCCTGTTTCTTTTTCGATTACTGTCTGATTGTCCTGGCGCGGATTGGTGACAGGACCGTCTTCCGTGCATGCCCCGCACATCACTGTTGCGGCAAATGCCAATGCGGATATGATTGTTGTCATTTTCATTGAAATCTTTATTTAAGTGAATATGTATATGTCTGTTTGCCAAGATCCACGCTCAGGATGTAGGTTTCGCCGACGGTCAGTGCGTTGTCGCCGTCAAATCCTGTTGTGGCGTCGGAGTGTCCGAGACGGAGATTGCCTTCTCCACCTCCGAAGAACAGGCTCCAGTCATGGTTGATGAGAACCTTGACACCCCAGGGTGTATCTTGCTCCTTGACAAATTCGGCAGTGAATATCTCGGGATTGTCGGCCGACTGCACCATTTCGTGCTCCGACCAGTCATCGTTCAAACCTGTGAAGGTGACGTTGTCGATCTTCGTCAGGCTGTAGGTGAGGCTGCTCATGCTGAAGTCCATCACATACAGTCCCTTTTCGGGTGCGGGGATGTTGCCGTCGTTGCTCGATGTGGCGAGCACCATGCTTCCCGACATGGCTGTGGCATCGTCGGCGCCTTTGTAGGCTGTGTCCCAGGCCGGTTGAGGGTAGGCGCGGTAACCCCATTCGGAGTCTATCCAATGAGCGCCGCCGTAGCTGAGGCTGCTTTCGTCGTAAAGAGATAGGTAGTCGTCGAAGCCGTTCCAGTCGGCAACGCCCGAGAAATACAATCGCGGCTCTGCCTCAGGTTCGGGTGCGGCCTCCCCTGCGCCGACTGTCAGTTCGAGCGGGTTCGACAGGTCGAGCACGAGAGTGGTCTCGCCGGCCGGCATGTCGACAGTGATCGATGACGCTGTTTCGCCGTACGACAGGCCTGACGCGCTGCCTCCGAATGCTACTGTCTGTTCGATTGCCGGACCCATGTCGGTGGTGGTGCGGTCATAGAGACTGCCTTTGCCGCTGATGGTGATTGTGACGGTCGTGGCCGATGGCAGGTCGACTGGCATGATCCACTGGTTGGATTTGAGATTGAAGGTCATTTCGCCGTTAAGGTCGCCACCGACGTTGAGATTGTCGATGTGCACGCAGCTCCACCATCCTTCGACGGTGTTCAGCGTCGTGAAATAGCAGCCCGACGGATCCGGGAACCAGAAATTCCAGTGATCGTCGTCCGACGATGCGACAAACGTTTTTCCGCTTTCACCGATATTACCCCACACGATGTTGTTTGCCTCGCGGAACCACCAGTTGGTCCAGCCGTTGACACCCATAAACCCTTGATAGATGCCGTTTTCTTCAGGCGACGCAAGTTTCATCGATGTCTCGTTCAAATCCTTGTCGAGGACTGTGCCGAGTGTCAGGCGTATTCTGTAAGCTTGCACCATGACCTTGATGACTGATGAATACGATGGCTCGACATTGGCGGCGAGAACCGACCGTATGCGTATGTAGAGCGGGGCTTTCTCATCTGCCGAAAAGCCAAGGCGTCCTAACAGTGAATTGAGTTCCTCGCATAGGAACTGACGGGAGCGCACGCCCTTTCCGGGGCTCAGGTCGATCGTCGAAGTGAATTGCTCGTCTTTCGACAGCTGTATGGTCTCATCGGCGGCGTTGACCGCGGCTTGAAGATTATCGTCGCTCAGCGACAGCTGTCCGTCGCCGCTCCAGTAGATCGTCATGGCGAGAGCCTGAGGATTGTCTGAGCTCAGTATTATCTCTCCCGAGGCGCCTTCCAGCGAGATGTCGTCGGTCGGCAGTACATACACCGGTTCGATGTCGCTGTCGCATGAGTACAGGACCATTGCCGCTGCGGCAGGCAATAACGTTGCCCTCAGTATATTGTTGAGTTTCATGATTTATTGATCAGTATAATGGGTTTGAAAGATTAGGGTTGGCGGTCAGATCCGTGTCGGGGATCGGATAGATGTTGTATCTTGCGTTGACCGAGCGGCCGTCGAGCACTCCGCCCTTCCATTGCCAGATGTAAGAGTCGGTTGTGAAACGGTCAAATCTTACGAGGTCGGTGCGGCGGATAGATTCGAGATAAAGCTCGCGGCCACGTTCGTCGAGAATGAAGTCGAGGGTCAGATCGCTGTCTGAGATCTTGCCGCTCTCGTCGTTGTTGTAGGCGCGGAGTCTCACTTTGTTGACAAGGTCGAGGGCTTCTGATCTCGATATGCCGGCGCCGCCTCTGAGCAGAGCCTCAGCGGCCATCAGATAGACGTCGGCAAGTCGGAGCATTGGATAGTCGGTCGAGCATCCTGTGGCAGCCGAATTAGAGGCAGCCGTGCCGTCGTCGGTCAGGTTGGTGAATTTTTCGAAGAAATATCCTTCCGACTGGTTGTCGATAGCGCCCGTGAAGTATTGTTCCTGTCCGTCGGTGTAGAACATTGCGCGGGTGTCGCCCGTCGTGGCGACATCGCCGAATTTGGCGGTGATTTCGCCTCTCGCGCGGAACATTCCCCAACCGTTGGTCAAGCCGTATTTGGCCGGATCCTGCGAACTGGAGTTGCCGCACGATCCGCACACTACATATGTGCCGCCACCCCAGGTCACAGACGTTGTGGCGTCGCAGACCATCGCGAAGAGTATCTCGTTGGTGCGCTTATGGTTGTCGGCGTTGAACAGTTTGGAGTACTCGGGCTCGAGATAGAACGACGGATTGGCGATCACTTTGTGACATGCGGTGATGCATTCGGTGTAGTATTTCGTGTCGACAGTTCCGCGGTAGACTGCGCTGTTGAGATACAGGCGGGCCAGAAGCGCCCAGGCAGTGGGCTTGCTTGCCCGGCCGTATTCGTTGGTGTCGGGCAACACGTCCGACGATCCGTCGCCGACAAGTTCCTTGAGTTCGCTTTCGATGAAATCAAACAGTGCCGGACCGTCATAGACTTCGGGGATGAAACCTGTGACAGGGGTGTTCTCGTCGACCTTGGGGCCTTGTCTGAAGAGATCGAGGACCATCCAGTAGCTGAATGCTCGCATGAAGCGGGCTTCGGCGCGGTAGCCTTTTATTACATCCTGCTCGGCTGTGGTGAACCTGCTGATCTCTCCGTCGGAGCAATGGCGGAGAAATTCGTTGCACAATGTTATGTTGAAGAAAAGCCAGTAATAAGAATCCGACACCCACGAGTCTTTGGGGCTCCAGCTGATATAGGTCAGATCGGTAAGGTTGTTGCCCGAAAGCCATGTGTTGGCCACTTCGTCGGTCGCTGCTTCCTGAAGGTTGAAATAGCCGCGCGAGAAATCCTGGCCGTTGATTGTCGTCAGGTCGCCGTTCTCACCGCCCTGACCCTGTCCGGCGAGGACATACGATGCATAGATTTTGGCGAGGACGCTCCGGTAATTTCCGGCTGAGGCATAGACATCCTGCGATGTCGTTTCGGTCACCGGCATCTGGTTGAGCTCATCTGTGCAGCTGCTCAGCGAGAGGCCGAGGCCGATGATGATGCCTGATAATATATTTAGTTTTTTCATTGCTTTGTGGTTGATTAGAAATTAAGACCGACGGTCACGGAGTATGTGCGCGGGCGGGGATAGACGGCTGTGTCGACGCCATTGGCGCTTTCGGGGTCTACTCCGGTGTATTTGGTGATGGTGAACACGTTCTGGACCATGGCCGACACGTGAAGGTTCAGATTCTTATAGATCTGTCCGAAATCATATGTCAACTGCAAATTGTCCATTTTCAGGAACGATGCGTTCTCAAGATAATAGTCGCTCAGATATTGGCGGCGTGTGAAACGTGTGTCGAGGAAACTTCGGTTGAGGTTGTTGAGCTGATAGTCGTTGTAGCTCATTGTTTCCCAGGCGCCGGTGTTCATGGCCATGCCGTTGAAGATATATCCTCCGATGTTGGCGCGAAGCGACGTTGACAAGGTCCATTTTTTGTAGCGCAGGCTTGTCGACAGGCCGAGTAGCCAGTCGGGGGCAGGGGAGTGGCTGTGATAGCGGTCGTTGGTGGTGATTTCTCCGTCGCCGTCAAGATCGGCATAGACGCCTTCGAGCGGACGGCCTGTTGCATCGTCGTACAATTGCTTGTAAAGGTAGAACGAATAAGGCGCGTAGTCGGTCGAGAACACCTGCATCTGGTAAGCGTCGATCCAGGGACCGACTTCTGTGTCGGGACTGGGGGCGCCGGGTGTCAGTGTGAGGTTTTTGATGCGGACGCGCTGCCAGGTGGCGTTGGCCGTCATCGTCCACGACCAGTCCTTGGTGTCGATCAAGTGTGCGCTGACCGACAGCTCGAGACCTTTTGAGTCGACATTGCCGACGTTTTCGAGCATCAGTTTGTCGAAATTGGTGCCTGCAGGCACGGGCACGGTGGCAAGAAGATTTTCTGTCTTGCGCGTGTAATAATCGGCCGACAGCGTGAAGCGGTTGTCAAGCAGAGCGATATCGAAGCCGTAGTTCCACGATTTGGTGGTCTCCCATTTCAGATCGGGGTTGTAGGCCTCCGGACGGTAGGTGTACACCGGGTTGCCGCCGAAAAGATATTGTGCGCCGTCGAGTCCCGGAGTGTAGACGGGTATGTAACCATAGTTGGTGATGCCGTCCTGCTGACCCGTAACGCCGTAGGACGCACGGATTTTAAGATCATTGATCAGGCGTCGCGCGGGTTCGAAGAAGTCTTCCTGCGACAGACGCCATGCGAGCGCGGCCGACGGGAATGTGCCCCAGCGGTTGTTCTCGGAGAAGCGCGACGAGCCGTCGCGGCGGACAGTAGCCGTCAGCAGATAGCGATCCATAAAGGTGTAGTTGAAGCGGCCGTAGTATGATAGCAGCGTGTGGCGCTGGTCTGTAGCTGCGGAAGTCGACTGTTGAACGCCTTCGGTGTTGAGTACGGCATAGAACGGTGTGGTGTATTTCCAGTACTGATAGTCATAACCGGCTGTAACGTCGATATTAGAGTGGATGTCGTCGAAGTCGCGGTTGTAGTTGGCATAGACCGTCAGCAGCCGGTTGTAATTCTTCTGCGGGCCGTATTTGTAGTCACGGCCGCCGGTAGTGTAGTAGCTGATCGCTTCTTTGGGAACGTAGATGTAGCCTTCGCCTTTCGACCAATCGTAGCCTCCGGTAGCGTGAAGTCTCAGACCTTTGACCCAGCGGATGTTCCAGTCGACATCGATGTTGCCGATTACGCGGTAGACGTCCGACGTCGATTTGTACTGGTTGAGCTGACCGACTGCATTGGCCAACGCTCCGGTGACAGGTATGCCGTTGGCGTCAACTGCCTCGGTGTAGCCCCCGAATGCCTCGTTGCCCGAGTAGACGGGAATGGTCGGGTTGAGGGCTGCGCCGCCCCAGATGGCATTTGTGTCGGCAAAGCGGTTTTTCGAATATGTGCCTTTGAGGCTTACCTGAAAGCGGAGTTCATCGCGGAAAAACGATGGCGTCAGGTTGAGGTTGCCGGTGAAGCGCTTCGCGTTGTCGGTACGGAGGATGCCGTCCTGATAGTAGGCGCCGGCCGACACTCTGAAGGGCAACCACGATGCTGCGCGTCCCGAGACACTGAGATTATTGTCTGTGCCGAAAGCTGCCTGATAGATCTCGTCGTTCCAGTTTGTGATGCTGTTGCCAAGGAGCGATTTCTGATGGTCTGTGCCCAGTTCGTTGACGATACCGATGAATTCATCGGTCGAGAGCATATCTGATGTCTTGGTCTTGGTCGACACCGAGTTTGTGGTCTGGAACGATATCTTCACACCGTCGCCTTTGCCTTTCTTGGTTGTGATGATGATGACGCCGTTGGACGCGCGCGATCCGTAGATTGCGGTCGAGGAAGCGTCTTTGAGTATGGTCATGCTTTCGATGTCATTCGGGTTGATAAGGCTCAGGAAATTGCCGCTGCCGGCCACTGAACCGCCGATTTCCATCGGCACTCCGTCGAGCACTATCAGAGGGTCGTTGGAGGCGTTGAGCGATGCTCCGCCGCGTACACGGATGGTCGACCCTGAGGTGGGCGAGCCGCCGCCGTTGACGATCTGCACGCCTGCGATCTTGCCGTTGACAAGCTCTTCGGGCGACGATACCATACCTTTGTTGAAGTCTTTTTCGCTGACGGTCGAGACTGATCCCGTGAGATCTTCTTTCTTCCTTACGCCGTAACCGATGACCACCACTTCGTCGAGGGCCTCGGTGCTCGGGGTCATCGTGATGGTGAGGTCGTCTGAGCTTATTTCAACCGTCAGGTTGTCATAACCGATATACGATACTGTTAACCGGGTGGCGTTTTCCGGTACTTTGAGTGTGAAATGGCCGTCGATGTCTGTCGCCGCGCCGATCGTTTCACCCTCTACTTTGACCATTGCGCCGATCAGTGGTTCGCCGGTCTCATCATTGACAGTACCCGTAACTGTCCGTTGGTTCTGTGCTAATGCCGAAACGGGTGTAAAGAGGATCGATAGTAGGAAAAGTCCCAGCAACCGTCTCCTTATTTCGGACACACAAATTGCTTTGTCCATAAGAAATGTTATTGTTGTTTATGTAATTTAAGGTGATCAAATGGTATTAGCCATTTCAGAACAAAACTAAAAATCAATCTTTATTTACCTTATCTGTCATACCCGTGTGAAGTGTTGCAAATTTAGATTGATCGCTGGTTTTTAATGGGTTATTATCGGACAATTAATGCAATGAATTGGACAAAATGACCGATAGCGCCTTTTGATCAGATGTTTGTCTTATCTATCGTCTCGTCGTCTGACTTGTATTGGCTCGGCTTGACTCCGAACTGCGCCTGGAAGCATTTCGCAAAGTACGACGGGGTCTTGAAGCCGACCATATAGCTGATCTCCGACACTGTGAAGCGGTGTTGACTCAGAAGCATTGCGGCTTTCTGCAGTCTGACACGCCGGATGTAATCCAGCGGAGCGATCCCCATGTATTTTTTGATGAGGCGGTAGAGTTGCTTGGTTGCGACGCCGCTCTTCTCACTCAGCAGGTTAACATTGAGATCGGGGTCGGAGATGTTGTCTTCGATGGTCTTGGCTATTTTGGCAAGTGTCTTCTCGTTGGTCGATTCGGCCTCGATGGGGCGGGCCTCGGCTTCGGCGATAGTCTGTATGCGCACCTTTTCCTTAAGCTCACTCCGGGCTTTGAGCAGTTGGCTGATCCTGCCTGTCAATGCCGACGGAACAAACGGCTTGGTCATGAACACATCGATGCCGAGTTTGATGCTCTCATTCTCTGTCTTGTTGTCGGATTTGGCCGTGAGCATTATTATCGGAACTGCCGACAGTCGCGGATGTTGCTTAAGCACTTTCACCATCTCGAGACCGCTCATTATAGGCATCATTTCGTCGGCGATGATGAGGTCGGGCACGACCGACGAGGCTATGGCGATGCCGGAGCGGCCGTTTTCCGACGTGATACATTTGTACTTGTCTTTGAGCACGTCTGTGATGAAGCCGGCGATCTGGGCGTTGTCCTCGACTATGAGTATCCGGGGGCGGCAGTTGTCCTCTGCCGATGTGGCGGCGTCGTTGTGCGGCACGATTTTATCGGTGACCGGAAGCGTAACGATGAACGATGTGCCTTGACCTTCTTTGCTGTAGAGACTGATGTTGCCGTCCATCAGTTCGAGATACTTCTTTATGAGATAAAGTCCGAGACCTGTGCCCTCTTTGAGTTTCGATGTGGCCGGCGCGCGGAACATCCGTTGGAAAACCAGCGACTGGTCGATATCAGAGATGCCGACGCCGTCGTCTGACACAACGATCTCCACGTCTTTTTCCTGCTTGCTGATGCCCAACGATATGGTGGCTCCGTCGTCGGAGTACTTGCATGCGTTGGACAGCAGATTGGTTACGACCGACTCAAGCTTGACTGCATCGGCTTCGATCAGTATCTGCGGGGCCGATGTGTGGAACACAAAGGTTTTCTGTGGATTGTTTTCCTCGAACACTTCGAATACACTTTTACAGAACTCCACAACATCGAAGATCGAGAGTATCAGCAGGTTTTCGGCCGTGTCTTCGAGGTGTTGAAGCTCGAGTGTGCGGTGGATCATGTTGTTGAGCCTGACGGCGTTGTCATAGATTGCCTCAAGGTTCTTTTTGCTTTCGGGATCTTTGGCTTTCTCCTTCATCATGCTGACAGGCCCCATGATCATCGAGAGTGGGGTCTTCAGATCGTGGGAGATCGCTGAAAGGAACGAAAGCTTGCGTTCCACATTCTCGAGGGCGCTCTGACGCTCCTGCTCCTGGAGGATGCGGCAATTGCGCTTGCGCATGTACCATACTATCCAGCAGACTATGCCGATGGCGATCAGCCCATAGGCTGCGATGGCCCAGGCCGACAGCGCCGGAGGCGATTTCACCGTCAGGGGAGCTGTCACAGGAGACAATGGCGACCCGACAGTCTTGACCATCAGGGTGTAATCGCCCATTTTCAGATCTGAGAATGTTATGGTGTTGGATCCTTCGGCCATCACAACCCACCCGTCGAGGGTGTCGGCAGGCGATTCGGCGAGTTTGTACATGTAGCGCTGCACCGATTCCGGTGAGTAGTCAAGCGTGCTGACCACAAGCGTCAGACTGCCGCCGTAAGGTATGGTCATGCCCGCAGTTCCGACTTTTATGTCCGACAGGTTCAACTGGCCGTCACCGCGGTCGTTGAGCACCATCCTGATGTTTTTATAGTCGATCGTGTTAGCAGAGATGCGGCTGTCGACCTCAAGGATCTCGTCTGTGCCGCCGAGATAGACCTTGTGGGTGACAGGGTCTTCGAACACGGCGGTATAGGTCTTCTGCGGTATAGGCAGAAGATTGGCTTTCAGACTGCTGCCGTCGACGTTCCACACATTGCTCTGGGTCGAGATCCACATACCGTCGCCGACTTTGCCGAGTGCGAGGATGGTCTCGTCGCTGTTGGTCGAGGGAAATTTCACGGTTGTGTGCTCTCCGTCGCCCGAAAAAATGACCGCGCCCCCTTTGAATGCACACCATATACGTCCCTGATTGTCAGAACATATGTTAGTGGGGTAGCCGCCGGTAAGCTCGTGGATGTCATATTTTACAAACTTGTTGGTCGATGGGGTGAATCTTGTCAGCGAGTTGTCTCTGAACAGCAAGATCCATAGATTGCCGTCGCTGTCTTTGATCAGGTCGTTGACCAGATCGTTGGCCAGCCCCGACGGACGGCTGTCGGCATTGATGGCCTCATCTGACACGATCGTACGGTCGCTGCCATTGAACTTAGTCTTGTCGACATAGTGCAGGCCATTCAGAAAACTGCCGATCCAGAAGTGACTGTCGTCCTCGGCCAGAGCATAGACCCAGTTGGAATTGTGTTCGCCATCCTTGTCGACGATGTGAAACACATCGAAATTGTCCTGAGTTTTGTTGAATCTGTTGATGCCTGCGTCGGTGGCAAACCATATGTTGTGGCTCATGTCTTCGTGGATTGCCCTGACTCTGTTGTGCGACAGTGCGTCTGCCGCATCGGTGTGTCTGTACCAGTGAGGTGTCGAGTCATACGACAGACGTATCACTCCGTTTGTGCCGCCGATCCACAGGTTGTCGTTGGTGTCTCTGTAGATCGTGTGTATCTCGTTGCCCTCGCCCGAGTGGGCGAATGTGCTTAATTTTATCGTGCGCAGCGTGGTGGAATTGGACGCTATCGACACCCCTCTTTCGTGGCCTGCCCAGATGTTGTTCTGTGCGTCGGCATAGATACACCATATTTCGTTGTCGGCCAGACTCAGTTCCTGGCGGGTATCGTGGCGGTAGTGACGAAGGGCGTCTCCCGACATGTCGAACACGCCGTCATCAGTCCCGATGAGTATGTGGTCGCCGCTTCCTCGCGACAGACTCTTGATGTTTTCCTTGCCGAACGGCGACACCTTTTCCCAATGCTCGTTGACCGGAGTGTATTTGTACAAGGCTCCTTCGCCGCCGATGTAGATGCTTTCCTTGTCGTGAGACTCAAGCATGCAGTTGGCAAACAGCGATGTGCGCCCTCCCGTCTCGTTGATCCTTACTTTCAGTGGCTTGAATGTTTCGTCGTTGGTGTCCCAGCGGGCGACTCCGTTGTAAGTTCCTGCGTAAACGATGCCTCGGCTGTCGCGTAGAAGCGAATACACCGATCTATGGGGCAGCCCCTTTGAGTGAAAGCTTAGTTTTTGGTCAGAGATGTCAAATCTGCAGATGCCATCAAGGCCGCCGATCCAGATATCATCGTCAACCAGTAGCAGGGCTCTGATCTCTTTAGGCGATTCTGATATACTTTCGTTCACTGCCCCCGATGCATAATCATAGGTCAGCAGACCGTTGTTGCTGCCGATGAACAGCCGGTCGTCTTTTTCGACGATCGAATATATCTGCAAGCCGAACAATTCAGTCTCGCCGACCGCGTGCGATGTCACTCCGTCGTAAAAGTACAGGCCGCAGTTGGTGCCGAGCCACATTATGCCGCGGCTATCTTTGAAAACACAGAATACGGCTGCCTTTTTACCGTCGACGGTCACGTTTTTCCACGACAGTTCAGGCTCCGGAAATTGGGGCGCGGGATACGCGCTCGAAGTGATTGTCAGGGCCAGCAGAAGCCACAGCATCCTTAGTGATATGATTGCAGAGACAGCATTTCTCATGATCGGTAATGATATTAGGTTATGTCATGGCGAATCATTGGGTTCGATGGCAAAATTACTAATTCTTAGCAAAATAGAGAAATGCTTGCCCCGCCGAAATTACCTCATTCAGGACAAAAAATGCAACATATCAGACTAAGGCTCGGTTTATGAAGCCGAGCCTAAATTTTATAAAGCATCCCCACGCCGATGGTGAAGATATCTTTCAGAGGTATCGACTTGTTGAGGAATTTCTGCCGCAGATAGAGATCGCAGGTCGAGACTTCATAGTAGAACGATATGCTGCTGCTCAGAAAGCGGCGGTATTCCGGTATGTTGAACGTGAAGCGTTGGCCGACGCCGAGCTGAAAGCGCATTCGGCTTGAGAAACCGTAGTAACCGTGGGGATAGCGGTCGGGTTCCGACATCCAGAAGTCTTTGTGAAGGATCGAGTTGATCGAAAGGTTGACCGACAATGGTTTTAGACTGAAATGCTGGCCGATGTTGATTTTCCAGGGATTATAATATTCCCTCAGAGTCAGGGTCCAGTAAGTCTGATAGTTGTAACGTTTCGGTGTGAAACCCAACAGCAAATGGGTCTCCCATTGGTCCGAGCTGCCGTAGT
Source organism: uncultured Muribaculaceae bacterium (assembly GCA_910587475.1). GTDB lineage: Bacteria > Bacteroidota > Bacteroidia > Bacteroidales > Muribaculaceae > CAG-873. The sequence continues at coordinate 40,981 of CAJUMR010000022.1, forward strand.
CCCAGCCTATGCCTGCCGAAAACATGCCGATGCCCCCGGCATATTGCAGCGTGAATGTTTCGGGTATCAGACGGCTCCAGCGCTCGACGCGTTTGGCCAGACGCAGATGATAGGCCGTGATCTCTTGTGTGGAGGCCGGAGCGATTGTGTCGCAGTCTGTTGTGGCCGCAGCCATATGGCCGCTCATCAGTGCGGCAACTGCCACCGCCGATGCTATGCGTTTAAAATTCAACCACTTCATAATCATAGCCTTCTTCGGTGATAGTGAATACAAAGAATGTTCGTTTGCCCATGTTGGCACATTGGTAGTAGAGGATGCCGTTGTTGAAGATGTCGCTCACATCGGTGCTGTGGTTGTGTCCGTTTATGCAGAAGCTCTTTGCCCGTTCCTCTCCTTCTTCTTCCTTCATGCCCGGATACTGCTCAAGCGTGTGATTGAAAGGCTTAGCGACGTTATTGTTGAACTGCTCGTCATAGGGGCGTGAATGCATCGCTACTATCGTGTGGGTCAGACTGTCGGGATAAACTTTGTTGATCTCCTTCACGGTTTCGCAGTCGATCTCGAGGAAATTGAAGTCGGGCACTGGCTTCGAATAGTCGTATTCGAGTGCAACGGTGTTGAGACACACTATGTGCGCAGGCCCTACATTCAGCGAGAAATTTTCAGGCCCGAACAGATAGTTGAACGTGTCTTCGCCGTTTCCGAGGCAATCGTGGTTGCCGATCACGGTCAGATAAGGCAGACCGCAGTTCTCAAGCTGATCGCGGCCCCACAGATACTCTTTCGGCAGACCGAAGTCTGTCATGTCGCCTCCGTGGATTATGAAGTCGATGTCGCCGCGGGCGGTGATATTGTCAAGAGCTTCTGCAGTCTCGTCGAGAGAGCCTTGGGTGTCGGTGATGAATGCAAATTTGAACGGTGTCGTCAGTCCCGAATTTTCAAGCAGGGCAATCGTTTTGTTGTTGATGTCGTGATTGCCTTTCAAGCCGACGGAGTAGGGGTGATATTCAAATCGTTCGCAGCCGCTCAGCAATGCAGCCGCGCCGAGCATGATGATGGGTGATAGTGATGGTCTTCTTTTCATACTTCGGCAAATTTAGCGAAAAAAATTGGCGCTGTTTTCTCCATGTTCTTAATAATACCAACATATAGGTCAAAAATTCCAACCGAGAGCAAGCACACTCGTAAAATAATGACATGCCGGACTGCAATTCTGCAGTCCGGCATGTCGATTTGCGGAGTGACCGAGATTCGAACTCGGGAAACGCTTTTGACGTTTACACGCTTTCCAGGCGT
>CAJUMR010000023.1:0-15905 GCA_910587475.1 uncultured Muribaculaceae bacterium
TCTTTCCTGATCCGGTAAGGGCGAACCTCTTTTTGGCACCGGAATTAGTCTTAACCTTAGGCATTTTGTTTACTTTTAAAAATTAATTCGAGTTATTTATAATGTTGTGTCAACTCGTGACACGTTATAATCATTTCTTTTTAGGCGAAAGCATTATGATCATGCGCTTACCTTCAAGCACAGGCATCTGTTCCACTTTGCCGTAGTCTTCAAGATCGTTGGCAAAACGCAGCAACAGCACCTCGCCTTGCTCCTTGAAGAGGATCGAACGACCCTTGAAGAACACATAAGCCTTGACTTTAGCGCCTTCCTGCAAGAAGCCGATTGCATGCTTGAGCTTGAAGTTGTAGTCGTGGTCATCGGTCTGGGGTCCGAAACGGATCTCCTTCACGACGATCTTTGTCGACTTTGCCTTGATCTCCTTTGCTTTTTTCTTCTGCTGGTAGAGATACTTCTGATAGTCGAGCACCTTGCACACCGGCGGCTCGGCGTTGGGAGAAATCTCAACGAGATCAAGTTCAAGATCTTCAGCTATCTTTATAGCCTCCTGAATGGAATAGATTCCGGCTGTTACATTATCGCCAACCAGACGAACTTCGCGCGCACGGATGTGCTCGTTTATATTGTTCGGATAAGCGTTTTTTTCGGGGCGACGCTGCGCTCCGCGGTTGGCATTATTGCCGTTGGCGTTAAAGGGACGTGGTCCCGGATTAAAGGGCTTTTTCTCCATTCAGTGGTTTTATTGATTAATGCTTTTATTGACTTCGTCGGTCAAAAGCTCTGCAAAGGTAGTGATTTTCATCGAACCTTTATCACCTTCGCCCTGTTTTCTTACGGAAACTTCAGCATTTTGTGCTTCTTTTTCACCTACTACGAGCAAATAAGGGATACGTTTGAGCTCATTGTCGCGAATCTTGCGTCCGATTTTCTCATTTCGGTCATCGACGATTGCGCGCAAGTCTGATTGTCCGAGTTGCTTTGCAACCTCGTAAGCGTAGTCGTTGAACTTCTCGCTGATGGGAAGTACGACAACCTGATCGGGTGCGAGCCACAGGGGGAATCGACCTGCAGTGTGTTCGAGGAGCACAGCTACGAATCGCTCGAGTGAGCCGAATGGTGCACGGTGGATCATCACCGGACGATGCTTCTGATTGTCGGCACCTGTATATTCGAGCTGGAAGCGTTCGGGGAGATTGTAGTCTACCTGGATTGTTCCAAGCTGCCAACGGCGTCCGAGGGCATCTTTCACCATAAAGTCGAGTTTCGGGCCATAGAACGCTGCTTCGCCGAGCTCCTTGCGAGCATTGAGGCCTTTCTCCTCGCATGCTTCGATGATGGCCTGTTCGGCGAGATGCCAGTTCTCATCGCTACCGATATATTTCTCTTTGTTCTTAGGATCGCGGAGTGAGATCTGAGCCTCGAAGTTTTCGAATTTGAGAGCCTTGAAAATGTAAAAGATGATATCCATCACTTTCAGGAACTCGTCTTTGATCTGATCGGGAGCACAGAAGATGTGTGCGTCGTCCTGCGTAAAACCGCGGACGCGAGTCAATCCGTGGAGCTCACCGCTCTGCTCGTAGCGATATACTGTGCCGAACTCGGCCAGACGGAGAGGCAATTCGCGGTAAGAGCGCGGATAAGCGCGGAATATTTCGCAGTGGTGAGGGCAGTTCATCGGTTTGAGCAGATATTCCTCGCCCTCTTCGGGGGTATGTATCGGCTGGAAAGAGTCTTTGCCGTATTTAGCATAGTGACCCGATGTCACATAGAGCATCTTGTTGCCGATATGGGGAGTGATTACCTGAAGGTAACCATACTGTTTCTGGATCTTGCGGAGGAACTGTTCGAGACGGTCGCGGAGAGCGGCGCCTTTAGGCAACCAAAGAGGGAGACCGGCTCCGACATTCTGCGAGAATGCAAAAAGTTCCATTTCCTTACCGAGCTTGCGGTGGTCGCGTTTTTTGGCTTCTTCAAGAAGGACGAGATACTCATCGAGCATCTTTTTCTTGGGGAATGATATGCCATAGACGCGCACGAGCTGATTGCGTTTTTCGTCTCCACGCCAGTATGCTCCGGCAAGCGAAGTGATTTTCACAGCCTTGATCGGTGCAGTAGTCGGGATGTGAGGTCCGCGGCAGAGGTCGGTGAAGTTGCCTTGTGTATATGTGGTTATATGACCGTCTTCAAGCTCGGAAATGAGTTCGCATTTGTATTCCTCACCCCTGTCACCGAACATTTTAAGCGCATCGGCTTTTGTAATGTCGCGGCGAATGATTTCGTTCTTCTGCTGAGCAAGTTCGATCATCTTCTTCTCGATCTTGGCGAAATCATCGGCTGTCAGCTGGTTGTCGCCCGGATCTATGTCATAATAGAAACCGTTTTCGATAGCCGGACCAATGCCGAATTTCACACCTGGATAAAGTTCCTGAAGAGCTTCAGCGAGGAGGTGTGCCGAACTGTGCCAGAAAGCATGTTTGCCTTCCGGATCGTCCCATTTGAAGAGTTTAATGTCAGCATCATTCTCGATAGGACGGGTGAGATCCCATTCCTGCTCGTTGACAGATGCTGCCAAAACGTCCTGCGCCAGACGCGGGCTTATGGATTCAGCTATCTGAAGCGGAGTCACACCGGCTTCAAACTGCTTTACGCTTTTATCGGGAAATGTAATATTTATCATTGCTAATACATTATTAATCAATCAACAAACCGGCATCTACCGGCTGCCGACCTAAAGTCACGTGCAAAGATACGAATTTTCGGCGAAATAACAGATTGTTAAATACAATAAAATTGCTAAGCACCAATCATTTTCATAAACTCGGCTCTCAAGGCCGGATCTTCGGCAAAAGCTCCTACATAGTCGATGGTTGCCGTGGACGAATCCTGTTTTTCCACCCCGCGCATCTTCATGCACAGATGCTGCGCGTCGCAGACGACAATGACACCCTTGGCTCCGACAAGTCTTGATATCTCGGTGCACAATTGTGCGGTGAGCCTCTCCTGCACCTGAAGACGGCGCGCATAGAGATTGACCAAGCGGGCTACTTTGCTCAGGCCGATGATCTTGCCGTCGGGAATATAGCCTATCGAGATCTTGCCGAAGAACGGCAGGATATGGTGTTCGCACATTGAATAGAACTCTATATCTTTGACGACCACAATTTGCGATCCCTCGTGTGAGAACAACGCCTGGCCTACCACTTCATCAGATGTAGACCGATAGCCCGATGTCAGATGATAAAGAGCTTTGGCGGCTCTTACCGGAGTCTTGACAAGCCCTTCGCGTTCACAATCCTCACCCATCAGTTTGATTATCTCTTCGACGTGACGGGCTATGAGTTCAATTTTTTCTTTATCGTCAGATGATGTCATCAGGAAGTAAAAAACTTTTTATCGTTGGTTGATACGATCACGCACGATGCGCAATGACTTTGCCATCGACGGAAATGCTTCTTTTATTTCCGCCATGGCAGCTTCGGCTTCACCACGGGTTTTGAAATCGCCGACTTTCACTCGCCAGTATGGAGAACTGAACGTTACGTAAACCGGCAATTCGAATCGCGTCTCGATCTGCTGTTTGCGGCTTTGCGCTTCTTTCTGGGCAGTCCTCACATTGTTATCATCGAAAATCTGAACCCTGTATCCGGCTCTGACTTTCGGCGCAGTAACCTCGACGATTGCTTCGTCGGATGTTTCCTGCTGTACGTGTTCAGCCGCCCGGAGACGGTTGTTAAGCAGCTCCGGCTGCACGACTGTGATCGACCCGTTGCTATTAAGGGCATCTGCAATTGTCGGCAATTCCGCGTAAGCAGTCACCCCACAGGTCAAGACCACACACGCTAACAGTTGTCTTGTCAAGACGTTCATTTAAATCGTATATGAATATTATAATAATTGTGGGCACAAAGATAATAAAAAATCTTTGTGCCCGCCAAATATCATAGTTAAAGAGGTGAAAACACCACGCCATCAGGCGCAGTGCCTACACTGATCAATTGAACGCTTCAACAATGCCCATGAAGTCGGCGCATTTGAGAGCTGCACCACCGATGAGGCCACCGTCGACGTCGGGCTTGGCGAAAAGTTCCTTAGCGTTTGAAGGCTTGCAGCTGCCGCCGTAAAGGATCGATGTGTTGTCGGCCACTTCCTTGCCATATTTTTCAGCGATGACGCCGCGGATGAAAGCGTGCATGTCCTCAGCCTGATCAGCAGTTGCAGTCTTGCCTGTGCCGATGGCCCATACGGGTTCGTAAGCGAGGATGATCTTGCCGAAATCTTCAGCAGAAAGGTGGAAGAGAGCGTCGACGATCTGCTTCTTCACTACATCGAAATATGTGCCGTTTTCGCGTTCTTCGAGCACTTCACCGATGCAGAAGATCGGAGTGAGATTGTTTTCAAAAGCGAGAGCAACTTTTTCACGGAGTGTTTCAGAAGTTTCGCCATAGTACTGACGACGTTCAGAGTGACCGAGGATGACGTAGTTAGCTCCGGTCGATGCAACCATAGCGGCCGAAACTTCGCCGGTGTAAGCACCTGACTTGTGATCGGCGCAGTTTTCAGCTCCGAGGCCGAGTGTCTCGTGGCAGATCTTTTCGCTGATTGTGGCAAGATGAGTGAAAGGAACGCAGATGACTACATCGCAGTTGTGCTTGGTCGACTTAACAGCTGCGTTAACTTCTTCGGCAAGAGCGACACCTTCCTGAAGAGTGGTGTTCATTTTCCAGTTGCCTGCAACAATATTCTTTCTCATTTTTGTTTTATTTAGATGTTGTTGAATGTATTTTCTGATTTGTCGTGCAAAGTTACGAAATTTTTGGCGAACGGGGACGTAAATATCCACTTAAGATTTTATGGGGAAAATTGAGCAGATAAACAATGATCATCCACACGGCCAATCCCAATGTCAGCCACATGTGGAACGAACGTCCGTCGATGCGGGACTGCACACTGACAAAATCATTGTCTGAACCATGGATCGCATCATGGCTCACCGATGCAAAATTGAGTTTCCACATGATCTTGCCATTGAGTACATAGATCAGTCCGGCATCGCCTCTTACAAGTTCCTTCAACGATGTGTCCTCAACCGAGTAGACCGGATATTCGGGCAACGCAAGCTGACGCCATGCCTCAAGGCCCTCGTCTTCAGCAGCAACGAACGCAAGCATCCTGCCATTGCGGGCTTCGACATAACGAGCAAGCTCATTGGCCAGACGCGCTTTCGTGAGATAATGCAGCCCGGGATCTATCACGGCCAGAATCAATTCTTCCCCTACTCCGTCGAGCACCTGATCCGTTATATCATCGTCGCCATCTGTTACGGTCAGCATCGAAGCCTCATCGGCCTCGGGTTCAACCTCTGTGCGCACAAACGTCCACGTTGAGTCAGGGATCTGATCGATTGTAAAAGACTGCTCACGCCCGTTTTTTTCATATATATATAGTCCATCATCCTCTGTCATCGCGTCTTCTTCGTCGTTGTAGACCAAAGAACTGCCGACGGGATACGGGCGGAAATCGACAAGAGGCTGATAGCGGTACCCAAAGAAAGCCAGGCAACCGGAGTAGATGATCGCACCGGTTGCAACGAGCCATTGAGTGCCGGTGATGTACAGACCTTTGACAAGATCGTTGCGCATCATCAGATAGATTATCATCGCCGACAGCACGATATTCTTGCCAAGGGTCGCAGCATTGGAAAGAACGATAAAATCACCGAAGCATCCACAATCGCTCACGGGATCGGCAACTGCTATATAGGCGGTGAGGGGCAACATCACACACATGAATGCTGCAGACAGCCATACCGAGGCCCGACGCATGGCGCCGACAGCGATAAGCACACCGGTGACAAACTCACACAGCGGAACAATCACAGCCAAAGCGGTGGTCATCTCTCTGGGAACAATGAGCCCCCAAACATTGAAATACTCTTCGATCTTATAGATGAAGCCCCATGGATCGATCGATTTGGACCAACCCGAAATAATGAAAGTCGCTCCGACAATCAACCGAAACAGCCAAACAGTCAGGCCAACCCACTTTGACGGCCGTAGATCAGACTGAGCCATCAGTGAGCTTGATTATGCCGAACACGGCATAGTTGACCATATCCATATAATTTGCGTCGATACCTTCGGAGATCTGTGTAGCCCCGAAGTGGTCCTCGATCTCTTTTGTACGCTGTATCTTGGTGAGGATCAAGTCGGTATATGACAGTATCCTCATCATACGCCATGCCTCGTCGTAGTCGTGATTTTTGGCTATCAACAGAGAGCGAATACGCATCACCACTTCATCGTACCACTCCAATGCTGTAGCGGTGTCAATGTCTTTAGTGTCGGAGAAACCATGTTCGAGTTGGATGATGCCTACTATGCCATAATTAACTATGCCGATAAATTCAGGCAGAATCCCCTCGCCTACAGCCGAAAAACCTTTGATTTCAAGCGATCTTATCCGCTTGGCCTTGATAAATATCTGATCTGTAAGAGCTGCCGGACGCATGATGCGCCACGAAGCCCCGTAGTCCGCAAGTTTTTTTTCAAAAATGCCGCGGCACAATGCCAATGCCCCGTCAAATTGCTGAATAGTATTACTCATTGTTATATTGTCATTACAATCACAAAATTACAGAAAAAAGATATATCTACAAAACAAAACGGACAGCCCGATAGTAGAGAGCTGTCCGTCTGTAGATCATCAGCAGGGATACGTCACCATATCACCACGCGTTCGGCTTCGGGACGGAACATCCGGTCTCCTTCCTTGATACCGAATGCCTCGAAGAACGGAGCAATATTGCGCAACGATGCATTGACACGCCAACGTCCAAGCGAATGGGGATCGCTCTTGGTGCGCGACAATATCTCTGCTTCCCTGATATTTCCTGCCCATACGTTGGCATATGAGAGATAGAAGCGCTGATCGGGCGTGAACCCGTCGATGACTTCTCCGGCTTTGTTGCCGAGAGAGTTATGATATGCGGTATGACTCACCCGCAGACCACCCTGATCTGCAATGTTTTCACCGAGAGTGAAATGACCGTTGGCATGAGTATCCCCGGCCACCACGATCTGGTCAAACTGGGCTGCAAGACCTTCGGCAAGCTTTGTGAAGGCTTCAGCATCAGCATCTGTCCACCAGTTGGCAAAATTGCCATCCTTGTCGAACTGGCGTCCCTGATCGTCGAAACCATGAGTCATCTCATGCCCGATGACAACTCCTATCGCGCCGTAATTTTCTGCATCGTCGGCCTCAGGATTGAAATAGGGAGCCTGCAAGATGCCGGCAGGGAAGCAGATTTCATTGGTCGACGGATTGTAATATGCGTTGACTGTCTGCGGACTCATCAGCCAGCGGTCGCGGTCGACAGGACGATGGAAGTCGGCAAGATTATAATTTGTGGCAAACACAATCGCATCCTGCACATTTTTCCAATATGGTTTCGACGGATCGACAGTCAGGGCCGAATAGTCGCGCCAGGTGTCGGGATAGCCGATCTTGACTTTGAATGCGGCAAGTTTCTCCTGCGCTTTAGCCTTTGTATCATCGCTCATCCACGTCAGATTGTCGATATGCTGTCCAAGGGCTGTGCGGAGGTTTTCGACAAGTGCGATCATTTTTTCTTTCGATGAAGCCGGGAAATACTTTTCGACATAAAGTTGTCCGAGTGCTTCGCCGAGCATGCCGTTGGGCACACTCAACGCACGCTTCCAGCGCGGCTGCATCTGCTTTATGCCTGAGCGCACTTTAGCATATTCGAAATTGGCAGCGGCGAAATCATCGCCGAGATAAGCAGCGGCGCTCGATATGTAGCCTGCCGCGAGGTAGTCGCGCAGTGCTTGTTCGGAAGCGTTGGCAAGAATGCTGTCGACTGCTGCGAGCACCTTTGGCTGACCGACGATCAGATTGTCGATGCCGGTTATGCCTTGCAGAGAGAAATAACGGCGCAAATCGACATTAGGGAAGCGAGTTGCCAGTTCATCGATTGCCATCGGATTGTAGCTTGCAGCCGGATCACGCAGCTCTTCGCGCGACATTGACGCACGGGCAATAGCCGTCTCGATCTCAAGTGTGTTGGCAACGAGACGCTTGGCCTCACGTTCGCTGTAACCGGCAAGACCGGCGACAGTTTCAAGATATTTCTTATAAGCTTCGCGCACTGCGAGAGTATGTTCCGAATCTTCCAGATAATAATCGCGGTCACCCATGCCGAGACCACCTTGCGACCAGTACATTTCATTCATTGTCGAATTGAGCATGTCGGCATCAACTCCTGTGGAGAAGAACGCATCGATGCCAGGCAAAGTAGCCATCAGCTCTATCATCTTTTCTCTCGGCGTCGACTTTATGATAGCAAGATCAGACATAAGCGGCTGAGCGCCTTCGCGGTTAAGACGGACACTGTCCATGCCCAACGCAAACAAATCGGCGATCTTCTGGGTGTTGGAGCCTTTAGCGGCCTTAGATGCGTCGAGACCAGTGATCAGATCATAGACCTGACGACGGTTGAGTTCACCAAGCTCATCGAACGTGCCGTATCTTGAAAATTCATCACTCAGCGGATGTGCTTTCATCCATCCGCCACATGCATAGTCATAAAAGTCATCCTGCGGACGCACCGTTGGATCGAGATTGGCCCGGTCGACACCGCGAGGGGCTACTGCGCCCATCGAAGCGGCTGAAAATGCAACCGAGAACAATGCGAAAGACAAACCTTTCATAATATAATAATGTGTATCGTTTTTATTGATTATTGTTGCTTTGTTCGTAATCCATCACCGCAAGCTCCCAAATGCTCATGGCATTTTCAAGTTCTTTCTGGGCGAGCGCATGACGGTTGAATATATCATCAGAGCATTCACCGGCGGCAATCGAAGCCTCTATTTCGGCGACAGCATTTTCGAGACGGGTTACCTCGGCTTCGGCTTCAGCTACTTTTTTCTGCAATCGTTTGACCGCTTTTTCACGCTCGCGTTGCTCGGCATAGCTCATACGAGGCTTTGCCTGCGGCTGCGGGTCTGTCGGCTTTGAAGTCGGAGACTGAGCCTTTACACTCTTTTGAGGTTGCTGCGCTTTGGATGCTGATGTCGGGCTTTTCGACAGCTCGAGTTCGGCAAGAGAGTCAATGCGTTTCTTCTCGAGAAACTCATAGATGCCGCCAAGACATTCGCGCACTTTGCCACCTCCGAATTCATACACTTTTTCGACCAATCCGTCGAGAAACTCACGGTCGTGGCTGACCACGATCACTGTGCCGTTGAAGTCTTTTATTGCCTGCTTGAGGATGTCCTTGGTGCGCATATCAAGGTGGTTGGTCGGTTCGTCGAGTATGAGCAGATTGACCGGTTCGAGAAGAAGTCTGATCATGGCCAGACGGGTCTTCTCACCGCCGGAAAGCACCTTGACCTTCTTGTCGGATGCTTCTCCTCCGAACATAAACGCTCCGAGTATGTCGCGTATTTTCGTCCTTATATCCCCGACAGCCACACGATCGATGGTGTCAAACACCGTTATCGACTCATCGAGAAGCTGTGCTTGATTCTGTGCAAAGTAGCCGATCTTGACATTGTGGCCGATCTTCAGCTCGCCGGTGAACGGGATCTCTCCGAGAATACATTTGACGAGTGTCGACTTTCCTTCACCATTCTTACCTACGAATGCGACTTTTTCGCCTCGCTTGATGGTGAACGTAGCATTATCGAACACCTGATGGTCGCCATAAGCCTTGCCGACATTGTCGGCTATGATCGGATAGTCGCCCGAGCGCGGTGCCGGCGGAAATCTCAGGCTCAGGTGCGAACTGTCGAGCTCGTCGACCTCGATGCGCTCGATCTTCGCAAGCTGTTTCATGCGGCTCTGAACTTGAACGGCTTTAGTGGCTTTATATCTGAAGCGTTCGATAAATTCTTCGGTGTCTTGGATCTGCTTCTGCTGATTCTGATAGGCACGCAATTGTTGATCTATGCGTTCCTGACGCAGCACTACAAACTTCGAGTAATTGACGTTGTAGTCATAAATCTTGCCAAGATTGATCTCGATGGTGCGATTTGTGACATTGTCGATAAAGGCCCTGTCGTGGCTGACGAGCACTACAGCTTTTGCCTTAGACATGAGGAAATTTTCAAGCCATTGTATCGATTCGATGTCGAGGTGGTTGGTCGGTTCATCGAGCAACAGGACATCGGGGCGGGTCAACAACAGTTTCGCCAACTCGATTCGCATGCGCCATCCTCCGCTGAACTCCGACGTCGGGCGATTGAAGTCAGCGCGTGAGAATCCCAGACCTGTCAGGGTCTTCTCAAGCTCGGCCTCACAGTTGTCAGAAGCCTGCATGGCAAGCTGCTCTGACAGATCGGTCATACGTTCGATCAGTTCCTGATAAGCGTCCGATTCAAAGTCAGTGCGGTTGGCAAGATCTTCGTTCATCGCATCGAGACGCCGCTGCATCTCATCAATGTGGGAGAACGCCTTGCGGGTCTCTTCGGCAACAGTCAGCGTGTCAGACAGGATCATCTGCTGAGGAAGATAGCCGATGGTGACGCCCGACGGCACTGCAACAGATCCGGAGGTCGGTTTCTGTAGCCCGGCTATTATCTTTAGCATGGTCGATTTGCCGGCGCCGTTCTTGCCTACGAGAGCAATTTTATCCTTTTGGTTGATAACATAGTTGATGTTATCAAAAAGCGATTTGGCGCTGAATTCGACCGACAGATTGTTGATCGATATCATTTGCAGCCGAGTTTGCCTTTTGTTCCACCTTTGACACCTCCGCCGAGCGAGAAGATGTTCTGATCGTAGCTGACTGTTTTAGTCGACTGATCGCGTTTGCGTTTGAGAGCAAGAGAAACCAGACGTTCCATCAGTTTGTCGAAACTGATTCCGGAGGCTTCCCATAGATAAAATGACAGCGATCCCGGGATGGTGTTGATCTCGTTTACAAAGATTTCGCGGCTTGTCCGGTCGACGATCACATCCACACGGCTGACACCATGGCACGACAACACTCTGAATGTTTCGCCGGCCAGAAATTGAATACGTGCGGTTTCGTCGGCAGGCAGATCGGCAGGTATGCGCTTCTGAGAGGCCTGCATGCCTTTTGCACCTTTGCTGCCGCCCATATATTTATCTTCGTACGACAGGATCTCTCCACTTTTGATCGGCTCCTCAAGCACCGACATGATATAATCGTCACAGTCGCCGAGAACCGAGCAGTTGATTTCCTGGAGTTGTTCGACCATGTGCTCTACGATTATACGCGCCGAATAGTGACGTGCGTCGTCAATGCGCTCGGTCAGTTGTTCGCGGTCGACAGCGCGGCCGATACCAACGCTTGATCCGAGATTGGCGGGCTTGACAATGACCGGATAGCCGATCTTTTGTTCAATACGCTCGATAATCTCAGATTTCTGCTTGGCCCACTGCTTATCGGTGAACCAAACATAATCGACAACCGGAATATCACATGCCTGGAGTATCATTTTCATCGTGATCTTGTCCATGCCGTTTGCCGAAGCGAGCACTCCACATCCTGCATATGGAATGCCGATTGAATCAAGAATGCCTTCAAACGTGCCGTCCTCTCCGTTAGAGCCGTGAAGAACAGGGATCACTACATCGAGACTGCACTCAACCGCACTGCCGAACGTCGGCTTGCGGGTCTTGTAGACGTTATAGTCTCCGAATACCGGACGCATGTAGACTTCCTGGCATTTTTCGAGCAGAGATTTGGTGTCGCGGTAGTTGGCAACATCAAAAAGAGCCTCGCCGGTGTACCACTTTCCTTGCTTTGTGATATAGATCGGGGTGACATCAAACTTTTCACGATTGATAGCGTGCATGGCCTGATTGGCCGATATGACTGAGATTTCGTGTTCTGTCGAACGTCCTCCGAAGAACACTCCTATGTTGGTTTTCATATCTGAACAGATGATATAGTTTTATGCTTTATGTAAATCATTTATATGTATCGGGCAGATCGTTTTCATAGAGTACCGTATCGCCTGATTTCAAGATTGTCGAGAGCAGTTTCTGAGCTTCGGCAAAATTATCTACGGTGTAGATTGCCTCAGCGTCCATGCCTTTGCTTTTGATGCCTTCGAGAATTGCATCGCGGTTATATTTGCATACAATCACGGCAATGTCGGAAGTTCCGGCGATTTTTTCGCCAAATGCACGGTTAAGCTCATATGTGCGTTCGCCGAGTTCAACCATACCCGGGGTGACGACGATGCGGCGTCCGGTTGTCATGCCCGAAAGCACATCGAGAGCCATAGCCGATCCGACAGGATTGCTGTTATACGCATCATCGATGACCACAGTTCCACCCGGAGCGCGCTTGATATTCAGACGATGTTCAACCTGCTCTATCTCACCGACGGCATATTTGATCTTTTCGTCGCTGACACCGAGATGCCGCGCCACGGCCACAGCGGCAAGCAGATTGGAAATGTTGCACTCGCCGACCAGACGGGTATGAAGATCGAGCGTCCAGCCGTCGGCACATTTTGCCGTGAAATCAGTGCCGCTGGCGCTATAGCTGATATTTTCAGCCACCATCCGTGCTGCATCTGTATTGCTGACTGCATAGCGGCAACAGTCGACATTGTCGACCCCGCGCTTTTCAATCAGATCGAAATCATTATTGACAACAGCAAAGCCATCGGAGGGCAATGAGTCGACCAACTCGAACTTTGTGCCCTGGATGTTTTCGATCGTCTTGAACGTCTCGAGATGCTGAGGCCCGACAGCCGTGACTATGCCTATCTGAGGATGCACAAGATCGCAGATAACTTTTATGTCTCCGACTTCTTTAGCTCCCATCTCAACGATAAACACCTCGTTGTAAGGCTTCAGATATTCGCGGATTGTGCGTATAACACCGAGATCTGTGTTGAAATTACCCGGAGTCATCAGTGTGTCAAACTCCTCTGAAAGTATGCGGTGGAGATAATGTTTCGTGCTTGTTTTACCATAGCTGCCTGTCACGCCGATAATCTTGAGGTCGGGCATAGACGCCAGTCTCGCAGCCGCATCGTTGTAGTAACCGCGGTTAATCGATTTCTCGACCGGGATCAGCACGATGTTTGCAGCCATTATCAGAATGTGGCTCGCGCAGTAGCAGGCGAGCAACGCTATCGACAGTACCTTAAAAGTCACCGATATAGATCCGTTGCCGAACAGGAGAACTGCACCGCAGCAAACTACGGCAGCCAACAAAACATAGACCGAATAGATGCGTCGGGCGCGCTTGGTCCACACCAACGGGAGTTTATATTTTTGCGAGGCAAGCACTCCGGCGTGAGCACATGAAAACAGTCCGATCAACGGCAGTGCGATCAGATCGTGGCCGAAACCGGTCAGCGACATCAGAAAGACAATCAGACCTCCGAGACGCCAAGCCGAAGTCGTGTCGCGTGAAGTTGTGAGCCATTTGCGGTAACGCGCATTCCTATAGCTGTTTTGCTGCAGCATCATGAGGTCGCGTTTGAACTCTGCCAGCACGTTGAGAGCTGCCAGCAACGCTATTACGATATAAAACGATAACATGTTATTTCTTTTATTTATTGATAAAGCTTCTTAGTACGGCGGCAAACTGATAAGGATTGTCGAGGAAACTGTAATGCCCGCAACCGGGGAATGACACCAGACCGGCGTCGGGTATAAGCCGCTCCATAATCTTTGCATCTCGGAGGGGCGTCGCCGTGTCGTTTTCGCCCCATATCAGCAGCGTGGGGGCCTGGATCGACGGCATCACAGCCTTCAAATCCTCATTGACCACCTTTGTGAGTATCGACCTCATCATCGGCGAGGCTGCCGCATAGTCGGCCGAACCTTTTTTCTGCCTCATGCGCTCGATGCGCTCTGCCGCTTTCTTCCGGCCGAGGGCAATGCGCGTAAGCATTTTTCCGGCTTTAAATGTATAGACTTTCAGATAATATCTGAGACTCCGGCGCGGCTTTACGCCTGCGGCATCGACGAGTACGAGTTTATCGACCTTGTGACGCGACGAATAGAGTATCCCTACTCTCCCGCCGAACGAATGGCCTAAAATTATGGGGTCCTCAATTCCGACCTTAGCCACAAAGTCCTCGAGCATAGCCACATAATCCTCCACTCCCCACACTGTCGGCGGTTCACTGGAATCACCGAAGCCCGGCAAGTCGAGATTATAAACCCTATGCTGCTCCGCAGCAATATTGGCTATCGACTGAACGGTCGAACCTTTGCATCCCCAACCATGCATCAGAATCATTGCCGGGCCCTGGCCCGACTCATCATATTTAACTCTGACGCCATCTTTGAGAACTATATATTTCTCCATAGATAACTTACGTAAGATTTCTTCTACAAAGGTAGCTAAAGGCATGGGTTACTACAAATATTTTTTTCAATATATCAAGATAAATCTTCCGGCGGCTGTCCGATCAATCAAAAATCATTGTATGTTAGATGCTGGCTTCAGTCCATTCAGTAAAGATGGTTACAATTCCCGTGCTTTTGGTTTGCCCGGTTACAGAATCTTATGCTAATTTTGTAATATCTAAATCTGACATTAATTACCCCCTCTTATAAACGTAGATATGACAAGACCATATATCGTTTGCCACATGGTGGCATCTATCGACGGACGCATCGACTGTGAGATGGTTGACAAAATCAGTGGCGATGAGTACTACGGGACTCTCGAGAAACTCGACTGCCCTACCTTGTTGGAAGGCAGAGTCACTATGGAGCATTATTATGCCAAGAATGAACCATTCGTTGCCAATGATCCGACTCCGGCAGGCACGACATCTGTCTTTAAAGCGGCCGATTCTGATGAATATATGGTTGCGGTGGACACCCATGGCCGATTAAGATGGCCTGCCTCTGAAATCGACGGTGTGCCAATCGTCTGCATCGTGAGTGAACAGGTGCCCGGCGAATACCTCGACATGCTCAGAAATGAGGGAATATCATATATCTGCGTAGGACGCGATGCCATCGACCTACCTGCTGCGATGGAATTACTGCGCAATAAGTTTGGAGTGGAACGCATGGCTGTACTCGGTGGCGGGCATATCAACGGTGGTTTTCTTGCGGCAGAACTGATTGACGAAGTGAGCCTGCTGCTCGCGCCCGGCATCGACGGACGCAAGGGGCAGACCGCCTTGTTCGATGGAATTGCGGATATGGACCGTATGCCGGTAAGACTTTCGCTTGAGAGCGTCGAGCAGATTGAGCGCGACATGCTGTGGTTGCGCTACAAACCGCTTTACAAATAACCTGACAGATAAAGGACTTGAAACATACACAATAATCAATCAAAAACTATTTAACCATGCTAAGATTAAACTGCTTTATCTCTGTATCAAGAGAAAACCGTGAGGAAGTGTTGTCCGCAGCACGACGACTGACCGAAGCCTCCCTGAAACAGGACGGATGTATAGCTTACGATATATTTGAAAGCGCCACTCGTCCTGAAGTTATGATGATCTGCGAAACCTGGCGCGACCAGATTGCACTGGATGCCCATAGTGCGTCAGATGTTTTTGTAAAGGAAGTTGGTATAATGCGTTCACTTGCAGATATGAAATTGGAAACTTTCGAATTCTGAAAAGACCCCGTACTATAACCTATCAAGCCTTGTAGCCAATCGGCTGCGAGGCTTTTTTTAGTGTCGAGCGGGACGTGCAATGACGTCAATCGTAGAAATTGGTTATCATCTGCTGTCATGTGGTATTTTTTCTCCGTAAATCCTATATAATTTTGCATCGTAAAAAAATTAAAGTGAGATGGAATTACATGAATTTCTTGAAATGATGGAGCGTCGCGAAACAGTCCCGGCCGGTTCTGCAGCACACGAACTGATGCACAGGTGTTATGCTGAATCGCAACGCCTGATGCTCGACTATAATACC
>CAJUMR010000023.1:15983-41776 GCA_910587475.1 uncultured Muribaculaceae bacterium
TCTTATCGGTCACAACTGTGTGATGGCGACAATCAACCATGACCCGCGCCCTTCGCATCGCGCCGACAATATTCCGGCTCCGATACATATCGGAAGCAACGTATGGATTGGTGCGAATGTGACAATACTGAGCGGTGTGACAATAGGAGAAAATGCTATTGTTGCCGCAGGAGCGGTCGTGACGAAAGATGTGGCACCCAACACAATAGTGGGAGGTGTCCCTGCAAAATTCATAAAACAGATACCACAGGAATGAAAGCGAAACTATTTTTAGGAGTAATGGCGATTGTGTCAGCTATGGCTCTCCGGGCAAAAGCAGAATCAGAAAACCCTTATAATATGATGAAAACAGAGAATCTTCCACTCGTTCAGGAATGGGACAAAACGTTCCCTCTGAGCGAAAAAGTAAATCACAGTAAGGTAACTTTCCGTAACCGTTACGGAATAACTCTCGCCGCAGACCTCTACATGCCTAAGAATGCCGCAGGCAAACTTCCTGCTATTGCTGTCAGCGGCCCATTCGGAGCTGTCAAGGAGCAAGTTTCCGGCCTCTACGCACAGAAATTGGCTGAAAACGGTTTCCTTACAATCGCTTTCGACCCGTCTTATACCGGTGAAAGCGGTGGCGAACCACGTTATATCGCTTCTCCCGACATCAACACAGAGGATTTCAGTGCTGCGGTTGACTATCTGCTTTGCCGGGATGACGTAAATCCCGAAAAGGTCGGAATACTCGGAATATGCGGCTGGGGAGGTATCGCAATCCAGTCTGCAATCAACGACCCGCGCATCAAAGCCACGGTAGCATCGACAATGTACGATATGACACGCGTAAACGCCAACGGCTATTTCGACAGCGAGAACTCCGCCGCACAGCGCAACGCCAAACGTGCCGCACTGTGCGCCCAACGTACCGAAGACTACCGCAATGGCTCCTATAAGCTCGGTGGCGGAGTTGTTGACCCTCTTCCCGATGATGCCCCTAAGTTCGTGAAGGACTATTATGACTATTACAAGACAACAAAAAGAGGCTATCACAAACGGTCGCTCAACTCCAACGGAGGTTTCAACGCGACATCCCCACTGCCATTCCTCAACTTCAAGTTCTTTGAATATGCCGATGAGTTGGAAAATGCCGTGATGATAGTTCATGGTGACAAGGCCCATTCCTTCTATTTCGGCAAGGACGCTTTCGCTCTCCTTAAAGGGGACAACAAGGAATTTGTAGTCGTTCCCGGCGCAAGTCACACCGACCTGTATGACCGCATGGACATCATTCCGTTCAACCGCATCGTGGAATTCTTCAATAAAAATTTTGACCGCTGATCCGGCATCTATCCATTACAAATTTAAAAGCAAGGGATGAAGCTCTGACCGGAGTTCCATCCCTTGCTTTAAATCAACCTATCAGATCAGCAATCTGTCGGGGTGTAAGACCATTGTCTTCAAGCACTTTATCTGCATCATATCTGTCTATGAATTCTTTCTTCAGTCCAAGCACATGAACTTTTACAGGTGAATCACCGAGATATGCCGCCACTTTCTGTCCGAAACCGCCATCTATAATACCGTCTTCAAGGGTGATGACTGTTCCGTAAGACTTCAGTGCATCAAGACACCGGGTGTCGAGCGACGAGAGTATGCGGGGATTGATCACCGTCGCATTGATCCCTCGTTCACGCATCAGATCGGCTGCTGCTTCGGCTATACTCAGAAATGCGCCCGCGCCGATGATCGCCACTCCGCTTCCTTCTCTGACAACATCATACGTGAAAAAATCAGTATTGACCGGTTTATCAGAATGCCGGATTTCACCACCGGGAGTCCTGACAAAAACAGGATGCTCCAGATTATCAATAGCCCAGTCGATGGACGCAAGATACTCTTCGGCGGTGGCTGGTGCGAGGAACACTATATTGGGGATGTTCGACACCATAGCTATGTCAAAAAAGCCAAGATGTGTCACATCTGGAATGCCCCACACACTGCCCGCGAAATCTACTATCACACCAGGCAGATTGTTGATGGAGATATCATGTGAGAGCTGATCGTAGGCTCTTTGAATGAATGTTGCCATAACGGCAAATACCGGTCGGCATCCGCCCTTTGCCAGACCGGCAACGTAGGCTGTGGCCGCCTGTTCACATATGCCTGCGTCAATGAAATTACGACCGGCAAGCGCGCGTCGGGCCGGCGGGAAGCCTATCGCACCGGGTGTGCCTGCAGTAATAGTCACGATCTTACGGTCGGCTTGCATACGCCCGAGCATGTGACGGGCAAATATATCGGTGTAATCTTCCGAATCATCTGTAGCCGTCGCCACTCCGGTGTGCAGATCAAATGGTCCGGTATAATGGAAGCGCTCCTTGTTGGCTTCGGCCATTGGATAGCCTTCGCCTTTCATAGTGTTGAGATGCACCAGCACCGCATGATCTCTGTCTTTGGCAGCCTCAAAAGCCCGTATCAACGATTTCAGGTCGTTGCCCTCCCTGACGTAGATATAGTCATAGCCTAAAGCCTTGAAAAGATTGTTGTCTGACTGACCGTTGGTGCGTCGCAGTTCTTCAAGATGTTCAAAAAGGCTACCATGATTCTCAGCAATCGACATCTGATTGTCGTTGAGAACTACGATAAAATTTGATTTCAACGTTGGCACGTAGTTAAGCGCTTCGAGTGCTTCACCTCCGCCCAAAGACGCATCACCGATGAATGCCACGACATTCTCTTTCCCGCCAGTAAGATCGCGGGCCTCGGCCAATCCTGTGGCAAGAGCGATTGATGTGGATGTGTGGCCGACTTCAAAGAGATCGTAATCGCTCTCCTCAGGGCACGTGTATCCAGTGACATCGCCGTAACGATCCGGATCAAGGAAGGCATCAATGCGGCCTGTCAGCATTTTATGGACATACGATTGGTGACTGACGTCAAAGACAATCTTATCAGCCGGAGCATTGAACACATAATGCAAAGCGACCGTTGCCTCGACAACCCCGAGATTAGGTCCGACATGACCGCCGCGTGATGCAAGTTTTTTAAGAAGGATAGCTCTGAGCTCGGCGCTCAGTCGGGTCAGCTCGTCAACGTCGAGCGGCTTTATATCTGCCGGAGATTTTATTGAATGAAGATCAATCATGTTTATTTATGTTAGTTCGTTTAATAATTGCAGCGACTTGTCATTTCATTAACGCAAGCCGCTGCAAAAATATTATTCTATCGTCATGCCGATGCCATCACCAGAGAGGAGTGAAACCTTCTGACTTTTTCAGATGATTGTTCACACATCCCGACAACTCTTCATATTTTGTTGTGTCGAGTTTCAGTATCGGACTGCCCGGCTTAAGAAGCACCTTCGACATATCGATCCAGAAATCGGCTGTCGAATATGCAAATTTGAAGTAGTATTTACCACCTGTCGCATCTGCAATAGAGCGCCATTGTGTCGACGACACATTAGGTTCCCCCTCTATCTCGTAGCCATAAGGCACCGAGACTGTGCCCATGATGCTTGACAATGAAGCCCATGCCGCAGCGTAATCGACGTTGGCCGGAACATGATTGATAAAGAACGATGCTCTTACAAAACGGTCCGAACTTCTTACCGTGCCGGGCAACATGTTGACACCTCCGACAGCTTTCCAATAGTCATTGATAGCCTGCATCTGAGGCATGGGAGGATCGTTGGTAAGGACACGGTAATCCTTAGATTTGTAGAGGTTGAGCTTACCATCGACATATTCCATCACGAGCGTTTCTCCTGTTCTGTCGGTCAACGCCCAGTGAAGGGTCGACACTGTTCCACCGTCGAATGTCTTTCCAAAAATAGCAAACTCATTCTGCTGCAACCATGTATAAACCTCGTCGACAGTCTCGAAATTGTCGAGGAAGTAACTGACCAGGACCGACAGACTCATCACAGGAGTGTTGTCGTCTGGTCCGATCGACTCCTTATAGATTGTTCCCTTGCAGAACAGACCGTTCATCACGAGACCACGGTCGTTCATACCCTCGGTGACTCCACCATCGTAACCGACAGCCAGCACCGATCCATATTGCGATGTCCAGGTGAGCATCGGTCCGTCGGGCATACTTTGTTTCTTGATGCCCGCCGGATAGACATACAGGTTGGTAGGTATCGGAGTGCGCCAGTCAAGTGTCCGTCCGACCATTACATAATTTGTCGTGCTGTCGCCGAGAAACACAACTCGCGTGCATGCTCCTGAGGGCATGTTGCCCGCCATTAGAAGCGAAGCGGCTACTGCTGCAGATTTGAGAAATTTCATAATGCTTATAATCTTAATCGTTGAATGTTTTTAACTAATATCATTCTAACCAATTAAACCCTCAAATTGTTCGGTATCAGAGCCGGCGACCCGTCACAGCTGTTTTTTCAGATATATCATGTCGACGAGTGTCACACCTTCTTCAACTATGACATGATCATAATTTGAAGTGAAAAATCCTGCGACACGATGGGAGTAGCTGTATCCGCATCTGCGGTAAAATGTCAATGTCGACGGAGTCTCACCGGTTCCGAGCATGACAATATGGCCTTCATACAATGCTTCGACATGCTTCAACATGAGACCCCCTATGCCCCTACGCTGAAAATCCGGCCTGACGGCAAGATTTTTAATCTCTACCACCCCCGGGGCGTCTTCGGTGATGACGCAGCACGCAACCGCACATGTCGATAAAAAACCGACAAACAGCCGGCCACGGTCGATGTAGCGGTCTATCATATCTTCCTGTTCGTCGCCTATCAACAGCAGATCAAGATATTTTTTCTTCGCTGAGATTATCTCTTTGATTTCAAGCATGGTCATCGTGTTCAATCATAATTTTGCTCTACAAAAATATGAATTATCCGCGTGAATCTCCCCACATCATCAACATTAGTTGTCGGCAAACGTTTCCTTAAATAGAAGATTATTTTTTAAATTTGCAGCTAAAACAGATACTAATATGTATATCGCATCATCAAAACGCAAAGAAAACATCGCTGAATATCTGCTATATATGTGGCAGATCGAAGACATCATACGTGCCAACGGACTGGATATCGACAAGATCAGACAGACTGTGATCGATCCTCAGTCGCAACTCGACGATAATCAGAAAAAACAATTGACCGAGTGGTACGAATCGCTTATCGACATGATGCGTCGTGAGGAAGTGGCCGGCTCGGGACACCTCCAGCTCAATAAAAATGTACTCATACAACTTGTCGAACTCCACTCCGCCCTGCTCAAAGATCCCCGGTTTCCTGAGTACACCAAGAAATTCTACGAAGCTCTGCCATATATCGTCGAACTGCGAGGTAAAGCGGGAGAAGACCGCAAGGGTGAGATCGAAACGTGCTTCAACGCGCTCTACGGCATGCTGATGCTCAGACTGAAGAAACGCGAAGTAAGTGCTGAGACTATGAATGCCATCAATAAAATATCGTCGTTCATAGCTTTGCTATCCCATTATTTCCATCTAGATGAAGCTGATCAGCTTTTCAAAGACGACGAAGACTGACGCCATTGTTTGCCGACGAGCCAGCCGAAGTGCGACCGCACTATCTTGACAAGAACAAGTGTGGTCAGAAATGCTACAGCGGCAAAAACCAAACCACGCCACAGGCCGTCGGTCAGTGCTTCAGGAGCGAGTCCAAAGCCAAACAGCGCCACTCCTTTGATGACCGCAAATACGAGAAGGTGGAAACCGCAGATAAGCAATGTTCCCCACGCCGCAAGCCTGATGACCGACGGCTCGATCTTGACGGCATCGGCAATCAATGTCATCGATCCGCACAGCACAACAATGCCGAGCGAAGCACCGAGCAGAAACATCGGATAATTGCCAAAACTGCAGATATAAAATTCTACTGTATCATTGCAACCGGCAACAATTGCAAATCCAATCACCGCCACTGTCAATATCAGGCTATTCGAAAACCATTTGACAGCGCCATAGCCTCTGCTCCAGTGTCCTGCCGCATAAAAGGCCACACCCATCACCGAAGGGCCTAAAGCCAAGGGAAATTGCGCCCCACCCTCGACAGATGCCAACGCTAATCCGCCGACGGCGAATCCCACTGCCACAGCCCACGCCGGAAGGACCGTGCGTCCGAGCGGGTAGTAAATCATTTCTACAATAAAAAAGCTTAACAGCGACCACAACGGTATGTCGTGGACGAGCATTGTCGGCACTCCAGTCAGAATACCTGACAATGGATATGACCAATCGATATCATCCGCCGCATCAGCGCCATAATGCCGGAGCACAAAAAGCCAGCAGAAGTAGGCGATTATATTGATCCATAAATAAGGCACGGCAAGCTGACGAAATCTTTTGGCGGCAAAACTCCTGTAATCAGGATTTGCATCATAGCTGAAAAGATAGCCCGACATGAAGAAAAAAGCCGGCATGACAAAGGCGTTGATATATCTGTCGACCATGGCATCGCAATGGGTGTGGAGCCACACAACAGAAAAAATCGCCACTACCTTGGCATAGTCGATCCATTCAATGTGATTCTTCTCCATATATCAGACTTCGTTGCGGAGTGAAGGCTTCGGTAGTCAGGTCTGCAAGATCGACGACTGTGTGAAAAATCGCATCAGTATTGCCGTCGCGGTCTCTGTATCTTTTAATCGCATCCACTTTAGCGGGACGCAGACGTGCATATGCCTCGGAATACCAAATCATACACGCCGGACGATGAGTGAAATCTCCCGGTGTGGCATGGAGATAAGCACCATTTTCGCCAAGATTTTCTCCGTGATCGGAAATATATATGACGACTGCATCGCGTTCGCGCAGACGTTGACAGAGCGCTGAGATAAAACGGTCTGTTTCAAGTATGGTGTTATCATAAGAATTTACCATCTGCTCATGGCTGAGCGATCCGACATCATGGCTATCGATATCAGGCATAAAATTGTCTTCGCTGTCAGGATAATGAGATCTGTACCACCAGTGCGAACCAATAGTATGAATCACAGCAAGCCTGGGCTTCGCGGTTTCGCTATCCAACCAACGATCGATATGCGGAATTATATCCGTATCAAGATATTTCTCATATGAATAAACCGACATCACCTTGCTGCAGTAGACCAATGTGTCAGCTTCGTGGGCAAACGGAGCATATGAATCGCTGAAATCCTGATTGGCGAACCATGCCGAACTGTAGCCGGCTTTATTAAATAACGAAATGAATGATTGCCGCGAATATGCTTCGTCGCGGGTCAGCGAATCAGTGTCGGTCATTATCACCGGCACACTCGCATGAGTGTAGAACGCTTCGGAATATATGCGCGGGAAGGATATCAACGCTGTGTCAAGGCTCATCAGCGGCATTGTGTTGCGATGATACCCATTCTGCGGAATATGGTCATAGCGGAGTGATTCACCTATCACGACATAGACATCCGGAGCATCGGCTGCCGCCGCGACATTCACGTTGTCGTAAGTTGTGCGGACTTCAGATATCGCTGTCCTCGAATCGTAATAGCGGCTGAACGAATAGTACAGCGAGAATGGCAGGCGGGCTGTGACAGCAATGTGAACCGACGGTGAGATGTTGACCGGAATTATTGCCGCTGCTGCCGAAAGCAAACCGATGACTATCGTCTCACGCCGGGACGCGGTCACGCATCTCCACCGGATCAGCACGATGACAACCGACAGCAACGCTGCAGCCGCCGCGACCGCGATAAGCTGGCCGCTGACCAAAGTAGACCACATCGAAATGCCGTTGGCAACTCCGAGTTCTACAACTCCCGGAGTAAGGCTGACTCCTATGCTAACGATAAAATATGCGGCAACCGCGCTGGCTATGCAAATCAAAGGCCAGACAAACGCAAAGACCCACCGGCTCAGACATGCAACTCCGATGACACCCGACGCACAGACCGCGAGCACCGCCCATTTGGCGGCAATGCCGAGGAAAGCCCTGAGGTTAGAAAATGGTGTCATCGATAGCTCTGCGGTTATTACAGTTGCAGCATAGATCAGCGACAGTACAATCCAAAACAGAGCCAATTTTATCTTTGGAAACCGGAGACAGCGTTTATTCATATTGCATTAAAAAACATACAAGAACCCCGAAGCGAAGTTCAAGGTTCTTGTATGATCAAATATGTTTGGATTGATATATCAGCATACGCCTTCGCCCATCATGGCATCGGCAACCTTCATGAAGCCGGCGATGTTAGCGCCCTTCATGTAGTTGATATAGCCATCGGGCTCAGTGCCGTAGCGGACACACTGTTCGTGGATGTCACGCATGATAGTGTGCAGCTTGGCATCAACTTCTTCGGCGCTCCACTGCAGGTGCATGGCGTTCTGGCTCATTTCGAGACCTGAAGTAGCGACACCTCCGGCGTTGACTGCTTTGCCGGGTGCGTAAGTTATACGGCTTTCGATGAAAGTGTCGATAGCTTCGGGCGTACATCCCATGTTAGAAACTTCAGCGACGAGTTTCACGCCGTTTGCAACCAGCACACGGGCATCATCGCCGTTGAGTTCGTTCTGTGTCGCACAAGGCAGAGCGATGTCGACTTTCTGCTCCCAGGGCTTGCGTCCGGCATAGAATGTCGAGCCCTTGAATTTGTCGGCATAAGGAGCCACCACGTCGTTGCCAGAGGCACGAAGTTCAAGCATATAGTCAATCTTCTCAGCATCGAGACCGGCGGGATCATAAACATAGCCGTCAGGGCCAGAAATTGTCACAACCTTTGCGCCGAGTTCAGTTGCTTTAAGAGCTGCACCCCATGCAACGTTGCCGAAGCCCGAGATGGCGATTGTCTTGCCTTTGATGTCCTCTCCTTTGGTTGCGAGCACACTCTGAACGAAGTAGAGCGCTCCGAAGCCTGTGGCTTCAGGACGTATGCGGCTACCTCCGAATGAAAGGCCTTTGCCTGTGAATGTGCCGTCGTGCTGATTGACAAGACGTTTGTACATGCCATACATATAGCCAACTTCGCGACCACCAACGCCGATATCTCCGGCAGGAACATCGCGGTCGGGACCGAGATTTTTCCAGAGGCCGAGCATGAATGCCTGGCAGAAACGCATTATCTCGCGATCACTCTTACCGCGCGGCGAGAAGTCGCTGCCGCCTTTGGCTCCACCCATGGGAAGAGTGGTCAGCGCATTTTTGAAAGTCTGTTCGAAGCCGAGGAACTTAAGGATCGAAAGGTTGACAGACGCGTGGAAACGGATGCCTCCTTTGTACGGGCCGATGGCATTGTTGAACTGCACACGGTAACCGATATTGTTCTGCACCTCACCTTTGTCGTCAATCCAAGTCACACGGAATGTGACGATACGGTCGGGTTCGACCATACGTTCGATGATTTTGTTTCGCTCAAATTCAGGATGCTGATTGTAAACGTCTTGAACAGAGAGAAGAACCTCCTTCACTGCCTGAAGGTATTCTTTTTCGCCCGGATGCTTTGCCTCCAGGTTCGACATGATATTGTTAATATCCATAGTCTAATAATTTTAAAGTGTCTAAGATCGGTATAGATGATACTTGTAGTTATCTTGGTAGCGGCAAAGATATGCAATTTTTAGTATTTACCGTCTTAAAAAAGTTAAAAAAGAATATCAGGTCAGTCAAGTTTATGGATCACAAGGCCTGAGCGGAGTTTTGGTTCAAACCAAGTTGTCTTGGGAGGCATGATGTTACCTGTATCGGCAATCTTGATCAACTGATCCATCGACACAGGATAAAGGGCCAGTGCGGCAGCCATTTCTCCCGAGTCGACTCTGCGGCTCAGCTCTTCGAGACCACGGATGCCACCGACAAAATCCACTCGCTTGTCACTTCGCAAATCGGTGATGCCAAGCAGATCGCGCAGTATGAGATCAGAAGATATGGTCACATCGAGCACACCGATAGGATCGTTGTCGTTGTAGGTGCCCTGACGTGCGGTCAGCGAGTACCAACGGCCTTCGAGATACAGCGAGAAATTGTGCAACGCTGCCGGACGATAAGGCACCGTGCCTTTATCGACAACTTCGAAATTGCGTGAGAGATGTTCGAGGAACTCAGCGGGCGACATGCCGTTAAGATCCTTCACCACACGATTGTAATCGATAATTTTCAGATGAGAAGCAGGAAACGCCACCGCAAGGAAATAGTTGTATTCCTCACCTCCGTGATGATCGGGATTCTGCTGTGCCTTCTCGTTGCCGACAAGTGCAGCAGCTGCTGTACGATGATGGCCATCGGCTATATAGAGTGATGGCAACTTGGCAAATTCTTCGGTGATGCGTGCAATTGTCGCTTCATCGTCAATCACCCAGAAGTGATGGCCGAATCCGTCGGGCGCCACAAAATCATATTCAGGTTCGCCGGCAGTGACTTTAGCGATTATATTTTCGAGAACCTCGTTGTCAGGAAAAGCAAAAAACACAGGCTCGACGTTGGCGTTGTTGACCCTCACATGTTTCATGCGGTCTTCCTCCTTGTCGCGGCGAGTGAGTTCGTGCTTTTTGATGCGTCCCTGCATATAGTCGTCGACATTGGCGGCAACGACTATGCCATACTGCGTGCGGCCGTCCATCGTCTGGGCATAGATATAATAATGCTCCTTGTCGTCCTGAACAAGCCAGCCGTTAGACTGAAATGCCTCGAAATTAGCGACAGCCTTGTCATAGACTTCCGGAGCATGTTCGTCAGTGCCCGGTTCAAAATCGATTTCGGGCTTAATAATATGATAAAGCGACTTAGGGTTGCCCGACGCCTCAGCACGAGCTTCCTCGCTGTTGAGCACATCGTAAGGGCGTGATACGACTTCTGTGACGATATCGCGCGGCGGACGCAGTCCTCTGAATGGTTTTACCTTTGCCATGGTACAGGTTCTGAATTATTATTTGTTACGTTCGATTGTCTGAGTGCGGTCCGGACCAATCGACACAATTGTTATAGGCGTGGCGAGTTCGCGTTCGAGAAATGATATGTAGTCCTTGAAATTCTGAGGGAACTGATCTTCGCTGCGCATTTTTGTCATGTCGGTCTTCCAACCGGGGAGTGCAGTGTAGACAGGTTTGACTGTGCCGTCCTCAATCGAATAAGGGAAGTCGCGTGTCACCTTGCCATCGATTTCATAAGCTGTGCAAGCCTTGATCTCTTCAAAGCCGTCGAGCACATCGCTCTTCATCATGATCAGCTGCGTCACCCCATTGATCATTATCGCATAACGCAGTGCAACGAGGTCGATCCAACCGCAACGGCGTTCGCGGCCAGTGACAGCACCATACTCATGTCCGAGATCGCGGATTGTCTTGCCGGTTTCGTCAAAAAGTTCGGTCGGGAACGGTCCGCTGCCGACTCTTGTACAATAGGCCTTGAAAATGCCGAATACTTCACCGATGCTTCGCGGAGCGATACCGAGTCCTGTGCATGCGCCGGCACATACGGTGTTGCTCGATGTCACGAACGGATAAGAGCCGAAATCGACGTCGAGCATCGTGCCTTGGGCACCTTCACACAGCACGCTCTTGCCAGATGCGAGAGCCTTGTTGACAAAGTGTTCGCTGTCGATGAACTCAAACGAACGCATGTAATCGAGTGCGTCCATCCACTTTGCCTCTGCAGCCGCAAGGGCTTCAGCGTCGACAGCAGCTCCGAGAGCGGCAAGCTGTTCGAGATGACGGTCGCGCGCAGCCTCATAGCGGACTTTGAAATCGGGCAGCAGAGTATCGCCGATTCTCAAGCCATTGCGTGAGATCTTATCGGTGTAGGTCGGACCGATGCCTTTTCCGGTCGTTCCGATCTTTCCTTTGCCTTTAGCATTCTCGTTGGCAGCATCGAGCAGACGGTGAGTCGGCATGATCAGATGAGCCTTTTTCGAGATTTTCAGCACGTCGGTCAGCTTGTTGCCCGAGGCTTCGAGAGCTTTTGCTTCCTCAGCGAAAAGCACCGGATCGAGCACGACACCATTACCTATTATATTAGTCTGTCCGCTCTGGAATATACCCGACGGGATAGAGCGGAGCACATACTTCTTGCCTTCAAATTCGAGAGTGTGTCCGGCGTTCGGGCCGCCCTGGAAACGGGCAACAATATCATAACGCGGAGTTAACACATCGACAACTTTACCTTTGCCTTCATCGCCCCATTGGAGGCCTAATAGTACATCGACTTTCATTTTTTTCGATTACGTATGGTTGATAATGTTTGATTGTTTGCTTTTGATTTTGCTGACGCTTCGGAAGTGGTCTTTCTCTCGCGTTTCTGACATGCGCGACACAAGCCATAGATATTCAGCGAGAAATAGCTTGCTGCAAAGCCCGGATAACGTATGGCCGAAATGGCTTCGCTCAGCGAAGCATCTCTCACTTCCTTGACTTTACCGCAGCGTGTGCATACGAGATGGTGATGATTGGCCGATCCGGCAGTGCGTTCATAGCGGGCGCTGTCTGATCCGAAGCGGTGGCGACGTACAAGCCCGCAATCGACGAGCAATTCGAGTGTGCTGTAGATCGTCGCCAACGACACATGGAAACCATTGGCTTCCAGCTTGTCGTGAAAACTTTCGATCGTAAAATGATCCGGCGTCCCCATCGCACTGTCGAGAATGGCAAATCTCTCGGGAGTGCGACGTTTATGATGCTTGGCGAGATAGTCGGAAAAGACATCACGCGGACATTGCCTGATATTTTTATCGTAGCTCATATCAGTTACAAAATTAAAGAATTTTGTTTGTCCTGCAAAGCGGTTGGTTAAAAATTACCTTGACGATGGTCTATTTCGGCACTTGAGGCGACGTTGTATGCGTTTTTTCAGCTTTCGAGGAAGACGTCGGTCGGAATTTGCGGCATTTTGCGATAACACCTGCTTTACAAGCGACTGCAGCCCCATCGGCTGTGTCCGGGGTGGTATAGGCGACTTTGCTTCTTCTTCCGACGATTTGCAGGGAGTCTGTAGTTCTATCTTGTCGACGGACGATACATCTTTATTTTTCCGACGGGCGGCTACGCGCGCTTCTCGACGGGCTGCAGCATCGTCGATCTCATGCCTGATAAATGCAAACGCCATGGCTGCCGTCTCGCTCAGCGCGATTATCTCGCCGGTTGTTAAATATGTGTAGACGGCGTCGATAACTTCGCCTTTTACGGAAAAACTAAATGGACGGATGATCTCGAGCCAATGGCTTTTAAGTGTAATTTCGGTTGATTTTTTCATTGGAGTACTTATTTTATTGTTTAATCAGTTACACTGCAAAGTTAGACAAGCGATCGATCGAATAACCTGCATTTTCGGACATATGCCCGATTTAACGTTTCACAACACTCGACTATCGCTAAAATTCTCAACCGTACAAGACAATACACACAAAACAATTTGCAACAATCATGAATATAAACTTCCGAACCAAAGGGCTGTCGACAAAATGCAATCAACATCAAGTAGACACAATTAATAATATCTGACCCATGAAGCATGAATTGCTCGATCTGACCGTCTGGGGGTATCCGACATGGTTTGTCGCTGTCAATGAGCGGCGTTCTATTGCTAAATCTCAGGAAATTTCGCTAACTTCGCATTTTATCAATCGCATTATGAAAGAAGCAAGAGAAACTATATTCTTAAAATACACAGAAAAATGCGTCTATGATGATAAATTAGGCTATCTACCTCTTGATGAATCTAGACGCTATCGCTACGAACAAGAAGATATAGAATATTTTGATAGAGTTGATAAATACTCGGCTGTACGCATCTCTCCATTCCGCAATGGGCTTGCAATATATTTAGATAAATCATATTCTTGTGGAGTTACAAAACAACACACCTTTCTTGTTAATGAGGACCGACAGATCATATTTCATAAATTCGATGATGAATTATATGACTATGTCGGCCCTATAATCAAGCGTGTATTTGGTGGATTTTATATCGTATATACAGCCAAGCACGGAAATTACCGAACTTTTCCAGGACAAGATAGAGAAACCGAATATACGATTTCCCCAGAAGTTGACACCATCATTCTTGAAGATGGCACAGTTCTTAATCCTATTGACTCTAAAACATTCCTTTTATGGCATAAAATAACAGAATATGAGGAAGTTTCTGACAGCATTGTTAAAGTGGGCTTTAATCAATTTAGACTTTCTGATTTCACTCTTATTAACGAGTTACCTTATTAAAGGCGATTGATGCTCGATAACGAGTATTCACTAGGCCGTTTAACAGTGCGCTGACGCTTCCGGGGCACTTTACATAGGTTGTGAAAACCGTAGAGGAACGCTTTTAATCCTTGATGTCGGGAACGACTAAATCATGCGCATTGCCATCCAATATGCGATATAGAGAGCCGCAAATCCTGCCACAAGACTTCCTGCACCATAAATTACAAGCGTCGTTACTGACGAATCTGTCAACAGCCCAAAGTTCTCCCGCATGAAAGTCGAAAAAGTCGTGAACCCTCCGCAAAAGCCTACGGTGACAAACAGCCGCATACTGCTACTGAAGCCAAAACCTTTGTCAATCAAGCCACAAATCAAGCCGATGAAAAAACATCCAAGAGTGTTGACCACAAACGTAGACCATGGGAACTGCCCTTGAAGTGACCTGAACAAAAGGCCTACACCATAGCGCGCCATTCCCCCGATACAACTGCCGGCTCCAACGATCATAAAGTCTGTGATAGTGCGAAACATAAGCTTGCGTCTTTACAAATAATTTGCAAAATTAATATTTAAAATGTGAATTAACCCAAATAGCTTGCACAATCTGAAGTTATTGACTAACTTTGTATAGCATGAACAGAAACATAAGCATATTATCAACAATTGCCACTGCGATAGTCATGGCCTTTTTCCCGCTCGACGCTTCGGCTCTGCCGGCTGCCGACCGGATAGAGGCTGCCGACAATCTCGCTGTCGAGCCTGTCATCAGCATCAATGGCCAGCAGCTCGAAATCGAGATTGCCGATGATCTCGACCATCAGTTGACTGTCTATGCCTTGACCGGACAAATAGTCAAGACTGAGCAAGTCGGCAATGGCAAAACGACTTTTGACCTTCCGAAAGGCTATTACATAGTGAAAGTCGACAAGACGGTCAAAAAAGTGATTGTCAGATAAGCAGACTGTCTCTGCGACAGCACCCCGTATTTGAGATTCTAAAACTAAAGATAGAGATTATTCATTCAACCCCTACTATGCACTGACGGCGGAATGGCAGTCCCTGCCCGACCCTTCCGTAGTGCTAACCAGAGGGCTTTATTCGAAACCTTAACAGCAAGTATTAATGAACACAAACAGCGTTAAAGCCATCACTGCCATGTGTATTGGATCACTGATCATGCCCTGTTATATCACGGCTGCAACAATCGAACGCGAAGCTCAATATGCTTCGTGGCCAACCTATTCAGGCACGGACCTCGAACTCGACGCCAACGACCACCGCGCAAATTTCAGATTGTGGTCTCCGGAGGCCGAAAGTGTCAGACTGATGATCTACCCGACCGACCGCAACAGCAGCGCATCCGAGACAATCGAGATGCAACAGTCGACCGACGGCACATGGACAGTCTCTCTCCGGGGAAACTATTTCGGAAAGTTCTATACATTCAGCGTAAAACACAACGGCAAATGGCTTGACGAAACACCGGGTGTATGGGCCAAGGCCGTAGGAACAAACGGCCATCGCGCAGCAATCATCGACCTGCAGTCAACCAATCCTGAAGGATGGAACAACGACCGCGGTCCCGAGGTAGAAAACATCACCGACGTCATTCTCTACGAGATGCATCACCGCGATATGAGCGTCGATCCGTCTTCGGGCATTGTAAACAAAGGTAAGTTTCTGGCTTTGACCGAAAGCGGCACTCATAACCCGACAGGCGAGTCAACCGGCATCGACCATCTCAAGGAACTCGGCATTACCCATGTGCACATACTCCCGTCGTACGACTATAATTCAGTTGACGAAGCCAATCTTCCGTCGAACCAGTACAACTGGGGATATGATCCTTATAATTATAATGTGCCTGAAGGATCTTATTCAACCAATCCTGCCGATCCGACAGCACGTATCCGCGAAATGAAAGAAATGGTGAAAGCCCTCCACGATGCAGGCATCGGGGTCGTGATGGACGTAGTCTATAATCACACAGCCGACAACGACGGCAGCAACTTTTCGCTCACCGCGCCCGGCTACTACTACCGCCATCGTCCCGACGGCAGCTACAGCGATGCTTCGGGCTGCGGAAACGAGACCGCTTCGGAACGCCGCCAAATGTCTGACTTCATAGTCAATTCAGTGAAATACTGGGCTGACGAATATCATATCGACGGCTTCCGCTTCGACCTGATGGCGATCCACGACATCGAAACGATGAACCGTGTGGCATCGGAATTAAAAAAGATCAATCCATCAATTTTTGTGTACGGCGAAGGCTGGACTGCCGGAGATTCTCCCCTACCCGCCGACCGACGCGCCCTCAAAGAGAATGTAGCCAAAATGGATGGCATAGCCGTGTTCTCCGACGACCTGCGTGATGCGGTCAAAGGTCATTACAGCAACGCTATCGACCGTGGCTTCGCCACCGGTAAACCCGGCAACGAAGAGACTGTCAAAATCGGCATAGTTGCATCGACCGCGCATCCTCAGGTCGATTACTCGAAAGGCAATAACTCGAAATTTGCTTACGCTTCAGCACCGACCCAGATCATCAATTACGTATCGTGTCACGATGACCTCACTCTGACCGACAAGCTTGCCAAATCGATGCCTGAGGCTTCGGAAGCCGAGCGCCAACGCGCCGCCCGTCTGGCCCAGACAATCGTGTTTACTTCGCAGGGCACACCGTTCATGTTTGCAGGTGAAGAAGTGTTCCGCGACAAAAAAGGAGTCCACAATTCCTACAATTCGCCCGACTCGATCAATGCGATCGACTGGTCGCTCAAACACAGCAACGCCGAACAATTCAACTATTATAAAGAATTGATCAAGCTGCGCAAAGAGCATCCGGCATTCAGAATGACCACAGCCGAACAAATCGCCAAGCATCTGGTGTTTGACAAAAACACCGATGAGAACGTGATCGCCTACACTCTCCGCGACAATGCAAACGGCGACACATGGAAAGAAATAAAAGTGATATTCAACGGCAATCCGAAGGCAATGGAAGTCAACGTAGCCAAAGGCAACTGGACGGTAATAGCCGACGACGGACAGATCAAAGCTGACGGACTCCGCTCTGCCAAAGGCGGAAAGATGACCGTAGCACCGACGAGCGCTCTGATCCTCGCCCGATAAAACCGACATATCTCCCCATACGACGAGTCCCTGTCTCCAGCAATGGAAGCAGGGACTCGTTGCATAAGCCGGAATTTGTGACGACTTTAGGCTCGGTTTCATAACAATATAAGTTAATAAATCGGTTGGTTATATGTAAACCTGATGTTGACTGTTAAAATTGTATCAGCGCATAAAAAAGTTACCTAAGCATTGCCTCCTTGGCCGCTTTCACCCCTTTGGCTCAGTCGCATAGAATAACTATACCCCATCACCAGATGAGCAAATCCAACTCAAGGATGCAACCTCTGGAGCCATCGTGGTTTATGAAACCGAGCCTTAATGCGGTAAGCTATCATTATTTTTTGTAATTTTGCCAAAGCATTATCTTACACTTTAAATCAATTATGGCAAAAATTGGATCAGTAATGACCCCGGTCGGTCGTAAAGCCCTGCTTCTCGGCAGCGGAGAGTTAGGAAAAGAAGTCGCTATCGAACTTCAACGCTACGGCGTCGAGGTAATAGCCTGCGACAAGTATCCCAATGCACCTGCGATGCAGACCGCCCACAGATCATATGTGTTCAACATGCTCGACGGCGATGAACTGCGCAGAGTGATCGAACTTGAAAAACCGGATCATATAATTCCGGAAGTAGAAGCTATCGCCACTCCGACATTGCTCGAACTCGAAAAGGAAGGTTACAATGTGACTCCGACCGCACGCGCCGCATGGCTGACTATGAACCGCGAAGGCATCAGACGACTGGCGGCTGAAGAATTGAACATCAAGACATCGCCCTACCGCTTTGCGTCGGATTACGATGAATTCAAGGCCGCAGTCGAGGAAATCGGCATACCGTGTGTCGTAAAGCCCATCATGAGTTCGTCGGGCCACGGTCAGTCAGTGATCAAAAAAGCTGAGGACATCGAAACGAGCTGGAAAATCGCTCAGGAAGGCGGCCGCGCCGGTGCGGGCAGAGTCATCGTCGAAGGCTTCGTGAAATTTGACTATGAAATTACATTGCTGACCGTCCGCAACGCATCGGGCACAGTGTTCTGCGAGCCCATCGGTCACATTCAGGTCGACGGAGACTACCGCTATTCATGGCAACCGCAGCCGATGAGCGACAAGGCGATCGAAAGCGCCAAAGAGATCGCCAAGAAGGTGACAGATGCTCTCGGAGGCTACGGCATTTTCGGCGTAGAACTATTTATCAAGGACGACGAAGTGATCTTCAGCGAAGTATCGCCGCGTCCCCACGACACCGGCATGGTGACCATGATCTCTCAGGATATGAGCGAATTTGCGCTCCACGCGCGTGCATTGCTCGGCCTGCCCATACCTTCGATCCGTTTTTATGGACCGTCGGCGTCGAGAGCTGTAGTGGTTGAAGGCGACACCGATCAAATCGAATTCGACAACCTTGAAAATGTGCTGTCGGAACCGGGAGTACAGATACGCATTTTCGGCAAGCCTGAAATCAAAGGCCACCGACGCATGGGTGTGATCCTTGCGACAGACACCGATGTCGAAGCCGCACGAGCAAAGGCCGAGCGTGCCTACGACAAACTTAAAGTCAACGTTCTTCCCCGCAAATGAACATAGATAAAAAGATCAGCAGATTGTCGATAATGATGCGCGTCGACGACCGTGCGAGAGCCGACATAGCCCTCACCGCCGACCGCATCTACTATCGCTTTGCCACCGATGAGTCGATCGAGGACGGGGAATTGCCACCCAGAGGCGACGATTTCGACAATCTTAGTTCGGAGCTGCTGGCGGCCGTTGAGGCAAAAGACAATGAGCGACCACTCAACGATGAAGTCAAACTCAGCATATTCATCGACAACAGGCTGTCGGCAATCGAAGTCAGCGAAGAGTCTCTGCGCAGGCTTGTCGACAGACTGAGACGGGTGGCCGAAGAGTTTGCGTTTCTCGGCGGTTTCTGCTAAAAGGCCATCAGACGATGAAGAAACTACGTGCATGGATAGAAGCAATGCGACTGAGGACGCTGCCTGTGTCAGTGGCCGGCGTGCTCTGCGCATTTGCTTTTGCCAAGTTCGACGGCGAGTCGGACTACGTGCCGGGGTGGCTTTGCCTCTGCTTTGCCATCCTCGCACAGATAGCCTCGAACTTCGCCAACGAATACTATGACTTCAAAGGCGGCCTTGACAAAGCAGGTCGGGTCGGTCCGCGCCGAGGAGTGACCGAAGGCGACATTTCGGCAAAGGCCATGAAGGTCGCGACGTTCATGGTGCTCGGGCTTGCATGTCTTATCGGATGCTCCCTGATCTATTGGGGAGGTGCATGGCTTATGGCTGTCGGAGCGTTCATCGCTATCGGCGTGATCGCCTATAGCGCCGGACCATATCCGCTGTCTCATCACGGACTCGGCGAGATGGCTGTGATACTTTTCTTCGGTGTCATACCGGTCAATTTCACATATTATCTTATGTGCGGATGCTTTGATTCACAGGTTGCACTCGCATCGCTGTCAATGGGACTGATGGGTGCGAATGTACTTATAGTCAACAACTATCGTGATGTAAATGACGACCGGGAAGTAGGGAAAAACACTCTATGCGTGAAGCTCGGCCGTAGTGCGACGGCAAACATATATTTGGCCAACGGAGTGATTGCCATCGGTCTGATGGCCAAAACCTGGATCGGCATCGGGGGTGCATGGATGGTCATACCGGCAGCCTACCTCGCAATACATTTCGCATTGTATGCCACAATCCGCCGCCGCGACGGAGCCAAGCTCAACCCGATGCTCGGAGCGACAGCCATGACGATGCTCTGCTACGTACTGGCGTTTTTAGCAACAGCAATTACAATTTCCAAGTTCTAACTGTTACGTATGGAAAAAAAGAAATATAAAATAGACATGAGAGTGGTGGAGAACACCGCACTCGGATCGCAGTATGGACTTCTAAAACTTGTCCCGGCGTCAGGCAGTGAGCTTCCGGCGATTGAAGCAGGCCAATTCGTGCAGGTTGAGGTTAGCGATTCAAAGACGACCTATCTGCGTCGCCCGATATCGGTAAACTTCGTCGACAAGGCCAACAACTCACTATGGCTTCTGATCAGAAATGCCGGCGAGGGCACACGCCATCTGACATCTGCGCCGACCGGAAAACTTATCAACGTCATCCTGCCTCTGGGTCGAGGGTTCGGCATTCCTGACACAGCCGGCAAACGAGTGCTTCTTGTCGGTGGTGGCGTCGGGGTCGCTCCCCTTCTCTACCTCGGACATGAATTGCGCAAGAAGGGTTTCGCCCCTGAATTTCTGCTCGGCGCACGATCGGCTTCCGATCTGCTGATGCTCGAAGAATTCGAAGCCACGGGCAAGACATATCTGTCGACCGAAGACGGATCGGCAGGCGAAAAAGGTCTTGTGACGACAAACAGTGTCTTTGATTATAAATTCGACAAAATATACTGTTGCGGTCCGATGCCGATGATGAAAGCTGTCGCATCGCTCGCACGCCGGAAAGAAACCGACTGCGAAGTCTCGCTCGAAAACAAAATGGCCTGCGGACTCGGAGCATGTCTCTGCTGCGTGGAGAAGAATGCAGACGGCCACAATGTCTGTGTCTGCACCGAAGGCCCGGTATTTAATATAAACGAACTGCCATGGTAAATTTATCAGTAAGACTCGGCGATCTGACGCTGAGCAATCCTGTGCTGACAGCATCAGGAACATTCGGATACGGCGAAGAGTATGCAGATTTTGTCGACTTGAACCGTCTCGGCGGATTTATCGTCAAAGGCACCACTCTTGAGCCCCGCGAAGGCAACGATTATCCACGCATGGCCGAGACTCCCTCGGGTATGCTCAATGCTGTCGGTCTCCAGAACAAAGGTGTAGACCATTTCATCGAGCATATCTATCCCAACATAACAAAGTACAGTTCGGAAATAATCGTCAATGTCTCAGGAAAGTGTGTGGACGACTATGTTGCAGTGTGCGAGAAACTCAGCGATCTCGAACGCATCCGCGCAGTAGAGATCAACATATCATGCCCTAACGTAAAGCAAGGCGGCATGGCCTATGGAACGACATGCGAAGGTGCGGCCGAAGTTACATCGGCTGTCAGAAAAGCATGGAAACGCCATATGATGGTGAAACTTTCGCCTAATGTGACCTCTATCGCCGACATAGCCCGCGCTGTGGAAGGAGCCGGAGCTGACAGCGTATCGCTGATCAACACCCTGCTCGGCATGGCTGTCGACGTTGAACGCCGAAAACCTTATCTTTCAACCATAACAGGCGGAGTATCGGGTGCAGCGGTCAAACCGATAGCAGTCAGAATGGTGTGGCAGGTTGCCAAAGCCGTCGCCGTACCGGTTGTCGGACTCGGCGGTATAATGAACGGCCGCGATGCTCTTGAATTTATCATGGCCGGAGCGAGAGCCATTGAAGTCGGCACTGCCAATTTCATCGATCCATCAGTGACTATGAAAATAATCGACGAGATCACCGATTTCTGCGAACGACAAGGCGTAAAGGACATCAACGAACTCGTCGGCATCATCTGATTGTCGACATTTCCCGAAAACAACAAGAGAGGGCGTATCATAGATCAAATATGGTACGCCCTTTTCCAATCGTCATTTCACGGCTCACTTTTTCATCTTCCAGGTCTTCCAGATATTATCTACCGCCCGGCGGAATTGTTCATCAGATCTATACCTGTTCTCAGGCACAATTATCGACAAATGATGCACATAGTCGCTCCCTTCAAGCAACACTTCAATAGATCGGTTGTACGCAACCACTTTTTCGAATCCTGCTGCACCAACTTTAAGACCTTCGTGATCCGCAACCACAGTTTTCATATAGCCATGTTCAATTTTTTTCCATGAACCCGGGTGACGGCTCTGACGATCTAACATAGCCCTCAGAAAATCGATATCGACTTTGCTGCCGTCGGGCAATATATAGCTTTGGATATGGCAACTCTGCGAATCTTCAAAATGATTCTTATCGAAAAATTGCCATGACTGATAGTACAGATGGCACTTGGTTTCACCTCCGGTAGCATCAAGCAACAATGCTCCACGCACAGGAGGCATCGCGGAGGCACTGACGGGATCTCCAGCAATCCAGTGTGCAGGCAACGTAATTTCGTAGAGCGCGCACGACTCCTTGCGAACTCCGTTTGCATTGCCATCGGCCGATGCCACCGACACGCATGTTGCCATCATGGCAGTCACAAAAACGGCTCTAATAATCTGTAGGCAATTCATATAGATATATTTCATTGTAATGTTCGACATCCTTGGTTATCAGCCGGCAAGCCTTCGTATCGACAGTCATAAGTGTCACCGGGCGATCAAGTCTGAACGCAGATGAGGGACGGCCATCCCAATCCCATATTTCAAGGATCCGCGTCGAATCACTATCGGCATGCAAAGCATATATCTTGTCTCCGATTGCCTTAACACCGTAATAGCATCCCGAGGATTGTTTACGGTCTTCCTCCTGATTTCCGTCACTATTATGACGGACTTTAACGTCCATGAGCATACGGCATTCGCGGTCGAAGAATCTCACGCGGTCGAAATGCCAGTAAAAAGCAGCAAACCTACTACCATCGGGGCTTACAGCCAAAAATTTACCATAAGGTAACAGCAACGGCATACCATCGGCCACAGTCGCAGAATCTATCCAGTCGGGATATTCGCCCACTTCACGGGAAGAACCATCAGAAAGGTCATATATACAAAATTCCTTCTGATTAGATGTCGATCCCAGGCTCAGATAATGCACCGAATCAAGGCGATGAAACATATTGATTGCTCCGTTGGTCTTCAACGGCTGAGATCTTGTGACAACATGCATAGTGCTGTCTCCGAGGAGAGTCATCGTCTTGAGGCGCCATGTCATATGCTCGAGAGCACAGAATGTATTACCAGACACTTCGATGTTGCGGCCTTCAAGTCCGATCAGATCATCAGGCCCCTGCCCTCTGCGGGCTGTACTACAGATAAATTTTAGATCCGGGAGGGTATAGAAATCCAACATAAAATCCTCTCTCTCCTTATATATACCCAATTTATCTTCGACCACAAACATGGCTCTGGGCAAAAGAGCGTCAACCTCAGTTACCACTGTTTCTGCAGTCAGAGGCCTCGCCTCGGGCATCAACACATAATCAGCAGTGTGGTCTTTTTCGACGCAGCCTGCCAATGCCGTTATTGCGACAGCTGTCACTGCGATAATGTAATTGCGTTTCATGATCATTAGAATAGAATGAATAAGATGATCAAATAGATAACTGTTCCACAAAGTTATGTTTAATCATATTTATTTGCAAATTTTTCTTATTGCCACCACGCCGGCAGATTCTTGTTTGATATCAGGCGGCCTTAAATACAGAGAGGGTGTATCATAGCCGAACATGATACACCCTCCCCCGTTTTTAGTTATACGTGAGTTATTTCATCAGCCGCATTTGGAAGTGCCGCAAGAAGTGCAGATAAGACATCCTTCCTGATAGATCAGAGTCTCCTGACCGCAGTTGGGGCAAGTCTGTCCGCTTGCTTTTGTGCCGTTGGGCAGATACTTCTTGAGCGCACGTTCGACACCCATCTTCCAAGTGTTGATCGACTGTGAATCAAGTTCAAGACCACCGACCAACTTAAGCACCTGATCGATCGGCATGCCGTAGCGCAGCACACCGGAGATCAGTTTTGCATAGTTCCAATATTCGGGATTGAATTTGTCCGACAGACCTTCGATGGTCGTTTTATATCCGCGCTTATTGATGAACTGGAAGTCGTAACGCTTGTTGCCTTTGTC
The DNA here is from genome assembly GCA_910587475.1 of uncultured Muribaculaceae bacterium. Lineage (GTDB taxonomy): Bacteria > Bacteroidota > Bacteroidia > Bacteroidales > Muribaculaceae > CAG-873. The sequence continues at coordinate 40,041 of CAJUMR010000023.1, forward strand.
GTCAATAGCTTTGATAATCTTACCATGGGTGACTGACTTGGGACAGAATATGCCATCTTCGTCATCGGCAAGACCTGTGAAAATCTCGTAGGGAGCACCATCGATAAGGCCGACGAAAGCAATCCATTTCTCTTTATTATTCTGGAAACGGACAACATCGGCTTCAAGCTCGATCGGGCGTTTGGCTATATGAGGCTTCTCGATCTGAGCATTTTCGGGAGCCGCTTTTTTCTCCAAAGCGACCAACACGCCTGAGCGCGAACCGTCGCGGTAGACTGTGCAACCTTTGCAACCGGAACGCCATGCTTCGACATAGAGATTGTTGACCAGTTCTTCCGACACATCGGCAGGAAGGTTGATTGTCACAGAGATAGAGTGATCGACCCATTTCTGTATCCGGCCCTGCATCTTGACCTTTTCAAGCCAGTCGATGTCGTTGGAAGTTGCACCGGCATATGGCGATCGAGCCACAAGTTCGTCGAGCTGCTCCTGAGTATAGTCCTCACGCACCTCTATGCCATTGACTTTCATCCAGTCAATGAACTTAGGATGATACACGACATATTCCTCAAAAGCATCGCCGGACTCGTCGACAAAATCGATACGCACATCTGTGTCGTTGGGGTTTACCTTGCGACGGCGCTTGTAGACCGGCAGGAACACCGGTTCGATGCCTGAAGTCGTACGAGTCATAAGGCTCGTTGTGCCTGTCGGAGCTATTGTCAGACATGCAATGTTGCGACGGCCATGCTCCTTCATCCTTTCGATCAGTTCGGGATCGGCTTCGCCGAGACGATTGATATAGGGATTGTTTTTTTCGCGTTCGAAGTCAAAAATCTCGAAAGCACCACGCTCCTCAGCCAAGGTGACGGATGAAGAGTATGCTGCCAAAGCAATCGCCTTGTGAACACTTTCCGAGAAATCAGTGGCTTCGGCAGTTCCGTATTTGAGCCCGAGAGCGGCAAGCATATCGCCTTCAGCGGTCGTGCCCACACCTGTGCGGCGTCCCTTGAGAGTCTTAGCCTTGATTTTCTGCCAGAGATTGCGCTCGGAGTATTTGACTTCGTCGGTCTCGGGATCGGCGTCGATCTTCTTTAAAATAGTATCGATCTTCTCCATTTCGAGATCGATGATATCGTCCATTATACGCTGAGCCTTGGCAACGTGCTGTCTGAACAGATCGAAATCAAAGCTGGCTTCGGGTGTGAACGGGTTTCTCACATATGAGAAGAGGTTGATGGCCAGGAGGCGGCAACTGTCGTAGGGACACAACGGTATTTCGCCGCAAGGGTTGGTAGATATCGTGCGGAAACCGAGGTCGGCATAGCAGTCGGGCACCGACTCGCGGGTGATCGTATCCCAAAAAAGCACACCCGGCTCAGCCGACTTCCACGCGTTGTGGATAATCTTGCCCCAGAACTGGGCGGCGTCGACTTCCTTGACCACCTCGGGGTTGTCGGAATCGACGGGGAACTGCTGGCGGTACTTCGCTCCCTCGGTTGCGGCACGCATGAAATCGTCATCAATGCGGACCGATACGTTGGCGCCGGTAACCTTCCCCTCGGTCATCTTGGCGTCGACAAACGCCTCGCTGTCGGGGTGCTTCACCGAAACGGTGAGCATCAGCGCGCCGCGGCGCCCGTCCTGAGCCACCTCGCGGGTGGAATTGGAGAAGCGCTCCATAAAGGGCACGAGCCCGGTGGAGGTCAGGGCGGAGTTCTTGACCGGCGAGCCTT
>CAJUMR010000024.1 GCA_910587475.1 uncultured Muribaculaceae bacterium
GTTGGTGCGGTTGCCCAGACCGATTTCCTGAGCGATCTTGGTAGCGTTGATATAGTAAACCGAAATGTTGTGCTGTGCGAAGTAGCGCTTAACCTTATTGGGGAGGTTCTTGGCCAGTTCTTCGCCTTCCCAGATTGTGTTGAGAAGGAATGTTCCGCCGTCGCGGAGACCGCGGGTGACATCGTACATATGGAGATAAGCCTGTACGTGGCAAGCGACGAAGTTAGGCGTGTTCACCAGATAAGTAGAGCGGATGGGCTCGTCGCCGAAGCGGAGGTGCGAACATGTGAAGCCGCCCGATTTCTTCGAGTCATAAGCGAAGTAAGCCTGGCAGTACTTGTCGGTGTTGTCACCGATGATCTTCACCGAGTTCTTGTTTGCACCGACTGTGCCGTCAGCGCCGAGGCCGTAGAATTTAGCTTCGTAGGTCGATGCAGCGCCGAGAGCGAGTTCTTCTTTCTCAGGCAGAGAAGTGAAGGTGACGTCGTCGACGATGCCCACTGTGAAGTGGTCTTTCGGCTGGGGAAGAGCGAGGTTTTCAAACACACCGATGATCTGGGCGGGAGTAGTGTCCTTAGATGCCAGACCATAGCGGCCACCGACGATGACCGGAGCATTTTCAACGCCATAGAAGCATTCTTTGACATCGAGGAACAGCGGTTCGCCGTTGGCTCCGGGTTCTTTGGTGCGGTCGAGGACAGCGATGCGTTTTGCAGTCTTGGGGACAGCAGCGAGGAAGTGCTTTGCCGAGAACGGACGATAGAGATGGACAGAAACGAGTCCGACCTTTTCGCCGTTTTTAGTCAGATGGTCGATAGCTTCCTGAGCGGCTTGTGTCACCGAACCCATGGCGATGATCACGCGTTCAGCGTCGGGAGCGCCATAGTAGTTGAACAGGTGATACTCACGGCCTGTGATCTTTGAGATTTCGGCCATGTAGTTTTCAACGATGTCGGGCACTGCCATATAGTGGCGGTTGCATGCTTCGCGGTGCTGGAAGAACACGTCGCCGTTCTCAGCCATGCCGCGTGCTACAGGAGCATCGGGAGTGAGGGCGCGTTTGCGGAAATCGGCAAGCGCCTGACGGTCGAGCAGCGGTTCGAGATCTTCAGCGTCGAGCTGTTCGATTTTCTGAATTTCGTGAGATGTGCGGAATCCGTCGAAGAAGTTGACGAAAGGCACGCTTGACTTGATTGTCGAGAGGTGAGCGACACCGGCCAGGTCCATTACTTCCTGGACAGAGCCTTCGGCAAGCATGGCGAAACCGGTCTGACGGACCGACATCACATCCTGATGGTCACCGAAGATGCTGAGTGCATGAGAAGCCAATGTACGGGCTGAAACATGGAACACCGACGGGAGCAATTCACCCGCGATTTTGTACATGTTGGGGATCATCAGGAGAAGACCCTGCGATGCAGTGTAAGTGGTTGTCAGCGCACCGGCCTGAAGAGAGCCGTGAACAGCACCTGCCGCGCCGCCTTCTGACTGCATTTCCTGTACGAGAACTGTTTCGCCGAAGATGTTTTTACGTCCGGCGGCAGCCCATTCATCGACATATTCTGCCATAGTCGAAGACGGAGTGATGGGATAGATAGCTGCTACTTCCGAGAACATGTAGCTCACGTGGGCAGCGGCCTGGTTGCCATCACAAGTCAAGAATTTCTTTTCTTTACTCATAACTTTTGTTGATGATTTTATACGAAAATTGAGTTGTTCAATCTTTTGTCTGTGTAGATCTTCCGTTTTATGAAAATCCACGCGAAGATACGAATTTTTCTCGGCAACCGCAACTCATTTCAAACGAATTAAACATTTTACATCTTTTATGAACCCCAAAAATAAGCCGCCACAGCGCCTGCCACGCTGCAACCGGAGCTGTCGCACCGGCCGCCGCCCGACACAACGGCGGCGGGCAGGTGAGCGACTCTGCCGCTCCTCTCCTGCCCGCCGGGAATGATGTAGAATGTATGTTATTTCAGGCTTACCTTGACTGCGCGGTCACCGATGGTGAGCAGATAGAGACCAGCACCCGGAGCTTCAACTGCGGCGCTGCCGCCGGCACTGACTGCCGCTGCGGCGATCACGCGGCCCGACAGATCAGACAGAGTGATGCGGGCAGCCCCATCAGACCAACATGTCACGACACGGCCATCGACCCGATAGCCCGACGATCTATCGGCCACAACATCTTCGACTCCGGCGTTAGCGCCGAACTCCACTTGCTGATAGTCCGACCAGGCCGAACGGCGCCCGGCTTCATCGACCGCACAGACCCGATAGTTGTAGATGTCGACGTCTTCGATCAGGCAATCGACATGACACGATGTGCCGTCGACCGTCCGCTCCCTGAAGCCGTCGAGCGCCATGAAACCTCCGCCCGCGTAGTAGATCTTCACATCGTCGACCGCAAGATTGCCCATTGCGCTTTTAGCATAGGTGACACGCACCCGGCGGACACCGGCCGTGATGTCTTCGATCTTAGTCACAACTCCTTTTCCGCTCGTCGGTGTGAACGAAGCAAGGCTGATCCATTTGTCGCCGACAAGACCTTCGACATTGACCTTCGTCTGACTGGTCGTGGCGATGCCCTTAGTCCAGAGCTCGACCGCCGTCACATCCGAATCATAGACCTTCGTGACGAAGCCCGAGCCGCTTGCGGTCAGTTTCAACGACGGCACCGACTCGCCGCAACTGCTCTCCGACGTGTAGGCAGCTCCGGTGCATGAGATAAATTCCCAATCATCGGGAAGCACGGCATCGCTGTCGGAAGCCGAGCCGAAATCGGCGGTCTCGCATTCGCCCGTACCCTCGCCCATATAGGCATTGACATTGAGTATGTAGCCTGCGGCACCTTCAGCCGGCAACCATGCAGCATCAAACCACCCTTCGCCGACTGCCGAGGGAGCCTGCACTTCAGGCACTGCCGCATCGCAATGGCCTCCGGCAACGTCGAATGTTATCACACCGTCGACTTCCGCAATATTGGTTATCGGCAAAGACAGACGGCCACCCGACCATGTCTGCATCGAAGGCGTGGTGTCGTCGGTAAAAGAAGTCACGTTTTTAGGACCCGGAAAAGCATAGTCGGCCAACGCGCTGTAGTAAGCCGTCGTCGTATGGTAATTATTTATATCATACCACGTTCCACATGCTTCTTCGATGTCGACATAATTGTGAGCCCGCTGATTGTTGACCACATTGCGCTGCCACACCGAACTATTATAGTCGATATGCCATATCAGCATGCCATGACCGGGGATGTATTTGTCCCAGCCGGTCTTCTGACGGTTTTCGAGCAGGAAAAATTCGGTCTCCTTGGCGGTCGGTATGATACAACCGCTGTTGCTCTCGTTGATAGCCTCCAGCGTGACCGATGCCGGGCCGTCGAGCACCTGCGGCTCGATCCAGCCGAGAGCGGTGCGCTCATAGATCGAATAGGCAGGCGGGGTGCGGCTGTCATTATTGTAAGGGCCCTGGTCAAGCACACTCCAGATGCCCGGCGACCAATAGCCTGTGCCCGACGTCACATAGAGGTCGGGAAGGCCGAGGACATGCGAAAATTCATGGACAAACGTTCCGATGCCGTCGGGCTGAGGGCGGCCGCGACCGTCGAGTTCAAGCTCGTTGGAACAGGCATATTTGTTGATGCGCACACCGTCGACCATCAACGACAGTCCTGCCGATCCGAGATTCCACTGGTGGGGCCACACTGAGTCGTCAGACCCGTAAGAAGCCTCGCCATAGCCGGCATAGAACACAAACACATTGTCGACAAAGCCGTCGCCGTCAAGATCGTAGTCGGCAAAATTGACCACTTCGTCGAGCCCGCGGCAGGCATCGACGATCATCTGCGCCGCATTGCTGTCGGAGCCGCTCTTGTTATTGCCGCCGTAAAATGCCATCGGCTCCGGCAACGTAACCGGCCCATAGACATCAAACTCGGGCACAAACTGACCCGACGACGAGTCGATGAAGTAATCGCGTGCCGAACCCGTACCGCCAAACTGGCTGAAACCCTCGCTGTTGAGCATGTCATTGAAAAACTCCGGAGTGCAAGTCTCCGAGAACTTCACATCGGCATATTGGGCAAGTATCACCAGGCCTTTCAACTCCTTGCGGCCGAGAAAAGCATCGTCCATCAGACCGATGCCGCCTTTGTTGACCGTAGACTGCGGAGCGGCAAACCGTGTGTTCTCCAAGCGGTTTTCGAGCACGTCAGACACCCTCGAAAGATCGATGCGGCTGACAATCGACCTGTCGGCTTCCGACATGGCACCACCGGCTGCAATCCTGACTCCCGTCGCCTCCAGATGGCCCTGCACGTCGATATCGGCATAACAATAGTAGCCGTCGCTGTCGCGGCTGACCGGATAACCGTCAGGCGTAAGCACAAGATGCGCGCGTTCGTCGCCGGTCTTGCGCAATTCGATGACCGTGCCGTCGGGCTGAGTGAATCTCAGCAGCCCCTGACGGGCCGGCACAGCCCAGAGCAAATTCGTGGACAAAACCGCAGCAAAAGAAGCGGCTGTCATTATTCTTTTTATCATTGATCGATCAGTTTATTTTTAAACATCTTTTTGATGTATCAGCATACATAGCAATACAATCACAAAAGTAGGATTTTTTTTCAAAAGCATCAAGTTTTATTGATCTTAACAATATATTCAGGGGTAAATTCAGTTTTTCAAACATTTTGTTGCCTCAAATCGGCAAGTAATGTTTAACTTTGTGCCTTATTATATTTTTATGACTATATGAAAGATATCTGAAACAATGAACATTGATGACATTATTGTGGCTTTTGCCGAAGAGCAACATGCAGTGCATGCTCCTCACATCTGCGACCTTATCTATGAATCAGCATTACAGCGCGGCACGGGCATCGCCCGACGATCTAACGAATACATTTCCGCCAAGATCACAGGTGGAAAGGCTGTTGTGGCTCTTCACGGCGACAGATTGGTAGGTTTCAGCTACATAGAATGTTGGGGACACGGCGATTTCGTCGCCACTTCGGGCCTTATCGTCGATCCTGAGTACCGTCACCTCGGACTGGCCGCCAGGATCAAGGAAAAAACTTTTGAACTGGCACGCATGCGCTTCCCCTATGCAAAGATATTCAGCATCACCACGTCGCTGCCCGTGATGAAACTCAATTCGCGCATGGGCTATAAACCCGTGACATTCTCCGAGCTTACCGACGACGAAGAATTCTGGCAAGGATGCCAAGGTTGTGTCAACTATGACATCCTGCAGCGAAACAAGCGACGAATGTGCCTGTGCACAGGCATGCTGTTCGACCCCAAGAACCCGGCCGAAAACGCCACCCGGGCAACGCCTTACATCATCTTGCTCAAAAACAAGATCGGCAAATTGCTTCATCTCAAAAAATAAACTTACACATACACAATTATAATACTCACCTATCGATGATTGAAAATAAGAAAAAAGTAGTCCTGGCTTTCAGCGGAGGCCTCGACACATCGTTTGCAGTCAAATACTTATCTGAAGATCTCGGCTACGAGGTCCACACCGCAATTGCAAACACCGGCGGTTTCTCACCCGACGAACTCCAGGCCATAGAGCGACGTGCCAAGGATCTCGGTGCCGCCACCCACGCCACTCTCGACGTCACTGACGAATATTACAACAAAAGCATAAAATATATGATTGCCGGAAATGTGCTTCGCAACGGCACATACCCGATCAGCGTATCGTCGGAACGCATTTTCCAGGCAATGGCCATAATCACCTATGCAAAAAGCATCGGTGCCGACGCCATCGCCCACGGTTCGACAGGTGCGGGCAACGATCAGGTGCGCTTCGACCTGACATTCCAGATCATGGCTCCCGAAATCGAGATCATAACCCCCACCCGCGACATGACCCTCACTCGCGAATACGAGATCGACTATCTGAAAAAACACGGCTATGTGGCCGATTTCAAAAAGATGGAATACTCGATCAACAAAGGACTCTGGGGCACGAGCATCGGCGGACGTGAAACACTCCACTCCGAACAGACCCTCCCCGAACACGCTTATCCGTCGCAGATCACAGCGTCGGGCGAGGAACACATCACCATCGGCTTCGAGAACGGCGAAATAGCGGCGGTCAACGGCGAAAAGTTCGACGACAAGATAGCTGCGATCCGCAAGGTCGAGCAACTCGGCGCCAAATTCGGCATCGGACGCGACATGCACATCGGCGACACAATCATCGGCATCAAAGGTCGCGTAGGCTTCGAAGCCGCCGGACCGATACTCATCATCGCCGCCCACAAGATGCTCGAGAAGCACACTCTCACAAAATGGCAACAGTACTGGAAAGACCAGGTCGCCACATGGTACGGCATGTTCCTCCACGAAGCGCAGTATCTCGAACCCGTGATGCGCGACATCGAAGCCATGCTCGAAAGCTCTCAGCGCAACGTGACGGGCACTGTCGAGATCATCCTCCGCCCCTACTCATTCACCCTCGTGGGTGTCGACTCGCCCTTCGACCTGATGAAGACCGATTTCGGCGAATACGGCGAAGTCAACAAAGCATGGAGCGCCGACGACGTCAAAGGCTTCACAAAGATACTCGGCAACCAGATGAAGATATACTACAACGTGCAGAAGCGCAACAACTCAAACGACATAAAATGAAAGTCGGAATAATCGGAGGTGCCGGCTACACAGCCGGCGAACTGCTGCGCCTGCTCATCAACCATCCCAACGTAGAGATCGGCTTCATCCACTCGGAAAGCAATGCCGGCAACCTCGTCAGCAATGTCCACGGAGGCCTGATCGGAGAGACTGATCTGCGCTTCGACGACACGTTCGACCTCAATGCGGTCGACACACTGTTCCTCTGCTCGGGTCACGGCCAAAGCTCGGCATTCTGGCAGAGCAACGTCAAGCCTGCCCGCCTGAAAGTGATCGATCTCGCCCAGGACTTCCGCGACGAGACCGACGGCTATGTCTACGGCCTGCCCGAAGTCAACCGCCGGCGGATAGCCGGCGCCGACAAAGTCGCCAACCCCGGATGCTTCGCCACCGCCATCCAGCTCGCCCTGCTGCCGCTCGCTTCGGCCGGGATGCTGAAAAGCGATGTCCACATCACGGCAATCACCGGATCGACCGGTGCAGGGGTGAAACCGTCGCCGACAACCCACTTCAGTTGGCGCAACGACAACATTTCGATCTACAAGCCCTTCGGACATCAGCATCTTGCAGAGATCGGCCGCACGATCAGACAGCTGCAGCATGATTTCTCGGGAGAAATCAATTTCGTGCCGATGCGAGGCGACTTCGCTCGCGGCATATTCGCGTCGGTCTACACCGACTGCGAGCTGTCGCAGGACGAAATCGACCGGATCTACACCGATTACTACCGCGACGCTCCCTTCACCCATGTGAGCGACCGCGCTGTCGATCTCAAACAGGTTGTCAACACCAACAAAGCCGTTGTCCGCGCCGAAAAACACGGCAACAAACTCCTCATCACATCGGCGATCGACAATCTGCTCAAAGGTGCATCGGGGCAAGCCGTCGAGAACATGAACATAATGCACGGCTTCGACCCGACCGCCGGGCTGAAGCTCAAACCTTCGGCGTTCTAATAATCAACCAAAAAACAACGACTATGAATCTTTTCGACGTATATTCTCTCTACGACATCGAACCGGTCAAAGGTGAAGGTTGCTATGTGTTCGACGCCGACGGACAGCGCTATCTCGATCTCTACGGAGGCCACGCTGTGATTTCGGTCGGACACGCCCATCCACGCTATGTCGATGCTGTCGCCCGACAAGTCGGCCGTCTGGGCTTCTACTCCAACTCCGTGCAGAATTCATTGCAGCAGCAGTTGGCCGACCGTCTCGGCCGCATAAGCGGATATGACGACTACTCGCTGTTTCTTTGCAATTCGGGCGCAGAGGCCAACGAAAACGCCATCAAGCTCGCATCGTTCCACACCGGCAAAGCCAAGTTGCTCGCATTCGACCGGGCGTTCCACGGCCGCACATCCGGAGCCGTCGCCGCCACCGACAACCCCGCGATCGTAGCGCCCTTCAACCGCACCTCCAACGTCGAATTTGCCGCTCTCAACGACATCGCCGACGTCGAGCGTCATCTCGCCTCCGGCGAATTCTGCGCCGTGATGATAGAGGGCATACAGGGCGTGGCAGGCATCCGCATGCCAGAGGACTCGTTTCTACGCGATCTCCGCGAACTGACACGTCGCATGGGCGTAGTGCTGATCGCCGACGAAATCCAGTCGGGCTACGGTCGCACAGGCCGCTTCTTCGCCCACCAGCACGCCGGCATCCGCCCCGACATAATCACCTCGGCAAAAGGCATAGCCAACGGCTTCCCGATGGGCGCGGTGCTCATTTCTCCGGAATTCACCGCCCGCAAAGGCATGCTCGGCACAACTTTCGGCGGCAATCATCTGGCATGCGCAGCCGCTATCGCCGTGCTCGACATCATCGATGATGAGCATCTTGTCGAAAACGCAGCCGCGACCGGTCAATATCTCATCGACAGGCTCAAGGCGATGCCCCAGCTCAAGGAAGTCAGAGGGCGCGGATTGATGATCGGCGTCGAGATCGAAGGATCAGCTTCAGAGATGCGCCGTCAACTGCTTTTCGACCACCACATCTTCACAGGAGGAGCCGGTGCGACCACGGTCAGACTGCTGCCCGCACTGTGCCTCGGCAAAGAACAAGCCGACTTCTTTTTAACCGAATTTCAACAACTTCTCAACTCAAAGGCATGAAATATTTCACATGTGCCGACGACATAGGCAATATTAAGGCAGCCCTGCAAGAAGCAGCCGAAGTGAAACGCGACCGCTTCGCATTCACAGAACTCGGCCGCAACCGCACTCTGCTGATGATTTTCTTCAATTCGAGCCTGCGCACGAGACTCAGCACCCAGAAAGCCGCGATGAACCTCGGCATGAACGTCATGGTGCTCGATGTCAACCAAGGTGCATGGAAACTCGAAACCGAGCGCGGGGTGATCATGGACGGTGACAAACCGGAGCATCTTCTCGAAGCCATCCCGGTCATGGGGTGCTACTGCGACATGATCGGCGTCAGATCGTTTGCCGGACTTAAAGACAAAAACGAAGACTACGAAGAACGTGTCATCGAACAATTCATCCGCTACTCAGGCCGCCCCGTATTCAGCATGGAAGCCGCCACACGCCATCCGCTGCAAAGCTTCGCCGACCTCATCACCATCGAGGAATTCAAGACCGTAGAGCGCCCGAAAATCGTCATGACATGGGCGCCCCACCCCAAGGCTCTGCCTCAGGCCGTGCCTAACTCGTTTGCCGAGTGGATCAACAAGACCGACTACGAATTTGTCATCACCCATCCCGAAGGCTACGAGCTTGACCCCAAATTCGTCGGTAAAGCACGCGTTGAATACGACCGCGACAAGGCCTTCGAAGGCGCTGACTTCGTCTACGCAAAGAACTGGTCGGCCTACGCCGACCCCAACTATGGCAAAGTCCTCTCGACCGACCGCCGGTGGACCGTCGACACCAAAGCCATGGCGCTCACCAACAATGCATACTTCATGCACTGCCTGCCGGTCAGACGCAACATGATCGTCACCGACGACGTGATCGAATCGCCGCGCAGCATCGTCATCGCAGAAGCCGCCAACAGAGAGATTTCGGCACAGACAGTCATCAAACGCATGCTTGAGAGCTTATGACAATCAGCGACATCAACATCATAAAGATCGGAGGCAACGTGATCGACGACCCCGATGCCCTCAGATCATTTGTCAGAGACTTCGCCGCCCTGCCGGGCAACAAAGTGCTCGTCCACGGAGGCGGAAAAGAGGCGACTCGCCTGAGCGCTAAACTCGGCATCGAGACTCAGATGATCGGAGGCCGCAGAGTCACCGACCGCCCGACCCTCGACGTGGTCACAATGGTCTATGCCGGCCTCATCAACAAGCGCATCGTAGCGCTCCTTCAGGCCGCAGGCTGTAATGCCGCAGGCTTGAGCGGAGCCGACGGCAACGCCATCACAGCCACCCGCAGAAAGGCCGCACCCGTCGATTACGGATTTGTCGGCGACATTGATCCGGCCGACGTCAACGCCGCAATGATCGCAGAGATGGTCGGCAAGGGCATAGTGCCGGTGTTCTGCGCAATCAACCACGACGGCAACGGCCAACTGCTCAACTGCAATGCCGACTCTGTCGCATCGGCGGTGGCCGTGGCATGTGCGCGGCTGACAGAAGCATCGCTGACTTTCTGCTTCGAGCAGCCCGGAGTCATGAGAGACATCAACGATCCCGGCTCGCTGATCGAGCATATCGATTCGGCCTCTTACCAGACACTTATCGCATCGGGAGCCGTCAAAGACGGCATGATACCAAAGATCGAAAACGCATTCAAGGCCATCGACGCCGGAGTGAAATGCGTGACCATTAAATCATCGGCCCAGCTGCTCGCCGATACAGGCACACGCATCACAAAATGACTACCCGGCCGATCGAACTGCTTGACAGGCTGATAGCGACGCCTTCGCTGTCGCGGCAAGAGTCCGCAACAGCCGACATCATCGAGCGACACCTTCTCAACAACGGTGTCAAGGCCCTGAGGCTCAACAACAATGTATGGGCGCCCGGCAACGACTTCGTGGCCGGCCGTCCGACATTGCTGCTCAATTCCCACCACGACACTGTCAAGCCCGCGCCCAGCTACACCATCGATCCATTCTCACCGCTGCACTCCGACGGCCGCATCTACGGACTCGGGAGCAACGACGCCGGAGGCTCGGTGGCGGCGCTGACCGAGACCTTCATTCTTCTCAACCGGCGCAGGCTCGGCGTCAACCTCATACTCGCCATCACCGCCGAAGAAGAAGTCAGCGGTAACAACGGCATCGAATTGCTGCTGCGGCATTTCAAGAGCGAAAACATCAAAATCGACATGGCCATAGTCGGCGAACCGACATCAATGCAGCCGGCCATCGCCGAACGCGGACTGATGGTGCTCGACGGCATCGCCACCGGAGTCAGCGGCCACGCGGCGCGGAACGAAGGCGTCAATGCCATCTACCGTGCGATGGCCGACATCGATAGGCTGCGCGACTTCCGCTTCGACAGAACGTCGCCGACCCTCGGCGACATAAAGGTATCGGTCACCCAGATCAACGCCGGCACCCAGCACAATGTCGTGCCTGACCGATGCAGCTTTGTGGTCGACGTTCGCACGACCGACGCTTACTCCAACGCCGAAACCGCCGCCTTGCTAAGCGAAGCTGTCGCATCGCAGCTGACACCCCGAAGCACAAGACTGAATGCCTCGGTGATCTCCCCCGACCATCCGCTCGTCAAAGCGGCCGTCGCTCTGGGAGCGGAAACATTTGTATCACCCACTCTCTCCGACCGTGCACTCATGGCCGGCATTCCCGCGCTAAAGATCGGTCCGGGAGAGTCGTCGCGGAGTCACACTGCCGACGAATACATCACGGAGTCGGAAATTGCCGGCGCCATTGAATTCTACCAACAACTAATCTCAGCATTATGAAATTATGGAGCAAAGGGTTCGAACCCGACAAAATAATTGAAGAATTCACGGTCGGAAATGACCGTGAACTCGATCTGCGTCTTGCCAGATATGACGTGATTGGCTCGATGGCTCACATCAGGATGCTCGAATCGATCGGGCTGCTCAAAAGCGACGAACTGGAAGTGCTGCTCGCGGCGCTGTCCGACATTCTCGAAGTCATCGACCAAGGCCGGTTTACCATCGAACCGGGCGTCGAGGATATCCACTCCCAGATTGAATTCATGCTCACAGAGCGCCTCGGCGACATCGGCAAAAAAATCCATTCCGGACGATCGCGCAACGATCAGGTGCTTGTCGACCTCAAGCTCTTCATGCGCGACGAGCTCCGCAACATAGCCAACGCCGTCGATGCACTCTTCCGACGCCTGCAATCCCTGAGCGAAGCCCACAAAGACAAACTCATGCCCGGCTACACCCATCTGCAGATCGCCATGCCTTCGTCATTCGGACTATGGTTCGGAGCCTATGCCGAAGCCCTGACCGACGACATGACAATCGTCAAAGCCGCCTACGACATCACCAATCAGAACCCCCTCGGATCGGCAGCCGGTTATGGATCATCATTTCCCCTCGACAGAAAGAAGACAACTGCGCTGCTCCACTTCGCAGACCTCCACTACAATGTCGTGGCCGCACAGATGAGCCGCGGCAAGACCGAACGCGCGGTCGCTTTCGCCATCTCGGCTATTGCATCGACGCTCGGCCACTTTGCCATGGATGTCTGCATGTACATGTGTCAGAACTTCGGCTTCATCACCTTCCCCGATGAACTGACCACCGGATCGAGCATAATGCCGCACAAGAAAAACCCCGATGTGTTCGAGATCATGCGCGGAAAATGCAACCGCCTCCAAGCTGTCTCAAACGAAATCGCCCTGCTCACCGCAAATCTGCCTTTGGGCTACAACCGCGACCTCCAGTTGCTCAAAGACATCATATTCCCCGCCACATCGACCCTGATCGAATGTCTCCACATGTGCGATTTCATGCTGCAGCACATAATCGTCAACAGCAACATTCTCGACGACAAAAAGTATGACTACCTGTTCACTGTCGAGGACGTCAACCGTATGGTTATCGAAGGCACACCCTTCCGCGAAGCCTACCGCACCATTGGCCTGCAGGTCAGGGAAGGCAAGTATAAACCCTCACGCGAAGTCCACCACACTCATCCCGGAAGCATAGGCAATCTCTGCACTGCCGAAATCTGTGCGAAGATGGACAAGATCATGGCAACATTCAAATAACCCCAACGAAAACATGCAGATACTTCTCTCTTGCGCAAAAACGATGACCGAGCCGGGCGATTGTTGCGCTGTCGGCCCGCGCCACACACCGATGTTTCAGCACGACGCCCGGATGATCGCCGCTGAAATGTGCCGCTACTCCACTGCCGAGATTTCGGCAATGCTTAAAGTCAATCCGCAGATCGCCGACTCCGTCAGACAACGCTACGACCAATTCTTCGACAGCTCGCTCAGCGGCGCGGCCATCTGCCGCTACGACGGCATTGTGTTCAAACAGTTCGACGTCGACGCCATGACTGACAGCCAACTCGAATATGCCGACTACCACATCAATATCTGCTCGTTTGTCTACGGCCTTCTGCGGCCGCTCGACGCTATCAACGCCTACCGCCTCGAAGGCGATATCGAGCTGCCAGGGCTCGGCTTCAAATCGATATTTGACTTCTGGAAAGACCGCTTGACCGACCCGCTGATCGAAAGATGCAAAGCCGACGACGGCATACTCGTCAACCTCGCCAGCGACGAGATGCGGAAACTGTTCGACTGGAAGCGTGTCACAAAAGAGTTGAAAGTAATCACACCGTCGTTCAAGGTTGTTACGATCGGGCGCCCGCGCAACATAACCGTCTACACCAAGATCTGCCGTGGAGCCATGGCCCGCTATATCATCGAGAACCGACTGACCGATCCCGATGCTCTCAAAGACTTCAGCCACATCGGATTTGTCTACGACTCCACGACCAAAAACGATCCGCTCTATCTTCTGTCCTACTTCTGATCAGCCCACAGATTCACCTCAATTTCCAAATGAGTATGCCACAGCGCTGATCTGGGTCTGAGTAGCCTCGCCGCCATCTCCAACCTTCGACACAACTTGCCTGATCACTTCATAAGGCCAGCCGTTGGGAAGATACGATATATTCACGTTAGATTCCGCCTCATTATCCTCCGGGATTTCTGCATCATAACCGGTCTCGAACCACTCTTTCGCTTCCTTATTATCTATCTTATCGAAGACCTGCCCGACAATAGACTTAATCACTTTTTGCGGTATTTTGTAGAACTCATCGATAGTGACATTATAACACCCGTCTTCCTCAACCGTTACCCAACTGTATGTTTCGGTGGCATACTGTGTGTCGGTCGCGTCATGCTTTATGTAATGAGTTCCCAGGTCAAAGGCCAGACCATGATAGGCAAAAAGCAGATTGATATTCATAAGATAGGCATTGACCATGCGGTCAGCATCTACAGACTTGGTGAAATCGTCCAGTTTGAACCCTGCTATTTTGGTGGCTTCCTTCATCCATGGCTCATTTTTCAATTCTTTGAAGGCCGTCTTAAACAGATTTTTGGCTTGCTTTTTCACATCGTCGAGATTAATAATTCTGACTATTTTCCCACACTCGTCTGTTTCGAAATCGATTGTCTTACCGATCAGCTTCGAAGCAACCGACGACATGAAGTTTTTTTGAAACTGGCCTAACGGCGTATCTGTCGGCGATTCGTCGCTGACATCCAATATTGTATAGCTTAACCTGTATCCGGTCTCGGCCGAATCCGTGACCGTCACCATTGCCGTCGTAATATCTGCGGCTGTCATAATCGTATCCTGGCCATCGATCTTCCAACTACTATCCCGTATTGTGTACACAACCGTGTCACACTTTGAAAACCACGCGACAACATTGACTTCATCGCCCTCGGTCGCCTCATTGTCGTCGGTTTGCGATGTGATGCCCGCGCAAGGGGTGACATAGGCCGCCACGGCCACAAAAAACATAATAATTGCCAGAAGTTTATTCATGCTATCAGTTTGTTTAGTTTTGGACACCACAAATTTATACAATCCCGGGCAAACTCACAACGCATCTGTAGTTTTTCATTACCGTAGGGCCGACACGGCGGGCGGCGCCTCTCCGGCAAAATGGGAGAAGCGCCGCCCGACAAAGAGTTGACTATTGCCGCTAACTCGACTTTCTGCCCAAAAGGCCGACAAGCCAAAGCAGGACAACTGCGCCGATCACTGACGTGATAAGGCTTCCGATAATGCTTCCGCCGGTGCTGATGCCCAACAGGCCGAAAATCCATCCGCCGAGCACACCGCCGATTATACCTACAATAAGATTAACGACCACTCCGAAGCCGCCACCGTTCATCAGCTTCCCGGCCACAAAGCCCGAAGCGATGCCAATCAAAATATACCAGATAAAGTTCATAATACCTTATTTTTTAAGTTTGAACGTTTAACGCGGCCGGAGTCAAAAAAGTTCTAAGGCAACACGTTTTCCCGGTCGACGAGCGTGAAGCGGTACATGGCCACATCATATCCGGGAATGGTGATAGTGCGCGTAACGTCTGTAACGCCCTCATCCTTGCCGGTCCACAGATTTTTAAAACTGTAAAGATTCCGGTCAGGCTTGAAAGTGCGCCGCGTGATGTTGTCATATGTGATCAGATCCTTCCAATCCAGCTTCACGGTCTTCGGCTCTGTGGTGCGGTTGAACACACAGATAGCCCAGTCGTCGTTGACAAGCGGCTTGTACCAGTATTCGACCCCATTGCGGGTAAAGAACCTCCAACCCTGAACCCCGAGGGGATCCTGATCGACAGCGATCACATCTTTGTTGGTGAGTATAGCCTTGGTTTCGGCACTCATGTCGCGCACATCGTTGCCCAATATCAACGGTGCGGCCATCATGCACCACAGCGAGAAATGCGCTCTGTCTTCGTTTTCGCTCATGCCGTTGCCGACTTCAAGCATGTCGGGATCATTCCAGTGGCCCGGTCCGGCATAGCGTCGCAACGGCTCGTTCTTGTCGAGGATCTGCAGCACGCCGATCTCGCCCCAGTCACCGTAGTCTTTCTCACTGTCGAAGTCACAGCCGATGTCGCCGGTCGTGCGCCACATGTGACCGATCTCTCCGGCCCACTCCCAGGGTTTGGTGCTGCCCCACTCGCAAATACTGAACAAGATCGGGCGACCGGCCGCATACAGAGCATCGCGCATAAGGCGATAAGATGCCTTGGTGTTCTGATCGGGAGTATTACACCAGTCATATTTCAGATAGTCTACGCCCCAGTCGGCATAAGTCTTTGCATCCTGATATTCGTGGCCGAGGCTGCCCGGCTCACCTGCACAAGTCTTACATCCGGCATCGCTGTAAAGGCCGAATTTGAGCCCTTTGGCGTGGATATAATCGGCGAGCGCCTTCATGCCGCCCGGGAATTTCTCGGGACTGCATTGTATCTTGCCGTTTTCGTCGCGCTCACCGTGCCAGCAGTCATCGATATTGACATAGACATAACCGCAGTCGGCCAGCCCCGACGACACCATAGCGTCGGCGATCTCCTTTATTGCCTTTTCGTTGATCTTACGGTTGAATTTGTTCCACGAGCTCCAGCCCATGGGAGGTGTCTTGGCCAGCTCCTCCCATTTCTGGGCATAGCCATGGTTTGCACCGCCCAGAAGAGCAACGGCAGTGAGCAGTACTACGGATTTAAGTTTCATTTCAATTTATATTTTAAGGCTTGATGAATATGATGACTGCAATGCATCAGCACTGCGGCCTGCTATAAAAAAAGTTTGCTGCAAATTTAACCAATTTGCAGCAAACCGACAATTAATTATCTTCAACCTGATCAGTTATCAAACACGATGGTCTGACCGGTGTGACGGCTTCGCTCAGCCTCGTAGCACAATCTGTGGCTCTTGAGCGAGTCTTCGATCGTGGTGGTAGGCCCGTGCTCACATTCGCCTCTGACAGAGCTGAGAAAACTCTCCACAAGGCGAAGATCGGCGCCGGCATGGAACGGTTGCTTGCAGACATCAGAGAAATCAAAGACTTCACGCTTCTGAGTGACAAAATCTGTGGCAAAGATTTTCACACCGTCGCTGACAATTTCGCCGTGGGTCATCTTTATATCAGTGCTCCGGCCATCGCGGCGAGTGAATATGTCCATGCAGACTGTGATGATCGAATTATCGTCCATCTGCATCGTCAGCACCTGATTGTCGACGACGTCGTTGTTGCAGTGATAGACACATCGCCCGTAGTCGCCGCACTCCAATTCATGCTTGATGACCTGTTCGATAGTCATGCCCGATGGCACATCGAAGTTATTGATCCACTGACGGCGGCGCCAGTAGAGATCGACGGCCGAGTAAGGACACTGACGTTCGATCGAACAATTGATGCAACGCGTGGCCGAGCCGGCGGGAGCATTCTCGCGGCGGAACCACACCCTGCTGCCGAACGACGAAAGCCTGCGGCAATTGGCATCGGTGAGCCATGTGATGAAATCGATGTCGTGGCAGCACTTGGCGAGCAACATCGGATTGTTGCCGGCTTCGGTGTTCATCACCCCGCGCACATAGCTGTGGGTTGTGCGGTCGATGCCGACATCTTCGGTGTGGGTTATCGATATTATGCGTCCATAGCGGCCCGACGACACAAGTTCTTTCACCTTGATGAAAGCCGGATGATAGCGCAGCACATGGCAGACACACACTATCTTGCCTGCCGCACGTGCAGCCTTGTAGATCAGCCGGCACTGCTCGTAAGTCTGGGCCACAGGCTTCTCCAGAAGCACATGCATTCCAAGCCTCAGAGCTTCCATACATGGCTCGAAATGTTCCCGCTCGGGTGTACAGATGAATGCCACGTCAGCCTTGACCGGATTATTGAAATAATCGTGATAATCCTTGAACCGGCATTGCTCGGGAATGCCAAACTGGTCGGCCATCGCATTTCGGCGTATGGGATCAGGCTCGACAACTGCCACGAGCTTGGCCAGATCGGGATGATCAGCCACGTAGTGCATGTAAGTGCGCATACGATTGCCGACTCCGATAGCAACTATCGAAGTCGGCATGCGTGAACTGTCAGAAAAGTCAGTCATTTAAATTTCAGAGATACTCTTATTTTTTCTTGGCTTTTTTGCTTTTATTTTTGTCGCTGAGATCGAGGATGCGGATGTTGCGGAACTTCACACCCTGACCGTGGCCGCAGAAACTGATGTAGCCTTCTTTGTTGAAAAGACCGGGGTGGTTGCGGTGGTCGATCATGTAAGGATTGCCTTCTGCGCCTTCCGGACCGACGGCATGACCCTGGCAAGCTTCGCGGATGTTGGCATCGACGATAACCTCGCCGTCGACTGTCACAGTGATGTGGTCGCCGACTGCCTTGATTTCTTCAGTGTGCCACTGCTTGATGGGACCGAAGTCGAGGTGCTTGGCACCGACTACGCCATAGATCGAACCGTGGATCTGATAAGGCTGGATACCTGTCCATCCGAACGGATAGCCGCCATACATCGGATCGTCGTGGTCAAGGACCTGAATTTCCATGCCATGGAAAGCAGCGTCGACGCCGGTGACATCCTTGCCTGTACGGATGCCGATACCGTTGTTCACACCGGGAACATCAAACCAGAACTCAAAGCGATAGATGAAGTCGCTGTAGTTCTTCTTGGTGTAGAGGTTGCCCGAACCGCCATACTGAGCTGTCACATAGATGCAGCCGTCGACAGGCACATAAGCATCAGTGTTGCCGTGCCATTTGTCGAGCGAACGGCCATCGAAGAGCACTTCGAAGCCCTCAGCCTCTTCTTCGGGCGACAGAGTGAAGACCGGAGTGTCGGGGAGGTTGTTGAAATAGAAATTGCTTACAGCAGCAGGGTTGCTGACTGCGACTTCGCCCTTATCGGGAGCTTTTGCACCATCTTTCGGATTGACAACCACTTCGTTTACTGCGAAAGGTGTCGAACCTACTTCGACGAATATGCGGTCATTGACCATGCGGACGTGAACAGGCTGTGCGCCGGCGGGGAGAGCCTGAAGAATGCCTTTGCCTACAGTCAATCCGGCTGCCGGATCGATAGTCACAAGAGGCATCGAACGGAGAGTGAGTGTGATAGGATCGACACCGTTCCAATCGAAATAGAGGTCGAAGTTTTCGATTTCACCTGCAGGACCTGCACCTTCTACGACTGCATAGCCACCCTCGGTGTCGAAGCCGTTGAGCATGCCTGCAACTTCGTCGGCTGCATAACCGGCATCAGCGTCATTAACTCCGAAGTCAACGAACACCTTGTGTACTTTGTCGAGGATATTCTTGACAGTGTTGCCCTTACGGAGTCCATCTTCTTTCGAAAGGATATATTTCACAGTCGTTGCTGCAGCAAGCGCTGTAGCATTGTTGTCGAGATAGCGGGCTGCGAGCATTGCAGCAGGCAGTGTGCGGCCGTTGGCGAGAGCCGACAACAGTGCGTTCTGCACGTCGGCCGACGGGTTCAATGCAAGAGCATTTCTGTAGAGACGATACTCATCGATTGCGGGCAGACCGTTGCTTTGAACGAGCTGGATGTAACGGCGGAGTGTTGCGTCCTTCTGATCGGCATTGTTTGCAGCGATGTCAAACAGAACGGGGATCATGGCTGCGTTGTTGACACGCATGAGAGCATTGTAAGCCTCAGCGCTCTTTGTCGAGTTATACTCTGAAAGCAATTTTTCGATAGCTTCGGGAGTAGCAGCCTGGGCAAGCAGAGGATAGTAGCGTGAGTAGATGCTGGACGATTTCTGCTTGTTGAGACGGGCCGAAGTCTTTTCGAACTGCGCGGCCGGATCGAGGCTGGTGATAGAGTTCATCGCTGCAGCCTGGAGCTCGGCAACGACTTCGGGAGTTGTTGCGGCTTCGAGGAGGTCGCATACTTCATCGAAGTTTTCGGGACGCACAACGCCTTTGAGGCCCTTGAGCGCTACCTGGTTGACCTGAGCATTGCCTTCAGTGAAAAGCTTGACAGCTTTCGGATATGCACCATAGATGTGACGTGCGGCTGCCAGTTCGAGAGCCTGAGCCACAACGTTGGAGTCTGAAGAGTCGAGAGCGGTGAGGATACCGGTGTTGATATCGCCGTTGAACGACAGAAGTGCATTGTGAGCGGCAGCCGAGAGGTCGTCGCCGCGGCCGAGAACCGATGTGAGGGCTACGAGAGCCTTGTCACCGCCGATTTTCGATGCAGCACCGACAGCTGCGAGGGCGATAGCCTGATCTTTGGCGTTGATCTGGTCTGTCACAAGATCGACCTGCGATGCGACATGGTTGTTACCGAGCCATGAGATCACGTCGACCTTAGCCTCGGGCGACAGCGATTTGTACTTGGCAGCAACTGCATCAAACACACCCTCTCCAGCAACAGCCGGAGCTGCAAGAAGAGCTGTGTTGCGGTAAGAAATAGCCTTGTCCTTGAGTGCGTCAATGACATTTTTTGTTGCATTGGCCTTGTCGTTGACAAGAATAATGTTGAGCGCCGCACAGCGGGCATAATCGTTCTTGGCTTTTGTCAGCTCTTTTGCTGCGGCGAGCGCCTGCTTGTCGCCGAGATTGGCGAGCAAACGCAGATAGGCATCAGTTGCGCCGGTAGCATCATTGCCATACTTCTGAGCCTTGGCTGCTTTCTGAAGCGGTTTGATGGCTGCATCTGTGCCGCACACTGCAAGAGCATTGTAGACAGCATCAAGCACTTTCGGATCGTTGCTTTCGGTCCACTTGATCAAAGTGGGCTCAACGCCTTTAAGTTTCTTGAAATATGCAACATAAGCAAGCTCTGCTTCGGGAGCGGATGCCGAGTTGATGATATCTGCCACCATTTCGTCATCGCCGGGAACAAGAGCCAGACCGTTGATCGCATAGTTGCGCAGATACGGATCGTTAAGATAAGAAGCATACAGCTCGGCGTCGCCCGGACGGGCGAGTTTGCTCAGCTGAGTCATGAGGAACGCGCGGTTGGCATCGTCGCTGCAATTCTTAAGACCTGCAACGAGACCGTCGTGGATACCCTGCTGCATTTCGGCATTGTCGTTGCGCGATGCGTAGCTGGTGATGGCGTCGATCGCATACTCGAACACTGCATTCTGGTTCTTGTCTGCGGGTTTCAACATGTCGGCGAGCATCTTGATGCCCTTCTGACCTGTAGCGGCCATTTCGCTGACAACCTCATTGTAGGTGTCGGGGGTCTTTGCCGGCAGCTGCGCGAGACCGTCGGTGATGACAGTCTCAGCAGTGCGGTTTCTGCTGTCGAGCTGAGCGAACGACGAGAAGCCGAAGCCCAGGACTAACGACAGAAATATTACTGATAAAGAACGTTTGTTCATTGGAGTGCTATGTTAGTTGTGATGAAACAATTAGATTTTCCAAGGACCACGCATCGGCTGATTGATGAGGGCGTTGGCAGCATCGTCGTTGATGAATGTCTGGGTCTGCGGATCGAAAGCGAGTTCCTTGCGTCCGAGACGGAGGGCGATAGTGCCAAGGTTGACAAGCGTACAGCTGTAGTGGCCATTGGCTTCATTGAGCGCAAACTTCTGACGGTCGCGGACACACTGCAGGAAGTCAGTGCGCTGGGGTTCGGGATCGGGAAGTTCGGCAATCTTGTTCATCACATCAGGGATCGTACATTCGAAGCCTTTGTAAACCTTTCCGTTAGGACCTTCGATATACGGCACCTTGCCTTCGCTCTCATAGCCTTCTCCTTCGAGAACGATCTGACAGCCGTCGGCATAAGTATATGTGATTTTTCTCCATGTTCCGACTGCATCGGGATGCTGTTGCGGAGCATCGACTTCAATCTTCACAGGAAGATCATTGTCTTTGTTGAGGATATATTGCACGGGGTCGATGTAGTGCTGACCCATGTCGGCAAGACCGCCGCCGTCATAGTCCCAGTAGCCGCGGAATGTCTGGTGAACACGGTGGGGGTTATAGGGCTTGTAGGGTGCCGGGCCGAGCCACATGTCGTAGTCGAGTTCGGCAGGTGCGGTCTGAGGCACGAGATTTTCACGGCCTGTCCAGAAGAACTTCCATGCAAAACCTGTGGCGCCCGAAATCGTCACTTTCAGAGGCCATCCGAGCATGCCGCTGTCGACAAGCTTCTTAAGAGGCTGCACTTCTGTGCCGAGGCCATAGAAAGTATCTTGGAAGCGGAACCATGTGTTCAAGCGGAATATGCGGTTGTAACGCTGCACAGCTTCAACCACACGCTGACCTTCGCCGATAGTTCTGGTCATAGGCTTCTCACACCAGATGTCCTTGCCGGCCTTGGCAGCTTCGACTGCCATGATGCCGTGCCAGTGGGGAGGTGTGGCGATATGCACGATATCGACATTGGTGTCATTGATCAGATCGTGGAAATCGTGGTATTGAGCTACCGTCTCGTCGAAACGCTCCTTGGCAAGATTGGCTGCCGAAGTAAGGTGGTTGCTGTCGACGTCGCAAAGAGCTACCAGGCGGCAGGTCTTGTCGCTGTTGAAGTGATAGGAAGAACGGCCGATGCCACCGGTGCCGATGATGCCGCGTGTTAATTGATCGCTTGGCGGAATGTAGCCATTGCCACCAAGGACGTGGCGGGGAATGATCGTAAACAATCCTGCCGCGCCAAGAGTTTTAAGAAATGTCCTTCTGCTCGATTTCATGATTGGTGATATTAATAAGTTTTTTCAGTTTCAGATGTGAGCTCAGAGATATTCCTTTTTTGCGCAATCTCTCGGATATGACCTGCTTCAATCAAAATATTTTTCAATTCTAAGCGTCAAAGAAACAAAAGGATCAGCTTTTCAGGAATAGCAAGTGAGGATCTTGATGTTCGAGCACCAAAGTTAACGAAATAATTCGGGTCTCACAATCATTTAAACTAAATTTACGATATAATAACGCAATCGTCTGACAAAACAAGGCAAAATACATTCACCGGCCTGTCACGCCGACTGCAATCAGCCCTTTCGGCGCGGCAATATGACATTCATGCAGCACTTCGCGCAATCGAAATCAAGGCGATAGTCAACGCCCTGAGCTCTGAGAAACATGGGCGTCGGCAACTTCTTGCCGCCGGGAGTTTTCAGGCATGCCCCGAGCTCGCGGCGAAGACAGTAGCGGGTAGTCATCACCCGGCGGTCGGCCGACCGGTCGGGCAGACACACTTCTGCCGCTCTTTCGGCCACAGTCATGCCGTGGTCTGCAAAAAACTCAGCTGAAAGACGGTTTGCAACATTGTCGTGACGGTCAAGCGGCGCGTTGCTGAAATCAGTCACAACAGTCTGCTCAGGCCGACGGTAATCAAAAACATGGCGCATGCGGCGCGTCGCATCGAGAGTGTCTGTAGCCCTGCGCCTCAGATCGGCCAGAACCGAGGCCGCCACAAAACTGTCGTCGGGAAGCCGATCGTCAAAATTCCCGAGCCTGTAGATCGTGTCGCCCAACTTGGCGACAACGCGTTGACGCGGTTGGAGCTGAGATGTGCGCGCAGGCTGTTCGGCACTCTCGGCGACGACCTCCACGTCGGCGCCGTGTCTGTCAGACAGCCGCATCGCTATACGGCCGCTGTCGATGCGCCGCAGCTCGGCATCGACAGCCACTGTCCGCCGCGCCGTCTCGCCCGACATCAGATCGTCGCGCCGCTTGTCGCGGTTGCGGTACAACGTCACCCCGGCTTTCAGATTGACCTCCGACGCCGGATAGATCCAGTCTCCGTTGACGCGGTTGACCCTGAACCCGCAATAACGCCCGTTGGCGTCGAAATAGCCGAGTCCGTCTCCATTGGCAAGTTCTTCAGCCGTGTCAACCTTGACAGACCCGTTTTTCACCGCAGCCACCCTGCCGATCTGCCGCCCTATCCACTTGGGGCTGTCGAGAGAGGCCATCGCCACCGGCCGATCTGGCCGTCCGTCGAGAAAATAAGAGGTAAAGCGGCGGTTGAACGATCGCGTCACATCTGGCGTGAACGACAGATCGACGTCGCCGACCGACGATCGACAATACCGGCCCTCCGACCGGCCCACGATCGCGTCAAGAGCCTTAGAATAGGCCGCCACGGTGTTGCGCACATAGTCGCTCTCCTTCAACCGGCCCTCTATTTTAAATGACGATACTCCGGCATCGGCAAGATCGGCGAGACGGTCGAGACGATTCATGTCGCGCAACGACAGATAGTGGGCATCCGGAGCCAGTTTGCGGCCGTCAGCATCTGTCAGGCTATAAGGCAGACGGCACATCTGGGCACATTCGCCACGGTTTGCGCTTCTTCCCGTGGCAAACAGACTCGCCTGACAATCGCCGCTGTAGCTCACACACAGCGCCCCATGGACAAAAGCTTCAAGAGGCACCGTCACCGCCGATGCTATCCCGCGGATCTGCTCAAGCGACAATTCCCTTGCCAGCACAATCTGCGAAAATCCGCAATCCTGCAGGAAACGGGCTTTTTCGGGTGTGCGGGTGTCGCATTGTGTGCTTGCATGCAACGCGATAGGCGGTATATCCATTCTCAACACCGACAGATCCTGAACGATCAGCGCATCGACCTGTGCCCTGTAGAGCCTGCGGATCAAATTCTCCGCTGCCTTCAGCTCATCGTCATATATCAGTGTGTTAAGAGTCACATAGACCCGTGCGTCAAACTGGTGTGCAAAGTCGGCGAGCGATGCAATGTCGTCGACCGTATTGGCAGCCGACACCCTTGCGCCGAACGCCTCCGACCCGATATACACAGCATCCGCGCCGTGGACGATCGCCTGACGGCCGATCGCTATATCGCGGGCCGGAGCAAGCAGTTCAAGATCAACGGGACGCTGCATAATCTGATTTGTGGTCACGGCATAACTTGGCCGTCAGACTGTCGACGACCCCATAAGCATAATCACGCGATGCGTCGATCAACGCCGGCACGTGAGCGTCACTGTTGACTATCAGAGGCACACGCGCCTCGATCAGCTCGGGCAGATAGCGCTCCGACGGGAATATGCGGCCGTGCACGTTTTTTGCCTTTGTGTTGATCTCGACTATGACCCCGCTGCGGCAGATCTGACCGATCAGGTCTTCGACCAACGAGCGGAACCATCTGAAATCCTCAATCCCGGGCATATAGGCCGAGGCGTTCTGCGCCACCTTGTCAAAATGGCCGATTATATCGAAGCCTCCGGCATCGATCATCGCCGAGGACGCATTGAAAAATGTCTCAACCACATAGCGGATATCATCGCGGAAATGCGATTTCATATTGGCCTTGAACCGCTCTGCGTTACCATCGATGTCGATAAGTTCGCCATTGCAGTCGGGGATAAAATGCACCGACCCGATGCGGTAATCCAGAGGCAATTGTCTGAAATAGTCGTGAGAAGGACCCCACTCAGGGCCGAGATAATCGACCTCCATGGCGGCATACAGCTTGATGCGGTCGCCATAGATCGAGCGCAATCTTTCGACTTCAGCCAGATAGACCGGTACATCATCAAACGACATATTGCACGGAGACGCGATCGGCACAGGCGAGTGCGGCGAAAAGCCATAGTGGGTGAAGCCTGCCTCGACGGCAGACTCCACAAATTCCTGCATGGTCGCCCGGCCATCGCAAAACTGCGTGTGGCTGTGAAATGTATATTTGCGGTTTGAACCGATGGTACTGATGATATCCATATCGAGATTTTTCATTCAACCTTTTATCAGTATCCGACCTCGTGGACTATGCGTCCGGCACGCAGAAGTTTGAGATATCTGATGAAGAACCCGAGGGTGACACACGCCACTGCCGCCGCACACGTCAGCGCCGGCACGAGGCCAAGGCCGAAACCTTCGGGCGACGGTGCGAAGATGACGTAGCTTACGCTGACCATAGTCATGAACAACGCCGGCAACAGCGACACAATGTAAAGCTTATTGTGACGGGCAAGATAGACGGTAACAGCCCACAGCGTGAAGACTGCCAGAGTCTGGTTGACCCAGGCGAAATAGCGCCACAGCACATTGAAGTCGATCATCATCACACCGAAGCAGAGCGCAAAAATCGGAAGGCTGACTGCAAGGCGTTTCAAAATAGGTTTCTGGTCAAATTTCATGAAATCGGCAGCAATCAGACGCGCCGAGCGCAAAGCCGTGTCGCCGGTGGTGATCGGTGCTGCGATAACGCCGAGCAATGCGAGCACTCCGCCAACAGAGCCGAGCCACGAGATCGAAATATCGTTGACGAGCGCCGCCGGTTTGCCTCCGTGTTCGGCCATGTAGGATGCAAGCTGATCGTAACCGCCGACAAAAGTTATGGCCGCAGCCGCCCAGATGAGCGCCACGATGCCTTCTGCCACCATAGCACCATAGAAGATCGGACGCGCGAGTTTTTCATTCTTCAGACAGCGCGCCATCATCGGGGATTGCGTTGCATGGAAACCCGATATAGCACCGCAGGCGATGCTCACAAACATCATCGGGAAAATTGGCGTCGACTCCGGATCTGAACGACGGTTGAACATGCCTTCTGCAAAGCCATCGGGAATGGTCTGATCGCCGAACAGCAATACAAACAGCAGACCGGCCGCCATGAACAGCAACGCAAGGCCGAACACCGGATAAAAATTGCCGATCAGTTTGTCGATGGGCAACAGTGTTGCAAGAATATAGTACAGGAATATGGCTCCGATCCAGAATGTACGGTCAAGATAATCGGGCGTCATCCCGGCCAAGAGATCGGCAGGGTTGATCACAAAAACAGCCCCGACAAGGATCAGCAACACGACCGAGACCACACGCATGATCTGCTTGATCGACAGACCGAGTTCCCGTCCGACAAGTTCGGGCAACGAATCGCCGCCGCTGCGGATCGACATCATACCCGACATGAAATCGTGGACGGCGCCGCCGAAAATTGTGCCGGCGACAATCCATATGAATGCTGCCGGGCCAAACATCACACCCATGATAGCCCCGAAGATCGGTCCGAGGCCGGCAATGTTAAGAAACTGGATCAAAAACACTTTCCACGCGGGCAACGGCATGAAATCAACGCCGTCCTGCTTGGTTTCCGACGGCACCGGGCGCGACGGATCGACTCCGAAGATTTTCGCGCATAAGGTTCCGTAGATGCAATATCCGCCGATGAGCACGGCCAAAGCAATGAGAAAAGAGGTCATAGCAATCTGTATAAATCTGTGTCAATCATTTTATTCAATTATTTTTTCACCATAGGCGAAGATTCAGCCGGACGGGCTATGTTTTCGCGCATCTCGGTGTCGGCCTCGATGTTTTTCATCTTATAGTAGTCCATGATGCCAAGATTACCCTTGACAAAGGCTTCGGCCATAGCCCTTGGCAACTCGGCCTCGGCTTCGATGACTTTTGCCCTCGCCTCCTGGGCCTTGGCTTTCATTTCCTGCTCGAGCGCGATGGCCATAGCCCTGCGCTCCTCAGCCTTTGCCTGCGCGATGTTTTTATCGGCCTGTGCCTGATCGATCTGCAACGCAGCTCCGATGTTGCGGCCGATGTCGATGTCGGCGATGTCGATCGACAGGATTTCAAACGCTGTGCCCGAGTCAAGGCCTTTCTTGAGAACAAGCTTGGAGATCGAATCAGGATTTTCGAGCACCTGCTTGTGGCTCACCGACGAACCGATCGACGACACGATGCCTTCGCCGACACGGGCGAGCACTGTGTCCTCGCCTGCACCGCCGACAAGCTGGCGTATGTTGGCTCTGACTGTCACGCGGGCCTTGGCGATCAACTGTATGCCGTCTTTGGCCACTGCTGTCACCGGAGGGGTGTCGATCACCTTGGGATTGACGCTCATCTGCACGGCTTCGAACACGTCGCGGCCCGCGAGGTCGATGGCTGTGGCCATCTTGAAACCCAGGTCGATATTGGCTTTCGCCGCCGACACCAGGGCGTGGACCACCTTGTCGACGTTGCCGCCCGCAAGATAATGCGCTTCGAGATCGTCGCGGGTTATGTCTTTAAGTCCGGCCTTGTGGGCTTCGATCATCGCACGGACAATCATGCTCGCAGGCACCTGACGTATGCGCATGAGCACCAGCTGGAGCAGCGAAATCCTGACGCCGCTGACGCGCGCGGATATCCACAGAAAAAACGGACAATAGTAGAAGAACAGTATCAGAAGGATAATGCCTGCTACGATGAGAATAATGATTGGCAGTTCCATGTTATTTTATTTAACGGTTAATTTATTTTCCCTTGGGATCAGCGCGTCTCGAGACGTATCACCTTATTGCGCCACTCCGATAGCTGCTGGCGGCTGTATTCGACCGCCGCCTCGGCATCGAGTATCTGGTCTGACAACGATTTCTCGCCACCTCTGTAACGGTCGCGCAACTGTTGCAAGCGTTGCTCCTGTGCGTCGAGCTGGGCCTGCTCTTTCAACAGCTTGCTCATCTCCTGGCGGGCCTGACGGTTCTGGAAGTCATCGAGCGATGTGTACACCTTTCCGTTGCCCATCGACAGCTCGAACGCGCTGCGCTGATGGCCGCGTTTCTTACCGCCCTCCTCTATCGAGGCGATGCGCTCGCGCAAAGCCGACACATCGGATGTCTGCGTTGCAGCGATCGACGTGATCTTTGCCTTGGCGACAAGCGTAGGATCATCGGCATCGTAATTGACGCGGGTCTGCGACGGGACGAACGTGTAGATCGTCACCTTGCCGGGGATACCGGCGCGGTCGCTGGCAAACCATCCTGCTCCGGTCGCTTCATCGATAGCAAGCATATAGTCATTGTAGGGCGAGTTGTAAGGCATGCCCATGTTCTGCGGCTGCAGGTATCCGTCGTCCGACCGGCGGGTCATGAATATGTCATACCCTCCGAGCGAGCCTTCTCCTGTCATCGCAAAATACAATGTGACGCCGTCGGGCATCAGAAAGGGATAATCGGCGTCGCCGCCGTTGCCGAACTCCCCGTCAAGCGGCGAAGCATGGTCGATCGTGCCGTCATCGAGGATAGATGCCGACATGAGCACCGACGTGCCCGACATATCGCTCTCTGCCCATATCATCTCGCTGTTGTTGGCAGGCTGATAGACCAATGTGCGCGCTTTCACCTCCGTTTCCTCCGGAAGAAGCAGTTTGCCGGCTTCGGGTGACAGGCGATAGTGGGTGAAAAAATCGGCCGCATCGACATTGATCGAATCCACGATCTCGATCTTCTCGACTCGTTCGAGCATGTTGCGCAACATTACCAGACGGCCGCGCATCTCGTCCATCTCGGCGGGTTCTGACTTTTTATTTTTCTTGAGTTTCTCGCTCCATGTGTCAAGATGCTCATCGGCTGCGTCGACATCGTAATTGTCGAGGGCGATCTTGACAAGCAGCCTCGAAGCGTCGGCAACGCCGCGTCCCTCCGCCGTTTTCAACGGCTGCACGGCATCGGTCATGCGTCCCAGCTCATAAAGCGAGGCGCCGAGATAATAGTTGACATTGCCGTCGCGCGGCGACGATTTGCGCAGGGCCTCCAGACGCGCGGCAGCCTCTTTATAATGACCGCTCTTATAGAGTTTTTTTGCCTCATCTATAGGAGCTGCCGACAATGCCATCGCTCCGGCGCCCATCATCAAAAGACAAAGTAAGAATAATCGCATAGGTATATGATTTTTTTTAGTTTCTCAAAGTTACAAATTCTTTTTGAAACCAAATGTTACATAGTCTGCAATTAAATGAATTTATCAAAATACCTCCCCCGCCAGCTCACGTCAACGAAAAAGCCGGCTCGATATTCGGCCGGCTTCCGTAAGCTATCATCATTGGCTGATTTTCAGCGACATGTTGTGGCGCGTGAGTTCACGTCGGATTGCATCCTACGCCCCGACCGGCATTCAGTCAGGATTGTAAGTCATCACTGGCAACGAGCCGGTCATGGCTCCATAGGCATTGAACGCAAGAGCTCCGAGCTCGTCCTCACCTGCTCTGACCGACACTGGCGCAAGCCAATCGATCCATTCACACAATTTATTGACGCAATACGTGCTGTTGGCAATGCCTCCGGTTAGAATAATGGCATCGATGTGACCCTTGAGCGAGACAGCCCTCGCCCCCACCTGACCTGCCACAGAGTAAAGCATCGCATCGAGCACACTCTTATATGGCTCTTCGCCGGCCTCTGCCCGCTTGACGATCTCGGCCACATCGTTTATGCCGAGCAACGCCGTCAGACCGCCTTTGCCGTTGAGCATTTTTCGGATCTCACGTTCGCTGTACTTCCCACTGAAACACAGATCGACAAGGCTGCACGCCGGTAATGTGCCGGCTCGCTCGGGACTGAACGGGCCGTCGCCGTCGAGTGCATTGTTGACGTCGATGACACGGCCATGACAATGGGCGCTGACCGAGATGCCTCCACCGAGGTGCACTACGATCAGATCGAGTTCTTCATATTTGAGACCGTTCAGTCGCGCATAGCGTCGCGACACGGCCTTGCTGTTCAACGCATGGAAGATCGACTTTCTTCTCATGCCGGGCAAACCCGACACATGCGCTTCGGGGATCATCTCGTCAACGACTTCGGGGTCTGCGATAAAGGCCGGACATCCTATCGTCGATGCAAATTTGTCGGCCATCAGTCCCCCGAGATTGCATGCATGTTCCATCTCTGCATTGACTAGGTCATGCTTCATTCTATCGTCGACCTTGTAGACTCCGCCGGGGGTCGGTTTCAACAGGCCGCCACGCGCTATGACGGCGTCAAACTGATGGGCGATCGCTTGCTCGGACAACAGACGGTACATTGCATCCATGCGATACTGCAGCTGCTCGTTGACATGCTCGAACTGCGCCAGTTCATCGACCGGATGCTGCACACATCCTTTCCACTTTATAACTTCATTATCGTAAACTGCAAACTTTGTTGAAGTCGAACCGGGATTGATAACGAATATCTTCATCGTTTTGGCAAAATAATTATGAAGCCAGACAGGCAAGAATTAGACTGTAAAATTTTGACTCGGCCGAATCTGCGCGCGATGCCACTACGACCGGCGACGTTGTGCCGGTGACAAGTCCGGCCATGCGCGCCTTGCCGAAAAATGAGACTGTTTTATAAAATGTATTTGAAGCTTCCAGATCAGGCATTATCAACACGTCGGCATCTCCGACAACATCTGATCCGATTTTTTTGATCCGGGCGCTCTCAGCGTCACAAGCGGTCTTGACGTCCATCGGTCCGGCCATCGAAATGTCACCATAGTCGCCTCGCGACGCTCTCGACATCAATTCCGTATAGTCGGTCGTAACCTGAAAACGTGGATTCACCTTTTCCGTAAAATGAATCAAGGCTATCTTTGGGCGAGCGATGCCGAGCTTGCGACATGTGTCGCTGTCATATCTGACCATAGCGTCATATTGGTCCAGACCGGGCGTCGGTATCACAGCGGCGTCGGAGAACATGAGAAG
Organism: uncultured Muribaculaceae bacterium; assembly: GCA_910587475.1. Classification (GTDB taxonomy): domain Bacteria; phylum Bacteroidota; class Bacteroidia; order Bacteroidales; family Muribaculaceae; genus CAG-873. The sequence continues at coordinate 31,041 of CAJUMR010000024.1, forward strand.
CTTATGGTAGGCTGGCGCTTCGACAAGTGTAAGATGACTCATCACGGCTCCGCGCTCGATCAAGCCACGGCCGTTTTCCTTGTCGATCACCTCATGCAACAATGTGTCGGTGTTAAGCGAACCTTTCATCAGCACATCGGCCTCGCCATCATGGACTATGCGCACCCCCTCTTTGGCGGCGGCAACCACGTCGGCGCATGCGATCACTGTCAGGCGCTCTGACGGCATACCGGCACAGAATTCCTTGAGCCCGGCAGATTCTTTTCCGTCAGTCAGCAATACGAGATCGACCAGATCTTCTTCCGCACAACGCCGGACGACATACTCCGTATGATCGTCGTTAGGACAGACTATAGCGACTTTCTTTCTCTGTCCCATACTCTTATATCGTGCCAATAGGGCTTCAAAATTAATTAGCGGTTCCATCTGATCTCGTATTTTTTGCAAATATACGAATTTGTTTCGTCATTGCTAAATTAGCGGCACAAAAACTGCACATTCCGGCCAAAAACATGCAATCCTGTATAATCATCCGCTGCCTCACATAATTTGGAACACCACCCCGATTTTTATATATATTATTGAACAGACTCTTACCAATACGGAAATTTTTCCGTAACTTTGCAACGCAATTTCGAAATAGCGCTATGTCTGCATGCCATAGTCTGCTGTCTAATGTAAGAAGCATTGTTTTTATTTATCTTCAATAAATTATTTTATGGATTGGTTTTTTGATCTGCTCATGCCTGGGAACGAATCAATTGCAAGCACCCTGGTGCTGTATTCGTTTGTCATCGCAGCGGGCATCTACATCGGCAAACTCAAGATATTCGGGGTTTCGCTCGGTGTGACATTCGTTCTTTTTGTCGGCATCCTCCTGGGACATTTCGGCTACATTGTCAACGAAAACATCCTCAAGTTCGTCAGAGAGTTCGGACTTATTCTGTTCATCTTCTCTATCGGTCTTCAGGTCGGTCCGGGCTTCTTCTCTTCATTTAAGAAAGGTGGCATGCGACTCAACTTTCTTGCCGTGCTGATCATCGCCTTGAACGTGCTGATTGTCATCGGCATCTATTATTTCGGCAACATCAACGACATCAACGCCCTTGTCGGTGTGATGAGTGGCGCCGTCACCAACACACCCGGTCTCGCAGCCGCGCAGCAAGCGGTCAGCCAGATGTATCAGAGCCCCGAACAAGCCAATCTGATGGCATCGGGCTACGCTGCCGCCTACCCGCTCGGAGTCGTAGGCATCATCCTGGCCATGTTTGTGATCAAAGGCATATTCCGCATTTCTATTGACAACGAGATAAAAGAAATCGAAGAAGATCAGGAAAGCTCACAGCTCAAGCCGTTCCTGCTGTCGATCGAAGTCACCAACAAACTCGTCGACGGCCACTCGTTGCTTAAGCTCCACGATGTAATCCAATGCAACTTCGTCGTATCGCGCATCATGGGCCAGGACGACATCGTCACCATCCCTAAATCATCGACTGAAATTCACACCGGTGACAAATTGCTCATTGTCTGCTCGGCTGCCGACGCTCCCCGCTTCACTGCCGTGCTCGGACCGCAGATCGAAATGGACTGGGAAGCGACCCACACACCCGTATACTCCCGTCGCATATTGATCACTAAAAGCGAATACAACGGCGTTGCCCTCGGTTCGCTCCGTCTTCACAACGGTTACAAACTCAACGCTACCCGCGTCAACCGCGCCGGTGTCGACCTGCTGGCCGCCCCCAACCTCAGACTCCAGATGGGCGACCGTCTGACTGTGGTCGGAGACCTCGACGACATCGATCGCCTCGCTTCGCGACTCGGCAACTCGATGAAACGCCTCAACCAGCCCAACCTTATCACAATATTTATCGGCATCATCCTCGGCATCATCCTCGGCTCGATCAACATCGGCTTCGGCATGAAACTCGGACTCGCAGGTGGCCCGCTGGTTGTTGCGATACTCCTCAGCCGCTTCGGCTACAAAGCGAAACTCATCACCTACACATCGTCATCCGCATCGTTACTGCTGCGCGAACTCGGCATATGCATGTTCCTCGCATCCGTAGGCATCTCTGCCGGCAAAGGATTTGCCGACGCAGTGTTCAACACCACTGGCATGTGGTGGGTCATCTGGGGCTTCGTCATCACGGTCGTGCCTCTGATCATCGTAGGTCTCATAGCCCGCGGACGCTACAAAATCAATTTCCTCACAATCATGGGTCTCTTCTCAGGCGGTTGCACCGATCCCCCAGCACTCGCCTACGCCAACAACTCGACAGGCAACGATGCGCCTGCCGTAGCTTACTCGACAGTCTACCCGCTGACCATGTTCCTGCGCGTTGTCGCAGCACAAGCGCTGATACTCTGTCTCGGTTAACGCCTGCTCAGGCGCGGCCAGATAATCCACGCCTCGATCAATAATGACAAAAAAAGATGTTCGATTCGCCGCCGAGCGGCTATAATCGAACATCTTTTGTATTTTCTGCAGTCATTCGCTGCAGATAAAGGAGAGTTAATTAAAAGGAGAATGAGAAATCACTTGTTAAAGCGTTCATCGCTCTTTGTTTCTTCGTAATCACGGATCTTGTCGACAAGCACATCGGCCTGCTGAAGACCGACAGCGCGCCACACAGGTTCACCATTTTTAAACAGGATCAACGTCGGGATCGACTGCACATTGTATCGGCGAGCCACAGCCTCGTTCTTGTCAATATCAATCTTAACAACATTGGCAGCATCGCCGACCTGGTTCTTTACATTCTCTATGATCGGAGACTGCATCTTGCACGGTCCACACCATGTGGCATAAAAATCTACCAATGTAGGTTTTGAATCCTGTATCAAATCATTGAAATCACTCATATCGTTGTTCATTTTCATTATTATTAAATTTACTATTACAACGCATTATTCGACGTAATGTTTTACCGGGGTATAATAAAAAAGCGCATATCGGCGATTAAACATTTGACAAGCATTGCCAAAACGAAAAATTCTACGTAACTTTGCACTACCAAAAGGTCGGTCCGGTAGCTCAGCTGGATAGAGCATCTGCCTTCTAAGCAGACGGTCATGCGTTCGAGTCGCATCCGGATCACCACACAAAGGGTCACTACTAAGTGGCCCTTTTTTCGTATCGGTAAGTAACTGATGTGAAAGTCATAGCAAGGCTCGATTAAAATTATTAACTTTGTAGTATGATTAAGCAAGCGCTTTCAATAGAAGAACAGTTGGCACTCCTGAAAAGCAGGGGACTTACTGTCGCAGATGAGAATAAAGCGAAGGAAGTTCTTGGAGATATTGGCTATTACAGGCTGGGCTTTTATCTTTTTCCGTTTGAACAGACATACCCGGAGCTTCATCACCGTACACATACCTATATTGATGGTGCAAAATTCGGTAATGCTGTAAAGTTATATTACTTTGACTTTGAACTCAGAAATTTGCTACTGAAATACATTTCAAGAATTGAGATAAATTTCAGAACAGTACTTACCTACATGGGGTCGATGGAATACAAGACCGATCCTGTATGGTTTGTAAATCCGTCATATATCAAAAGTGATTTTATATCGGCTTTTGACAGAGTTGTGTATAACAACACTTTCAAGAAGAATCCCACAATAAGGAGACATCACCGCAGGTATCCCCACGACACCTATGCTCCGGCATGGAAAACCATAGAACTTATGACATTCGGGGAGAATGTGATCTTATATAAATCACTGACTGATGAATTATTACAGAAGAATATAGCAAATAGCTTCGGGGTAAGGTACATCGAAGTCTTTGAGAATTACATTGAGCTTGTCCGGATATTGAGAAATACCTGTGCTCATGGGAATGTGCTGTTCGATTTCAAACCATATAACCGTATCAAAAGAGGCCCTGCCGGTCTTGAATCATCTGCCGAATACATGAATTTATACGGCAGTATAAAGGTAGTACGTTATCTTCTTGGCAGAGTGTCTAAAAATCGTGAACGTGACATGATGACGGAGTTACAGTCCATCATCGACAAGTATTATTCATATCCCGAAATAGCAGATGTGCTGAACCGTTGCAGCGGTCTTCCTAAAGAGGTGTATCAGACAGAAAATAAGCCTGTAAAGCCTAAAGAATCAAAAATATTGAAACTTTTTCAAGGAACATTTTGTTGTTCCAATAAGAAGAGCTAATTTTGCTCTTACAAAAGTGCCGATACTGATTTTAGTCTCAGTACCCGCACTATAAAAGGATTAAGAGGTCAAGCAGATGCTTGACCTCGCCTTTTAAGATAAAGTGTATTTGGATGGCCCCGATGCTGCCAACTGCACTATAAACAAGATTAAATCGAGTCTGGCTCCACGGGTCAGGCTCGTAACTTTTTTGTCCGTTCAATAAAAGCAATTGTGAAAAATCAGGGCAATTTTGCCCTCTAAAATATAGCGGAAAATGTGGTACAAACCATGGTACATTGCCTCTCAATTACATTAGCCAACAAATTAATAATCAATAAGATAATACCATTCACACAAAGCCTGCTCGGATCACCAACAAAGGGTCACTCTTAAGTGGCCCTTTGTTCGTATCGGTAAGTAACTGATGTGAAAGTTGCTGTATATAAGACTATCCGGGAGGGGATTGGTTTTATTCCTGAACGATTAAAAAATTGTGCTCAACCGCTTCTGTCATAGACTCAAAGAGTACTCCGGAAAAGGGCGACAAAAGACTATACATACTTTTACGGCATGTCCGTCACTCAAGGCCGATGTCACCAATCATCGAGATCATCACCGGAGGAAGCATCCATGTAGTCATAATACACCTGATGGTCTAACTCATCAATACAGTCATCATCATCGATCCTGTCATACAGTTCATCAATACGATCCTGAACATCATCATAGTCATCTGACAAAACGTCGCAATCGTCAAGCCGTCTTTCCAATGCGTCAATACGATCTTGCAAGCTGTCTATTTCAGAACAGCCGGATCTGTCGAAATCGCACTGCTGACGATCATCAATGGCGCGATGGCGGTAATATGGCGCTGGCTTAGCCGCGATTGGCTTGCGTTTGCGACTGAACAAATTGCACAATGCATTATATAATGCAAAGTCCCCGATGAAATTCAAGACTCCCATGCTCTTCCTCTTAAAAATGTTACAAATCAGCGCCGTCTTTCAACGCCTGACCCAACCAGGCAAAGAAGCATAAAACAACGATTATTACTGACATAGTTGAAACTGCTAAAAATTACTCGGAAAGACAATATGCCTTTCACGGGCAAAATTAGCAAGCATGTGAGCTATAAAAATGCACACATATTTTAAATTATGTCAATATTTCAGTTGCAAAGATCAATGTACAACTTTAAATTCCTGCATAGCCTTATGAGCTGCCTGCTGACAATTCAAAGCCTCCTCATCGGTAAGCACATCAGGATGATAAGAATTACCTACAACAGATTTACCGGTCAGAAACTCGTACCACGTACACGCGGCTACATAGCGGCCGAGTGGCGACAAATGATAGCCATCGCTATTGAGCACGTCGCCAAAGATCTCCCTGGCATTTTGTATAGCCGGGCCGGCAGGTATTATCTGATTGATGGAATTGCTATCCGCCACTTCCGTGCAAACCGTATAATAGATATTGTCATTCATTATATCCTGACTGTAGCCATAGTTCTTGAAGCCCGAATGCTCAGAAGTCTTGGCATAGGCCCAAGTCATATGCCACACGATTTTAGCATCCTCACGCGGCATCTGATCTACAACAAGCGACTTCAGCTCCGGCAAATTTGAGTAGGTCGAAGGCAGACCCGAAAAATGACTTGCCTGCTGGAGGCTGATAACATCCCACTTCTCATCATTGAGCATCGTCGACAAAGCGACCTTGTCTGTCGTGTTTTTAACGCCATCGACTACCTTCCTATAAGAATATGCAGCCTTATCGTTTACAATATTATCAAGATGCTTATCAATATTACATCCCGGAATATAGGCATTGCCGACGATCAAAGTGTCGCCTCCGGCAAGCGCAAGTTCATAGAGGTTCTGCTCGATCGCATCCTGTGAAAAACTATTTCCGATTGCAAAGACTCTCAACGTACGCGCGTCGCAATTAAACGATAGCAACGCAAGAATGGCGATAAAAAATATACGATACATGATACTATAAATAATGGCTTATGAATTATATCGCAAATATAGCAAATAATTCCGACTTAAATAGCATAACAATCCACACATCAGACACCTCAACCACCTACTCAGCACTTACAGCAACATCCAGACACTGCTAACAAAATAAACCGGCATAATTGCTCACTGCACCTGTTTGACATTTAATAATCATCGCTCATAACATTACCATATTAAAACTGCGACATCTCATGCAATCACTCAACCGGCATGTAGCAGAAATACATGGAAATCGCATAAAAAGAAAAGTAAACAACAAAGAAATCATTATCACCTAAGCGCACTTACTACAACGATACGCATAAAACTGAGAACTCAGAAAATAGCCCATCTAACGATCAAAGTAGCTGAACCCGCGTTATGAGCAAAAAACTGATCATCGTGTGCAATAATAGTCTGCTTAAAACCGAGAGATCACAAAAAAAGCCAATGTAGCCATAAAGCAACTGAATGGACATATGAGCAACAACGCTGAACAAAGTAAACTATAACTATCGCATAAAACATGAGTTAAAAGCAGCCAATGCAGCCATCATAGCAGCTGAACATACTTATGGGCAACACAGGTCAATGCGACCAATAACTGTCTGGATAAAATGTCCGGCGAGACAATATAGATCAATTCGGTGCATAGCAACAGACATAAAAGATGGCAATAAGTGCCTGCATAAAACAGGAACCAACCAATATTCGGGTGGCTATAAAAAAAAGCGATCCGGAGTGACTTTGTTGTCATCCGGATCGCTCGGTTTAGAAGG
>CAJUMR010000025.1 GCA_910587475.1 uncultured Muribaculaceae bacterium
GTAAATTTGCATTGCAGACCGCATTTCGAGGCCCCGGTCGTGGGGTTGAGGGTGGGTCGGCGACCATTGTCGGGGCCTTTGCCTTGGCAATTAACATAATGAAAAGCGTTTATCGACGCGCAATCTTGGCTTGTTGAAACTTCGCAACTTCCAACCTCGGTCAAGAATGTGGCAACGGTAGATGGCTTATGTGGATATGTTATCTCCGCATCGGAGGGTGTGAGAACACCGCCGATGCTCGCTGATACATATTTGCGTGAGGCCTCGAACCGTTGCTCGTTCTACCGAGAAGGGCAATGCGAAGGCCTCAACAAGCGGAGCGAGCAACAGATATGGCTCTCACGCTTTTTCTTTTTCAACCAATCACTATCGCCATCGGAGTGGGCCCCGGCGACAACGGAAAAACCGATGGACTGCTCCGCACTTGCCCCATATTTCAAACATTACGACACCTTAGTGAGCGATTGGCTCTCAGGGAAAGCCTCGCACTACATGCCCGAGCCGTGGTGGGGGTGGAGTTGCAACGGCAAGCCCTTGCATGCCGTTGTCATCAATCTCAATCCCGGCGAAGGAGGAGAACTCCAAAGCCGCAGATGCATCAGCAGCGCCTTTGGCTCCGACTTTCATTATCGGGAAACGATGGCCAACGGCACTTTGGCCGCCCATCTACCCGACACTACACGCTGGCACAGGAACAAACGTGAGCTCCCCATTCTCAAAGCCATGAGCGTGGTTGAGGGGAAATACCGTGACAAAACAGTCACGCTATCGGAAAACACCCTTTGCATCGAGGCCTATCCATTCCATTCCAAAACTTTCAAAGATTCTCAAGCCAAGGAGTATTGGCTTGAAAATCCCGATGCAAACTTCTGGAAATTCATCAGTTTCGCGGCTGTTGCCTCAAGACTGGTAGATGGGGCCTTGAATAGCATAGTCCTTATCAGAATCAGTTGGTCCCGCTGGGTGAAATTAACAAAAGAACTCAGGCCACATATCGAAATAAAAAGAGAGATTCCTGACTCGGGACAATCTGCTGACAGGAAGCGGGGCCGCGCCGTGGAGTTTTCGTTCACTGATAGACACGAGGTGTTTCAAGGCGTGAGATTCATGTGTGTATGGAGCGGCGGAGGAAGAAACAATTTCCCATCAGACCTCAAAGATATTTTCCTACAATCAGAAATAATAAATTAACACTAATATTAACCAATCAAAAATCAACATGAAGAAAATTTTATTTCTTTTTATTGCAGTACTGACGCTCGGCGTCACTGCCCGCGCGGCAGACGACCTGATCTTCAAAGATGGAGACTGGCTCTTTTTGGTCAATCCTGATGCCAAAGATGAGGTATATGTTATACAGTATGAGGGCGCAGAAGGCAGCGATGCTGTCCAACTGTCAATTCCCTCATATACCTCATACAAAGGCAATCTTTACACTGTCACAGCTTTATACGAATGTTTGTTCTCAGAAGTCACTTTTGTTGACGATGATATGAACACCCTATGGTCGCATGACACTTTTCGAAAACTTAAAAAAGTAAACATCCCCAATTCGGTGACAACTATCGGAAACTACGCGTTTAGTGGTACCTCTCTGACCTCGATCAATATCCCCAATTCAGTGACATATATCGGAGAACGCGCGTTTAGTGGTACCTCTCTGACCTCGATCAATATCCCCAATTCAGTGACATATATCGGAGAATCCGCGTTTAGTGGATGTACCTCTCTGACCTCGTACAATATCCCCAACCCCGTGAGAATAATTGGAAGCGGCTTGTTTAGTGGTTGTACCTCTCTGACCTCGATCAATATCCCCAATTGGATGACAACAATTGGAGGCGGCATGTTTAGAGGTTGTACCTCTCTGACCTCGGTCAATATCCCCAATTGGGTGACAGAAATCGGAGACAGCGCGTTTAGTGGTTGTACCTCTCTGTCATCGATTGATATTCCCAACGCGGTGACAGTAATCGGACACTACGCGTTTAGTGGTTGTACCTCTCTGCCATCGATCGATATTCCCAACGCGGTGAAAGTAATTGGAAGCGGCGCGTTTAGTGGCTGCAGCTCTCTGACCACTTTAACCATCCCTAAATCTGTGGAAAGTTTCTACATTAATCCTTTTTATGATTGCCCAAACATGAAAGAAGTAGTATTTGAGGGTAACACCAAATATACTTTAGTGGACGGCATGTTATATGAATTGGATCATATGTCAGGACTGCCTTATAGACTCATTGGCTGCTCTTGCGCAATTACGGGTCCTATTAAAATCCTCGACACGGTGAAAGAAATCGCATACTACGCGTTTAGCGGCTGTACCTCTCTGACCTCGATCAATATTCCCAACTCGGTGACACGCATCCAGTACTACGCGTTTCGTGGTTGTACCTCTCTGACCTCGATCAATATCCCCAACTCTGTGACAGAAATCTTATACAATGCGTTTAGCGGTTGTACCTCTCTGACCTCGATCAATATCCCCAACTCCGTGACAGAAATTGGAAGCGGCATGTTTAGTGGTTGTACCTCACTGACCTCGATCAATATCTCCAACTCCGTGACAGAAATTGGAAGCGGCATGTTTAGTGGTTGTACCTCTCTGACCTCTATTGTTATCCCCAGTTCAGTGGATTATATCAGCTATAGCGCATTTGAGGATTGCAGTTCTTTGAAAAAAATCTTCGCGTTGCCTCTAACGCCCCCATCTTTGGGAAGGGATGTGTGGGCGAATGTTGATAAAAATACTGAAGTATATATTCCTTCTGGATCATTAAATTCTTATTCTGCTAGGTGGAGTTATTTTAGCGACTTCCGAGAGATGGGAGCGCTCGACATTATCATGAGCGAATCAACGATCTCGATTGAAAAAGGAAAAACAGCCACAATTATTCCAACACTGATTTATGACGATTATGTGACTATTGAGTCTAAAACATGGTCATCTTCCAACCCCGAAGTAGCCACTGTCGAAGATGGAGTAGTCACCGCCGTTGCCGCAGGCACTGCCACTATCTCTTATACCGTTGTAGATGGTTATGGTTGCCCTCATATCGAATATTGCGAGGTGACAGTTACTGATTTGTCGGGCATCGAAGACATTGAAGCTGACGATTGCAATGCTCCCGCCGAATACTACAACCTCAACGGTGTTCGCGTCAATGCCGACAATCTCACTCCCGGACTCTACATCAAGCGCCAGAGCGGCAAAGCCACCAAGGTGCTGGTGAAGTAATCTGAGACATCACATAATCACTCAATAATTCAGCCCGACGAATCAGTTTCGCCGGGCTGAATTGCGTTTAAGCGACGTGATTTTTTTCAACGGTGATTATGCAATCAGGTCGCTGAAATCATGCCCGATCTGTCGGAAAGCATGAGTAAAGATATGCAGGGCAGTCAGCCGCCAAGGCTACATTACGCTGCAGTCATGCAGATGCAGTCGTAAGACAGAATAGCCCGCATGATGATGGATAGTTGCGGGCGTCGTCGTTGTATTGAGATGGGAGTGGCGGTATCGGCAGAGAGCGGTCAGATGTGTGATGCAAGGGCAATGCCGCAGCCTTCGATGGTCAAATGTTCGACACAGGCCGGAATGAGGGCTGTGTGGCCGGCCGTGAGTGTCTTCCGGGCATCGTCGGCCTTGATCGTTATCGATCCGTTGGTGACGATTATTACTGTAAATGATTTGTGGTCGGTGTTCAACCGGGCTGATGTGCCGTCGATCTTGAAGTAGTCGACTTCGAAGTGCTCGCTTCTGACGGCTCTGAGAGTCGATGATTCGAACACGCTGGCTGTGGGCTCCAGGTCTTTGGGGAAAGTGAAGTCGATGGCTTCACGCGCCTGGTCGATGTGGAGCTGACGAGGCCGTCCGTCGGCATCAGTGCGGTCGTGGTCGTACACGCGGTAGGTTATGTCGCTTGAGTCCTGCACCTCAGCGATCAGGTTGCCGGCCCCGATTGAGTGGATTGTACCGGCGGGGATGAAATAGAATTGTCCGGCTCTTGACCGGTATGTGGCGACTACGTCCATGATCGATTTGTTGTCGATATGCGAGTCGAGGCTTTCGGGCGATAGTGGCGCTGCGAGGCCACAGAAAATGCGGGAGTCTTGACGTGCATCGATAATATACCACATTTCCGATTTGCCGCGAGCGTTGTGTTTTTTCTGCGCTATAGAGTCGTTTGGATGGACCTGCAGCGACAGTATGTCGCGCGCGTCGATGAGCTTGATGAGCAGGGGGAATTTGTTGCCGTAGCGCTCGACGACAGTCTGGCCGAGGAGCTTCGCGCCGAATGTTTCGGCGAGCTCAGAGATCTTTGTCCCTTTCAGCGGTCCGTCGTCTAAGACGGATTCATGACCTTCGAGGGCTGATATTTCCCAACTTTCGCCGATTGAAACAGTGTCGTGGGAATCGCCTTTCAACTCGGATATGCGGTTTCCACCCCAGATAACTGATTTATATTGGGGCGCAAATGTGAGTATCTTGTCAAGTTGCTTCGTTGTCATATATATTGAACCGGGAGAGGGTTTGCAAAGTTACATCTTAAAGTTAGAAGTAGCAAATTATAAAGGTGCAAAATCGCAGATACTGGCCATAAATGTTATACAATGTTAAATAGGGGCGATTTTCCGGGATTGGCGAACAAAGTGGGGGCGATTGTTGTCTTATATGTACAGAACAGCAGAAAACGAAATAGAATTAGTTTTTTCATAGGATTAGATTTTAAGGTTTTTAGCAAGCGCGGCAGTCGTGAGACTGCCGCGCTTGTGTTTGTTAGAGAATAATGACGGATAGACCGGCTTATTTCGCGATCAGGAGGAAGTAGTTTTTCTTGCCTTTCTGAGCGATGATATATTTGTCGTTGAGCAGCATGTCGAGCGATGCGGGGGCGTAGGCGTCGGATACTTTCTCCTTGTTGATGGCAAATCCGCCTTGTTGGGCAAGTTTGCGCATCTCGCTCTTCGACGGGAACACCTGGGCACGGTCGACGAGGAGGTCGGCGAGGCTGATGCCGTCGGCGATCTCGCTGCGGCTTACTTCGAAGGTGGGCACGCCTTCGAACACGGCGAGCAGGGTCGGTTCGTCGATCTTGTGGAGGGTCTCAGTGGCTTTGTTGCTGAAGAGGATCTGCGAGGCTTCGACTGCGGCTTCGTAGTCGGCGGCAGAGTGGACCATAGTGGTGATCTCTTTGGCGAGACGCTTCTGGAGCGGGCGTTGTCCGGGATCGGCGGCCTGCTCGGCAACGAGGCTTTCGATTTCCTCGCGCGAGAGCTCGGTGAATATTTTGATGTATTTCTCGGCGTCGGCGTCTGAAACGTTGAGCCAGAACTGATAGAATTTGTAGGGGGAGGTGTAGCGCGGGTCAAGCCACACGTTTCCGCTTTCGGTCTTTCCGAATTTTCCGCCGTCGGCCTTTGTGATGAGGGGGCAGGTGAGGGCATAGGCTTCGCCGCCGAGTGTGCGGCGGATGAGTTCTGTGCCGGTGGTGATGTTGCCCCATTGGTCAGAACCGCCGAGCTGAAGTTTGCAGTTCTTGTCGCGGTAGAGAGTCAGGAAGTCGTAGCCTTGGACGAGCTGATAAGAGAACTCGGTGAACGACATGCCTTGCTGAGACTCGCCCGACAGACGCTTTTTGACGGAGTCCTTTGCCATCATGTAGTTGACGGTGATGTGTTTGCCGACGTCGCGGATGAAGTCGATAAACGAGAATGGTTTCATCCAGTCGTAGTTGTTTACGAGCTCAGCGGCGTTGGGTGCGTCGCTGTCGAAGTCGAGGAATTTTGCGAGCTGTCGTTTGATGGCTTCCTGGTTGTGGCGTAGGGTCTCTTCGTCGAGGAGCTTGCGTTCCTGGCTTTTCATCGAGGGGTCGCCGATCATGCCTGTGGCACCGCCGACGAGGGCGATCGGTTTGTGGCCGGCACGCTGGAAGTGTTTCAACATCATCACGCCTACGAGGTGGCCAATATGCAGACTGTCGGCCGTCGGGTCTATGCCGAGGTAGGCGGTTGTCATTTCTTTCTTGAGTTGTTCTTCAGTGCCCGGCATGACAGTGTGGATCATGCCACGCCAGGTCAGTTCTTCTATGAAGTCCATAGTCTATAGTGAGTTTGTTGATTGTTTGTGCAAAATTACAAAAATATCTCTTATGCGGGGTATGATGTGTTTGCGTCGTTGAGGTCGGCAAGCACTTCGCTGAGGAAGCGTGAAGCGACCTGTCGGGCTGCCGGGAGATCGTTGAATGTGTAGTTGCCGCAGTCGCGCGCTGTTGCTCCGGGTATTTCGCCTTCGAAGCCGGCAATGAATTCAAACGTGTCTTTGAGAAGTGCGGCGATGTCGAGGGGGTTCAGCTCGCCCTGGATCAGAAGATATGATCCGGTGCAGCATCCCATCGGCCCCCAGTAGACGATGCGCTGCTGCCATGTCGGGTCGTTGCGGAGGAATGTCGCGGCGAGGTGTTCGATGGTGTGGAGAGCTTGCGGCGAAACAGCCTGCTGGCGGTTGGGGGCTGTCAGCCTGATGTCGAAAGTTGTGATGCAGTCTCCCGATGGCGTGAAGTCGCGACGCGAGACGTAGACACCCGGTTGCAGACGGGTGTGGTCGATTGTGAAGCTGGCGATTTTTTTCATTGCAAAGCCTTGTAAGAAGAATGACGCCCGGCAACGCTAAGATTGCGATGTCGGGCGTCGATGCTGTTATCAGTCCTTGTGATGCTTATTTGTCGGTTTTTGGAGTGTAGCGAGCATTGAGACCTTCGATCACTTCACCGGTGATGTCGAGCGCCGGGTTGAAATACAGGCCTGAAGCGCGGTAGACAATAGCGTCGTAGTTGCGGGTGGCGTTGTAGTCTGTGATGAAATTCTGGATTGAGTCGCTGAGCTGTTTGTTGAATTCGGCGATCTGTTTCTGGATCTTTTCCTGATGAGCGCGGAGCACGTTTGCTGCCTCGTTCTGCTTGCGGTTGACGTTGTTGACGTCGGCATCAAAAGATTCCTGCGAGAGGTAGCCGTTGTTGTTGCGTTTCTGCTCGATCTGTGCGGCGAGGTTTTGAATTTCGTTTTGCTTCTGGTTTTCCATGCGCTGGTATTCGAGCATGAGTTTGCGGCCTTGTTCGTCGAGTTCTTTCGAAAGGGTGTAAGCTGCCATGACAGAGTCGATGTCAACATATCTGATGTTGATAGTGACAGAAGTCGAGCCGTCGGCGGTCGCCTGAGCAGGAGTTGCTGAAGCGCTTTCTTTGTTGTCGGCGCCGGCGCAGCTGATCATTCCGGCTGCAAGCAGTGCGATTAACGATTTGGCTGCAAATGCGGTCTTTTTCATTATTGAAATATTAATTATACGGTTTGTTACTTTTTTTACTGCGGTTCAGTTGTCATCGTGGGCGCATGAAATGCCTTTCCGTCGCAAAGGAGCTGAGTGGCCGACGTGACCTGAAGGAAAGCGGCCGCCTTTGACAAACAGCACTTTCACCCCCAGCAACACAACGGATATACCGATGATGGCTATGCTCAGAAGGACTAATTTCATAGGACTCGATGTCTTTTGGAGTGCAAATATAGGAAAGCTGGCGAAAATATTTGCAGATTAACGATTTTATTTTGTAACTTAGAGGTCGAGAAATGACGTTTTTAACGTTATTTGTCAAAACTAAATTTTTATTAAGCCGAAAACGCGGCATTCAAATTTTAAAAACAATAATATACGATGACAATCAAAGACCTCAAACCGGCACTCGTGTTTGAAATCTTCGACGAGATTACAAAAGTGCCCCGCCCCTCGAAAAAGGAGGAAAAGATACGTCAATATCTGCTTGACTTTGCGGCCAAGCATAATCTTGCGGCCAAAACCGATGCAATCGGCAATGTCGTAATCACCAAGCCGGCGACTCCGGGCAAGGAGGATGCTCCGACTGTGATCATGCAGTCTCACATGGACATGGTGTGTGAGTCGAACGACAAATCGTTTGATTTCGAAAATTCGCCCATCACAACGGTTGTCGACGGCGACTGGCTGCGCGCTGAAGGCACAACTCTCGGCGCTGACAACGGTATCGGCATGGCCGGCGCGCTCGCAGCTCTGACCGATGAAACTCTCGTTCACGGTCCGCTCGAAGCTCTTTTCACTGTTGACGAGGAGACCGGTCTGACCGGCGCAAACAATCTCGGCGAAGGAATGATCAGCGGTACAATGCTGCTCAATCTCGACTCAGAGGACGATGCCGAAATCTTCATCGGATGTGCAGGCGGTGTTGACACGACATGTACGTTTACCTATCACAGATCTGTAGCTCCCACCGATTTCCACTATTTCAAGCTCGATATCTCGAAGGGTCTCGGCGGTCACTCGGGTGGCGACATCCATCTCGGCCGTGCAAATGCCAACAAACTTCTTGCGCGTTTCCTCTGGGATGTGTCGAAGGGCCACGGTCTGTCGCTCGCCGAAATCGACGGAGGCAACCTGCGCAATGCCATACCGCGTGCGGCTCACGCAGTGTTCGGCGTAGAAGCCGGCAAGAAGGAAGCCGTGAGAGTGGCATTCAACCGTTTTGTCGCCGATGTTGAAAACGAATTCAAAGGCATCGAGCCGACTCTGACTCTCGAACTGGAAAGCGTAGACCGTCCGGAATATTGTGTCGACTCTACCACTACCGGCAAGCTCATCGAGGCTCTCTACTGTGCACCTCACGGGGTTATGTCGATGAGCCGCGATCTCGAAGGCCTCGTCGAAACATCGACCAACCTTGCGTCGGTGAAGATGGCCGGCAACAACGAGATCCTCGTCACCACAAGCCAGCGCTCGTCGGTTGAATCTCGCAAGTGGGACATCGCCAATCAGGTTGAGGCGCTCTTCACTCTCGCCGGTGCGTCGGTAAGCCACGGCGACGGCTATCCCGGCTGGGCCCCCAACATGGACTCGAAGATCATGAAGATCGCATCTGAAGCTTATGAGGAACTTTACGGAGTGCGTCCGGCTATCAAAGCGATCCATGCGGGCCTTGAATGTGGATTGTTCCTTGAGAAATATCCTCACCTCGACATGGTATCGTTCGGCCCGACGCTCCAGGGTGTGCATTCGCCGTCAGAGCGCATGTTTATCCCCGCAGTAGAGCGTTACTGGGGTCAGCTGACCCGCATCCTCGAGAAGGTCGCTGATCTGAAGAAATAAATAGTATGTTCTCACTCCGGTCGCAAAGGTGGCGCAGGCGCGCCGGTTGCGGCCGGAGTTTTTTTCTTTGCCTCAAGTCCGTATGGCCGTGAAATCTCCATTATATAGTCAGTTGGTGATGCTGTCGATGATCGCCGCTCCGGCTTTGTCGGTCAAGGCCGACGATGCACCGTCGGCGTATGACCGCTTTGCCAAGCACGACAGGCTGGAATTTCCGACCGAAGGCAATCTGAGCCTATGGGAGCTGTTCGGCCCTCCGGCTGAGACCGATTATATTGTAATCAAGGGCGACACGATCAGATTTGAATATGCTGCCGGTGTGCGAGGTCTGCCGTTGACGGAGAAAGATTATGAGGATGTCGCTTCGGAGCTCGGAGTCGACGTTGCATCGATCAAAGCTGTCGTCGAGATCGAGACCGGACGCACGCGCCGCGGGTTCAATGTCGACTCGTCGCCGGTGATCAATTTCGATCTTAATGTGTTCCGCACGATGACACGCCGCCGCAAGATAAAACTGTCGGAATATGCCAAATCCCACCCGTTGGTGTTCGAGCGGGCCGATGTCGGACGCTTCGGGTCGCAACAGGGCGCTCAGCATGCCCGTCTGAGGGAGGCAATGGATATTGACACTGCAGCTGCGATCGAAGCCACGTTCTGGGGAATGTTCCAGATCGGCGGTTTCAATTGGAAACGCTGCGGGACCTCCTCGCCCGAGGAGTTTTCAGAGTTGATGAGCCGCACAGAGCGTGATCAGCTTGAACTTTTTGCGGAGTTTTTGCGCAACAGCGGCCTGCTGCGTCATCTCCAGAACAAAAATTGGACCGCTTTTGCACGCGGATATAATG
The DNA here is from genome assembly GCA_910587475.1 of uncultured Muribaculaceae bacterium. Taxonomy (GTDB): domain Bacteria; phylum Bacteroidota; class Bacteroidia; order Bacteroidales; family Muribaculaceae; genus CAG-873. The sequence goes on from CAJUMR010000025.1 coordinate 10,015, forward strand.
GCCCTTCTTACGAAAAAATGAAATACCACACGCGATTGGCGGCAGCCTATCGCAAACATTCCGTTAACTAAAGTTAACACGGGGGGGGGGGTAAACGTAGCTTTTTGGTAAAAATTCCTTAAAGTGGTCGTATATTTTTATGAAATACTTTCTTATTTATGAAAAACTATGTACATTTGCATGTGTGTTTTTCATAGTATTAGATTAAGATAAAGGTTTAAGGAAAAGGGTTGTCGTGAGACAACCCTTTTTTATTGCCTTGAATTTTCGGCATTTGATTTGAACCGTTTTGAACTCCTGTGATCCTTAAGGATGGGCAAGAGGAGTCAGCATTGTTTCCTATTTTTTATTTTTGAACTCGACCGGCGTTGTGGAGCAACTGTCGCGGTCGCCTGATGTCGCCGGGGTGGAACTGTTGTCTTCATCGACAATTTTGATGTCTGCGGCCGGGAGGTTCGGGCTGTAGCCTAAAAGCAAGATGTCGTCGGTAAGAGCATCGGGGTCTGATTGCAGTGTTATCTCGATTGGGTGTCTGTTTGATACTACAGTTGTGTCATTGATGAACCCATGAGATGAAATGCGCAAGGCATCGCCTTTGTGCGCTGATATCTGGAAATTACCATCAATATCAGTGATGGCACTCATGCGTGTTCTCATGTTGGTCACTTTTGCATTGGGACACCGCTCTTTGATGATTGTTCCGTCAGGCATGGTGTCGTTGTAAACTACGTGGCCTTTGATAATGGATTTGGTATCTGGATAAGTAGTTTCTTGATCCACTTTCAGTGGCGGAACTTGAGCTTGCAAAGTTATCGGAGCGATCATCGAAATGGCGCATGCCGATATTCCGGCAAGGTTAATGACTTTTCCGGCTAACTGACGCTTGCGGAGTTGCAGTTCGAGGTGGCGCAGCTCTGCTTCGCATGTAGGGCATGATCCGAGGCAATCTCCCTTGTAGTTGCATTCGGAAGTGATTAATTCAATATCATTAGCTTCGGCGATCTGACGCCGTATGTCTTTAAGTATCTTACAGGTCTGTTTTCCTCGTGTCATAGTCTATGATTTAGGGCTTGGATTGTGTTATGCTGCAAATATAGTGATAAAGAATGGAAAATCATTGGTGTATGATGGTAATAAAATTGATCAAGGCGGCGTGACCGGAGAGGGTCATGCCGCCTTGATAGAGTAAGGTTGATGGATATGTGCGTGGGTTTATTTGCGGTTCTTTCCGCCTTTCTGCTGCTGGCGAAGGGCCGCCTGCTGCTGACGCTGTGCTTCTTCGAGACGGGCCATCAATCCGCTTTTCTTGCGAGGTTTCTTGGCGTTAGCGAGCATCTCGGCGCGCACTTTCTTCTCGTCGACCACTTTACGGAAGATCCATGTCTGTATGATTGTGATCAGGAGCGAGAGCAGATAGTAGTAGCTCAGGCCTGAAGCGTAGTCGTTGAAGAAGAACAGGAACATCACGGGCATCATGTACATCATCCATTTCATGCCTGGCATGGAGTTGCCGCCGGGCTGGTTCTGCATGTTGATGCGGGTGTAGATGATGTTGACGATTGTCATGAGTAGACAGAAGAGGCTGACGTGGTTGCCGTAGAAGGGGATGGTGAACGGCAGGGTCAGGATAGAGTCGGGAGCCGACAGGTCGTGAGCCCAGAGGAATGACTGACCTCTCAGTTCGATCGCTGACGGGAAGAACGAGAACATGGCGATCAGCACCGGCATCTGGAGCATCATCGGCAGACAGCCTGACATGGGGTTGGCTCCTGCGCGGCTGTAGAGCGCCATGGTCTCCTGCTGGCGTTTGAGGGCGTTTTCCTGTCCTGGATACTTCTCGTTGATCTGGTTGATCTCAGGCGCGAGCAGTCTCATGCGGGCCTGCGATTTGAAGCTCTTGTAGGTGAAGGGGAAGAGAATTATCTTAATGAAGATAGTGAGGAGCAGGATGATTATGCCATAGTTGGAGATGAAGCTTCCGAGGAATGAGAACACGGGGATTACTATGATCTGGTTGATCCAGCGGAAAATACCCCATCCGAGAGGCACAAGGCGAGTCAGCGACAGACCTTCGTCGGAGTCGACTTCATCGTCGATGCTCGACAGCAGAGGATAGTCGTTGGGGCCGAAGTAGAAGTGGAAGCCTGCAGGAGTGCCGTCGGCGATGGTGTAGGGGAGGGTCGATTTCATCGACATGTCTTTGAGGTAGACATCGTCTTTGATCTCGGTGGAGTTGAGGTCGGCCACCGATAGATAGTCGTCGGCGATGAGCACGCTCGAGAAGAATTGGTTTTTGAAAGCCACCCATTTTATGCGGCCGGTGAGTTGTTCGCTGTCGCTGCCGTTGGAGTTGAGATCGTCAGGGCCTTCGCCGATGAACTTGTAGTGGATGGCGCTGTTTCGCTCTTCGAAAGTGCGGCCTTTTTCGTTGCGCGCCATTTTCTGATGCCAGTTGAGGTCGATGGTCGATGTGCTGGCGGGGAGTATGGCGTCCATACCTTGCTGGACTATGTCCATCTTGACAAGGTATTTCGATTCGTGGAGAGTGTAGCGTATTCCCCAGCGGGTGTTTGCGCCGAGGTCGAGAGCCATGAACACGGTTGAGTCGTTTTCGACGATCGGGGTGAAATTGAATTCACGGGTGTCGAAGCGCTGATCCGATGTCGTGAGAGTGAAGCCGTAGCCGTCGGTGTTGTCTTTGAAAAGCTTGACCGGGGAAGGTTGGTCGGTGACTTCGGTCATGTATTTCTTAAGTTCGACCTGGCTAACGATGCCACCTCTTGTAGCAAAAGTCACCTTCATCAGATCGTTTTCGATCGATATGGTGTCGTTGGTGCCGCCGAGGTGACGGGCAAAGCTTTTGTATTTCTGAGCTTTTGCGATTGTCTGACGAACGTTGTTGACGGCGCTGTTCTGCTGCTCGGGTGTCAGAGATCCGAAGCTGTTGGTCAGCACGTTGTTGATGTCGATGTCGGTTGAAGCTGCTTTTACAGTTCCGCTGACGCCTGTTTCGTCGGCTGTCAGGTTGACGATGTCGTTGCAGAGTGCGAACGATCCGTCGGCAGATTGAGTTCCGGCGGTGCGCACAGCCAGAGCCAGAGCCGAAGCCTCGTTGGCGGTGAGGCTGTCGCCGAGAGTGATCACGCCGGCCTCAGATGCCGCTTGCTGTTGGGCAGCCAGCTGTTCCTGTTCGGCCTTACGGCGTGCAAGCTCTTCTTCTGACGGTTTGTTGAAATACATGAAACCGAACAGACAGGCAGCCATGAGCAGAAGACCTAAAAGGGTGTTTTTGTCCATTTTTTTGCGGTTTAATCGGGGTTAGGTGGTTTATAATAAGAATAATTGATTCAATGTTGGTCCTTTGACTGATGATATTGGACGGCAGCGTCTATGAAGCTGCGGAATATCGGGTTTGGCGAAAGCACGGTGCTCGAGTACTCGGGGTGGTACTGAGTGCCGATGAACCATCGTTTGCCGGGTATCTCGACGACCTCGACGAGGTGGGAGACGGGGTTTTCGCCGACACATAGCATGCCGGCTTTTTCAAACTCCTCGCGGTATGCTTCGTTGAATTCGAAGCGGTGGCGGTGGCGCTCGCTGATTTCGGTCTTTCCGTAGGCTTCAGCCGCTCTGCTGCCGGGGCGCAGGGTGCAGTCGAATGCTCCGAGTCTCATGGTGCCGCCGAGGTTGGAGATCGTTTTTTGTTCGGCCATAAGGTCTATGACGTTGTGAGGGGTCTGCGGATCCATCTCTGTGGAGTTGGCGTCGTGATAGCCGAGCACGTTGCGGGCAAATTCGATGACCATGCACTGCATGCCGAGGCATATGCCGAATGTCGGCATATCGTGCTCGCGGCACCATTTCAATGCTGTAAATTTACCCTCGATGCCTCTCTGGCCGAAGCCGGGGGCTATGATCACACCGTCGAGCGGCGACAGTTTTTCGTCGACATTGCTGTCGTTGATCTTTTCGGAGTGGATGTAGACGAGTTTCAGCTTTCGGTCGGCATAGGTTGCGGCCTGGAAAAGCGCCTCGTTGATCGACTTGTAGGCGTCCTGCAGTTCAACATATTTTCCGACCAGGCCGATCGTCACCGATTGAGCGGCGTTGTCCATCTTGTCGATGAAGTCGAGCCACGGTTGCATGTGCGGCTCGCCTTCGGGCGTGACACCGGTCTTGCGCAGCACGATCTCGTCGAGGTGCTGCTCGTGCATTTTCAAGGGCACTTTGTAGATGCTGTTGACGTCGATCGACTGGATGACCGAGTCGGGCGTGACGTTGCAGAACAGGGCTATCTTCTTGCGCATCTCGGGCGAGATGTGTTTCTCGGTGCGGAGCACGAGTATGTCGGGCTGTATGCCGACTTCCTGGAGCTGCTTTACGGAGTGCTGTGTCGGTTTTGTTTTCAGCTCTTTTGCTGCGGCGATATATGGCACATAAGTCAGGTGGATACACAGGCTGTTGTTGCCGAGCTCCCATCTGAGCTGTCTGACGCTTTCGAGATAGGGCAGCGACTCGATGTCGCCGACAGTGCCGCCGATTTCAGTGATTATGAAGTCGAAGTTTCCGGTCATGCCGAGCAACTTCACATTGCGCTTGATCTCGTCGGTGATGTGGGGGACGATCTGCACGGTTTTGCCGAGGTAGTCGCCGCGTCTCTCCTTGTTGATGACGCTCTGGTAGATGCGTCCGGTGGTGATGTTGTTGGCGCGGGTTGTCTTGATGTCGGTGAACCGTTCGTAGTGACCGAGGTCGAGGTCGGCTTCGTGGCCGTCGACAGTCACGTAGCACTCTCCGTGTTCATAGGGGTTGAGAGTGCCCGGATCGATGTTGATATAAGGATCGAATTTCTGGATTGTCACCCTGTAGCCACGGGCTTTCAGCAAGCAGGCAAGCGACGATGATATGATGCCTTTGCCTAACGAAGAAGCGACGCCACCAGTGACGAAAATGTACTTGGTTTCCACTGTGAGAAAAATTTTGAATTCGAATGATTTGCAAAATTACTAAAAAAATCGGATTGGAAGCTCCGGGCGGAGCTTTTTATCGCGCCTAAAAATTGAAGGGCGATACATATTATATGAATAGATGCGGCTTGACGGCGGCTGCTCCCTGTGGCGCATGTCTGTGGAACGATGCTGATTTTTGCATCCTGTCAGCGCTTTGCGGGAAAAAATAATCAAAAATATTTTAGAAAAATTTGGTAATACCGCAAAAATGTAGTTACTTTGCACTCTGTTTTGTGGGCGCTCCATGAAAGCTCTCCGGAAAAGATGCACCGGAGCGGCGATATGAGACTTGAGATGCGTCTGCAGGACCCGACAACAAACAAATAAGAAACAGAATAGATAAACCACCAGTAAAAAAGCCATGTCAAAGATTTGTCAAATTACCGGTAAAAAAGCGATGGTTGGCAACAACGTGTCACACTCAAAGCGCCGCACCAAACGCAAATTTAACGCAAACCTCTTCACAAAGAAATTCTATTGGGTAGAGCAGGGCATCTGGGTCAGCCTGACTCTTTCTGCTGCCGGCCTCCGCACAATCAACAAACTCGGTCTTGACGCAGCAATCAACAAGGCCTACGAACAGGGTTACTTAAACGATAACGATATTAAATTCATAGGATTCTAAGAAGATGGCAAAGAAAGCTAAAGGTAATCGTGTGCAGGTCATCCTCGAATGCACCGAACATAAGGCAAGTGGTATGCCCGGCACTTCGCGCTACATCACTACCAAAAACCGCAAAAATACAACCGAGAGACTTGAACTTAAGAAGTATAACCCGATTCTTAAACGTGTAACCGTTCACAAAGAAATCAAATAAGAAACTGAGATATGGCAAAGAAAACCGTCGCATCACTTCAGAAGGGCGAAGGCCGCACCTACAGCAAGGTTATTAAAGTGGTCAAGTCACCCAAAACCGGCGCATATGTCTTCAAAGAAGAAATGATGCCTAACGAAGCAGTTAAAGACGCCCTTAAATAAATCGTCTCTTACAACCCCCTTAACGAAAGCGATCATCTGTCTGCAAGCAGCCGGATGGTCGCTTTTGATTCATTTAGCCGCCGCTGCCTGATCCTGACCGGCAGTATGGGCTCAAAGAGAGGAATCGCCATGATTAAACGGCGCAAACAATGGATTGATGTTGCCGTCAATCGGTCGGCTGAACGAGTGCTGACGGTCGATCGGCCAAGTGGTCGTGCAGTCAACCGTTAATCGCAAGCCTGTCGTGCTGGCTATAATGAAAAAATCGCTATATTTGCGAGATGAAGATATTGATTGCGGTATTTTTAGCTTTTGCCGTTCTCTGCTCCTGCAGTGACAACAGCCATGCCGACCCGGTTCTCGACCGGGCCGACACTCTGATGTATGCCGCTCCCGACTCGGCTGTCGCCATGCTCGACAGCCTCAGCGGCCTGCGCCTTTCGACTGACCGCCGCGCCCGTCTCGCCCTGCTGCTTGCCAAGGCACACGAAAAGGCCGGCACCGTCGCCGCAGACTCCGCTTCGCTCGCCGCAATCACTGCGGCCGCAGACTACTACCGAGGCCGTGGCGACAGCCTCGATGTGCAAAGCCAGTTCTATCGCGGAGTGTTGAACAATCATCTTGGCAATACCTCCGGAGCTTTAACAGCGCTGATGGAAGCAGCCGACCGCGCATCAGCGCTTGGCGACAACTTCTATCTCGCTATGGCCTACCGCGAACAGGCAGCCATTTATGCAGTCGTACGAGAATTTGCCACCTCAACAGAATTGGGTCGTCTGGCCGTAGAGCATTTCAATGCGTGTCAGCACCCCGTTCATGCAGTTTGGGAAAAACTTTTTCTCATCCAATCTCTGACGTATTATGGCAATCTTGATGAAGCTGCCGCAGCCATCGATCAACTGGCCACGGATAGTCTGATAATCAATGATGTCAACTTGCGGACACTCTTCAATAATGTTGCAGTTAACCTTTGTTTTGAGCGGGCCGACTATGCCGATGCCGAACATCATTTCAACGCCATGCTGGCCGATAACGCTCCGATAACGTCCACCATGTGGTCACGTGCGGCTGTAATCGAGCAGGAGCTTGGAAAAGATGCGGAAGCATTTGAAATGTATGACCATGCCATCGCTACCGCGCGTTATCCGTCCGATAGCATTGCCGCCATGATGTCACTGGCTAAGATCAAAGCATCCGGCAATGACTACCGTTTGGCCTACAATCTGCTGTCTATGGCTGACAAAAAGCTTAACAATGTCAGGAATAAGATGTCGACCGACCATTATAGCCGGGCAGTAATAGATCACTACCATGGTATTTCGCAAGATAACCAGAGGCTTCTTGAAGATTCAAAGCAAGCAAACATGTATCTGATTACAATTGCATGCATTTTGGCGATGCTTTGCGTTGTATCGTATATGCTTTACCGGCGGCATATCCTCAGCCAAAAGTTGGCAGCGGATGTATTGATGTCAGACATCAGGCTTCTGCAAGAGAAACTCAGCAATGCATCATCTATCATCCAGCAGTCGGGTGTACATACCGACAATAATAGCGAGCTGTTCCAAAAACAGATGATCAGGCTGAACTCATTGTGCGAATTCCGCCACTCCATGCAACCCGGCGATCTCGGATTCAAACACCTCGGGAAAAAAGCATCCGATCTGATCGACGAGTTAGGTTCTGAAGAAAATCTAAATGGACTCGAGCAGCTGATCAATTTGACAAACGACAATCTGATGGTGCGATTCAGGTCACAGGTTCCCGATCTGACACCACGACAATATAGCATTGTACTTTTGACGTTCGCCGGCTTTTCAAGTTCATCAATCACTACAATCTTCGGGTATAAATCAGATGGATCACTGAGAAACAACAGATATAAAATCAGACTTCTCATAAAAGACGCGGACAGCGTCGACAAAGAATATTTCTTATCGCTACTTGGGTAATTCTTTGAAATACAGCGTATTACGACTTGCTATTGTAAGCATCTGAAATTCAATGGCTTACATGACGATTACACCACTATTACAAAATAAATTTTCGCGCTCGATGCAAGTATCTTATTTTCAGATGGTTGGACTGCCATCGAAAATGGCTGAAATTACATCGGTATTACAAGTTATTTTTTGCAAACACACATTATTGACCTAAATTTGCCGCAGATAAACTAAATAAAAATCAAATGAAAAACAAATTAAAGCCACTCATTATTCTTGCACTATTTGTTAGCGCAACACCACTTTTATCATACGCAGACAATAGCGATGATCCACCCGAAATAATTCCTATTGCGGATCCACACAATCCGGCCAAGCCCAAAGCCCCCTCGCGTGTGCGTATATCAGCTTACCGTGACGGTGATGTTTTAGTCATCAGGTCGACGGTCAACGTATGGACATGTGACACAAATAAAAGGTAGATGCTCATGTGGAGGAATACACTTTTTGGCCTCGAATTAATTTTCTTGCTGGCCGGCTGCAGCCGGAAAGATGCCACATCCGACAACATGCTTCAGTTTCCGGAAACCGAACACGCAGAGTGGATCGTATCGGAAACGGATGAACTTGTGCCGCGTCCGATTGCACTTTGTTCTACCGACTCCTCCGTTTTTGTTTTGGGTCTGATGGATGGCAAATGGGTGCATGAATACTCTCTCGAAAACGGCAAACTGCTTGGGAGTAGAGTTTCTCACGGACAAGGACCCGGAGAAGTGGTCAATGCTGCTGATTTGTGCATGACAAAAAACGGATTCGACGTATATGACACGGACACGAAACGAATCATAGAGTTCGATGACAACTTTCAGTTTGTGTCATCTTACCCAATTCAGGCTGACAATTCAGCAGTCTGGGAGGCTTGGCGACTATCCGACAAGACAGCGTTGCTTCGAGGTCCTCGCTTTATCGATGACGAGATTATTACACGCAGCCTTCATATTGTCGGACTGAATAATTCAGATAAAAACGGTATGATTTTCAGCTACGGAGACATAGCGCCGGCTGTTGAAAGTTGTCCGCAGGCTCTTGCTTTACAATCTGTTTCCATTCTTTCTCCCGACAGACGGCATTTTGCGACAGCAACAACCATAGGTGGCGTGATGGAGATATTTGATATTTCAGACGATTCCATCGCGCCGGTACTTTGCCAATATCTGTTCAATGTAGACTTCGACGGACAATCGTCGTATGTGCCAGACCAAACTCAATACGGGTTCTCGGCTATTACCGTTGACAATAATTATCTCTATGGTGCTTATTCCGGAACGTCAGATCCAAACGGCATGACACGCATCGGAGTTTGGAAATGGGATGGCACCCCGGTAAAGTTGATTGAAACCGACAATCTGATTTTGGGAATGACATTGACTCCAGCCTCCAAAATGCTTGTAGCCGTTATCTTTGCAGGGAATGAATTCCGGTTGGCGAAAATTAAATTAAAATAAAACAATCGCGGTGTCCGCTGTCGGGTAAAGCACCGGCAGCGGACATTCAGCCCTCCGATGAGCAGATATTACACCGCTATTACAAATTTGTTTTCAGAGCGTTTTGTAATTCGGTAAATGATAGTGTTTTGCCAGATAGTGTCGTTGGCCAAATATTACACCGGTATTACAATTATTTTTTTTGCACGATATTATTATTATTTGTTTATCTTTGCAAGCAAACATCCTGACTTTAAGTCAGATGAAAAACAAGATCGGGTCATTTGTCTTGAACTCTGGAGCTGCTTGTTTCGATGGCTCAGTGTTTCTCGCCCCCTAACTTGTAGTCGCAACTTTCTATCTTCATAATTCTGACAGCGTGACTTATCGATTGCAAAGCGTCGTGCCTTCATGCGAATGCACTTCTGCAAGCCCTCGTTTCGAATCCATTCAATCTGGAGAAACAGCGGCAATAGATGTTTCACTCAAAGCCGATTACGAAAGTGGTCCCTTTAAAAAGCATATTGATGTATTCTTCTACGAAAAACACGATCCTGAAACATTAATAATAACCGGTTACATAAAGTAACCCGACTAACATCATCTAAAACAACAAACAATGAAAACGAGACTGACATTATGCACGGCTGCGGCCGTAACAATCATCTCTTCTACTTATTTAAGCTTCAGTACGTCTTCGAATGGTGCCAGAGAATTCTCTGATCTGGAACTTGCAAACATCGAAGCTTTATCAGATGAAGAAGGAGGGACTTCAACAAGTTGGACATGCTGGAGTAAACAGAAAGAAGGAAAAGGAGGCTACTGGAGATGCGGGAACCCATGTCAATGGATTGATGATAGAGAGGCCGACGGACCCAAGGGTAAATGCTTCAAAACTGATGTTTAAACTATGTTAGCAACCAACAGTATTATCATTAAGGCCATGGCCATCACCATCTTGGTTGGTGTCATGGCCTCATGCGGCAAACATGCGCAAGAAATCAATGAAGTCTATTTTTCGGAAAATAGCATTGTCTATGACCGAGATGCCATAGAAATATCAGACACACTTACAGGAGAAATTATTATACCTGAATGTATGGGTGCGATAGATTTGTCAATCGTGGATACAGTGATGTGTATTTCGACTCGTGGTTATACAACGCTGTTTGAATTGCGCAATCTAAATGGGGATTCTCTAACATCAATATGTGTCAAAGGCAATGGTCCGAACGATCTAACCTCGACTATGACAAACGGGGTGAAATTCCAAGATGAAAGCGGATCAGGTCTATGGGTGGTAGATGTCGGAAACGCTCAGCTCAAGCGGTTGAACATCTCTGAGAGCATTAAGCGAGGAGAGGCTTTGATCGACCAATCATATAGGATCAACCCTATGGTAAAGTTTGCGGCAGTTGTCGGAGACAGCATGTTGCAGGAAATAATGGATGATGATATCGGGTTCAGGCTTCGGATTTCAGAAAGTGCCGATATTGATAATGTTATTGCTGACGAACCTATGTACAAGATTGCTTTCGACGACATGGGTGACTGTTTTTCCGCATACAATTCTCCGCTGAGCGTGTCGCCTGACGGACGATACATTGTCATTGCGATGCGGGCAATCAATCAAGTGAATATCCATGATCTTAAAGATTCATCCAAAAAGACCGTTTCTATCGGCAATGTTGCAGGCGTGGAAAACCTGTTTGGCGAGTACTCGCTGCCTTATTGGACATATTACTCAGATATTGAACTTACCGATAATCTGATTTTTGCGTTGTATATCAATCATATATATGACAGGCCTGATGATTTTATAGAACCTCCGTCTGAACTGCATGTTTTTGACTATTCAGGTTGCCTAAAGTGCATTATTCCATTAGACAGATATATCCGTGATATCAGTTTTTCTAAATATGATGGCTATATCTATGCACTGACTTTTGACGAGGAGATTCTGCGATATAAACCGGAATTATAATAAAACAAAGCGTATCAACAATGCACGTGCTCCAAGTATTATTAAAAATCGTGAGTCTGTCAATCCTTGTTCTGTCAAACATATTGTATTCATGCTCCTCAAAAGGTGAAGATAGTCTACTTGAAACTGCACTTAAGACTTCAGGAGACAATAGATTCGAACTAGAGGCTGTGCTTGAACATTATGCTGATGAGCCAGAAAAACTTGAAGCTGCCAGATGGTTGATATCCAACATGCCTGGCCATTATTCTTACTCAGATACTGCTCTTTTAAGTAGGTATCATCACGCGGCAGATTCGTTTATATGCGTGAATCCGGACATCTCTATATTCGCTCTTTGCGATTCGATCGACTCAATCAAAACGCTAATGGGAGTTGATTTCTCTCCGAAAATAAGTGATTGCAAATTGGTTACGTCGAATTATTTGATAGACAATATTGATCAGGCTTTCAATCAGTGGAAAAATTGCAAATGGCTGCGACATCTCGATTTTGACATGTTCTGTGAGTACATTCTGCCATATAAAATTAAAGAACTGCAACCGCTTGATGATTGGCGGGTGAAATACAAAAATGTTTATGATGAGGAATTAGAAACTCTTGATTACTGTGACCTTTATAATGGATCGGCATATCAAGCGTGTAGGCTGCTAAATGAAGCTTACCGCAGGGATGTACATCCAGGACCAACAAATGAAAAAAAGGTTAACATCAATGATGTGTCCGTCAGGTTGAAGGTCCCTCATGGCATGTGCAGCGACTTTGGCTATCTAACAACAGTTATATTCAGAAGTGTCGGCTTGCCGATAGGTCAGGACTGCACTCCTCATTGGGGTAATCAGCGACTTGGACATTCTTGGAATGTGCTTTTTGCTGCAAATGGAAAACATATACCATTTACAGGTATGATGTCACGTATAGAAGATGGCGTAATCATAGACGAACGGTTGCCCAAGGTGTTCAGGTCAACTTATGCATCAAATCCTCAATTAGTCAAACTAAAACATTCGGATTGCTACGTTCCGCCTTTTTTCAGGAATATATTTTTAAAGGATGTTACAGACGAATACACTGCTACATCATTAGTAACTATTGTCTGCAAGGGCATGACAAATAAAACGGTATATCTTTGTGTCTACGGAGATAACGATTGGACTCCAGTTGATTACACGTTTGTGAAAGGAGGGCTCGCAGAATTCAAGTCGGTCGGAAAGAATATAATATACCTTCCTGTGTATTATACAGCGTCCGGCCAGGCAAAGGCCATATCAGATCCTTTCATATTGGATTTTAAAGGAAATATCAGACCAATTAAGGCTGGAGAGAAAATGACAACGGCTCAATTTGACCGTAAATACCCTGTGTTGAAGTATGTATGGGATTACGCGCATCTTGTGAAAAACGGCCAATTCGAAGCCTCTGATGATCCTGAATTCAAAAATGAGGTTTACTCTGTACATACAATATCATCAGGACGTGCGGTTGGCGGAGACATAGAAGTTAGCGCTTCAATTCCACCTTGCCGTTATTGGCGTTATATAAATGATAAACCGGAAACTTACTGTAGCATGGCTGAAATAGCATTTTTCGATTCCATATACACAAAACCATTAATTGGTAAAATCATCGGCACCAATGGGAGCTGGGAGGATAACCCTATGTGGAGGCGTGAAAATTTATTCGATGGTAATGCCCTTACTTCTTATTGTGCACCAGCAGGCACTGGCTGCTGGATCGGATTGGACTTTGGTAAAAAAGTTAAGATTTCCAAGATTAGATATATACCCAGAGGCGACGGCAATATGGTGGAGCCTGGTGATGTTTATGAACTTTTTTATTGGGATGGTGAATGTTGGCTATCTCTCGGCCAAAAACAAGCTGAGACAGTAGTGATTACCTTCGACAATATTCCTGAGGGCGCGTTATTGTTGTTACGTGACGTTACAAAAGGACATGACGAACGCATCTTCTTGCTCGACGGACAAGGGCGACAGGAGTGGTGGTGACCCGGGGCGCGCGAGTAGGCTCTAATTGTGCCCTCCGATGAGCAGATATTACACCGCTATTACAAATTTGTTTTCATAGCGGGGTCGAGGTCTTATAATTTATTTGTAGTTCTCTCTTTCGATAGATTCAAATGACGATCAAAACAGCAATGTGATATTGCAAACATCTCCGATGGAAATGGCGTCTAAGTGAAATATCCATAATTAAACACAAATAATGGATTAAAGTCTTTGATATTGCTGACAATAGCTTAATTTTGCATATAGTTGCGTGAGGCATCCCCACGCGATGCCGCAGATCTGCAGCCTTGACTGCCGGTCAAGTTTTGCGGCGGGAATTGAAACAAAACGGTCGGCTGTCGTGCCCATGCGTGGGCCGGCAGTCAATAATATCATACCAATTCAGATATATGTCAAAGTTCAACAAAGAAAATATAATCAAAAACAGCCGGCAGTTGCTGGCCACGATGAAATCAATGTGTGAATACACTTATACGGAGTTGCAGGCGCTCACAGGCTTCGACAGCGTCGCGCTGTGCTATGCAATCCTCCAGCTTGTCAATGACGGCAAGATCGACCAGACCCGCCAGGCGGCCGGAGTCTGCTATGCAGTCAGCCGATGACAGATGGCTGCGGGAGCGGTTGAGATAACCTCACTCTTGCAAATCATGGGAATAAAAGCTATCTTTGTATTCAATAAAAAATACAACGACAAAAGACATTCAGCATTACAACAGCATAATGGCAAGTACTATTTCTCCCGAAAAGGCGTCGGAACGACGTCGCCGCAGCATGAAGTTGATCAAGTGGCTGTGGATATCGTTTTCAATTCTCGTGGTAGCGGTAGCGCTTTTTTTCGTGTTGGCATATAACGGATTTATCGGTTACATGCCTCCTGTCGAAGATCTTAAGAATCCGCAGGACAAGTTTGCATCGGTCATCTATTCGTCAGACGGCGAGGAGATCGGCCGTTATTTCCGCGGGACAGGCAACAGAGTGTATGCCGATTTCGACGAAATCTCTCCGGCGGTGGTTGATGCGCTTATCGCGACCGAAGATGCCCGTTTCGAGGATCATTCGGGCATCGATGTCCGTGCGCTCGTCAGAGTGGCGTTCAAGACCCTGCTGATGGGGCAGCGCAATGCCGGCGGTGGTTCGACCATCACCCAGCAGCTCGCCAAACAGCTCTACACACCGCCGTCCGACGGCCTCATATCGCGCGCACTCCAGAAGCCTATCGAATGGATGATCGCGATCAAACTCGAGCGTTTTTATTCGAAGGAAGAGATACTGAAGATGTATCTCAACCAGTTTGACTTTCTCTATAACGCCGTAGGCATCAAATCTGCGGCCAAGGTCTATTTCAACAAAGATGCCGCCGACCTCAACATCGACGAGGCAGCCACGCTGATCGGCATGGTGAAAAATCCGTCGTACTACAACCCCGTGCGTCATCCCGAGCGGGCTCTCGCGCGTCGCAACGTGGTGCTCGACCAGATGCGCAAGGCCGACATGATCACCGAGGCTGAATACGATGCGCTCGCAGCCCAGCCGATTGAGCTCGACTTCCACCGCATCGACCATAAGGAGGGCCTGGCACCATACTTCCGCGAGGAACTGCGCCGCTATCTGACAGCCAAGAAGCCGTCGCGCGCGGCCTATCCGTCGTGGGATCAGCAGCGTTTTGTCGACGATTCGATCGCGTGGGAGAACAATCCGCTTTACGGCTGGGTCGAGAAGAACCCGCGCCCCGACGGTACGAAATATGACATTTACAACGATGGTCTGAAAATCTATTCGACCATCGACTCGCGCATGCAGGCTTATGCCGAGCAGGCTGTCAACGAGCACATGCGTTCGCTTCAGCAGGCATTCTTCAAGGAGAAACGCAATTCGCCGACAGCCCCTTACACATCAAACACCGGCGAGTTGAGCAATGAGATGCGCAAGAAGCTGATCAACAATGCTATCCGTCAGAGCGAGCGCAGCCGCGTCGGACGTCTGTCGGGTCTGTCCGACGACGAGATCCGTGCGCAGTTTGATCAACCTTTCGAGATGACAGTGTTCAGCTACGACGGGCCGGTCGACACGATCATGACTCCGCTTGACTCGATACTCTACACCAAGAGTTTCCTCCGGGCCGGTTTCATGACAATGGATCCGCGCAACGGCTATGTGAAAGCTTATGTCGGCGGTCCCGACTTCAGGTTCTTCCAGTATGACATGGTTTCGACGGGCCGCCGTCAGGTAGGATCGACAGTGAAGCCGTTTCTCTACACTTATGCCATGGAGTCGGATTTCACACCCTGCGATGAGCTGCTCAACTCTCAGCCGACCTTCCTCGACGAGAACGGCCGCGCATGGTCGCCCAACAATACCGGCAAGTCGCGCATCGGCGAGATGGTCGATCTGCGTTGGGCGCTGACCAACTCCAACAACTGGATCTCGGCACGTCTGATGGCTCAGTTGAGCCCTGCCGAGCTTGTCAAGCGCATGCACAGCTACGGCATCACCAATTCATTGCCGGCGGTCATTTCGCTGTGTCTGGGGCCGTGTGAGGTGTCGGTCAAGGAAATGGTCACCGCCTACAGCGCGTTCGCCAACAAGGGCATGCGTGCCGATCCGATGTTTGTCACGGCGATCGCCGATTCCAACGGCAACATCATCTCTGATTTTTCGCCGACGCAGACTGAGGTCATCACCGAAAAAGGATATTACAAAATACTGTCGATGCTGCTCAACGTCGTCGATGGCGGCACGGGCAACCGACTCCGTCGGGCTCCTTACAATCTGACCGCCCAGATCGGTGGCAAGACAGGAACTACCAACTCCAATTCCGACGGATGGTTCATGGGTTTCACTCCCGATCTGGTGTCGGGAACATGGGTCGGCGGCGAAGAGCGCTATATCCATTTCAACAGCATGGCTCACGGTCAGGGTGCGGCTATGGCGCTGCCGATCTACGGCAAATTCCTGTCGAAGGTCTATGCCGATCCGTCGCTGCCCTACAGCCAGCAGACGCGCTTCGACTTCCCCGAAGGGCTCGATCTATGCGAAGGCAGCGGTTTCTTCGTCGAGGAGAAAGAGTCGGTCGAAGAGGCCATATCGGGGGCGTTCGACTGATTGAAACTTAAAGGAAAAGTGACATATAACAGGTCGGCACAATGTGCCGACCAAATTTTTTAAACACCTTTTGACCATGGATAAATACCGTCAGTTTTTGAAAGAGATCAGAGAGTTTGTCGATGCTCAACGCATCTATACCGACGATCTGCGCCTGCTCGCCTGGGGCACTGATGCAGGCTTCTACAGACTACTGCCTAAGATCGTGATAAGATCGAAGGACGAAAACGAGGTGGCCCGGCTGCTTGCAGCCGCATCGCGCCATGCTCTGCCTGTGACCTTCCGCGCGGCCGGCACGAGCCTTTCGGGTCAGTCGATCACCGACTCGGTGCTGATCGTAGCCGGAAAGAACTGGGAAGGCTATGAGATCAACGCCGACGGCAGCAAAGCGACATTCCAGCCCGGCGTAATCGGCATGCGCGCCAATGAGTTGCTGAAGCCCTACGGCCGGACGTTCGGACCCGATCCGGCCTCCAAGCGATCGGCGATGGTCGGCGGCATCGTCATGAACAATGCCTCGGGCATGAGCTGCGGTGTCCACGCCAACAGCGACCGTGTGCTCGACTCGGTGAGGATCGTTCTTGCCGACGGCACAGTGCTCGACACGTCCGACCGCCGGTCGCGCATCGCTTTCTTGCGGACTCACAAAGCTCTTGTCGACGAGATCTGTGCGATCAGAGACGAAATCAACGGCGACAGCGCCCTGAAACAGCGCATTGCCCATAAATATTCGATCAAGAATGTCACAGGCTTAAATCTCAGGCCATTTATCATCTATGACGACCCTATCGACATCATCGCCCATGCGATGGTCGGCAGTGAGGGCACTCTGGCCTTCCTGAGCAGCGTGACTGTCAACACCTCTCATCTCTACCCGGCGGGCGCCTCGGCGATGGTCTATTTCGACGATCTCGCAGAGGCATGCAGGGCTGTGGTGGCTATGCGCAAAAACGCCAATCTCTACAGCTGCGAGCTCCTCGACAGCAAATCGCTTGAATCGGTCGGCGATTCCACCGGCGAGGGACTCACAGCCCTGCTGCTCGAGACCAAAGCCGACAGCCGCGAGGAACTCGACGCCAACATCGCAAAGGCGCTCGACGTGCTCTCGGGCTTCAGACTCTACAAGCCGGCATGTTTCTCGTCTGACGAGGCCGTGACGTCGAAATGGTGGAATATCCGTTCGGGAGTTTTCCCGGCTGTCGGCGGCACACGTCCGCGCGGCACCACTTCGCTCATCGAAGACATTGCGTTCCATATCGACGATCTGCCCGAAGCGACCGTCGCATTGCAGCGCCTGCTCCACGACTGCGGCTACGATGATGCATGCATCTATGGCCACGCTCTCGAGGGCAACTATCACTTTGTCATAGCCCAGGCTTTCAAGTCTCAGGACGACATCGACCGCTACCGCCATCTGATGGAAGAAGTCGTGAGGCTGGTGGTCGACCGTTTCGACGGATCGCTGAAGGCCGAGCACGGCACAGGTCGCAACATGGCGCCTTTCGTCAGGATGGAGTGGGGCGACAAGGCGTGGTCGCTGATGCTCCGCATCAAGAAGGCCTTCGACCCTCAGAATATTTTGAACCCGGGCGTCATTTTCAACGACGACCCTGAGTGCTTCATAAAGAATATCAAGCCGCTGCCGCTGACCTTCCGTCGTGTCGACAACTGCATCGAGTGCGGCTTCTGCGAAGTCAATTGTGTCAGCTGCGGCCTGACCCTGTCGGCGCGCCAGCGCATAGTCGTCAACCGCGAGATCTCGCGGCTGACGGAAATCGGCGACCGCAGCGGGCGTCTCAAGCGTCTGAAGCGGCTCTACCGCTACTATGGCGACGAAACCTGTGCGGGCGACGGCCTTTGCAGCACTTCGTGCCCGATGGGCATCAACACCGCCGACCTCACCCACGAACTGCGCGAGCGCCCGAAACTCTACAATGAGCCGGTGCAATATGCAGGCTGGTGGTGCACACGTCATATCAAAGGGATAAGCTCCGGGCTCAGGCTGGCTCTCGGAGGCGCCTCAGCCGTGCGCTCTGTCGTCGGCGACCGCGCAGTCGACAGCCTCGGCCGTGCGCTCCACAAGGTCGGCATGCCCCTGTGGACCTCGGCGTTGCCCCGCCCTTACCGTTTCCGCGAGCCCGCGCCCTCTGCGTCCTCCGAGCGCAAGGTTGTCTATTTCCCGTCGTGTATCAACCGCACGATGGGTGTCACTCCCGAGAAGGGCGTGTCGTTGCAGCCTCTTGCCGAGGTGATGATCTCGTTGTGCCACAAGGCCGGCTATGAGGTCATCTTTCCGAAGCGTCTCGACAAACTGTGCTGCGGCATGATATGGGAGAGCAAAGGCTACACGGAGATCGCCGACTATATGACGGCCGAGCTTGAGGGAGAATTGATGGAGGCTTCAAAGTTCGGGCGTTACCCCGTGCTTTGCGACCAGAGTCCCTGTCTCCACCGCATGCGCTCCTTCATATCGGCGATGAAGATCTACGAGCCGGCTGAGTTTATCCTCGACTTCCTCGCCCCCCATCTCGAATTTGAGAAAGAAAACTGCTCGATCGCCGTCCATGTCACTTGTTCGTCGCGTCTGATGGGCATCACCGACAAGATCATCACTCTGGCATCGATGTGTGCCACATCGGTGACGGTGCCTGCAGAGGTCGGATGCTGCGGATTTGCGGGCGACAAAGGCTTCTTCCACCCCGAGCTCAACCGATGGGGGCTGCGCAAGTTGCGTCCCGAGCTCGAGGCCGCCCACGTCACCGAAGGCTTCTCCAATTCGAGGACTTGCGAGATCGGGCTGACGTCTAATAGCGGCGTGTCCTACAAGTCGATCGTCTATCTGGTCGACCGCTGCACACGCCCGGCTAAAGAAATGCAATAACATAATATAAAACCTATCCAAAAACCAATCAAATCCAATGTCAACCACAACTGCTAACACTGCCAGGAGCTCCAAACGTTTGTTGGCGCTCGACGTGATGAGGGGCATAACCATCGCCGGAATGATCCTCGTCAACAATCCCGGCGGATGGGACGAGATCTATCCTCCGCTGATGCACGCGAGCTGGAACGGCCTTACGCCGACCGACCTCGTGTTTCCGTTTTTCATGTTCATAATGGGTGTGTCGTCATATCTGTCGCTGCGGAAGTTCAATTTTGAATTTTCCATGCCGACGGTCATCAAGATTGTCAGACGGACGGTGCTCATATTCCTCGTCGGACTGTTCCTGACATGGCTGTCGATGTTCCTGCGCGGAGTCTACAGCGGCGCAGCCCTCTGGGAGTCGGTAATGACCTTTGACCATATACGCATACTCGGTGTGCTCCCCCGTCTGGCGCTCTGCTACGGCGTCGGATCGCTTCTCGGCATCATATTCAGCCGCCGCACGCTCAAATGGATCGTGGCGCTGATGCTGGTGGCCTATGCGGTCGTGCTCGTCGTCGGCCACGGATTTGAATTTGCCGATCACAACGTCATTGCCATCGTCGACCGCGCTGTGCTCGGCGAAGCCCACATGTACACAGACTATGTCGACGGTGTCTCGCTCAAATTCGATCCCGAAGGCTTCCTCAGCACCCTGCCGTCGGTTGCCCACATGCTCATCGGCTTTCTCTGCGGAAGCCTGATCGTCGGCGGCTCCGACAACACCTCACGCATCAACAGACTCTTTATCGTCGGAACAGTCCTCACCTTTGCCGGCTTTCTGCTGAGCTACGGGCTGCCGATCAACAAGAAAGTGTGGTCGCCGACCTTCGTGCTCACCACCTGCGGTCTCGCATCGAGTCTTCTCGCCCTGCTCATCTGGATCATCGATGTCAAAGGCTACCGCCGTTGGAGCCGCTTCTTCGAAGCGTTTGGTGTCAATCCGCTGTTTCTCTACTGTCTCAGCGCCGTGCTTGCCATCGTCGTGGGGCTGACGCGCATTCCGTGGAGCGGCGTCGAAGGCGGAGCGATCTCGATCAAAGGATTTGTCTATCAGGTCTGCCTGTTGCCCGTCTGCTGCGGCGACAAAGCGCTTGCCTCGGCGATGTTCGCTGTGCTATTCGTGCTGCTCAACTGGTGTGTAGGCTACGTTCTCTATAAAAAGAAAATCTACATCAAGCTATGACTGCCAACCTCAAGCTCATCGCCGACTGCGGCAGCACCAAGATCGATTGGGCGCTCGTCGACCCTGCCGGCAGCATCGTCGGCCGTATGTCGACCGGCGGCATCAACGCTGTGATGCTCACCGAAGAAGAGATCGCCTCGCGTCTGGCCGATGAACTGATGCCTCAGCTCGCCGGCAGCGCCTCTCTCGTGGGAAGCGTTTATTTCTATGGAGCCGGTTGCCTGTCCGACGAAGTCTGCGGCAGCGTGAGCCGGGCGATCGCACGCAATCTCCCCGGCGCGTCGGCGATCGAAGTCAACACCGATCTGCTGGCGGCAGCGCGCGCGCTCTGCGGGCGCCGCCCGGGCATAGCCTGCATACTCGGCACAGGCTCAAACTCATGCTACTACGACGGCCGGCAAATCTGCGACAACGTCTCTCCGCTGGGCTATATCCTGGGCGACGAAGGTTCGGGAGCTGTTCTCGGGCGCTTGCTGATCGGCGACGTGCTCAAGGGCCAGCTTCCGGCCGACCTATGTCAGAAATTCCTCCGGCACTACGATCTCGATCGTCTCTCCATCATCCGCCGCGTCTACCGCGAGCCCCAGGCCAACCGCTTCCTCGCCTCCGTCACGCCATTCCTGCTTGAGAACATTGATCATCCGGCTGTCCACGACCTTGTTGTGAGGTCGTTCACTGATTTTTTCCGTCGCAACGTGCTGAGCTATGATGCGGCGCGCGACTTGCCGGTCAATTTTGTCGGTTCGATAGCTTGGTACTACCGCGACGTGCTTGCCGAGGCGGCTGCTCGGTCGGGCTGCTCGGTCGGACTGATTCTCCGCAGCCCTATGGAAGGTCTGGTCAGATTTCATTCGGAATGACTCTAAGCGCTTGCGCCGATTGCCCTGTATTTTTGGAAAAATCGGTGCAAGTGCTTAACTTTGCAAACGACGTCGCCCCTCCCCGATGTCATCCCACCAGACAGACGATCCTATCGTATGAAACTACTCCCGACCATCATAGCGCTCCTTATTTTTGCCGTTCTCTGCTCCTGCAGTGACAACGGCCATGCCGACCCGGTTCTTGACCGGGCTGACACTCTGATGTATGCCGCTCCCGACTCGGCGGTCGCCATGCTCGACAGCCTCAGCGGCCTGCGCCTTTCGGCAGACCGCCGTGCCCGTCTCGCCCTGCTGCTTGCCAAGGCACACGAAAAGGCCGGCACCGTCGCCGCAGACTCCGCTTCGCTCGCCGCAATCACCGCGGCCGCAGACTACTACCGCGGCCGTGGCGACAGCCTTGATGTGCAAAGCCAGTTCTATCGCGGAGTGTTGCTCGGCTACCGCCGCGAGTGGACGGCCGCGTTGTTGGCGCTGATGGAAGCCGCCGACCGCGCATCATCGCTCGGCGACAACTTCTATCTCGCCATGGCCTACCGCGAACAGGCCGATATATATTCTTATCTGTTTGTCGAAAAAAAACGAGCCGACATGAGCGAATTGGCTGCACGTCACTTTCTTCTGGCCGGTAAGCCATTTTTTGCCATTAGAGAACGGATGATGCACGCCCACTCGCTAATCCGCATTGATGAACCGGAGCGGGCAAAAGAGATTCTTGCAGACGTAAAGTGTGATTCTCTTTGGCGCGACGACTTGTATGCGGCGTTTTATCATAAACTTATGGCTGATGCAGAATATAAGAGCCGGAATTTTGCCGATGCACTCACTCACATGGATTCACTTGCGTTCTATGCCGGAGGATTGAGTTCTATCGATATGTCGAATAAAGCAAAAATGGCGGTGGCTATCGGACGTACCGATTTGGCCGATGAGTATATTGACAAAGCGTGGGATCGGGTTAGGACTCGTAATGACAGTAACAATGTGATGTTCGCGCAGTCTAAAGTCTATGCCGCAGAGGGGCTTTACCGGGAGGCCTACACCTCATTCATGAAGTATTTCACTGAAGACACGAAGAACCATAACTATCTGTTGACACATCCCTATACATCATTGCTTGTCGAGCACTTCAATGATAAATCGAAGAGCTACCGCGCTCAGTATTCCGAAACCCGCAATCTGGCTTATTGGCTGGGAGCTATATGCGCTTTGTTGATTTCGACAGTCGTCTGCTTGATCATCATATACCGGATCCGGATAAAAATTAAGGACGAAAGAGCCGACGCCTTATTGTCCGACTTATCGCGATTCCGTTCTGAGGTGGCCGATCTCCAATCTAAGATTGGAGCCTCAGAATCTCAAACCAAATTAAAACGTTTGTTTGACAGTCAATTCCAACAGCTGAGCAATGAGGTTTTTGAGATAATTGCCTCATCGTCTGACAGCAGCGGAAGTTACCAATCTGTCGCGCGTCAGATATTAAAACTTACCGAACGCCTTCAGCAGCCCGAATTTTATTCAGCGATCGAAGCCTATATCGACAGCATTCACTGCAACTTGATGTCAAGGTTCAAGGAACAGTCAGCGCCGATGACCACAAAGAAATATAACGCCGTTGCACTCGTTTTCGCAGGCTTTTCAAATCAGTTCATGAGCGTAGCTCTGGGATACGGCAATGTAAGTTCTGCCCGTTCGCAACGCACCCGACTTAAGAGTGAGATAGCCTTGTCAGATATGCCCGATAAGGAAGAATTTCTAAGTTATTTTTAGCTAAAGACTTATATGTCAGTGCATTAAGATAATTTAAATCCTAAAGCGCTATTTATCAACTATTTATCTCCGTTGCAGCGGCTTGCAGCAAAATAGTTGAAAATGGTCGACCTAATGCTTTGATAATCAATGCTCTTTTGTGACCGTTGCAGCGCAATGAAGCGGCAATAAATTAGTGTTTTTACAGATAAAAGTGCTTAAATTTGCGGAAACCATTATAAAATCCATCCGCAATGAAAAGACCTCTTTTTATTTTAGCAGCATTGACGCTATCATTACTTTCAGGATCTTTCACATCATTTGCTGAAGAAGATCCCAACGTAGAACGCATTGAACTGAAGCCTTTCCCGGAACATGCACCTCCAAAGGCCAAAGCCCCCTCGCGTGTGCGTATATCGGCTTATCGCAATGGCGATGTCTTAGTCATCACGTCGACGGTCAACGTTACAGCCGAGATTCAGATCATCGACCTGGACTCGGGAGTCGCTTGTTTCGAAGGCTCTGTATTTCTCGCCCCCGAACTACAATTCCCCCTCCCGCCAACAGGCTCACCTGTCGCCATCCGCATCGCCGTCGGTGGTTCCATCTACGAAGGTGCGATCGGCATATAAAATGAAAGCAAAATGAAAGTCATCAAAATTCTGATAGCCGTGATGATTGCCGCCACTGTCGCATCCTGTGGATCGAAAAACCGCAAGGAGCGCATTGTCTCAATGCTCGATGAGTGGATAGGCAAGGAACTGATCATCCCCGATGGTCTGACTTTCACTGTGCAATCTGACACAATTGACTACAATATTGCAGACTGCGATTATAAAATAGTGACATTTATAGATTCGGCATCATGCACCAAGTGTAGCCTGAGGGCGCTTGAATGGTCTCAACAAATGGATGTCTATAACAACTTGTGCAATAAAGATGTCAATTTGGTGATGATACTTTCTCCAAAGGATATAAATGAAGCCGAGTATGTTTTCAAACGAGACTGTTTTACATATCCTTATGTGATTGATAAAGAACGGAAGTTCTTTAACTCGAATACCTTGCCTAAGAACAAGGCCTATCATACATTTCTGATCGATGGAGACAATCGGGTCTTGGCCATAGGCGATCCGGTCTACAATCCAAATATAAGGAGATTGTTTGCCGACATCATTGCTGAAACCGACGAACCGTTGGCCGATCTGCCACCATTGGAAGCGTCGCCCAGTTCCAGATCGGTAGGCCTGATGAAACATGATGAAAAAAAGGTTGTTAAGTTCTCCATCAGAAACACTTCCGGTGATGATCTGACAATTTCTGAAACCATTGCATCATGCCGGTGCTCCGATGCGAAAGTCGACAGATCGGTGATCAGTGCCGGATCCGAGGCTATAGTTCAGATTATTGTTGACGGATCTGAATTGAGCAGCGGCATGTTCAGGCACCACATAAATGTATTTATCGAAGGTTACAATGATCCTCTGACGTTATCAATAATTGGCTTTAATAACCAACATTAAAAACAAAACAATTATGAAACTAAAAAAACTAACTCCACTTGTCGTCTTGACAGTCCTTGCGAGTGCCACCGTCTGTCGGTTTGCTGCCAACATTGACGTTGCCTCATCACTTAATCCCCGACAGTTAGCCAATCTAATGGCTCTGACTGACACTGAATGTCCACATTGTAATAGAATACTTGGAGAAGTCGATAATCTTGCCCCTCCAGAATCTGGCTTGGACTGCTCGTATGCAGAGTGTCCGCGCGAGTGTATATGGGATGCTGAAGGAGTCGCAGGTCTAAAAGCGTTGGGATTCATAAATATCAAAGTTGAGGGAAATGGTTCGCTTACACTTCCAGGCGCTCGTGAATGTCACTACGCAGGACGAAATCAAGGATCTACATGCAGTCCGATCACATGCATTGATCTCGTCAATGCACATTATAAGAACAATAATCATTGAATATAGCCATGAAACACAGAGGATTTATAGCCCTGGCAAGCAGCGTAATGCTGCTTGCCGCCGGCTGTAAAACAGATAAAATGACCGACGCTGGCGATGACTCCATCGTCACAAA
>CAJUMR010000026.1 GCA_910587475.1 uncultured Muribaculaceae bacterium
ACTCTACATAACTATAGAGAGGCTATTTGATTGCTTAAGTAAACAGCATTGGGTCACGACCCTACAATTTGCGGGGCAGTCGGGCAGGGGGAGCGGGCGTTTGAAATTGTTAACAACTATAATTCGGTTAGATTAAATGGACTTAATAATATGTTATGGGAAATAAGATTCCTAAGCAAAATCCCTTTCAGAAAAAAAGAATAGCCGATCTATTGATGGCTTTGTCTGGAATTATGTTGCTATGTGGATGTAGTAAGGGATTTGACGATGTTGGCCAAGGTAAATGGTTGAGAATTAAAGATACAACAAACATTTCGTGCTATTATTTAATTAATGACAGCTTGTTTGTAACCACTTTGTCTGACGATGCTTCTATATCGGATTATGAGTTTGTTTCCAATTGTCGGGAACTTCTGATCAGAATAGAAGATATAGACCTAAATACATTTGAAGTGAATGATTTTAATGATGGTTATCTTCCGTATGCTAGGGATAAAAATAAGGTATATTATCCCTATTGTGGGACGATAGATTGTTACTCGGCATTAGATTTTGGTGGTGAAGTGTTTTCAGGAGATATATCCGTAAGAGGGGCGGACCCGAATTCATTCCGATATATAGGAGAAGGATATGCTGTGGATAAAAATAATATGTATTACTTAGGTGAAAAGATCGAATGGGATGATGCTGTAATAAAAAAGTATCGTGCTATTGTGTCGCGATGATATGTTTTAAAGCATATTTGAAAATTTGCAAATAAGGCTTTAGTTAGTGTATATTTGCGGATTGATAATACTCTAATTCTCAACCGCTATGCTGTGTTCCCGCCCTATAATGTCAAATCGTCCGGCAGTAGGTTCGCGACCTGTCGCGAACGCTGATCGGGGGATCAGTGTGTGGCAGCGTGGCGGTCGTGACGGGTCACGACCCAGCAATTTTGCGGGGCTGTTGGGCGAGTCTCCTGAAGAATTTTATGATGCGATAAATCAAATGTAGATATGTGAGAAAATGATGATGGCGTCATTTGATTTTTATTGAAAAATAGGCCTGTTAATCAATGTCATTAAGGATATGAAAATATTTAAGAGAATAGAAATTGCCGCGATTGCAGTGATGGCACTTTGCAACATTTACGGCTATGCGTTTCCGTCGGGTGACGGACATGAGGATACGTGTGATGAAATATTTGAAACTACTGTGACCTTGCCTGAGGTTGTTTTAAAAAATGACACGATTGCGAGGCTTGTTTACTACGAGGTGTATCCGGTGTTTGAACAATTATGCCCTGAAACAGACAAGGTGCTCAAGGCTTCGTGGTTTGATAGTACGTATGCATTACATATGGTTACTCCAATGGAATATCCGCCATTTGGGTTTGACGATGATCATGAGATAACAGGTCTGATTGGATATTTTAAAATTGAGAATATTTTTGTATTACTGAGCAAATCATTTTCACAATTTATAGACAGTTATACCGAACGCCGGATGCATTTTTCGTTGAAAATCAAGTATACGGAAAATGAATCTGTAAGGTATTGTGAGGATCCGTGGGAGTTGTATTATGTAGTTAAACCGGATGGAATATATACAATCGGCAATCAGGGAAATTATATAGATGCTTCTCCGCGAAGTTTGGAATGGGACAAGCAGTTGATAGAATCCATGTCCGGCCATGAAATAAAAGAATTATCACCGCTATCAGATGAATGAGGATTGGATAGCTACAGCAGCATCGAGCAACTCGCGGGGCGATTGGGCGAGGGGAGTGAGCGTTGCAGGGTCTTGAAGTGTCTAAATGCTATGTATTTTGATGTTGTTGTGAAAAAATGCTTGAAAAATGTTGTTTGTTGTGGAAAAATATTGTAGCTTTGCCGGAGTTTCAGATTTTTTTATTTATGACAAAGGCTTATGTTTAAAAGTTTACTTTATTTTGCAGTTGCATGCACGGCAATGGTTGGATCGCAGGGCGCGTCAGGCGCAACAAGCGATCAGGTGTTTCATAAGATAGCAAGCGAGAAGAGCGGCGGGATGCTCAAGGCTCCTGACGCTGAGGATGCTGAGACATGGAAAGCTGTAGGTCAGGCAACGTGGGTCGAAGGCCCATCGGACGGCTATTCGGCAAGTTTTTCGGGTCAGCGATGGGTCGTGGATGTCGAGGAGAGCGAGTCTGTGCCGGGGCGTTACCGCATGGTTCCCTATGGCGAGGGGTCGTATGTGTCCGATTTGCTGTGGATCGACTGCGACGAGTATTTTTATGTGAACACACAGGATCCGGAGAGGGTGTACTGCGAGGACTATTCCCACTTGCTGTTCGAGGTGTCGCAGCTTGTGCCCGAAAACGGCTGGCAGGATGTGGCGATCTACGGTTCGATCGAAGATCATGTGGTGAGTTTCCCGGCTAAGTCGTTCGGCGTCAGCGAGGACGGAGAGACATGGGTCTACTCAAATGTCAACGGTAATTTCACGATCTATCTGCCGGGCGCAAATGTGGTCGATTATTCGTTTGCGGCAAGCGTGACGCCCTGCGGCGACAACGAGGAGATCGTTGTCGGCTGTACCTCGGGCAAGGATATAGCGGCAGTGAAGATCAAGGCCTATGAGGGCACTGTGACGGCAAACGACAAGGTCTATGCCGAGGTGGCTCAGTCGGGCGAGGAAATCGCAGCCAACGGCGAGACAGTGTGGACTGCTGACGAGGCTGGTAAGTACACGCTTTGTGTGGTGGCGGTCGACGGTGAGGGCGTTGTGCGATCGTCGGATTATCATGTGGTGTTTATCCAGGACGACGATGCCGACAACTGGGAACCGATAGGCTCGGGAACGTTCACCGACCCGATATTGCCGGCGCTGGGCTATGATACGGCTCAATTGTCAGAGCCACAAACGTTTGATGTGGCCGTGGAGCGCAACAAGTCAGACCATAATCTCCTGCGTGTGGTCGATCCTTATGTCAACCATCCGTTTTTTGTGAGAAACAAGCGTTTTCTGAGCAGCCACAGCCATCACCATTATATCTATATCGATGCGACAGATCCGGATTATGTCGTTGTGGCAGAGTCACCGACGGGTGTCGACCTGGGCTATGGCCAGGTGTGTGTCAACAGCCCTGCGGCATGGTACGGCGCCGAGCATTCGAAGGATGAGATCGAAAAGTACTATGGCGCGGTGAAGCTGAGCGACGGAGTGATAACGTTCAAGGCTCAGACGCTGTTTGCGAGTGAGACCGGAGAGCAGCACAACGCCCTGTTCCGCACGATCTGCGACGGCCGTCTTGAACTGCCATCGACCTCGGGCATCGCTGATGTCGCGGCTGAGGGCGACGGAGAGGAAGCGACATACTATAATCTCCAGGGTGTCAAGGTCGACAATCCTGAGCCTGGAACTCTGATGATCTGCCGTCGCGGCAGCCATGTGACCAAGGTCGTTGTGAGATAAACGGCATCAGGCTGGCAATAGAAAGCAACATCCCCCGTCTACCGCCCCACCGGCGGCCGACGGGGGATGTTTGTCGTGGATAGACGCGGGCGATGATCAAAGTGTTACAAAAATAGCTGTCTGAAAATAAAAAAGATGAATAAAAGCGCCGGCTTTTCGCAAATTTTTGCTAAGTTTGCAACATAATGAAGGTTAAAGCTACCTTATATCTAAGTCTTAAAAATCTATCGGATGATCAAACTATTAGCCTGTCGTATAGCAGCATTGCGCAATGTGCTGTCAGTGTTGACAGTAGCAATTGCGCTGAGTTCGTGTTCAACGTCTTTCCGCGAGACTGATGTGCTGATTGTCGGCGGCGGCGCCAGCGGCGTAGCGGCCGGAGTGCAGTCGTCGCGTCTTGGAGCCACGACAATGATTGTCGAGCCGACCACCTGGCTCGGCGGCATGTTGACCTCGGCGGGCGTCAGCGCAGTAGACGGCAATTACCGCATGCCTGCCGGCATTTTCGGCGAATTCAGAGACCGCCTTGCCGAGCATTACGGCGGACTGGATGCCCTGAAGACAGGATGGGTGAGCAATGTGCTGTTTGAACCGTCGGTCGGCAATGCCGTGATGCACAGCCTTGTCGAAGCTGAGTCGAATCTGACAGTTGAGTATGAGGCCGGTCCCGTGGCGATCGAGCAGCGCGCCGACGGCACGTGGAACGTTCAATTCGAAGGCAAGGATGGCCGGAAATTCGATGTCCATGCCAAAGTGCTGATCGACGGCACCGAGCTGGGCGACGTGGCCAAGCAAGTCGGTGTCGGCTATGATGTCGGCATGGAGAGCCGGACAGTGACCGGCGAGGACATCGCCCCCGACTCGGCCCTCAACATAGTGCAGGGTATAACGATGGTGGCTATTCTCAAGGACTATGGCCGCGATGTGACGATGGCAGAGCCGGCAGACTATGATCCTCAGGAATTTGCATGCACCTGCCAGAACGAGCTCTGCACCGATCCCGACAATATCGGACAGAATTATTCGCCGTCGTATATGATGGACTACGGCAAACTGCCTAACAACAAATATATGATCAACTGGCCGGTGGCCGGTAACGACATCTACATCAACCTTGTGGAGATGACCCCCGAAGAGCGTGAAGAAGCTCTCGAAGAGGCACGCGCCAAGACGCTGCGCTATGTCTACTTCCTGCAGCATGAACTCGGCATGAACACTCTCGGCCTGGCCGACGATGAGTTCCCGACCGACGATCTGCTGCCGTTCATACCCTATCACCGTGAGTCGCGCCGCATCCACGGCCTTACACGCTTTACGCTCAACCACATCACCAAGCCATATGACACCGCCGACCCGCTCTATCGCACAGCTATCGCTGTCGGCGATTATCCGGTCGACCATCACCACAAGACCTACGACGGCCCTGACTCCCTGCCTGCCATCGGATTTTATCCGATCCCGTCTTACGGTCTGCCGATGGGCGTGGTCATACCTAAGGATGTCGACAATCTTCTTGTGACCGAAAAGTCGGTGTCGGTGTCGAACATCGCAAACGGCTCGACGCGTCTTCAGCCCGTAGTCGTGCAGATCGGTCAGGCTGCAGGAGCCATTGCCGCCACGGCAGCTCTCAATGGGGTGAAACCTTCGGAAGTGAGCGTTCGCGAGATCCAGAAAATTGTGCTCGACGCCGGCGGCTATATCATGCCGTTTCTCGACGTTGAGAAGGGTGACGCGCGCTTCAAGCCCTATCAGCGCATCGGAGCGTCGGGACTTCTGCGCGGCGAGGGTCGCAATGTCAACTGGAGCAACCAGACATGGCTGCGCGCCGACGATGCGCTGCTTGCCGGCGAACTGGCCGATTTCTGCGGGTTCTATGGTCTCGAACCGGTCGGCGGTACTCCCGACCGCGAGGTTAAGCTTGCCGAAGCGGTGGCGCTCATAGCGTCGGTTGCGTCGGGCGAGGTCGATGCCGACGGCGTGCTGTCGACTTACGGCATCGCGGCCAAAGGCGACGGCGACACGATCACCCGCGGAGAGTTTGCTCTGTTGGTCGACTCGGTGCTCGATCCATTTACGAGCCGCGGCGTCGACATCACCGGACACTTCACCGGGCCTGCTGAAAAATGATTGCATCAAACACAGATATCTCTATCATTTAACACTATTTTTTCTAAGAAATTATTTACCTAAAAATGTCAACAAAAATCCGTCACTATTCCCGCTTGTTTGCCGCGGCTATGCTGAGCGCTGTCGCAGGGCTTTCGATTTTCAGCGCCTGTACAGGCAAGGTTGCCGAACCGACCGAGAAACCGAAGTATCTCTGGATGTGCGGCGATGCAAATTTCGACCGCTTCGCTACAAAAGATTCGATAACCTACTATCTTGAGAAAGCCAAAGAGACCGGGTTCAACAATGTGGTCGTCGATGTAAAGCCTGTCGATGGCAAGGTGCTCTACAAGAGCAAGATCGTGCCCGAACAGACATGCGCCGACACCCTTGTCGTCGAACGTGACTGGGATTTTCTCGAATATGCTGTCAGCGAGGCTCACCGCCTGGGTCTGAAGGTGACGGCCACGGCATGCATCTTCCCGATCGGTTCGCCGATGGAGAACAAGGGCCTCTGCTATGAAGACAGCACTTTCGACGGCCGCACATGTATAGAGTATCGTCCCGACGGCACTCTCGGCGACATCCGCGACAACCCGTCGAAGGTCGGTGCATTTCTCAATCCTGTGCGCCAGGACTCGCGTGACTATGCCCTGTCGGTGCTGAAAGAAATCGTTGGCAACTATGACATCGACGGTCTTGCCCTCGACTACTGCCGTTTCCCCGACATGGAGAGCGATTTCTCCGATGTCAGCCGTGAAGCGTTTGAAAGCTATCTCGGCAAAAAGGTGGAGAACTGGCCTGCCGACATCTTCACATATGACAAAGACGGAGAGCGTGTGCCGGGCCAGTATTACAAAGAGTGGCTCGCGTTCCGCGCCAATGTCATCGCCGACTTCATCCACACCGTCAGCGACACCGTTAAGGCCATCAAGCCCGATCTGGAACTCAACTACTGGGCAGGATCGTGGATCCACGCCATCGAGAAAAACGGTCAGAACTGGTCGAGCCCCCGCAGCGAGTGGTGTAAGAAATATCCTTATGGCACAGACGAGTATCAGAAAGCGGGCTTCGCTCCCTATCTCGACAATTTCATCGTCGGAGCCTATCTCGAACGGGTTTATGGTGCCGACGACAACGAATCGGTCGAATATGCCCTCAACCGCGCCGACTCGATCATCATGGGCGACTGCCATGTGATCGGATCGATCCAGTCGCTCAACCATTCGGCCGATGCTGCCGATCCCCACAATCTGGTCAATGCAGTAAAGTGCTGTCTCGAGAACAGCGAGGGTCTGATGATCTTCGACATCGTCCACATCATCAACCGCAACCAGTGGGATCAGATCAAGCAAGGCATCGACGAATACCAGTCGGCCGACCGTTGATCAGGCGACTGGCAAAATGAGATGTAACAATTCAAAAAAAGTAACACGACAGTGAACGTAAACAGACATATTATTGCGTTATGTGCTTTGGCCGGCAGCATCATGGCGGCCAAAGCAGCCGACGACGTATCAGCTGCCTTCCACGTAGAGCGCCACGACGCTGACATGCGCGGCACAGCCGTGGCTTCCAAGCCCGCGGCGATGTGGATCGACACCGAAGCCAATTTCGACCGGCTGGCGACGAAAGCCAACATCGACGCCGAACTCGAGCGGATCAAAAGCTACGGCATGAACATGGTCTATGTCGACGCCAAGGCCAGCAACGGCTATGCGCTGTACAAGAGCGATTTTCTGCCTTACTGCAACCAGTTCGGACCTCTGACTGCAGAGCGCGACTACGACGACTATCTCGGCTATATCATCGAGAAAAGCCGCGAGCTCGGGCTCGATGTCGTTGCATCGGTCTGTGTCACCGGTTGGGGCTATCAGGACCGCAACGGCTTGAAACAGGGCTATGTTTTCGATCATTTCGACGAATGGAAAGACAAGGTGCAGGTGCGCAACGACAATGATGATCCGTCGCTGACGGTGCCTATCACCGACGACCTCTCGCAGTCGCTTGTGACGCTTGACCCGATTTATCCCGAGGTGCAGGATCTGGTGCTTCGCACTTGCCGCGAACTCGTCACCCGATATCCCGGACTCAAAGGCATCAGCCTCGACTATCCGCGCTATAACAACAACGACGGCGGATGGTATGGCATGAGCGACGACAACATGAAAGGCTATGCCCGTTATTGGAATGAAGCCGTGCCCTCGCGTCACGAAATCGTGACAGAGACAGGCGGCGTAGGCCCCAAATTCAGCAAGTGGATCGAGTATCGTTCGTCGGTGATCACCGACATGCTTGCCAAGATCAGAAAAGAAGTGAAGACCGCTTCACCCGAGTGTGAAATCCATCTGTGGGCGTCGGCCGAATGGTCGTCGCGCTTCAGCGTCGGTCAGAACTGGGCCAGCAAGAAGTACAAGCCCCAAGGCTATGCCTATACCGACACCTACAGCCGCACGGGCTTCGCCGATCTTCTCGACGTGTTTGTCACCGGCGCTTACACCGAAAATGTGTGGAATGCCGATGCTCCGGGCTCCCAGTGGACGGTCGAGAATTTCTGTTCGACTTACAAGGACTACATCATGGGCGACTGCCGGTGCTACGGGTCTATAGCCGCCTATGCCCTCGATCCGTCGCAGATCGCCGATGCGACCTACATCTGCCTGACCGAAACCGACGGCTATATGACCTTCGAACTTTCTCACGTCAACAACCCCCGTCATGGCGACCGTTGGCAAGGAACGATCGACGGCATCATCGCAGCAGAAAAATCAAATAAAACCAAATAATCAACCTTAAGAAACAGTAGAAACCATGAGATTATCAGTTCTGAAATCAAAATTCGGCTGGCTTGCAGCCAGTCTTGTGTTAGGTCTGTCGTCATGCTCTGACAGCGATCCCTATGATCCGTCGCAAGACGCTCCCGAACCTCCTCTGCCCGATCACACCCCGGCGGAAGTTCAGCTCAAGCCTAAGGCCATGTGGATCGACACGGAAGCCAATTACTATAAGCTGTCGAAAAAAGCCAATATCGACGCCGAACTCGAAAAGGTGAAGAAGTATGGCATGAACCTCGTATATGTCGATGCGAAGTCGAGCAACGGCTATGCGCTCTACAAGAGCGATATGCTGCCTTACTGCAACACGTTCAAGAACCTGACCGTCGAACGCGACTACGATGACTATCTCGGTTATATCGTCGATAAATGCGATGAACTCGACATTGATGTTGTCGCTTCGGTATGCGCGATGGGCTGGGGATGGCACAAAGACGGTCAGACTCAGGGTTATATCTATGACCACTGGGATCAGTGGAAGGACAAGGTTCAGGTGCGTAGCGACGAGAACAATCCCGACATAACAATTCCGATCAGCGAAGACCCCCTCCAGGAGTTCGTGCTGCTCGACCCGATGTATCCCGAAGTGCAGGATCTTGTTGTGAAAGCTTGCGTAGAGCTTGTCACCAAATATCCCAAACTTAAAGGCATCAGTCTCGACTATCTGCGCTATAATAACAACGACGGCGGATGGTTCGGCCTTGGCGACGACAACATGAAAGGCTATGCCGAATATTGGGGCGAGCCTGTGCCCAACCATCTCGAAATGGTGACAGCCACAGGCGGTGTCGGTCCGAAATTTGCGAAGTGGATCGAATTCCGCTCGGCAATGGTGACCAACCTGCTCGCCAAGATACGCACAGCTGTCAAAGCCGTCAATCCCGACTGTGAGATCCACCTGTGGGCCTCGGCACAATGGTCGTCGCGCTATGCTGTCGGACAGAACTGGGCCAGCAAGAAATTCAAGCCGACAGGCATGGCCTACACCGACACCTACAGCCGCACCGGTTTTGCCGATCTTCTCGATGTGTTCATCACCGGAGCCTATGCGTCGAATGTCTGGAAAACCGACGATCCGACATCGGAGTGGACTGTCGAGAACTTCGTCACATCGTGGAACAACTACATTATGGGCGATTGCAAGTGCTATGGTTCGATCGCAGCATATGCTCTGAACTCAAAGCAGCATTCCGATGCGACATATCTGTGTCTGCAGCATACCGACGGTTACATGACCTTCGAACTTTCTCACGTCAACAACGGAAATCTATGGACTTCGATCATAGAGGGTATCTCCCGCTATGAACGCAATTATAATCAGTAAACGATTAAACATTTAAACATACCAATCCCATGAAGAGATTATCATTTGTTCTTGGGCTTATTGCGGCATCGGGTGTAGCTTCTTTTGCAGGAAGCTACACTGTCGTTTCTCCCGATAAGCTTATCACAATTAAAGTGGAAACCGGCAAAACGCTGACTTGGAGTGTGATGCGTGGCGACGAAACTCTTGTCGAGCCATCATCTATCGCTCTTGATGTCGAAGGAGCCAAAGTGCAGCCTGGAGTCAACCCCAAGGTGAAGAAAGCCTCAAAACGCACAGTCGACCAGACGCTCCACGCCGTAGTGCCGACAAAGTTCAGTGACGTCCGCGACAATTTCAATGAGCTGACCCTGAAAATGGCCGGCGATTATTCGGTGCAGTTCCGTGCTTACAACAATGGTGCGGCTTACCGCTTCGTCACCTCGAAGCCCGGCAAGATGACAGTCAACAGCGAGACTGTCGAGCTGAATCTACCTGATGGGACTGAAACTTATTGGCCGACATATGCCATGCGTCCCAACTACATGTCATCACAGGAGTCTACCTTCAAGAAACTGCCCCTCGACTCCCTGTCGACATCCACTCCGGGCTACCTGCCGATCTACATGCAGACTCCTGCCGGCACACGCATGGTTGTCACTGAAGCCGGTGTCTATGACTATTCAAACCTTTTCCTCGAAGGCACTGAGTCCAATAAACTCAACGGTGTGTTCCCCAAGCTGATCAAGGACAAGCGCATGAAGAAACCCGAAGAAGGCTGGGGTAGCGACCGCACTGAAGTGGTGCTCGAACTCCAACCTTACATGGCAGTCACCGACGGATCCCGCGACCTGCCCTGGCGCGTGGTGATGGTTAGCCCCGACGACGCATCGCTGCTTGAAAACTATCTCGCATGGCAGCTTTCGGGCGAATCTGTCGTAGAGGATACATCATGGATCAAACCGGGCCGCATATCGTGGGACTGGTGGTCAAATCTTAATCTCTATGGCCCTGATGTCGACTTTGAAGCCGGTGTCAACACCCCGACTTACAAGAAATTTATCGATTTTGCTGCAAAACACGGTTTTGAATATATCCTCCTCGATGAAGGTTGGTCGGCCAGCACCCTCGACATCAAGCATTATAAGCCTGAAGTCAATGTTGAGGAACTCGTGAAATACGGTAACGAAAAAGGCGTAGGCGTTGTGCTCTGGGCTCTTTGGAACCCGCTTGCCACCGATATCGAGGGAACTCTCGACATCTATGAAAAGTGGGGTGTCAAAGGCATCAAGGTTGACTTCATGGACCGTTCAGACCAAGAGATGGTCAACTTCTACGACGCTCTTGGCAAAGCTGCCGCCGACCGTCATCTCGTCGTTGACTTTCACGGAGCTTACAAACCGTCGGGCATGCAGCGCAAATATCCCAACATCCTCACATTTGAAGGCGTGCTTGGCAATGAATATAACAAAGGCCCCGGCAATGGCTGGGAAGCTGTCGTTTCGCCCGACCACAACCTGATGTTGCCGTTTATCCGCAACCTCGCCGGCCCGATGGACTTCACTCCCGGATCTGTGCTCAACGCCACCCGCGAAGACTATGCCGGCAACTGGGGTCACCCGATGACACTCGGCACACGCAGCCATCAGGCAGCCATGTTTGTCGTATTCGAAAGCCCGCTGCAGATGATCTGCGACTCTCCCTCCAACTATGACCGCGCTCCCGGCTATGCCGAATTCCTGTCGAAAATCCCCGTGACATGGGATGAGACAGTCGGCATCGACGCTGCTATCGGCGATTATCTCGTGATGGCCCGCCGCAACGGCGACAAGTGGTATATCGCAGCTATGGGTGACTGGACTCCCCGCGATCTTTCGGTCAAGCTCGACTTCCTCCCCGAAGGCACATGGTCGATGGAGGCTATGGCCGACGGTCGCAACGCCCATCGTCAGGCAACTGACCACACCTTGACTACCTCGACCGTAAAGACCGGCGACACTCTTGACCTGCATCTCGCTCCCGGCGGCGGATGGGTTGCGATTCTGACACCTGTAAAATGAAAATCATAAAAAAATGAAGAAAAGTCTGATATTGTCAGCAGCTGTGGCGCTCATCATGTCGATGAGCGTCTCAGCCGCTCCTTTTATATCGTTGTCGGGCAAAGTGATGTCCGACGGAAAACCGGTGGCCGGAGTTCCGGTAACTGATGGCACACAGATCGTCACCACTGACAAATCGGGCAAGTACTCGATGCAGTCGGTCGACGGCACAAAGTATGTCTACATCACTCTTCCCGATGGCTATAAAGTGCCGATGTCGGGCGGCGTTCCGGTGCTTTACGCCGACATCACCCCTGATGCCAAAGGTCGCTTCACCCATGATTTTGTGCTTGAGAAATCAGACCGCGACATGACCAAGCACGTGCTCTTCGTGCAGGCCGATCCTCAGGTCTATTTCGATCCTAACCTCGGCGAAGTAGAGAAAGCTTCGATAGAGATGAAAAATATCATGGCTGACGAGTATCCGGGTCAGGATGCCATAGGCATCTGCGTGGGCGACATCGTCGGTCGTTTTCAGGAAGGCGACAAATATTTTCCCTGGATGATCAAGAGCATAGCGGCATGCGATTTCCCGTACTTCTATGTGTGCGGCAACCACGACATCGAAATGGATGTGCCGACCAACGAACAGGCGCGAAAGTCGTTCAACCATTATTTCGGCCCGTCGTACTATTCGTTCAACCGTGGCAAGATCCACTATGTGGTGCTGGACAATGTGTACTGGATGGGACGCTACTATGCCGGTTACTACACCCAGCAGCAGCTCGATTGGCTGAAGCAGGATCTTGCGCTCGTGCCCGAAGGATCGACTGTGATCGTTTCTCAGCACATACCGTGCTACTCGCGCCAGGCGCGCCGCAAGGAGTGGAACAAGGAGTCTTATCACAAAGTTGTCAGCAACCGACAGGCTCTTTTCGACATTCTTAAGCCCTACAACGCCCACATCATGTCGGGTCATGAGCACTATGCCGAAAATTATGTCCTCGGCGACAAATTGTTTGAGCATTGCCATGCACCGCTGTCCAATCTGTTCTGGTGTACAAACTGGGCCATGGACGGCACGCCCGGCGGTTACTATGTCTATGAGATAGACGGCGATAATCTGAACTGGTACTACAAGGTGCTCGGCCGCGACAAAGACTATCAGTTTGAGCTGTATCCCCGCAACCGTTCGCGTCAGCATCCCGAAGCGATCGTCGCCAACATCTGGAATGTCGACTCAGGCTGGAAGATCGAATGGTTTGAAGACGGTAAGCTGATGGGTGAAATGACACAATTCACCGGTGAGGATCCCAATCTGTGGGACGACGTTGTCGCCAACGGCAAAAACTATCCTTTCCCCTACATGGGCTGCGACATCACCGAACATCTGTTCTATGCTGTTCCTCAGTCCGAAACTTCAGTAATCACCGTCAAGGCTACAGACAGCAATGGCAACGTCTACACCAGCACACTTGACCAAAAAGAACAAAAGACCAATGAAAAATAAGATCATATTTCTGTCGGTTGCGGCTGCGGCTCTTGTGTCGTCGTGCACAGGCGGGTCTGCCGACAATGTTGTGTCGTCGCCCGACGGCAAGATAAAATTTGCTTTAGACTGTCAGCCCGGCGGACTTTTCTACAGCGTGAGTGACAACTCGACCGACATCGTTGCGCCGTCGCGTCTCGGCTTCGTGCTCGAAGGCAATGATTCCGTCGCTAATTTCGAAGTGCTCAACACTGTGCGCTCGTCGCACGACGAAACATGGGAAACCGTGTGGGGCGAGAGCCGCGAAGTGCGCGACAACTATAATCAGTTGACCGTAGAGATGCGTCAGCTCGGTGGCGACAGCCTGCTCGTCAACCTCGAAGTGAGGGTGTTTGACGATGGTTTCGGCTACCGCTATGTGTTCCCCGAACAGGGTCGTGACTCGCTTGTCATAATGGAGGAACTTACAGAGTTCAAGCTCGCTCAGCCTGCCGAGGCATGGGCCATGACCAACCACGACGTCTACTACGAAGATTACTACCGCAAAAAAAATATCGCTGATCTCGACACCGTCCACACTCCTGTGACCGTCGAATTCCCCGGCGACAAGTATCTTGCAATCCATGAGGCCAATCTTACTGACTATCCCAAGATGCAGATCATCGGCAAAGACGATGTGACGATGAAAGCACGCCTCGTGCCCTGGTCGACCGGCGTTGCCGCATATGTGACCACTCCTTTCGCTACACCCTGGCGCACAATGATCATCGGTGACACACCGGGCGATCTCGTTACATCATATATGATGCTTAACCTCAACGATCCCTGTGCGATCGCCGACGCTTCGTTCTGCAAACCGATGAAGTATATCGGTGTGTGGTGGGAAATGCACCTCGGCAACGGCACTTGGTACTACGGCCCCGAACACGGCGCCAACACTGCCCATGTCAAGGAGTATATCGACTTCGCTGCCGAAAATGGCATCCCCGGTGTGCTCGTTGAGGGTTGGAACATCGGTTGGGAGGGTGATTGGCCCCGTAACGATCATTTCGATTTCACGAAGCCTTACCCCGATTTCGACATCAAGGAAATCACCGACTATGCTGCTGAAAAGGGTGTGACTCTGATCGGCCATCACGAGACAGCCGCATGGACCACCAACTATGAGAATCAGCTCGACACGGCTTATCAGTACTATGCCGATCATGGTGTTCACAA
Organism: uncultured Muribaculaceae bacterium; assembly: GCA_910587475.1. Taxonomy (GTDB): domain Bacteria; phylum Bacteroidota; class Bacteroidia; order Bacteroidales; family Muribaculaceae; genus CAG-873. Next base: position 14,428 of record CAJUMR010000026.1, read on the forward strand.
TGTCAAGACCGGATATGTCAACCTGCTCATGGACGGCAAGGAAGACCACAGCAGCCAGTACGGCGTACGCCACTATCGCAAAGTGATCGAGGCCGCAGCCCGTCATCAAGCCAATATCGACAACCACGAACCCGTGATGCCCACAGGCCTGCAGCGCGCATGGCCCAACCTGATGACTCAGGAAGGTGTGCGCGGTCAGGAACATAACGCGTGGGACGCAGACGGCGGCAATCCTCCCGAACACACTGTGCTGATGCCGTTCACCCGTGGCCTGGCAGGTCCGATGGACTACACGTTCGGAACATTCAATTTCGACAATCCTGTCTACCCCGGCACACGTGTCCGCACAACCCTTGCCAAAGAACTTGCGCTCTACGTGATTATCTACAGCCCGATGCAGATGGCTTCTGACACTCCGGCCAATTACTCGGCTCAGCCCGCAGCGTTCCAGTTCATCAAGGATGTTCCGGTCGACTGGGAAAAGACGCTTGTGCCCGATGCGGTGATCGGCGATTATGTTGTGACAGTCCGTCAGGACCGCAATTCGTCAGACTGGTATCTCGGTGCGGCCACCGATGAGGATGCCCGTGAACTCGAAGTCAAGCTCGACTTCCTTGATCCGGATGCCGAATACACGGCTCAGATCTATGCCGACGCTCCCGATGCCGACTGGGAAAGCAATCCTACGGCCTACACAGTCACCGAGCAGACTGTCAAGTCGACCGACGTGCTTCCGCTCAAGCTTGCGGCAGGTGGCGGCACAGCCATACGTTTCATCAAGAAGTAAGACCTTCTCATGAAAAGATTTTTTAGAAACATCTTTCTGACAGCGGTTGCACTACTGATGGTGCAGTGCACGCCCGAAGATCCTGATACACGGGCGGCCTCTGATCTGGCCGCCCGTATCGTTCCGGAAATTGCCGACCGTCTGGTTTTCGTCAAGGAAGAGTCGGCCGACTGTGTCGACCGTTTCACTCTCCGCTCCGACGGCGACCGCATCTTGATCGTAGGCAACAACGCAGGCGCGATGGCTGTCGGACTGAACTATTACCTCAAGCAGTATTGCCTCACTGAGGTGTCGTGGTATGCCGACGAACCGGTCGAGTTGCCGGCCGTACTTCCGTCGGTTGACGGAGAAGTGACTGTTGAGTCACGTCTTGCCAACCGATTTTTTCTCAATTATTGCACTTCGGGCTACAGTATGCCTTTCTGGAAGTGGCGCGACTGGGAGCGTTTCATCGACTGGATGGCGCTCAACGGTGTCAACCTTCCGTTAGCCACTACCGGTCAGGAGGCTATATGGTACAATGTATGGTCTCATCTTGGCCTGTCAGACGAGGAAATCCGGTCATATTTCACCGGTCCGGCTCACCTGCCCTGGCACCGCATGTGCAATCTCGACGGATGGCAGAGCCCGCTTCCCAAAGAGTGGCTCGACGAACAAGCCGAGCTTCAGAAACGTATCGTCAGCCGCGAACGCGAACTTTCGATGCGTCCTGTGCTCCCCGGATTTGCCGGCCATGTGCCCGAAGCATTTGCAAAGCGCTATCCCGATGCAATCACCACAACGGTCAGCGAATGGGGTGGTTTCCCGGCTGAATACCGCTGCACTTACCTCAGCCCCGCCGACTCGCTGTTTGCCGTGATCCAGAAAGAATATCTGACCGAGCAGACCCGCATCTACGGCACAGATCATATCTATGGCATCGATCCGTTCAACGAAGTCGATCCCCCGACGTGGAACCCCGACTCACTGGCCATGATGTCGCGCAACATCTTCGAGTCGGTCACTGCTGTCGATCCTGAAGCCGTGTGGTTGCAGATGGCGTGGATCCTCTATGCCGATCCGGCTCACTGGACTCCTGTGACGGCCAAGGCATATCTGCAGGGTGTTCCGCAAGGCCGCATGATCTTGCTCGACTACTACTGCGAGCACACCGAGGAATGGAAGCTTTTCGATTCGTTCTACGGCCAGCCTTACATCTGGTGCTACCTCGGCAACTTCGGCGGTAACTCGTTCCTTGCTTCGCCGATCAACGACGTCAAGAAGCGCATCGACGATGTTTTCGCCAACGGCGGATCAAACCTCTGCGGCATCGGCTCGACGCTCGAAGGCCTCGACCTCAACCCCTATATGTATGAATATGTGCTCGAACAGGCATGGCGCTTCCCGGCATCGACCAATATCGTCGACCGCCGAGTCGGAAGAATCGACGATAAGGCCAGAAAGGCATGGCAGCTGCTGACCGACAGTGTGTTCGTGCAGCCGTCGCTGTGCGGTCAGGGTCCGCTGACCAATTGCCGTCCGACGATCGACGGATTTGCATGGTGGACCGTCAAGCCGAACATCGACTATCCCAACACGGCGCTGCTCCACGCATGGGGCGATCTGCTTGAGGTCGATTCGTGTGGCCGCGACAGCTATGTGTTTGATTGCGTCAATCTCGGCCGTCAGGCGCTGAGCAACTATTTTATTGCGGTGCGCGAGGACTTCAACGATGCCTATCAGCGTGGCGATCTCGATCGTCTGCGCGCAAAGGGTGCGGAGATGAAAGAGTTATTTGCCGACCTGACAACATTGTTGCGCGGACACTCGGGCTTCTCTTTAAAGAAGTGGATCGACGATGCGCGTTCCCACGGCACTACTCCCGGGCAACAGGACTATTATGAACGCAATGCCCGCACGTTGATCACCATCTGGGGCCCATCGAAAGATCTCAACGACTATGCCAACCGTCAGTGGGCCGAGCTCAACGACAGCTACTATGCCAAGCGCTGGGAAATGTTTATCGACCGGGTGATCGCCGCAGCCGAAAACGGAAAGAAATTTGATGGAGACGAGTTCTACACAGCTTCGCGCGACTTCGAAAACGCGTGGATCGAGCCGTCGAATGAAATCGAATATTTCGAACCGCTCGATGGTATGAAGGTGGCCCGCGAGATGTATGACAAATACGCTCCGCTCATCGAAGCCCATCCGATGTCGCATGCGCCGACTTCGATACCGTCGCATCATCACTGGTAATCAGTACCTTCTCATATAGAGCAGCCGCCCTGACTTATCGCAGTCGAGGGCGGCTGTTGTATTATGGAAGCTTTTTTGTTTGGCGAACCTGACTATTCAGTTTCCGCTGTCACTACTTGTCCTGTCGGGAAATCTGTCGTGTGGCAGGCTACATAAATTGTTGCTGAGAGGCAGAATATAAATACAGCTATAATAGCCGCGATTATTACATATGTCGTCTTTTTCATTTTTGGTTGTCGAGATATTGTTGATACATTTCGGTTAATTGCTCAGGGGTGATGTCGAGAAGTGCGAGCTGACGGAAGACTGCCGCAACTCCTTCGCCGAGAACCTCGCGGCGGCGAAGTTCCACTACCTTTCGTCGGGCGTCAGAGTCCGCGAAAAAGCCGAGTCCGCGCTTGTTATAGATCACTTCGAGTCCGGCGAGATAGTCGTAGGCACGCATGACAGTGTTGACGTTGACCTCCATCTGCGCCGCGTATTCGCGCACCGATGGTATCCGTTGGTCGGCCTGGAACGCTCCGGTGAGTATCTTGTCGCAGATGTCGTCGGCGATCTGAAGGTAGATCGATCGGCTGCTGTTGTTAAAATCTATCATATCGAGTGTTACAGACGGTTGATGATCTCACTTTCCTTAAACCGGAAGTAGGCAGTTATGTAGCAGAAGGCAATCCATACAAATACAGCCACTTTCATTGCGTCGGTTACGTTTGTGATTGTGCTTTCTGTTGTGAAGCAATGTCCGGGTTCAAGGAATAGCCCATAGACATTGTTGGAAACGATTATAAACACGATCATAAACACTACAATAGCACCGAACGTTTTCAAAAACGAATTCTTCGGCCACACTGTGCTGCCGAGAACAAATGTGCTTTGCACGGCAAAAAGTCCGATCCAAAAATAAAATATGTTTTCAGCGAGATCTTGAATTGCAAACGGCCCGAAGTAGTGGACTGTTTCGGCGGGATATTGGATATGGTAATAGGCCACGCGCAAAAGATCGGCCAAGGCAAAACATGCGACAAAGGCGATGGTGACACCTACGATGCAGATCAGAAATCTGCTCAGGTATTTTTCAAGATCGGAGGCCGGCGACATCAATGAATTGAGGCGCAGTCCGTTGCTCGTCATGTTTTCCATGAACAACGAAGCTCCGAGCGCGCAGAACACTGTTCCGCAGAATTTCATGACGACAAAGCAGCTGCCTTTATGAATCATGTCGATGCCTTTCTCATACTCTGCACCCATTCCGATATTTGTGGCGAATATAAGCAGCAGCGTTGTCACACCGAGCATCATCAGACCTCTGAGAAGCCATGAGCGGCCGTTGAGCATTAAGTCGCGTTTGAGGCAGTTGCCGAAGCGAGCTATGTCGAAAGTTTGATTGGTCTTATTCATGGCTGTTGTCTTTTTGAGAGTTGAACAATGAGTCGATTACGTCACGACGGGTGGTGGCAAGCTCGAAAAGGCTTTCGAGATTGACTTCTGTGTCATATGATCCGTCGTTGGCGATTACAATCTGCGAGCCGCCTACGATCGGTTGAGCCACAAATGCGCGGTCAATCAGAGCGGGGTCGGCTGTGTTGATGAATGCGAGCCGGTCGGTGATCGAGTTGATCGGGCTGTTGAGCAGCAGACGGTGTTCGTTCATTATTATCACGTGGTCGAGGATGCGGTCGATGTCGCGCACCTGATGGGTCGATATGATAATGATCTTATCGTCTGACGCCGAGGTGGCTATGAAGCGGCGGAACGCGGCTTAGCCCGGTATGTCGAGTCCGTTTGTCGGTTCGTCCATCAGAAGCAGAGATGTGTTGCAGGCAAGGGCGAAGCACATGAACACTTTTTTCTTCTGTCCCATCGACAACGACGACAGTTTGTAGCGGGCGATGTCTTTGACCTCGAATGTAGCGAGGTGGCGTTGCATGTCTTCGTATGAGAATTTTGGATACAGCGGCGCGTTCATCTTGACAAATGTGTCGAGCGTTACGGGCGGGAGAGTCAGCTCTTCGGGAACGATGAAAATGTCGTTGAGCGTTTCGGGCTTGCGGCTGCGGGTATTAATCGATTTGAACGTCACTTCGCCGCTCTTCGGGGAGAGCAGGCCGCATATAAGATAGAGTAATGTCGATTTGCCGGCGCCATTAGATCCGAGCAGACCGTAGATGCCTCCGTCGCTGATCTCAAGTGAGAAATCAGCTATCACCGGCTGCTGCCGGCGCGGATAGCGGAATGTCAGTTTGTCAATGTTAAGCATAGATGTTTTTGTAGATTGTTGTTTTTATGAATTGTAGATTATTAGAGTAGGCATATCATAATGATAATGATTGCTGTCAATATTGTCGGTGCGAAGCCGGCTGTAGCAGTCAATTGGTTGAGAGGGTTCATGATGAATGTTATCGTTTATTTAGTGTATTAGTGAACTATTACACCGCAAAGGTATGACGCTTTTCTGAAACCACCAAATTTTTTTTCATTTTTTTTAATAAGCCCTTAACTTTGCACTAAACAAAGTCGAAACATCAAAAAAAACAATGGCAACCGGTCACCGACAATCAAATTTCGAACTGCTCCGCATAGTCAGCATGCTGATGGTTCTGGGCGTACATATCGACGGGGCGTCGCTCGGCATGCCCGATGTGTCGGGCGGTTGGTCGGCATTGTCGGTGCGCGATTACTGGCAGCTGATTGTCGAGGCAGTGTGTATAGTCGGGGTCAATTGTTTCACGATGATCTCGGGTTGGTTCGGTATCAGATTGAAATGGCGTGGATTGGCATCGTTTCTGTTCGAATGTGTCTTTTACTCGGTGCTGATCTGTACGGCTGTTATGATCGTAAAGCCCGAGGCTCGTTCGGTCGTCGGCTGGTTAGAGAGCTGGCTGGTGCTTTCGCACACAGATCTGTGGTATGTTCCGGCCTACTTCGGACTGATGTTGCTCAGTCCGTTGCTCAACGCCGGCATGGAAGCGCTGACTAAGCGTCGGCTCCTGATGATTGTGGCTGTGTTTGTGCTTTTCAACGTCTGGTGCGGATGGTGGTGGGGAGGTGCATTTAACCCGACAGGCTATACTGTCATCCAATTAGTTATGGTCTATATGATAGCCCGTTACCTGCGGCTGCACGTCGGACGTGAGGCTATGGCTGCGAAGCGTCGGCTGATATTGTCGGTCTACTTTGTCTCTCTTGTCGGAGTTGTAGTCAGCGCATTTTATCTGCCTGGCCAGGCATACGCCTATAATTCGCCGTTGGTGCTTATCAACGCAGTTTCATTATTCATGCTGTTTGCATGTATGGATTTCAGGTCGAAGATTGTCAATCGGTTAGCTGCCGGTGCATTCGCGGTCTATCTCATCCATAAAGCACCGCCCGTGTGGGGTGGATTGATCAAGCCGTCGGTAGCCCGGTTGTGGGTTATGCTGCCTTTGTGGCAGTTCACCATCTGTGCGGTCGGTCTGGCTGTCGGCATCTATTTCGGCTCGTGGATGATCGACAGGGTGAGGGCGGCCTTCAGCCGGCGGTTGATTGGGTGATTAAATTTGGTGGAGAGCTGTAAAAATGGCGATTTAAATTTGGTGGAGAGCTGTAAAAACGGCGATTCAAATTTGGTGGAGAGCTGTAAAAATGGCGATTTAAATTTGGTGGTATGCTTTTAAATATCTAATTTTGTGGTTGTTGAATTAAGAGGTGAAATATGTCGCAAAAGGTATTCAAAAGAAAAATATACGATACGATTTTGAAATGGAAGCAAGAGCGCAATGGGTCGACCGCACTGCTTGTAAAAGGCGCTCGTCGTATCGGTAAGTCTACAATAGTGAAAGAGTTTGCAAAGAACGAATATAAATCGTTCATTGCTATTGATTTCGCAAAAGCCTCGACCGCAGTAAAGGGCTTGTTTGATGATCTTGATAATCTTGATTTCATTTTTTTACAGCTTCAAGCTCTCTATAGCGTAACATTGTATGAAAGGGAATCTGTCATAATTTTTGATGAAGTGCAACTTTGTCCTAAAGCGCGACAGGCAATAAAATATCTTGTTGCCGACGGACGCTATGACTACATTGAGACCGGATCGTTGCTCTCGATCAGAAAAAATGTAGAAGGAATTCTCATTCCAAGCGAAGAGACCAGAATCAATATGTATCCGCTGGATTATGAAGAGTTTCTTTGGGCTATCGGCGAAGACAAAATGTTTGAACTGATAAAATACTCATTCAACCAAAGAAAATCGCTCGGAGATGCAGTTAATCGCCAACTGATGCGTCAATTCCGGATTTATATGCTCGTAGGAGGCATGCCCCAGGCTGTAAACGCATATCTCGACACTAACAATCTCGCTGTTACCGATGAGGTAAAAAGGGAGATAATCGAATTATATATCGATGATCTGAGGAAAATAGATTCCACCGGAAAGGCATCGCTTCTGTTTGAGGGGGTACCCGGGCAACTCGCAAAGAGTAAGTTGAGGTATGAGCCATGGTCCGTGGTAGATAATGTCAGACCGGAGAATCTTGTCGATCTTTGGCGGGATCTTGAAGATTCTCGGACTGTAAATTTCGCCTATCGAACCACAGACCCGAATGTCGGACTTGGCTTACATAGAGACCGAAGCGGATTTAAGATATATTTGTGTGATACGGGCTTGTTTGTCACTTTGGCGTTTTGGGATAGAGATGTTGTTGATAACACATTGTATCAGCGTCTGCTTTCGGATAAATTAAGTGCAGATCTGGGGTATGTTTATGAAAATGTTGTCGCTCAGATGCTCAAGAGTGCAGGACATTCACTTTACTATTATACCTTTCCGGCAGATAAAGAGCGGAAAAAATATTATGAAGTTGATTTCCTGACGGTGGCTGACGGGAAGATAAATCCTATTGAGGTGAAATCGTCTGGCTATAAAGCTCATAGATCTCTCGATGTGTTCAGTGAGCGATATTCCTCTCGACTGGGCCATCGTGTGATCATTTATACAAAGGATTTAAGGTGGGAAAACGGGGTATTGTATATTCCGGCATATATGACTCCCCTCCTGTAGTTCCACACTGGCAAAACTGCTTGATTATACGTGTGTTGATATTTGCAGAGGGCCTAATTGTGGCGGAAATATCGGGGCGATATTTCCGCCACATAGTTCGTCGTGGTGTTTTTCTCCGGAGGCGGTTTTATCTTCCGGCGGCTGATGACTGGTCGACGTTGGCGTCGGCGTTAACGAGTTTCTGTGTACCGCGTTTCTGACGTCCCCATTGGAGGTTGTAGCTCACAGAAATGAACGGCATGCGCATGTCGAGACGCATGTGCTGTTCGTTGGTGTTCCATTTGCTCAACATTTTCGACCCTTGGTCATATTCGCCGAAAGGCATGATGATGCCGGCGCTGAACTGCCAGTTTTTCAGGTTGTAGGCCAGATCGATGATCGAGAGATTTTCGCCCCAGCTGATTTTTTCGCCCCAGAGGTCATGCTGCGCGCGGATGTATTGTCCCGACAGGACGAAACCCCAGTGAGTGAGCTGTACTGCCGCGCTGCCGCTCCAGTCGTTGTTATAGAGACGATAGCCCGTGCCACTCATGCGTTCGGCGCGATACTGGATGTAGCCGCTTGCCATCAACCATCCGGGAACGATGTCGATCTGAGGCGCAAGGAAGAACGACAGGTTCTGCAGGCCGCGGCTGTTTTCATACGATGTTATGAGTCTGTCGCCTTCCCAGTAGAGCAGTGGGGTTATGGCGTCGGGACTCGAGAAAGCTCTGATGCCGAACGAGCCTGATACTCTCGGCACATTGAAATTGTAGCGGAGCGTCAGCATGTAGGATGAGGATGTTTTCAAGTCGGGATTGCCGATGCGCCATTGAAAGCCATCGATTTGCTGCGGCGCGATGTTTGACTCTGCGAGCGACGGCGATGATTGCCAAGACTGGAAGCTGAGCCTGAATTGATGGCGGGGATTGACGGCGTAGGTCACAGTCGCCTGTGGCCTGAGGTTCCACGAGCTGTTGCCCTGGTCGGTTTCCTTGAAGAGAAAGTCAGTGTACTGTGCGCCGAGCCCGGCGGTGATGGTCACCTTATTGAGCCGATGGAAGTATTCGGCGAAAAAGTAGGCCTTGTCCTGACGCTGATGAAACACCATGTCGCCGAGATTTTCGTAGACCGACCGGTTGCGGTTGGCTGAGTATGATGCGCCGGCGGTCAGCCTCGATGACGACCAGTTCTTGATATAGTCGGCTTCGATCGCATAGGCTTGGTTGCGGTCGTGGATCATGGTGTGGATGTCGGTGATGTCGGTGAGAGTGGCGGTCTGTCGCTCGACGTAGTCTGAATAGGTTTTTCCGAAATACAGCGAGCTTTTGAAGTCAATGACGAGTAACTGCCGGTTGGCGAAGTGTTGTTCGAAGTATGCCGACAGAGACGGGGTTGATCCTTTATTGCCGTGGGAGTCATGGAGCAGGAGGTCGTCAGATCCGTCGCTTATCGACAGCAGACCATCGTAGGAGAAGCGGTCGGTCAGATTGGAGAAGTCGGATACTTCGATGAAAAGTACGGTTGTGTCGGGCTTTATATAGCTGTAGGAAGCCCATGCGTTGGCTATCGAATTGTCCATCGTGCCTCCGCGCGGGGTTTCGTTGCGGGTGACAGTCGATCCGTCGGTGAATGTGAATGTTTCGGTGTACTCGCGGTGTGTCTTTATCTTGTTTGTCAGTTTGAAACTTCCACCGATTTCGAATTGTGAACGGCCTATGTTGAATTTTGCATTGGTGTTATAGAAGCCCCATGCCTGGTTGAGCGCCGGACGGGCCATTGCGTAGATCGATCCTCCGAGATCAGGGTTTGCCACAATGATATTGAGCACGTAATTTGCTCCGTTGTAACGCAGACCGGGATTGTCGATCCACTCTACGCGCCTGATTGTCTCGGGCAGGAGTGATCTCACTTGTTCAATGGTCGCTTCGCGGCCGTTGATGCGGACCTGCACAGACTGGCCGGCACATTGGATCGAACCCATGACATCGCTGACCGACAGCGACGGTATCATGAGGTTGGTGAGCAGCTGCATGCCGTTCTTTGCGTTTTCGACTGCGCTCGACGACGGATGGTAAACATCCATGTCGGATTTGTGAATGACTTTCGGCGCTTCAATCACGATTTCATCGAGCTGAAGAGTGTCTTGTGATGCCGGGTCGTTGTTGCCGGTCTGAGCTTGGCTGTCAAAGGTCAAGGCGAGAATGGCAGCACTTAATAGATATGTTTTCTTCATTGTTGAGAGTAGATTATTGAGCCTGTTTGTTGTGTATGATTGATAATACTCTTACAGGGCACAAAATTATAGCGTTTCCGGCTTATAACTCTCAACATTTGTTGAGAAATTACCCCCCCCCATTAAAAAATGTTAACGACGGCTTTTGCCTACCGTAATTCGACGTAAACGGCTGAGATGAGTGGGCGTAATATTGAGAAATGATGCAATGTCGCGGAGTGAGAATAGCGAAAACAGGTCGGGATGGCGGGTGATCAGATCGTCGTAGCGGTCTTGGGGTGAGCGGGTGCAGAGCTCGATGTAGCGGTCATAGACCGTAGCAAATATAGCTTCGGTCGAGCGTGCTACAATCTGGCGCAGACGTTTGTCGTCCTGCAGCCTGTCGGCAACAGATTTCACCGGTATGCAGTAGACGTCGGCCGGCGATTCGGCGACGATCGACACTCTCGAGGGCTGACCGGTAAGCGAGAACGGAAAGTCAGCGATAAATTCGCCGGTGAATTCAAGCCCGATTACATGCTCTTCGCCTGTCGATGAGCTGGCGATGTACTTGAATGTGCCGCTTTTGATGTAGCCCAGGAAGCGTGCGACTTCGCCGTGTGTCACAAACTCGTCGCCCCGGTCGTAGTGGCGTAGCTGGCCTTCGTTGACACACAGATCACGCCAGAAGTCAGGCGTGATGCCGTCGATGTATGTGTTGAATTTCTTGCTCATAATCTACGGGAGAGAGTGCAAAAATAGTGAGATGATGCGCTAAAAGTCAAAACGAGCGACGCAAAAAATGTTAAATGCAATGTGCTGACTGAAAATTGTGCTATCTTCGCATAAAAACATACAGATATGGATCATCCTGAAAACGATAAACAATATACCGGACTGACGGTCAACAGCGGAGTGGCTCAGCCTCCGTCGGTCAACCCCTATCTCCACAAACGTCCCAAGCGCAAGCCTCTGCCGACTGCATCGGAGCTTGTCGAAGGTATTCTCAAGGGCGATGTGACAGTGCTGAGCCGCGCGGTGACATTGGTTGAGAGCCTGAGCGCCGATCATCAGGCCATAGCGCAGGAGGTGATCGAGAAGTGTCTGCCTCATTCGGGGCGGTCGCGCCGCATCGGCATCACCGGAGTGCCCGGAGCCGGCAAGAGTACGTCGATTGATGTGTTCGGTCTCCATGTGTTGCGCGACGGCGGGAAACTGGCCGTTCTGGCCATCGACCCTTCGAGCGAGCGCACCAAAGGATCAATTCTCGGCGACAAGACACGCATGGAGAAGCTTGCTGTCCATCCCTCGGCCTTCATCCGCCCGAGTCCGTCGGCCGGATCCCTCGGCGGTGTCGCCCGCAAGACCCGCGAGACAATAGTGCTGTGTGAGGCCGCCGGCTACGACAACATCTTTGTCGAGACTGTCGGCGTAGGGCAGAGTGAGACAGCCGTACATTCGATGGTCGATTTCTTTTTGCTGATACAGCTTGCCGGTACGGGTGACGAGCTGCAGGGCATCAAGCGCGGCATCATGGAGATGGCCGACGGAATTGTCATCAACAAGGCCGACGGTGATAATGTCGATCGTGCACGTCTGGCGCAGGCACAGTTCAGGAGTGCGTTGCATCTGTTTCCGCCGACGGCTTCGGGCTGGTCGCCAGAAGTGCTGACTTACTCGGGGTATTTCGAGCTCGGCATTCCTGAAGTGTGGGACATGATCGACCGTTATTTTGCGTTTGTCGCGGAAAACGGTTATTTCGAGCGCCGCCGTCGTGAACAGGCCCGCTACTGGATGTATGAGACGATCAACGAGCAGCTGAGGGCGCGGTTCTATAATAATGAGGCCGTCGCCGCGCGGTTGCTGTCGGAGGAAGCCGATGTGCTGGCCAACCGCCGCAGTTCGTTTGTCGCGGCCAAGGACGTCCTTGATTTCTATTTCAACAACGAAAAATTATGAAGCATATCCTTATAATAGTTATATCTATGGTGTTGTCGGCAGCCGGTTTCACTGCATCGGCCGGCAATGACAAAGGCATTGAATTTGCCGAAACAAGTTATGATTTCGGTACTGTGAAGGCTGACAACGGCGATGTGTCGCATGTCTATGAGTTTACCAACACATCAGATGTGCCGCTGACGATCATGTCTGTGTCGGCGAACTGCGGTTGCACGCATCCGAAATATAGCGCCGAACCGGTCAGGCCGGGAGAGAAAGGCCAGATCACAGTGACCTTTCAGCCGCGCGGTCAGCGGGGCTATATCAGCAAGAATGTGAAGGTGCGTTATAAGGTGGCAGGTAAGAAAGTGCGCAACCTTACGATTAAGATTACAGGCAACGTCACTCCCTGACACGAGCGTATATAAACTAAACGTGGAGATGCCTCACGGCGTCTCCACGTTAGATAATAAACCAATCATTATCACATTTCTTGCAATGGAAAAAGTAATTTTGCTATGTACTTATAAAACGTCGCCACGATGTTTTGGTTCGGTCGCAGATGAATTTTTTCTTGAAAAAATGACGGGTGATGTGGCTTATTTTAAATACTATGCTGATTGATAGCACTTTGATTGAATTTATCTAAATATTATTTAACCAACATGTGCTATTAAATAGCACAGTCGAAGTGCTAACTTTGCAAAGTGATCAAACAAGATAATAAAACAAAAACGAAATAACGACATGGAAAAAACAACTAAAGCAAAAAAAACAACCAAAAAGGGTGAGGCAGCCGATGGCAACTCAGCCAAGGCAGAGGCACTCGCACAGGCACTCGGCAGGATTGAGAAAGCCTATGGCCGCGGAGCGATCATGAAGCTTGGCGACGATGTGGTGGAGAACGTCGATGTCATTCCGTCGGGATCAATCAGCCTGAACTATGCCCTCGGTGTCGGTGGTTATCCCAAAGGCCGCATCATCGAGATATATGGTCCGGAGTCTTCCGGTAAGACTACGCTTGCCATCCACGCTATCGCTGAGGCGCAGAAGCGAGGCGGCATCGCAGCGATGATCGACGCCGAGCATGCGTTTGACCGTTTCTATGCTGAGAAACTTGGTGTTGATATCAACAATCTGCTGATAGCGCAGCCCGACAATGGCGAGCAGGCGCTCGAGATTGCCGAGCAGCTCATCAGATCGTCGGCTATCGATATTATCGTTGTCGACTCGGTGGCAGCGCTTACCCCCAAGAGCGAAATCGAGGGCGAGATGGGCGACCGCAACATGGGTCTTCAGGCACGTCTGATGTCTCAGGCGATGCGAAAGCTCACCGGCACGATCGCGCGAACTAACACTACATGTATATTCATCAACCAGTTGCGCGAGAAGATCGGAGTGATGTTTGGTCCGGCTGAGACGACTACCGGTGGCAACGCTCTCAAGTTCTATGCGTCGGTGCGCATCGATATCCGTTCGCGCGGCAATCTGAAAGATGGAGAGGATGTTCTTGGTCGCCGGGCTTATGTCAAGGTTGTCAAGAACAAGGTAGCTCCTCCATTCAAGCGTGCGGAATTCGACATAATGTTCGGTGAGGGTATTTCCAAGTCAGGCGAAATCCTTGATCTCGGAGTTGAATACGGCGTGATCGACAAGAGTGGATCGTGGTTCAGCTACAATGGTTCGAAACTCGCACAGGGACGCGACGCAGCAAAGATGGTTATTGCCGATAATCCCGAGCTTGCCGAAGAGCTTGAGGCAAAGATCATGGAGGCTCTTCGCGAAGAAGATACCACACCGAAAGTGAAAGGCAAGGCAGCCAAGACCACCAAGGACGCCGCTCCTGCAGCGGCCGAGGCTGAAAACAAGCAGGAGGATCTGTTTGACGACAGCGTGGCCGATGATTTCTCGATCGAAGAGGATCTGTAGGATAAGGATCCGCAACATTGAAGCAATAAAAAGCAAGGCTTGCCAATTTTGAACGGCAAGCCTTGTTTTTTTTACGGTTATATCAGAGGCGCGGTCAGCGGATATATTTCTTTGCAGTGGTGTTGCCCTGGCGGACAATGAAGACTCCGTTGGACGGATTGTCGACTTTCACGCCTTGCAGATTGTAAAATTCACAAGGTGCGTCTGTGGCGTCTGTAGCGATGTTTTCAATGCCTGACACAGCCTTATTGAGGTCGAGTTTGAATTCGCCTGCAATGTACTGATGCACATCATAGTCTTCCCAGTTTTCATAAGCATCCTGTGCGGCCTTTTCGTCGTAATCGGGGTTGGGATGGAGGTTGGTGTAAACCCATTTGCCGTAGAGCGCAGGCAGTATCTTGATGTCGCCTGTGTGGTCGAATGTGAGAACGTTGTCTTTGATGTGGCCTCCGCTGTAGATGTCAAACATCGTAAGGAAATCGAGACCATATTCGTTGACCATGTCGAAGTAGTCGCTGGTGATGGCGAGTTCGCCGTTGTCGGGGATGGATACACCCAGCGGGCTGTATTCGATGTAGACGTTGTCGTCATCCTCGGCATTGATGTAGATATAGTGGTTGTGACCATGCTCGATCGTGAAAGAGCCCGCTCCTTGCCATTGTCCGGCATAAGGGTTGACGATGCGCAGGATTTTGCTGTTGTCGGCGCGGCGTTCGATGTCGACTTCATAGGTCTGGACAGAGAAGAGCGAGGGGAACACGCATGATATCAGGCCTTCGGTCATGTCGGCTTTGCCATAGTAGACCCATGCACCGTTGTTCTCGTCGGGTCGGTCGAGAGTGACCACAGACGACGATTGAGCTTGTCCGTCGTTGTCGTATGTGACAAAAAGAGCGTAGATTGCCCGTGCTGACAGATCGGCAACGCTTACTTCGACTGTCTCGTTGATATTGCAGGCAGTGCTGATTTCGCTGAAGTCTTCGGGAATACTCTCAGGCGCAGTCTCGAGTAATGCATAGCGCACGGCCGGGATGTAGGCGTCGCCTGCGACTGTGATGTGGTAGTTGAGAGCTTCGTCGGGACAGAAGGTCTCTTCGACCGACAGTTGGATGGAATAGTCAACTCCAAGACTTCCACCCGGGAGGGCGAGGGCAAATGCCCCGCTGCTGTTGGCGGCATAGTAAGAGCCATTTTGTATTGCAGCGAGCGGATGACAGGAAATGATATGACATTGTCGACGAGGCGGCCGGCCGCTTTGTCGGCATCCGCCTGTGTGAGCGGGGTGTAGCCGACAAATTCACCGACCAGTTCGGTCAGCGAAATTACTGATGACTCACCGTCGCCGTCGTCCATGCCGAGCGGTGATTCGAGCAAACGCACATATGAGGGGTCTGAAGCATCGATCAGAATGTAGTAGCTGTCGCCTTCGCCGAGCGATCCCGGAGTATCGGGATCGTTTTTGATCACTTCTTTGTAGGGGTAGTTGGCCCAAGGATCGAGAATGCGGTAGAAGCCTTCGTTGGCCTCGTCTTTCTGAACCTTGACCTTGAAGCGGACTGGTTCGACGGAGAAATATCCTGTGGCGATGTCGTCAACGTAGTCGCAAAGTCCGAGGTCGATCCATTGGTGTTCGGTCTCTTTTGCGGCGGCTTTGGCCGGAGCGGTTCGGTCGGCCTGTCTGCCGACGAATTCTTTCACTTGGCCAGATTTCGGAAGTGTGGTGAATGTTTGTCTCGGTTTGAGGTCTGAGGCAAGCATATTGCCTGTCAGCAACAGCGAGCAGATAGCAGTAAAAACGTATTTCATATAATAATATAATGGGATTGATGTGCTGAATTTACCTTTGCGGCGGTAAAGGTAGCAATAATCCCCCGAAAACGCAAGTAAGGCTGTCTTTTTGTCGCTGTTGGCAATAAAATTATAGGTTTTTGCTTTGGTTTATGCGTTGTAGACTTCCCGGTGAAGGGTCGCGGCGGTTGATCCGGCAGGTAGCGGTGTGGTGGCAAGGAGATGCAAGGCGACCGAGGGCAGCTCAGGAGAGTAGGGAGGCTGGACATACGACCGGTCGATCGTAGAAAAACCGAGTCTGCTGTAGAATTTGAAGCGTGCGACAGTCAGCGGCAACTCGGCGACGGGCGGTTCAATCTCGAGCACAACAGGCTTTCCGCCGACTTTTTCGATGAGCGTTTTTATGGCATCCGAGCCTACTCCACATCCTCTCAATTCAGGATTGACGGCAAGGTGCTCTATATAGACGAATCGGTCGAAATGCCAGAGGGTGATCATGCCCGCGATATGGCCGTCGGCGATGATGGCGTGCAGTTCGGGTCGGCGTGGTGCTTTCGGAGCCGCAATCTGCTGCCATTGGCGGCGTTCTTCCGGCGGAAATGATGCTTCATAGAGTTTTTGCAGGAGTGCGAGATCTTGGGCGGTGATGTCGGTTGTGAGTTCTACGTTCATGGTCGTTGAGATGTCAGCTTTTGCCGATGAGTATGCGGCGAATGTCGTTGAGTTTGGTGAGAGCCTGGATAGGGGTCAGATTGTCGATATCTGTACCGATTATTTCATCGCGAACCTGCGATAGCACGGGGTCGTCGAGCTGGAAGAACGACAATTGCATGCCTCCGCAGCTGTCGGCCATGGTCGAGAGGTCGTGGCCGATGTCGTCGCGCTGTTGTGTCGCTTCGAGGTGGCTGAGGACTTCGCCGGCGCGACGGATGATCGATTGTGGCATGCCTGCGAGTTTTGCCACATGGATGCCGAAGCTGTGTTCGCTGCCCCCGCGTGCAAGTTTGCGTAGAAAAACAACTTTTCCGTCGATTTCCTTGACTGAGACGTTATAGTTGACGATGCGGTCGAATGACCGTTCCATCTCGTTGAGTTCGTGGTAGTGTGTGGCGAAGAGTGTCTTGGGGTGGAGCCCGGGCGTCTGATGGATGTGTTCGACGATGGCCCATGCGATCGATATGCCGTCGTAGGTCGATGTGCCTCTGCCGAGTTCGTCGAAGAGGATCAGCGAGCGTTGGCTCATGTTGTTGAGGATAGATGCGGCTTCGTTCATCTCGACCATGAAAGTCGACTCTCCGAGCGAGATGTTGTCGCTTGCCCCGACGCGGGTGAATATCTTGTCGACGGTGCCGATGTGGGCGCTGTCAGCAGCGACGAAGCATCCGATCTGAGCCATGATGACGTTGAGAGCGGTCTGTCGCAGCAGGGCTGACTTACCCGACATGTTGGGGCCGGTGATCATCATTATCTGTGACGATTCGTTGTCGAGACGCACGGAGTTTGATATGTAGGGTTCGCCAGGTGGAAGTTCCCGCTCGATCACGGGGTGGCGCGCCTCAACGAGATCGATGGTGAGCGAGTCGTCGACAATCGGCCGGCAGTAGCGGTTTTCGGCGGCCACTCTTGTGAAAGATAGCAGGACGTCGAGTCGACCGAGCATGGTGGCGTTGAGTTTCAGCGCAGGGATGTAGGCTGCGACAGCTCCGATCAGTTCGGTGTAGAGCCGAGCCTGTATGGCTTCGATTTTTTCCTGTGCGCCGAGTATCTTTTCTTCGTACTCCTTAAGTTCCTGGGTGATGTATCGCTCGGCGTTGACAAGAGTCTGCTTTCTGATCCATTCGTGGGGCACCTTGTCGCGGTGGGTGTTTGTGACTTCGATGTAGTAGCCGAAGACATTGTTGTAGCCGATTTTCAGCGAGTTTATGCCGGTGGCAGCAATTTCTCGCTGCTGAACGTTAAGCAGATAGTCTTTTCCCTGATAGGCAATTGCGCGAAGTTCGTCAAGTTCGTCATTGACTCCTTGCGCGATGACTTCACCACGGTTGACGGCTATCGGGGCGTCTTCGCGGATTTCTTTGGCGATGCGGTCTCTGATTGTCGGACACGGATTGAGCTGCTCGCCGATTGATTTCAGCGACGGCTGATCGGAGGCGAGACACAGATTGCGTATCGGTTCGATGGCTCGCAAGGCGTTGCGCAGCTGGAGCATCTCACGGGGCGAAATGCGTTCGGTTGCGACTTTCGACACGAGGCGTTCGAGGTCGCCGACCTGTTCGAGTTGTTCGCGCAGCTCGTCTCGGCGGTCGGTGTCGCGGAAGAAGTGCTCGACGACGTCGAGACGGCTGTTGATGGCCTTTGCGTCTTTGAGCGGGAAGAGTATCCAGCGTCTGAGCATGCGTCCGCCCATAGGGCTTACCGTGCGGTCGAGTACGCTCAACAGGCTCTTGCCGCCTTCGTCGAGAGGGTCGATGAGTTCGAGGTTGCGCACGGTGAAGCGGTCGAGTCTGACATATGCGCTTTCTTCGATGCGAGCGATCGATGTGATGTGGGATATCCGGCGATGCTGAGTGAGGTCGAGGTAGTGGAGGATTGCTCCTGCAGCTATGATGGCGTCGTGCATGCGGTCGATGCCGAAGCCTTTGAGCGAGGCTGTTTCGAACTGCTTGCGCAGACGCTCGTTGGCGGCGTCGGCGGTGAAGATCCAGTCTTCGAGATCGAAAGTGATTATCTTTGATGAGAATGTCTCTTCGGCGAGCTGACGGCATCCACGTTGCACGAGGAGTTCTTTCGGCTCCATGTTGCCGAGAATCTTGTCGATATAGTCTGCCGACCCTTCAGCGGCGAGGAACTCGCCAGTGCTGATATCGAGAAAAGCAATGCCGACCGATGATTTGTTGAAATGGACAGCGGCGAGGAAGTTGTTTTCGCGGTGCGACAGTACGTTGTCATTCATTGCCACTCCCGGAGTGACAAGCTCGATGATGCCTCGTTTGACCAATTTCTTGGTCAGCTTGGGATCTTCGAGCTGCTCGCAGATGGCCACACGTTTGCCAGCTCTGACGAGTTTCGGCAGGTAGGTGTCGAGAGCATGGTGGGGGAAGCCGGCAAGTTCGACATATTGTGCCGATCCGTTGGCGCGGCGTGTGAGTGTGATACCGAGTATCTCCGACGCCGCGATTGCGTCTTCAGAAAAAGTTTCATAGAAGTCTCCGACACGGAAAAGCAGTATCGCATCGGGATGCTTTTGCTTCATCTCGAAGTACTGCTTCATCAGCGGGGTCTCAACTATCTTCTTGGCCATGGTTATCGGTTGTCGCCTGATGCCAGTTTGCGTTGACGGGCAACGATGGCGAAGTTAGAGTATGCGCGTATAACTGCACCGGCGAGCGTGAAGGCTATCCAGTCGCGGAGAGTTGCGTCGGGCCAGAACAGGAAAAATGTGGCAGCGCAGAACATGATGGCGCTCCAGCTCTGTATGCGGTAGAGTCGTTTCAGTTTCAGGTCTTTGCCTTTGTAGGGCGTCAGCAGTGAGCAGATGAGCATGATGACCGCTCCGGCAGCGTAGACATATTTGAACCATTGGTCGGGAGAGTATGGCCCCTGGACAAGTGGAACGATCATTGCAGCTGCGATCATCAGGAAGCCTATGGTTGAGGCTGAGTAGATTATCTTATCTTTCATCGGGTTGGTTTGTTGTCATTAAGTTTTGGCGCTCATTCGTTAGTGAAAACGAACACGTCTTCGTCGGGGCGTTTCATGTTGTGCTGTTCGCGCACGACCTGCTCCATGATCTCGGGATCGGTTGTCAGCCGGGAATTGAGGCTGCGGTAGTGCAGCACAGAGTCGCGGGTGATCTCGACTTCGGTCTGAAGGCTGTCGATGATCCGTTGGTATTCAATCTTGTGGAGGACAGATGTGTCGCTGAAAAAGATCATGTAGATTATAGCACCGAACACCACTATCGTCACTAAAGAGAAGTAGCGTCTGAACCATCGTGTCGATTTTTGAATGTCGGTTTTCATAACTGAATGAGTCACATCTATGCAAATTTAGCTCAAATCGGCCGATCGTGCAAATAAAAAGTGGCCTGAGGTATCGGCCAGGCCGAGGTAAATCAGATAAGACGCGCTTAAAAAACACAGCAAGAGACAGGGCCTGTCGAGGCACTGTCTCTTGCCGGATGGATTGCTAATTGAATGGGTTATGAGTGGAGGCGCGTCGACCGAAGAGCCTGAGAGACTCTTCGGTCAGGCGTGCATCCATTAGTCGATCTTTTCGTCAGCTTCGTAGCCGCCCATTTCGCGGATAGCGTTTTTGAGCATGACATACTGCTGGAAGAGGTGGTTGACAGGCACTTCACCCTTGGTGTAGTCGTGCATCGGGCTCTTGAGGAAGAAGCTGAGGAAGCGCTGAATGCCGTGGCGTCCTGCGCGGGCTGCGAGGTCGCTCAGAAGCACGAGGTCGAGACAGAGAGGAGCAGCGAGGATTGAGTCGCGGCAGAGGAAGTTGATCTTGATCTGCATGGGGTAGCCCATCCAGCCGA
>CAJUMR010000027.1 GCA_910587475.1 uncultured Muribaculaceae bacterium
AGCACTTCCTTGGTAAGGAAGAGGTCGCGGGTTCAAATCCCGCCATCGGCTCTGAGAAATTTAAACTGACAGCCTCGATAGTGTCTTTTCATTATCGCGGCATTGTGTTCGAAATTAATCATTTAATCAGATAATATAGCAAAGTTATGGCTAAAGAGAAATTCGAAAGAACCAAACCGCATGTTAACATCGGTACTATCGGTCACGTTGACCACGGTAAGACTACTCTGACCGCTGCAATCACAACTGTGCTTGCTAAAGCAGGTCTTTCAGAAGTTAAGTCATTCGACCAGATCGACAACGCTCCCGAAGAAAAAGAACGTGGTATCACCATCAACACTGCACACGTTGAATACGAAACAGCTAACCGCCACTACGCTCACGTTGACTGCCCGGGTCACGCTGACTACGTAAAGAACATGGTTACTGGTGCGGCTCAGATGGACGGTGCCATCATCGTGGTTGCCGCTACTGACGGTCCCATGCCCCAGACTCGCGAACACATCCTTCTCGCTCGTCAGGTGAACGTTCCCCGTATCGTTGTATTCCTCAACAAGTGCGACATGGTCGACGACGAAGAAATGCTCGAACTCGTTGAAATGGAAATGCGCGAACTTCTTTCGGCTTACGAATACGACGGCGACGAAACTCCCATCATCCGCGGCTCTGCACTCGGCGCGCTCAACGGCGAACCCGAATGGGAAGCTAAGGTTATGGAGCTCATGGAAGCAGTCGACAACTGGATCCCCCTGCCTCCCCGCGACATCGACAAGCCCTTCCTTATGCCTGTTGAAGACGTGTTCTCGATCACTGGTCGTGGTACAGTTGCTACCGGCCGTATCGAAACTGGTATCGTGAAAGTTGGTGACGAAGTTCAGATCATGGGTCTTGGTGCCGACATGAAGTCAACTGTTACCGGCGTCGAAATGTTCCGCAAGCTCCTCGATCAGGGTGAAGCTGGTGACAACGTTGGTCTCCTTCTCCGCGGTATCGACAAGAAAGACATCAAGCGCGGTATGGTAATTTGCCACCCGGGCGTTGTTAAACCCCACAGCAAATTCAAAGCTTCTGTCTACATCCTTAAGAAAGAAGAAGGTGGTCGTCACACTCCGTTCCACAACCACTATCGTCCCCAGTTCTACATCCGTACTCTCGACGTAACCGGTGAAATCACTCTTCCCGAAGGCGTAGAAATGGTAATGCCTGGTGACCACGTAGAAATCAATGTCGAGCTCATCAACCCCGTAGCTTGCGATCAGGGTCTTCGTTTCGCTATCCGCGAAGGTGGCCGCACCGTAGGTTCAGGTCAGATCACTGAAATCCTCGACTAATAAAAAACATTCAATAATTGCCGGCTTCGGCCGATGTCTGATCGCCGGCAATTATTTTTAAATACGGGTCTAGCTCAGTTGGTAGAGCACTGGTCTCCAAAACCAGGTGTCGGGAGTTCGAGCCTCTCGACCCGTGCTAAAGATAAGACAAATGAAGAAATTAAAACTACTTACGAATATAGAGGAGTCTTATGACGAACTTCGTTATAAGACTTCTTGGCCAACAAAAAAGCAGCTTATCAAGTCGGCGATTATCGTGATGATAGCTTCCATCATTATCGCTTTGGTAATCTTCGTCATGGATCAAGTTGTCGACAATCTGATGCACTTCATCTATAGTCTGAAGGGTTAAAACGTATAAGTGGATTTATCAATGACTGACTCAAGAAAAGGTTGGTACGTTCTGCGTGCCATATCAGGTAAAGAAGCCAAGGTTAAGGAAGTTCTCGATGCTGCTATCAAGAACACTGATCTTGGCAATTACGTGTTTCAAGTATTGATCCCAACCGAGAAGGTTTTGACCGTGCGTAGCGGAAAAAAAGTTGTCAAAGAACGCAACCTTTATTCCGGCTATGTTTTTGTTGAAGCCGATCTGCAGGGTGAGGTTATCCACGAGTTGACCAATACCACTAACGTTATCGACTTCCTGCGTGGTCGCGAGAAAGGCGCTAAGCCCGAACGTCTCCGCCAGTCTGAAGTGATGCGTATGCTCGGTACTGCCGACGCGTTCATCGACCCGACCGACGACGATATCAACGACTACATTGTCGGTGAGACTGTCAAGGTCAACGAAGGACCGTTCAACGGATTCAGCGGCATCGTTGAAGAAGTGAACAAAGAGAAGAAGAAGCTGAAGGTTTCCGTCAAAATTTTTGGGCGCAAGACTCCTTTGGAACTCGACAATTCGCAAGTAGAGCGTGAATGATCTGACCGTGGTTACGAACGGCATCATGATTAAGATCGCAAATTTTGTAATAAACTATTAAGTATTTTTACAATGGCAAAAGAAATTGCTGGACAGATCAAATTGCAGATTAAGGGAGGCGCTGCAAACCCCTCCCCTCCCGTAGGCCCCGCGCTGGGTTCTAAGGGCATCAACATCATGGAGTTTTGCAAGCAATTCAATGCCCGCACTCAAGACAAAGCCGGTAAGGTGCTCCCTGTAGTGATCACTTACTACACCGACAAATCTTTCGACTTTGTTGTTAAGACCCCGCCTGTCGCAATCCAGCTCAAAGAGGTAGCTAAGGTTAAATCCGGTTCGAAAGAACCTAACCGTACCAAAGTTGGTGAAGTGACCTGGGAGCAGGTGAAGGCTATCGCAACCGACAAAATGCCTGACTTGAACTGTTTCACAGTCGAATCAGCTATGCGTATGGTCGCTGGAACCGCTCGCAGCATGGGTATCACCGTTAAAGGTGAATTTCCTGGTAATAACTAAATAAACTTCAATTGAAATGAGTAAACTTACAAAAAATCAAAAGTTAGCCTTGTCGAAGATTGAAGCCGGGAAAGCTTACTCTTTAGCGGAGGCAGTCGAAAAGGTCAAAGAAGTGAACTACGCTAAGTTCGACGCTTCTTTGGACATTGACGTGCGTCTTGGCGTTGACCCTCGCAAAGCTAACCAGATGGTACGCGGCGTTGTCACACTGCCCCACGGCACTGGCAAGCAGGTTCGCGTACTTGTCCTCTGTAGTGCAGATGCCGAAGCTGCTGCCAAAGCAGCCGGCGCCGACTATGTAGGTCTTGACGAATATATCGAAAAAATCAAAGGTGGTTGGACCGACATTGATGTAATCATCACTCAGCCCGCCATCATGGGTAAGATTGGTGCTCTCGGTCGTGTGCTCGGTCCCCGCGGACTCATGCCTAACCCCAAGAGCGGCACTGTTACCGTCGATGTTGCCAAGGCTGTAGAAGAAGTTAAGAAAGGTAAGATCGACTTCAAGGTTGACAAGAACGGTATCGTTCACTCTTCAATCGGCAAAGCTTCTTTCACTCCCGAACAGATGCGCGAAAACGCTCGTGAGTTCATCAACACACTCATCAAGCTCAAACCCGCTACTGCTAAGGGTACTTACCTCAAGAGCATTTATCTTTCGACAACAATGAGTCCGGGTGTCAAGGTCGACACCAAGTCGGTCGACGCTTAATCACCCTCTAAAATCTCGACAAAATGAAAAAGGAAGATAAAGGTATCGCAATAGAGAATATCGCGAAAACGATTAGTGAATACAGCAGCTTCTACCTCGTGGAAACTGCCGGACTCAACGCTGAAAAGACCAGCGAGCTCCGTCGCGCCTGCTTCAATGCTGACGTTAAGCTCCTCGTCGTGAAGAACACTCTTCTCCACAAAGCGCTTGAATCTATCGAAGGCGATTTTGAAGAATTGTATCCCGCCCTCAAGGGCTCTACCTCTCTGATGTGTTCTAACGTGGGCAACGCTCCCGCTAAGCTCCTCAAAGACTTCATCAAGAAAGGTGACACTCTCCCCGCGCTCAAGGCCGCATATGTTGAAGAAGCTGTTTATGTTGGTGCTGACCAACTCGACACTCTTGCTTCTATCAAGAGCAAGAACGAGCTTATCGCCGACGTCATCGCTCTTCTCCAGTCGCCCGCCAAGAACGTTGTTTCTGCTCTTACTTCAGGCGGAAGCAAGCTCCACGGCATCCTCGAGACGCTTTCAAAAAAAGAAGACTAATCCTATCAGAAATAATAATCAAATAAAACTATACAAAAATGGCAGATTTAAAAGCTTTTGCTGAACAACTTGTTAACCTCTCTGTAAAAGAAGTAAACGAACTTGCTCAAATTCTCAAAGAAGAATACGGCATCGAACCCGCTGCTGCAGCTGTCGCTGTTGCTGCTGGTCCCGCTGCAGGTGCTCCCGCTGCTGAAGAAAAGACTGCTTTCGACGTAGTCCTCAAGGCTGCAGGCGCTAACAAGCTCCAGGTTGTTAAACTTGTTAAGGAACTCACTGGTCTTGGACTGAAGGAAGCTAAGGAAATGGTAGACGGCGCTCCCTCAGTTGTAAAAGAAGGTGTTGCCAAGGCTGACGCTGAAGGTCTCAAGAAACAACTCGAAGAGGCTGGCGCTGAAGTTGAGCTTAAATAATATCGCCTGTTAATCAGGTAAATAGGTTAAGAATCTCCCAAAGGATGATTCTTAACCTTTTTGTGTCTAATTTTACTTTGAGTTCTTAACCACCCCCTATCTTTTATAGATGTCAGTTTCCGTAGACAAACCCCGCATTAATTTTGCCTCGGTAAAGAACCCGCTTCCTTACCCCGACTTTCTGGAGGTGCAGCTGAAATCATTCAGAGATTTTCTTCAGCTCGACACACCTCCCGAAAAACGTAACAATGAAGGCTTATTCAAAGTTTTCGCTGAAAACTTCCCGATCGCCGACACTCGTAACAACTTCGTGCTCGAATTCCTCGACTATTACATCGACCCTCCGAGATACACGATCGAAGAGTGTCTCGAAAGAGGGCTCACTTACAGCGTGCCGTTAAAAGCCAAACTCAAACTGTACTGTACAGACCCTGACCACGAAGACTTCGCTACGGAGATCCAGGACGTTTATCTGGGTCCGATCCCTTACATGACCGAAAAAGGTACATTCGTCATCAACGGTGCCGAACGTGTTATCGTATCGCAGCTTCACCGTTCGCCAGGTGTATTCTTCGGCCAGAGCACTCACGCCAACGGCACTAAGCTCTACTCTGCACGTATTATACCGCTCAGAGGATCATGGATCGAATTCGCAACTGACATCAACAACGTCATGTACGCTTACATCGACCGCAAGAAGAAACTCCCCGTAACCACACTTCTCCGTGCGATCGGTCTCGACAGCGACAAAGATATTATCGAAATTTTCGGTCTCGCCGAAGAAATCAAGGTCAACAAGACCAACCTCAAGAAAGCCGTCGGCCGCAAGCTCGCTGCCCGCGTCCTTAAAACTTGGATCGAAGACTTCGTCGACGAAGACACCGGCGAAGTGGTTTCTATCGAGCGAAACGACGTGATTATCGACCGCGAAACAGTCCTTGAAGAAAAGCACATCGACGAAATCCTCAACTCCGGCGTGCAGAACATCCTCCTCCACAAGGAAGACGTAAACACAAGCGACTACTCGATCATCTTCAACACTCTCCAGAAAGATACTTCAAACTCCGAGAAAGAAGCAGTACAGTTCATATACCGACAGCTTCGCAACGCCGATCCGCCAGACGATGCAAGCGCAAGAGAAGTCATCCAGAACCTGTTCTTCTCTGAAAAGCGCTACGACCTCGGCGAAGTCGGCCGTTTCCGCATAAACAAAAAACTCGGTCTTACGACTTCGATGGACGTTAAGGTCCTCACAAAAGAAGACATTATCGCCATCATCAAATACCTCATCGAACTCATCAACTCAAAGACCGATGTCGACGACATCGACCACTTGAGCAACCGTCGTGTGCGCACAGTCGGCGAACAACTCTACAACCAGTTCGGAGTCGGCCTTGCCCGCATGTCACGCACCATCCGCGAGCGCATGAACGTCCGCGACAACGAAGTGTTCACCCCCATCGACCTTATCAATGCAAAGACAATATCGTCGGTGATCAACACTTTCTTCGGCACCAACGCACTCTCGCAGTTCATGGACCAGACCAACCCCCTCGCCGAGATAACTCACAAGCGCCGTCTGTCGGCACTCGGCCCCGGCGGTCTCTCCCGCGAACGCGCAGGTTTCGAGGTTCGAGACGTCCACTACACCCACTACGGCCGCCTCTGCCCGATCGAAACCCCTGAAGGCCCCAACATCGGTCTGATCAGCTCACTCTGCGTCTACGCCAAGATCAACGACCTCGGCTTCATCGAGACTCCCTACCGCAAGGTCGAAGACTCGAAAGTCAACCTCAACAACGACGAAGTTGTCTACCTCACAGCCGAGATCGAAGAAGGCAAAGTCATCGCTCAGGGCAACGCTCCGCTCAACGACGACGGATCGTTCATCCGCGACCGTGTCAAGGCTCGCCTCGACGCCGACTTCCCTGTCGTTCCACCGACCGAAGTCGAACTCATGGACGTTTCGCCCGCACAGATCGCGTCTATCGCTGCATCGCTCATCCCCTTCCTCGAACACGACGACGCCAACCGCGCACTCATGGGTTCTAACATGATGCGTCAGGCTGTGCCCCTCCTCCGCAGCGAGGCTCCTATCGTCGGAACTGGCATCGAAGGACAGCTCATCCGCGACAGCCGCACTCAGATCACTGCCGAAGGCGAAGGCGTTATCGAATTCGTCGATGCAAGCGTCATCCGCATCCGCTACGACCGCACCGAAGAAGAAGAATTCGTTGCATTCGAAGATGCTGTCAAGGAATACCACATCCCCAAATTCCGCAAGACCAACCAGAGCACCACAATCGACCTCCGACCCATCTGCAACAAAGGACAGCGCGTCAAGAAAGGCGACATCCTCACAGAAGGCTACGCTACCGAAAACGGCGAACTCGCCCTCGGTCGCAACCTCAAGGTCGCATTCATGCCCTGGAAAGGTTACAACTATGAGGACGCCATCGTGCTCAACGAACGCGTCGTCCGCGACGACATCCTCACTTCTGTCCACGTCGACGAATACTCTCTCGAAGTCCGCGAGACCAAGCGCGGCATGGAAGAGCTCACAAGCGACATCCCCAACGTCAGCGAAGACGCAACTAAAGACCTCGACGAACGCGGCATAATCCGCATCGGCGCCCACGTTGTCCCCGGCGACATCATGATCGGTAAGATCACCCCCAAAGGCGAGTCCGATCCCACCCCTGAAGAAAAACTCCTCCGCGCCATCTTCGGCGACAAGGCCGGCGACGTAAAAGACGCTTCTCTCAAAGCATCTCCGTCACTCAAAGGCGTCGTCATCGGCACCAACCTCTTCAGCCGCGCCGCTAAGAAAAAGAAATCGAAGAGCGCCAACGCCCAGCTGCCCAAGCTCGACGAAGAATACGAAGAAAAGCTCAACAATCTTCGCGACATCCTCGTCGACAAGCTCATGACACTCACTAACGGCAAAACCTCACAGGGTGTCAAAGACTTCATCGGCAGCGAGATCATTCCTAAGGGTGCGAAATTCACAGCCGCGGTTCTCAAAGCGATCGACTACGGCACCATCAACCTCAGCAAGTGGACTAACGAGCAGCACAAGAACGACCTCATCCGCCAGACAATCGTCAACTACCTCCGCAAATCGAAGGAAATCGACGCCGAGCTCCGCCGCAAGAAATTCGACATCTCGATCGGCGATGAACTTCCCTCTGGCATCATGCAGATCGCAAAAGTCTACATCGCCAAAAAGCGTAAGATCAGCGTCGGCGACAAGATGGCAGGCCGCCACGGTAACAAAGGTATCGTATCGCGCATCGTCCGCCAGGAAGACATGCCATTCCTTGCCGACGGCACTCCCGTCGACATCGTCCTCAACCCCCTCGGCGTGCCTTCTCGTATGAACCTCGGTCAGATCTTCGAAACCGTCCTCGGATGGGCCGGTCGCGAACTCGGCGAAAAATTCGCTACCCCGATCTTCGACGGTGCAACTCTCGACGACCTCAACGAATGGACCGACAAAGCAGGTGTGCCCCGCTACGGCAAGACATACCTCTACGACGGCGGCACAGGCGAACGCTTCGACCAGCCGGCTACTGTAGGTGTCATCTACATGCTCAAACTCGGCCACATGGTCGAAGACAAGATGCACGCACGTAGCATCGGCCCGTACTCTCTCATCACCCAGCAGCCGCTCGGTGGTAAAGCTCAGTTCGGTGGTCAGCGCTTCGGTGAAATGGAAGTTTGGGCGCTCGAAGCTTTCGGCGCCGCACACATCCTCCAGGAGATCCTCACTATCAAGAGTGACGACGTCAACGGCCGTAGCAAAGCCTACGAAGCAATCGTCAAAGGCGATCCAATGCCCCAGGCTGGAATTCCCGAGTCTCTCAACGTGCTTCTCCACGAACTCCGCGGTCTTGGTCTTAGCATCAACCTTGAGAATTAACATCCACGCAACAATCACAGTCAATACAACATATGGCTTTTAGAAAAGATAATAAATCGAAAAACGCCTTTTCGAAAATCTCCATCGGGCTTGCTTCGCCCGAGGAGATTCTCGAGAAGTCAAGCGGTGAGGTGCTCAAGCCCGAGACCATCAACTACCGCACATACAAGCCCGAGCGCGACGGTCTATTCTGCGAGCGAATTTTTGGTCCCGTCAAGGACTACGAATGTCACTGCGGTAAATACAAACGCATCCGCTACAAAGGCATCGTCTGCGACCGTTGCGGTGTGGAAGTGACCGAAAAGAAAGTACGCCGCGAACGAATGGGCCACATCAAACTCGTCGTTCCGGTTGCCCACATCTGGTACTTCCGTTCTCTCCCCAACAAGATCGGCTACCTCCTCGGCCTGCCCTCTAAGAAACTCGATGCGGTGATCTACTACGAACGCTACATCGTCATCAACCCGGGCAACGTCGAAGGCGTCGAAAAACTCGACCTCCTCACCGAAGAACAATACTTCGACATAATCGAAAACCTGCCCAAAGAAAACCAGCTCCTCGAAGACAACGATCCCAACAAATTCGTTGCCAAGATGGGTGCTGAAGCCATCTACGAACTCCTCATCGACCTCGACCTCGACAGCCTCTCCTACCAGCTCCGTCACCAGGCCGACACCGACGGTTCGCAGCAGCGCAAGACCGAGGCCCTCAAACGCCTTCAGGTTGTCGAATCATTCCGCGCTTCGCGCCATCGCAACAAGCCAGAATGGATGATCCTTCAGGCTGTGCCTGTCATTCCGCCCGAACTCCGTCCTCTCGTGCCCCTCGACGGCGGCCGTTTCGCCACAAGCGACCTCAACGACCTCTACCGTCGCGTCATCATACGTAACAACCGTCTCAAACGACTCATCGAGATCAAGGCGCCCGACGTCATCCTGCGCAACGAAAAACGCATGCTTCAGGAAGCCGTCGACTCACTCCTCGACAACTCACGCAAATCTTCAGCTGTCAAGAGCGACGCCAACCGTCCCCTCAAATCGCTTTCCGACTCTCTCAAAGGCAAGCAGGGACGCTTCCGTCAGAACCTTCTCGGTAAACGTGTCGACTACTCTGCCCGTTCGGTCATCGTCGTCGGCCCCGAGCTCAAGATGCACGAATGCGGTCTGCCGAAAAACATGGCAGCAGAGCTCTACAAGCCGTTCGTCATCCGCAAACTCATCGAACGCGGCATCGTCAAGACCGTCAAGAGCGCCAAGAAGATCGTCGACCGCAAGGAACCCGTCGTATGGGACATCCTCGAATACGTGATGAAAGGCCATCCCGTCCTTCTCAACCGTGCCCCGACTCTTCACCGTCTCGGCATCCAGGCATTCCAGCCTAAGCTCATCGAAGGAAAGGCTATCCAGCTCCACCCCCTCGCTTGTACGGCATTCAACGCCGACTTCGACGGTGACCAGATGGCCGTACACCTTCCCCTCGGCAACGAAGCAATCCTCGAAGCTCAGATGCTCATGCTCGGTGCCCACAACATCCTCAACCCCGCCAACGGCGCACCGATCACTGTCCCCTCTCAGGACATGGTACTCGGTCTCTACTATATCACCAAGCTCCGCAAAGGCGACAAAGGCGAAGGCACCGTATTCTACGGCCCCGAAGAAGCCGAAATCGCTTACAACGAAGGCAAGGTCACTCTCCATGCGCCCGTAAGCGTAATGGTTGACGACGTTGACGAAAACGGCAACCCCTATCGCCACATCGTCGAGAACACATCTGTCGGACGTGTACTCGTCAACCAGTATGTGCCCAAGGAAATCGGCTATGTCAACGAAATCCTCTCTAAAAAATCACTGCGCAACATCATCGCGCGTGTTATCAAGAGATGTGGTATTCCCCGCTCAGCCCAGTTCCTCGACGACATCAAGAACCTCGGCTACCGCATGGCATTCCAGGGTGGTCTGTCGTTCAACCTCGGCGACGTCATCATTCCCGCCGAAAAAGAAGAAATCGTCGCAGAAGGCTACCGTCAGGTGCAGGAAGTCATGGACAACTACTCTATGGGCTTCATCACCAACACCGAACGCTACAACCAGGTGATCGACATCTGGACTCACGTCAACTCAAAGCTCACCGACGTTCTCATGAAACAGATGACCGAAGCAAACCAAGGCTTCAACTCTGTGTTCATGATGCTCGACTCAGGCGCCCGTGGTTCTAAAGACCAGATCCGTCAGCTTGCCGGCATGCGTGGTCTTATGGCAAAACCGCAGAAAGCAGGTGCTGAAGGTGGACAGATCATCGAGAACCCGATTTTGGCTAACTTCAAGGAAGGCCTTTCGGTGCTCGAATACTTCATCTCTACCCACGGTGCCCGTAAAGGTCTTGCCGACACCGCCCTCAAGACAGCCGACGCCGGATACCTCACCCGCCGTCTCGTCGACGTCGCTCACGACGTGATCATCAACGAAGAAGACTGCGGAACTCTCCGCGGACTCATCTGCACTGAGATCAAGAACAACGACGAAGTGGTCGCTTCGCTCGGCGAACGCATCCTCGGACGCGTGTCTGTTCACGACATCGTCGATCCACTCTCTGGCGAAATCATCGTCGCTGCTGGCGAAGAAATCAACGACGCCGCTGCTGACCGCATCGACGCATCGCCAATCGAAAGCGTCGAAATCCGTTCAGTCCTCACTTGCGAATCCAAGAAAGGCGTCTGCGCGAAATGCTACGGCCGCAACCTCTCCAACAACCGCCTCGTTCAGAAAGGCGAAGCTGTCGGAGTCATCGCAGCTCAGTCAATCGGCGAACCCGGTACACAGCTTACCCTCCGTACATTCCACGTCGGTGGTGTCGCTTCTAACATCGCTGCCGTTTCTTCTAACGTTTCGCGTTACAACGGTACTCTCGAAATCGAAGAACTCCGCACAGTCACAACTTCTGAAATCGGAGTCAACGGTCAGCCCATCGAAGTCGTTCTCGGACGTCTTGCCGAAATGCGCATTGTCGATCCCAAGACCAAGCTCACGCTCACAAGCGCAGCGATCCCCTACGGCTCGAAGCTCTTCTTCAAGAACGGCGACGAAGTCAAGCCAGGTGATGTCATCTGCGAATGGGACCCCTTCAACGCTGTCATCATCAGCGAATTCGGTGGTAAACTCAATTACCAGAACCTCACCGAAAACGTCAACTTCCGCATCGATGTCGACGAACAGTCAGGTCTTCAGGATAAAGTCATCATCGAGTCGAAAGACCGCGCCAAAGTCCCCGAAGCAACGATCACCGACGCAAACGGCCAGATCCTCAGCACATACGTGCTCCCCGTGGGCGCTCACCTTCTCTTCGACGACAACGCCGACATCAAACCCGGCGACATCCTCGTCAAGATTCCTCGCGCCACTGGTGGCGCCGGTGACATCACCGGTGGTCTGCCCCGTGTAACAGAGCTCTTCGAAGCCCGCAACCCGTCTAACCCCGCTGTCGTTTCTGAAATCGACGGCGAAGTCAAGTTCGGCAAAGTCAAGCGTGGCAACCGCGAGATCTCTGTCACCTCGAAACTCGGCGAAGTCAAGAAGTACCTCATACCTCTGTCAAAACAGATCCTCGTTCAGGAAAACGACGTCGTGCGTGCCGGCACTCCCCTCTCCGACGGTGCTATCACTCCCGCCGACATCCTCAACATCATGGGTCCGACAGCCGTTCAGGAATACATCGTCAACGAAGTCCAGGACGTCTACCGCATGCAGGGTGTGAAGATCAACGACAAACACTTCGAAGTTATCGTCCGTCAGATGATGCGCAAAGTCAACATTCTCGATCCGGGCGACACTGGCTTCCTCGAACAGCAGATCGTCGACAAACGCGAATTCATGGACGAAAACGACCGCATCTGGGGCAAGAAAGTTGTTGTTGACGCAGGCGACAGCGAAGAGCTCAAACCGGGTCAGATCATCACAGCGCGCAAGCTCCGCGACGAGAACTCGGCTCTCAAGCGCCGCGACCTCCGCACGGTCACTGTCCGTGACGCCGTTCCCGCCACTTCAGAGCAGATACTCCAGGGTATCACCCGCGCAGCGCTCCAGACTTCAAGCTTCATGTCGGCAGCATCATTCCAGGAAACAACAAAGGTCCTCAACGAAGCAGCCATCTCCGGCAAGACCGACACACTCGAAGGCATGAAAGAAAACGTAATCTGCGGCCACCTCATCCCCGCCGGTACAGGTCTCCGCGAGTACGAACGTCTGGTTGTCGGAAGCCGCGACGACATCGAAGGCATCTACAACGAAGCCGAAGAAGTCGAAGCTACAGAACTCTAAAAATATCCACAATATTCCATCTACCAAAAAAATCGGCCATATGGCCGATTTTTTTTTGCCCCTACACGCGTAGCTGCGCTTACTCGTTCACAACTGATAACTTTCATCGTCAGAGCCATCTGACGGCTCCATGTTGACAATCCAACGGTCCTAAACCCTCTCAATCGACAAGACACCCATTCCCATAAATAGCAGTCGCGCGGCAGTCTTTACGACCGTCGCGCGACTCTACATATACTAACTTTATCTATGATCCGACTGCCGTTACTTCAGCGTGAAAGGCAGCACAGTCAGACGCTCGCTGTCCGGACCGACCATCGCGAGGAATTCGCCGGGTTCGCAGACAAATTCGAGATCATAATTGTAGAACTTCAACAGCTCAGGAGTAATCTCAAATTCAACCTTGCGGCTCTCGCCCGCACGCAGGCTGATGCGCTGGAAGCCTTTGAGTTCCTTGACCGGACGGGCTGTCGAGCCGACCATATCGCGGATATAGAGCTGAACGATTTCATCAGCGTCATATTTGCCTGAGTTTGTGACAGTGACAGTAGCCGTGATAGTGCCGTTTTCAGTCATTTCGTCTGACGAAAGCACAAAGTCCGAATAGTCAAACGTTGTATAGCTCAAGCCATAGCCGAACGGATAGAGCGGTGAATTCGGCAGATCGATATAACCCGAACGGAATTTCTCGAACTTAGAGTCATCTGCTTTGGGACGACCGGTGTTCAGATGGTTATAGTAAACCGGGATCTGACCTACACTGCGGGGCATCGACATTGTCAATTTACCCGACGGGCTGACCTTGCCGAAAACTACATCTGCGATAGCATCGCCGGCTTCAGATCCGCCGAACCACACATTCATGATCGCAGGCACTCGTTCCGACTCCCATGTCATCACTGTCGGACGACCGGAGAAATTGAGCATTACCACAGGCTTGCCGGTCGAAAGAAGCGCTTCGAGCAGACGGCGCTGGGTTTCAGGCAGTGTCAGGCTCGAACGGCTCGACGACTCACCGCTGTACTCCGACGCTTCACCGAGAGCAGCCACAATCACGTCAGCTCCGGCGGCCACTCGCATGGCTTCGGCCAGAAGTTCTTTTTCTGAGCGGGGATCACGCATTTCGCGACCGAACATCGTTGCATAAGACTCAAGTTCGGCATCCTCTTCAAGATTTGAACCCTTGGCATAGACTACTTCAGCGTCTTTGCCGACTGCCTCTTTGAAAGCATCGAAGAGAGTCTTGTAACGCTCGAAGTTAGCTGCCACACTCCATGTTCCGGGCATATTCGACGCCGTGTTGGCGAGCGGGCCGATAAGGGCGATGCGACCTTTCTTCTGCAGAGGCAGCACATTGTTGTCGTTCTTCAGGAGCACGAATGTTTCTGTTGCGATACGACGGGCCTCTTCAAGATTTGCCTGGCTATAGATTTCCTTTTCGCCACGGCTCGGATCGATATACTTGTAAGGATCTTCAAACAGGCCGAGTTTATACTTTGCCTCGAGGATGCGGCGCACGGC
Source organism: uncultured Muribaculaceae bacterium (assembly GCA_910587475.1). Classification (GTDB taxonomy): domain Bacteria; phylum Bacteroidota; class Bacteroidia; order Bacteroidales; family Muribaculaceae; genus CAG-873. The sequence goes on from CAJUMR010000027.1 coordinate 14,202, forward strand.
TGCATCGATCTGGCCGAGGTCGACCTTGCCTTCCTCAAGCGACTGTGCAAGCGTGCCGTTGAAACCGTTGGCAACCATGTCCATGTCTGTTCCGGCCTTGAGAGCGAGAGCCGACACCTGCTGGAGATCACCAAGACCATGGTCAATCATCTCAGAGATGGCTGTATAGTCGGTCACGATGAAGCCGTCCCAGTTCCACATGCCGCGGAGCACATCGGTGAGAAGCCATTTGTTGGCGGTTGCAGGCACTCCGTCTATCGTGTTGAACGATGTCATGAAACTGCCGGCACCGGCTTCTGCTCCGGCCTTGTAAGGAGCGAAATACTCATTGAACATTCGCTGGCGGCTCATGTCGACGGTGTTGTAGTCGCGGCCGCCTTCCGGAGCGCCATAGAGTGCGAAATGCTTGACACACGCCATGATCTCATCATTGTTCTTGAGATTGTCGCCCTGATAGCCCTTGACCATAGCGCGGGCTACGGCTGCGCCGAGGAACGGATCTTCACCCGAGCCTTCCGACGCACGTCCCCAGCGAGGATCCCGGCATATGTCGACCATCGGGCTGAATGTCCAGCAGATACCCGCCGACGATGCTTCGCGTGCAGCCACTCGTGCCGATTTTTCAACTGCTTCCATATCCCATGAGCACGAGAGACCGAGAGGTATCGGGAAAACTGTTTCATAACCGTGGACAACGTCCATACCGAAGATCAGAGGTATGCCGAGGCGACTTTCCTCGACAGCCACTCGCTGAAGATCGCGGATTTTTTCCACTCCTTTGATGTTGAACACACCGCCGACTTTGCCCTCGGCAACCATTGTGCCGATGTTGCTGCTCTTGGCCTGACCTGTAACAATGTCGTCCGATGCAGGCAGATTGAGCTGACCGAGTTTCTCCTCGAGAGTCATTTTGCTCATGAGTTCGTCGACAAACGCGTCCATGTCCGAGTCACCGCTACCTCCGCCACACGACGTTGCCGCCAGTGCGAGGCTAAGCGATACACCCGCCATTCCTAATATTTTAAAAAGCTTCATCTATTCAATTAGTTTTTGTTGTTGTAAAACCAAGTTTTTTAAGACCGTCCTGAATTTCAGGAGCGCCCATGAAAAGATCCCATAAAAGGCCCGAACGATAGTTCTCGATCATCGGTGCGATAGTCAGCTGATCGATGGCCAGATAACGCGGAAGCACCCAGTTGTTTTTCTCTGAGAACGCATCATAGAACCCATATTTGCCGCGGTAACGTTCACCCATGTCATAGAAATGACGGGCGGCGCGCATCGATTCCTCGGGTGTGTAAGGGAAGCTCGACAATGCAGCTGTCGGAGTGATCACGCCGAGGTCGTTGGACGGTGAGTGAGCCGAATATCCCTCGGGTGAATAGCTGGCGGTCAAACCCCAGCAGTCTTCGCCGTAACCTTTGTAGCCTTTAGGATTGGCCACGCAGTAGAGATAGTCACTCTTTGCATGATTGGTCAGCAAGGTCCAATAGTCGGCATAGTCGTCCTTCAGACCGCGCGGATCGAGTCCGATATAAGAGTAATGAGCCCAGAAGAGCGGACCGCCGGTGTCCTCGGCGCCGTTATATTTGAGCACCAGCGGAAGACCCATAAACGATTTGTCGCTCACGATGTCGCCCCCGCGGGCCCAGCCCTGATGATAGGCCGATGCTGGTATGCTGTGGGTCGGCGACGATGCTCCGAGCACATAAGTGATCAGACATTCGTTGTAACCCTCGAGCGGGAAATTCATTTCCCATCCGTAGTCGGGCGACCAATGCCAGTAGAGCACGTCCTGACCACCTTGAGTGTACCAGTCGAACTCCATCTCGCGCCACAGCTTGTCGATCTTCCCGGCAAGGGCTTTTTCTTCTTCGTTGCCGTCTTTGAAATACTCGCGGGCGCAGAGCAAGCTGGCCATCAGAAACGAACTTTCTACGAGGTCGCCGCCGTTGTCCTTCTGTCCGAAAGGCACAGTCTTGCCTGTCGGGCCGTCGATCCAGTGGGGCCACACGCCGTGATGACGGTCTGCTTTGCCGAGGAAGTCGACGATCTTGGTCAGGCGCTCGACGCCGGCTTTGCGGTCGATAAATCCGCGGTCGATTGCCGAGATCAAGCCTGCAACACCGAAGCCCGAACCGCCTGTTGTCACTACGTTCTTGTCATTCTGCGGATAGGCTCCGTCCATGTGGATGCGCTCCGGAGCGAGACCCGAAGTCGGCTCTGCGCCGTCCCACATATAGTTGAAATGAGTCTTCTGCAGCCAGTCGAGCACAGCTTCATCATTGGCGAAATCAGTCTCCGAGGGCAACTTCGTCTCTGTCTGTGTCTTGTCTCCTTCTGAGGAGCATGCCCCGTCGGAGCATGCTGCCACAGAAAGGATCAAGAAAGCGATGTATGTAAACGAAAGTGCTTTCATTACTTCAATTTACCCTACAATCAGTTGATGGGTTCTTCTTTAAGTTCGGGATAATCATTCTGGTGGTTAGCCGGAACGGGGAAGTAAGCGCGGTCAGCGCTCCAGCCTTCGAGAATGTTGGCCTTGCCGGTGCGGAGAAGATCCTCGTAGCGGGTACCCCATTCGCAGCAGAGTTCCATGCGGCGCTCGTCGAGAATATTGTCAAGAGTCACACCTGTAACAGTTGGCATCTGTGCGCGGGTGCGTACTTCATTGAAGGGAGTGTCGCCGCTCTTGCCCTGACGCACGAGAGCTTCGGCGTTCATCAGAAGCACTTCTGCATAACGGATGATGCGGACATTGTTGTCACCGCCATATGTGTTGCGGCCGTCAATGATCTGTTCGATGGGAACATACCATTTGCCGTTCCAGCACGACGAGTTGTCGGCGATTGAAGCAGAGCGCACATCGTCACCGTAGCGTGTTGTTGTGCCGCCGCGGAGGAACGATGTTTCGGTGCGGACGGTTTCGTTGCGTGCTGCAGCCCAAGACTGGAATGAGTCAGTGTAGCCTACGAAGCCCCAGCCACCGGTGTTGCGGCCGAGAGCGGCGTTGCTGATCGACGGACCGCAGGCATTGAAGAACTGATCGACGTCAGCCTTGTCGCCCGATGCCATGTCAAACCAGGTCGACTGACATTCCATCAGTGACTCGTTGCAGAGTTTGGCAGGGATACGGAAGAGTTCGTAATAATCGCTGTAAAGCTGGAACTTGTTTGAAGATATGATATCGTTGGTAAGAGTCTCAACCTTTTCATAATCTCCGAGGATCAGATAAGCCTTGGCTGCAAGAGCCTCTGCTGTATAGGCTGTGAACGCACCCATGTGCGACATCTCGTTGGGACGCAGTTTCGGGCAGTTGGCCATGGCAAATTCAAGATCTTCGATTGCATAGCGGAGCACTGCATCGCGGGTCGAACGGCGCATGTCGGTCTGCTCGTTGGTTCGGAGAATTGTTACGGCGCCGTACATCTGGGCCAGACGATAGTAAGCCAATGCGCGGATGATGCGCACTTCGCCCTGATACTGAAGATTGAGTTTGCGGTCTGCATCACTTGTGATGTTGGCAGCATAGTCGGCAAGCGACGAAAGCGCACCGTTGGCGGTCTTGATCATGCCGTAATACTGGTTCCACATTTCCTGGATACCCCAGTATGTGCCGTACATGAACTTATTGACATTGAGCAGGTCGCCCTGGTCGTCGATACGACCCGACCATACGTCGCCGTCGCGGATGACAGTCATCATGTTGATGACCCAGTGCATGTTGTTTGTGCGGATAGTGGCGTAGCAACCCGACACAGGCGCATACATGTTGGCTATATCAGTGTAGTCAACGCTTTCTTCGGGCACACTCTGCTCGGGAACTATGTCAAGATAGTCACACGAGGTGAGGCTTCCGGCCATAAGGCAGACACCGGCTGCAAGAGCCAAAATTCTATTTCGAGTTTTCATTGGAATTCTTTATTGATTTATGATTTTGAAAGATTTAGATTAGAAGTCGATCTGAAGGCCGAATGTAAATGTTGAGGCAAGGGGATAGACTTCGGTGTCCCAACCCTGAGGATCGGAAAGTTCGGGTGTGAACGAGTGAGCTTTGAAGAACGACAGCGGACGGTCGGCGTTGAGGCTCATGCGGAGGCTCGGCATGGTGTAGTTACCCATTTTGATATTCTTGAAAGTATAACCGATGGCTATGTTCTGGATGCGGAAGTAATCGGCGCTTTCTACGAAGTAAGAGTTGGTGTTCTGAGTCAGATAGGACTTCATCAGACAGCCTGCCGACGGATCGGTGTTCGAAGTGCCTTCGCCGTGCCAGCGGTTCTTGAACTGATCGTGGTCGAAGTTGTAGTAAGCCGACTGGAAGTGGAGAGCGCGCTTGCGGTTGTAGAGCTTGGCGCCGACTGAGCCCATGGTGCTGAGCGAGAAGTCGAGGTTCTTCCATGTGAAGCCGAGAGAGATGCCATAGGTGAAGTCAGGGATATAAGATCCGAGAGCCATCTGGTCGTCGCCGTTGAGCTCGCCGTCGCCGTTGACGTCCTGATAGATAACGTCGCCGGGTTCGAGGCCGTAGGCAACTGCGATGGGATCAGCGGCAACCTGAGCTGCATTCTGATAGATACCGATCACCTTGTAGCCATAGAACGAATTCATCTTCTCGCCTACGATGTTGGCTGTCTGACCACCCTTGATGATGTTCTTGCCACCGAGGCTCTTGACGCGGTTGCGGAGGAACGATCCGTTGGCAGTTACATAGTATTTGAAATCGCCTACGCGGTCTGACCATGTTGCCTGGATATCGGCACCCATGTTCTCGATTGTACCGTAGTTGCCGGCGAGGGTGCGGTTTTCAAAAGGAAGAAGCGGTGAGATCACTGCGTTGTCGGTCTGACGGTAGTACCAGTCGACGTCGACATCAAGTCGGTTGTTGAGGGTTGTGAATTCAACGCCGACGTTGGTCTCTGTCACAACTTCCCATTTGAGCCAGCTGAAATAGGTGGTGTTCTTGAAACCGGGATAAGTAGTCGATCCGAACACGCCAGATGCTCCAAGACCTGTGGTCACTGATGCGAAACCGTCAGAAGCGGCCACGTTGTCATTACCGAGTTTACCCCAGCTTGCACGCACTTTCATGTAATCAATCACATTCTGGTTCTTCATGAAGTCTTCCGACGATGCAACCCAGGCAGCACCGACTGAGGGGAAGTAGCCCCATTTTTCCTGATACTTCGAGGTGCCGTCTGCACGGAATGTGAACATGAGGAGATACTTGCCTGCATAGTCATAGTTCAAACGTGTGAAGATCGACTGGCTGCGGTAACGAGTGCCGCCATCGGTTGCTGTAGCTGTTTCAGTGTCGCCGTTGACAATGTACCAGTACTCTTCCTTGCCGGTGGGAACGCCGCTGACAGATCCGGACAGGATGTTGTAGCTGTCCTGACGCATAGAGTAACCGACCATCGCACCGACTCCGTGAAGGCCGAATTTATCCTTGTAGGTAAGGATGTTGTCCCACGACCAGTTGTCGTAAGTTGTAACCGACTTGGTGAGACTCGACAGACTGTTCTGCTGATTGATGCCCACGTAGTAAGGTTCGGTGAATGTGCGTCCCTTGATAGTAGAGTAGTCTTTACCGTAGCTTGTGCGGAAGTTCAACTTCTCGGGGAGGATGTTGATCTGTGCGTAGAAGTTGGCAAGATACTGGTTCACGTTGTTGACAGAGTTGTTGTAGTTGGCTGTCGCAACGGGGTTGTAGATGTTGTTTTCAATGCCGATCTGCTCAGGCGATGCATACTTGACGGGGAATACATCGTCGCCGCGGCGGTCGTCATAGACGGGGAAGAGCTGGGGAGCGTTGAATGCTACCTGCCATGCGCTTGCCTTGGGAAGTTTCTGCTCTGACTGAGAGAATACGCCGCTGAAACCAACTTTCAACCAGTTGGTTGCGTCGTAGTCTACCTGTGCGCGAAAATTGAGGCGGTTGTAATTGTTCTCAACGTCCATCATACCGTCCTGATAGAGGTAGCTCATACCGAGAGAGTAAGTGGCACGTTCGCCGCCGCCCGAGATGTTGAGGCTGTGGTTGGTCATGACGGCGTCACGGAGAAGTTCGTCGTACCAGTCGGTATCGGCGTCGAATTGAAGGTTGGCGAAGTTACCGCCGAACTGATTGATTGAATTTTGGATGACGGAGGTGTAAGCGGTGGGGTTGGCTTCCATGAGCATGGTTGCATACTCGTGGGAATTGGCCATCTTGAGACGTTTTGTTACAGTCTGCACGCCGACATAGCCGTTGTAGCTGATGCGCGCGGGTTGGTTATGAGTGCCTTTTTTGGTTGTGATGATGACAACGCCGTTGGCGGCCTTGACACCGTAGATCGCTGCTGCAGAAGCGTCTTTGAGAATCGACATATCCTGAATGTCGTCGTTGTTGAGGAAGTCTATGTTGTCGTAGAACATTCCGTCGACAACATAGAGAGGATCCGAGCTACCGAACGATCCTGTACCGCGGATGCGAACCTTCGGACCGGCACCGGGAGTACCAGAATTGAGGATAGTCACGCCGGGAACTTTACCCTGGATGGCTGCCATCGGTGAAGTTGTCGGGATGTTGGAAAGCTCTTCGCCCTTGATCACCGAGATCGGGGCGGTGAGGTCTTTAGCTTGTGCTGTGCCGTAGCCGATGACAACCACTTCATCGAGCTTGGCAACGTCTTCTTCCAATGTAATGTCGATGAGACTGCGGCCGTCAACCGGGATCTCAACTGTCGAATAACCGATATACGACACCTGGAGGGTGGCATCGGGTTCTACATTACTGATAGAATACTGTCCTGCATAATCGGTGATAGCACCTTGGTTAGTGTGGAGAACTTTCACCGATACACCGATCAGCGGCTCGTTGGCGCTGTCGACAACTGTTCCGGTGATAGTGAGTGCATGAGCGGCAAAAGCCGAACTGATCACTGCCAATGTAAACAATAGCAATAGTCTTTTCATGATTTAGTTGTTAGTTAGACATTAAATTTGGTTAAAAAAGATTACGCCGCAAAGTAAGCAAATGATGATAAAATGGTGCAAATTTGGCGGTACTACATAGCTACGTCGGGCATTTTTCGACTACGTTTTGCCTACGTTTAGTTTTGTATCGCATTGAATTTAAACCTATTGCAAAGTGAAAAAAGTTTGAAAATTTTGTAATATTAATTATTGTGATTATTTTTGCAGTGACTAAATCCAAAATACCGGAAACCATCATGACCAAACTTTCTTTAACGCGAATCATGGCATTTTTTCTTGCGATAGCCGTCGGCGTAATGCAGTCGTCGGGCTATTCGTTCATGCCACTGGTGACAAATTATGCCCTCCAGCAGAACAGCTGCGCCACTCAGGCGTGGTCGGCGACACAGGACAGCAAAGGGACGCTGTTTTTCGGAACATCGGACGGTCTACTGATGTTCGACGGGGTCAGATGGGATTACTATAGTCTGCCAGGCGTTTCGACTGTCAGGGCTGTGGAAGCCGTCGGCAACAGAGTCTATGTCGGAGCATATGAACAGTTCGGCTACTTCGAGCGCGATGACTACGGAGTGCCTGTCTACCATTCGCTGAACTCCCTCCTCGACAATTTTGAATTTCACGACGATGAGTTCTGGTCGATCACGCCGCTCGACGGAAAAGTCTATTTCCAATCATTCAGAAGCGTGTTCTGCTACGACGGCGAAAAAGTCGAAGCCACTCACGAGGAAGGTTACGGACCGCTCAACCTCTTTGCGGTCAACGGCCGTATGTACTCCCAGGTGATCTACAGCGGGCTGAACAGATTTGACAGCAACGGCTACCGCGAGATCATCAGCCGCAACGCTCTTGGCAACAGCGATGTAGTCGGCGCGATGCGTTTCAAAGGCAACGACTGCCTGCTGTGCACCGAGAAAAACGGCTTCTTTGTCTATGCTCACGACGGATCGCTTAAAAAATTCGCCACCGATGTCGACAGCGAGCTTAAAAACCACTGCATCAACCGCGCCATAACGATGAACGACGGCACTATAGTAGTAGGCACACTGCGCAACGGCGTCTACGGCATCGGTCAGGACGGAGTGAAAAAATGGCACTATAACATCGAAAACGGACTCGGCAACAACTCCGTGCTCGGTCTGAAAGAAGACCGGTCGGGCAATGTGTGGGTAATGATGGACCACGGCATTTCGCTGATACACACCGGACTCTCCTACTCTTTTCTGAAACCTAACGCCGGTGAGCCCTACATCGGCATGACTTACGCCATGCTGCGCGACGGCGACAATCTCTATGTCGGCACCAACCAAGGACTCTATGCCTACTCGTTCAACGACATGAAAATCAACAGCAGCGAGCTGGCCAAGTCACAGATATGGCACATCGATGCCATCGACGGACAGATATTCGTCGGCGGAGGCACCCTGTCGGCAGAAATCGACGGAGGAAGGATACGCAACCTCACCACAAACGGAAGCACTTGCATAAAAAAAGGGAAAATCCATAACCGCGAAGTGCTCATCGAGTCGTCGTACTACGCACTCCGCATCCACTCCCGCGGGTCCGACGGGCGCTGGGCGCTCTCCCACGAAGTCAAAGGCTTCGGCGCTCCCATCAGGCAGATCGAGATCGACAACGACGGTAGCCTGTGGTGCTCTCACCACGCCCAAGGCATAATGCACATCGAGTTGTCGAGAGATCTCGACTCGGTCGAAAACGTCGAGATGATCAAGGTCGCCGGACCCGAACAACGGAGGTCGACATCATTCGTGATGAAGATCCGCGGACAGATCGTCGTCTCTGACGGTGACTCGCTCTACCGCTACGACAGCGCGACAAAGACAATAAAATCATTCACCGCCTTCCACCGCGACCTGCCCGGCGAGAAAGACATCTACAACTCGACGCCTGTCGACGACAAGCTGTTCTGGCTATCGTCACGGAGAGCCTACACTCTTGTCGAATACCGCGACGGCCATTACCAACGCATCATGACCGTGCCGCTCGACCACCTTGCCCTGCAGAGCAACGGAGTCAACAACACCGTCTATGTCGACCAGAACCGCAACTGCTATCTCGCACTCAACAATGGCGTAGGGCTGATACGCCCCGAGCGCGACAACAGCCGTCATCTCGCGCCTGCAATGGCTATAGCATCGGTAGAGCACGTCACCGGCGACGGCTCTACTGAAAAACTCAAGATCAAGCGTTTAGGAGGTGATCAGGTCGAATGCAGCGGCAACATCACATTCAGACTGACTTATCCGTCCTATAATTTCAGAGCACCGCAATTTCTCTACACACTCGACGGCCCCGACAACATGACCCTCGTCACCGACAAGCCACAGGCATCGTATGTCGGTCTGAAACACGGCGAATACACTTTCTATGCATCGCTGATCGACGACAGCGGCAAAGCCATCGCCAACGTCAACTACAATTTCACCGTGCCGACTCCCCACTATCTCTCTTACTGGGCAATGTCGGGCTATGCAATAGCGATTATCGCCATCGGCGCCGGACTGTCGAAACTCTATACTCGCCGGCAGATGAAGCGCCAGCACCGCGACCACGAGATCGAACGTGTGGCCCAGAATGTGAAGATACTCGAGCAGGAACGCATCATCTCCGAGCAACAGAAGCAGCTGTTGCAGAACGAACTCGACCTCAAGAGCAAAGAACTCGCAAGCATGGCTCTCGAAGCAGGCTACAAAGACCAGGTGATCGAGAACCTCAAGGAGACGATCACCGGACAGCGCCGCAAAGGCCAACTCGACTCACGTGAAATCGACAACCTCATAAAAACGATCAACTCCGACATCGACAAGTCGGAATTCTGGACTATATTCCACAACAATTTCGATCTTATCCACGAGAACTTTTTCAGAAATCTGCGCCAGCGTTTCCCCGATCTCACTCCAACCGACTTGAAATTCTGCGCGCTAATGCGTCTCAACATGTCGACAAAAGACATCGCAGATTTCACCCATCTTACAGTGCGAGGAGTCGAGACAGCCCGTTACCGCATCAGACGCAAGCTCGGCATCGACTCCAAAGCTTCGATCGTGCAGTTCCTGATCGATTTCAAATGATCAGAATTCAGCGCGGGTGACCAAAGCGACCGACAGATTTACGCAGGCTGCCGGACGGTCGACTATGTCGCATCCTATGCGTCCGCCGACACTCAAGCCTCGTGCCACCCGGCGGCTGACACCTGCCGAAATGGCGGCCAAACCGCTCCACTTCGCAGCATCCGCGCGAGGTCTGTCGAAATTGCCGATCAGACCGACCGATGCCGTGCCGTCGACAGCCCACAACCCCGACCAATGTCCGAAATAAGAGTCGACCGTAGCGCCTGCGCCATTGAGTGCTCCCGAATAGATCCCGTCACTGTAGACCGGCTGCGAACGAAGACGCAGCGATGCACCAAGCCCCCACGCCGACGCCATAGGCAGACCGAAACTCAACGACGATTCGATGCCGCAACCGACCGACATTCCGGCTCCCGAATGCGACGAAAAAGGGATCAAAGCCACAGTGGAGGCCGACAAGAATGATACATTTCCGGATGCCATCAACTCAGTGCGGCATTCAGCGCTGCGACCGGGCCACAACAATCGTGAAAGCGAATATCCGAGCTGCACCGACACGACGCCCAAGGCCGCTCCGGCAAGGACGTCTGACGGATAGTGACGCGATGCATAGACTCTCTGCATCGCCACAGCATCGGCCAACGAGTGCACCGCGATTGTCCATAATGGAGAAAAACGGCTGAGCTCGCGGGATGCGACCGAAGCCAAGGCAAACGCATAGGAGCTGTGTCGCGAGGGAAATGAATTGTTGTCGCTGAGATCAGGACGCCACTCGCGGACCGAGTTCTTCAGGATCTCTGTCGCTGCAGCGTTGATCACCAGACCCGCTCCGGCTCCGACCAGACTGCGCGCCACCGACATCTGCCGGCAAGCAATGCTGTCGCCGCCGGCTGCCCTCGCCAAAGGGCACGACATCATCAACGCCAGGATTATCAATAGTGATTGTTTCACTGCAAAGCCTTGTAGACCTGACTGAACAGCAGCGGACGGATGTTGGCCTTGTTGAACACAGGTGTCTCGCGAGTCGGATTAACCCTGTTAGTCAAAAATATATAAAACAGATCATTGGCAGGATCGATCCAGAACACCGTACCGGTGAACCCGAGATGCCCTACCACCGACGGATCGGCTTCGGCACAGGTCGGCGACGCATCGGCATTATCGACATCGGGTTTGTCAAAACCGAGCCCACGGCGCGAATTGGGGCTCTTTGTCTTCATGAACACATCGGTTGTCGCCTGAGAGAAAAAGCGTTTGTCGCCATAGACGCCGCCGTTGAGCAGCATCTGGCAGTACTTGGCGAGATCGTCGGCGTTGGAAAAGAGTCCGGCATTGCCCTGCACTCCGCCCGAAAACGCCGCAAGTTCGTCGTGGACATAGCCCCTGACATGCTGCCTCCGCAGGAAATTATCTTTCTCCGTCGGGGCGATCTTATCGACAGGATATGATTCTGTCGGTCTGTAGCATGTGGAATAAGCGCCGAGCGGGGCGAATATGCTGTCGCCGACAAAGCGGTCGTGGGCGATGCCGGTGAGCCGCTGCTCCATGTCCATCAACAGACAGAAATTGAGACATGAATAACGGTAGTCCTTGTTTTTGCGCAAGTCAACATTGTAAATCCGCGCCATGATCGAGTCGAAGGTCTGCTGTCCGGTGAAAATGCCTTCGGCTGCAGCATAAGGAAACTCATCAGAAGCGGTCGCCGACGTTATGTCGCGCCGCAGCCGGGCGGTGTTATGGCCGTAGGCTTTCGACGTTATGCGGCGGCTGTGATTCTTATCAGGCCGGGTTGTGACGAGCCGTCCGGTGAAAGATGCCGAGTCGACCATCACGCCGAACATGTTGAGTGACGACGGGAAACCTGTCTCATGAAACAGAAACTCGCGCACACGCAGGCTATCCTTGCCCGGCAACCGCAGCCCCGGGACATAACCCGACATGAAATCGTCGAAGCGATACAGCCCCATGTCATATGCCTTCATAAGGCCCGAAAGAGTACCGTAGGCTTTCGACACAGATGCAAGATCATAGATTGTCGATGGCTCGACAGCCGGACCTCCGGAAGTCAGCCGGCCGAAACACTTGTCATAGACAACGTTGCCGCCCTTTGCGACCAACAGCTGACATCCCGGCATGCCTCCATCGGCAATCAGGCGCGCTACAGCCTCGTCGAGACTGTCGGTCAACGCGGGATTGAAGCCCTGCATCAGCGGCGACGAATAGCCCAGACGCGATTTTTTCAATTTCACCCCGGTTCCGAGAGGAGCGATGTTTAGTTTTACGGGCAACGTTCCGTCGACGTCTATCCCTCCGAAAAGAGCCTGTGCGGCATATTCCTGGGCAAGCGGAGTGTCTTCATAGGCCAGCAGTATGGCGGGGACTGAGGCGAGCGACGATGCAAATTTGTCGGTTTTATACGGCGAGATGAAAAAGACAGCAACCGTGGCGCTCTTGCCTTTCAGTTTGGAGAAAGCCGTCCGTGCCCACTGCGAGTCGGTGTATAACGCTGCAATCACCGTATCATGATCTTTTATTGCGGAAAGCAACGGCGCAAGGGCGGCTTCGCTCTCGACGCTGTAACAGTCGACTTTGGCATAACGCGAACAGAACGACGAAAAAGTATTGCCCGCCGGCGCACCGATGTTGACAACTGCAATCGAATTGCGACCGAGCGATCCTACCGGAAGAATGTCGCCGTCGTTACGGAGCACTGTCATTGTCGCAGCTGTCAGCCTGCGGTTGACAGCCTCGGCCTGAGGAGAATTAATGGCTGCGGACAACGATTTTATGTCGATGACGGGCTGGCGGTGACCGAGTCCGAGCAAATATTTATATCTGAGCACACGCCGGCAGCTCTGCTCTACGCGCTGCCCGTCGATCTCTCCGCTCTTGACCGCCGCGAGAATAGCGTCGATGTCGGCGGCGGGAGATGCAGTGGTTTCGAGCACATCGGCTCCGGCTTTGAGAGCCATTACTGCGTTATTCTTTCCGGCAACCGCCGCACCTTTCATCGTGAGGGCATCGGTGAATATCAGCCCGTCGAAACCGAGCCGCTCGCGCAGCCATCCTGTGGTGATGTTCTCCGACAACGATGCCGGCAATCCCGAAGGATCGATCGCCGGCAACACGATATGCCCTGTCATCACCCCTGAACAGCCGGCATTGACAAATGCTTCGAACGGCACAAGATCGACCTCACGGAGAACCTTTTCGGAGTGATTGACCGTGGTGACCGACTTGTGAGAGTCGGTCGATGTGTCGCCGTGACCAGGGAAATGCTTTGCAACGGCCATCACCCCTCCGTCCTCAAGACCGAGCGAATATGCCACACCGAGCTTCGCCACCCTCTGAGGATCCTCTCCGAACGATCGGGTGCCGATCACCGGATTGGAAGGATTGGAATTGACATCGAGCACAGGCGCGAAATTGACATGCACGCCTGTGAGACGGCACTGGCGTGCCATCTCGCGTCCGTAGTCATAGAGAAGCTTAGGATTGGTGATGCTGCCGAGCGCCATGTTCTTAGGGAAACGCGTTGTCGACGGAATGCGCATCGAAAGCCCCCACTCCCCGTCGAAAGTGATCATCAGCGGCACTTCGGCCAGCGACTGAGCATAGTTGATCATCTCGACATACTGCGCAAGCGTGCCTTTAGAGAACAGCAGTCCGCCGACATGATTGTCAGCTACGAAACGCTTGATCGCCGCACGGGCTGTCGCCCCCTGGTCAGGCGCGACTTTCGGCACCACGAGCTGAGCGACCCGCTGGCGCGTAGTAAGGGTATTATAGGCCGAATCGACCCAACGGTTGCAGTCGCGACCGTCTGATCTGAGCAAAGGAGACTCTGTGCGCGCTACTGCCGCTATGGAGCAAAGGCCAAAAACGATGGCCGCCAAAGGTCTGAAGATATTTCTCATAGATATGAAGTCCACTGTGTTTTAAAAAGATAATGGCTGATCACTTGACCGGAGTCATGCGCAATTTGCCCGATGGGTTGATGGTCTTGCCCTTGAAGGCACCGTTGCGGAACTCGTCGATCAGATCATCGTAGAGCACCCGCTTGCCTTTGGCCACCACAGCTCCGCGCTTGAGCGAGCTCATGTAGTCACCTCCATTGGCGAGATAGTCGATCGTCGCAAGACGGTAGGTGCGCTCGCTATCGAGCGGTTTGCCGTTGATCAGCACCTGGTCGCACAAGCCCTTGTCGCGGTCGTAAGTGATGGCAACGTTGCCGCTGACACCGTTGCCTCCGTCAGCAGCCATGACGTTGAAAGCCTCGAGAAGATCCGACCCTTTGATGTCGATGACGTTGACATAGTTGTAGAATGGCATGAGCGTAATGATCATGCCTTCGGTGATGTTGCCTTTCGGCAGACCGCGTCGCAGGCCACCCTTGTTGATGATGGCGAGATCGACATCATCGGCCAGCTTACGGCCTCGCTCGAGAATGAAATCAGCGCCGAAATTGAGCAGCTCCATGCTCTCCTTGGGCATGTCGACTGCACTGCGGCCGATGACAACGTTCATCAGCGAGTCGACGCCATGGCGATAAGGCTCGATCTTGGCATCGAGTTTCTTGTCAACGCGCGCATCGAGACGGCTGTCGATCGGTATAACCTCATAGTCGGTCGAAAGATCGTCGAGGTCGATGACCATCTTGCCGATATATTTGCCCGATTTCCCGAGCTGGCCGACAGGGATCATTTTGCCTGCGGCATTTCGAACCATCGGCTGCAGACGCGCCCCTTCGGGTGCATCGGGTTTTATAAGATCGTGAGAGTGACCGCCTATGATCATATCGATGTCTTCCGACATGCCGGCGAGCAGTTTGTCGCCGGGAGGCATCGTGGGGTCATATCCTATGTGAGTGACAGCCACAACTGCGTCGACCTTGTCGATGTGCTTCAGCCACCAGGCCGCCGCATTGGCAGCCTTGATCGCATCGAGATATTTGACGCCATTGTAGTTGCCCTCCGATATCATGCCCTCGGGATTGAGGTTGATGGCGATAAAGCCCACCTGCTTATCGCCGAACTCCTTGATGGTGAAAGGTCTGAACTTGCGGGCAAGGGCAGACTCCGACAGATCGTAGTTAGTGGCAATCATCTCTGCCTCAGAATCGGCGAGGATGTCGGCCATCTCCTCGATGCCATTGTCGAACTCATGGTTGCCGAGGATGCGGATGTCGTAGCCCAGCTCATTCATCAACATCTGCTCGACCTTTCCACGATAGAGGTTGAAGTAAAGCGTTCCCTGGACAAAATCCCCTGCATCGACAAGCAAGACATTTTTCTCGGCGTTTCTAACGCTGTCAATCACCACTTTCCGGCGCAGCACACCTCCGAGATTATCAGATTCGTCAGGATCGATCATCGAATGAGTATCGTTGGTGTGGAGTATGACCAGTTTTTCAGCCATCACAGACGGAGCGGTCAAAATGGCTGTTGCAAACAACGGCAATAGGTATTTTCGGACTTTCATATAGCTATATCAATTAATGTATTGCGAAGTTAACGTTTTTAGCCGATATTTTGTCAACGGCCGATCGCAAAAAATTCTATAGAAGGTGTCAACACTGTGTCCCCTACGAAAATGCCTGCAACGTTGGACAATATCATTATTGTGTTAATAATTACTAATTGCCAATATTTCTCACTCAAAAAAAACAAATATATCATATTATTCTCATAAATTTACGAGAATTCATTTTCAATTACTCAACAACCATCGGCAAAACATAATTATGAGCAGAATACAGGTCATCATATTAAGCCTGTCAATCATCATCGCCGCAGGATGCAGCAATGGACACCATGACCGGGCCAACGACGATTGCAAAATAATCAACGTAGATTTCTCCAACAAATCCGACGCAGGAGATTTTTTCGACTCGTGGAGCTATGTCATGCTTGAAAGTGGAGAAAACGGAGAGGGCATCCTGCCTGAACGTTACTCCATCGATGCCGATGAAAACCATCTTCTGTTTCTGGCGGCTAACCACGATCTCTACCTGTTTGACAGATCGGGCAAATTTATAAACCACATCAACCGCCGCGGTCAAGGCCCCAATGAATATATCGAAGCCACACGCGCTCACCTGCGGGGAGATTCGATATGGGTGCTGAGCTGCTATCCTCCCGGACTGTACATCTACGATTTTGATGGAAATTTTATCAACAAATACCCGTTGGACAACATGACCGGCGTGCAGGATTTCAGCTTGCTCGACGACGGAAACGCGCTGTTGGCCAATGGAGTTAACTTCGGGAAGTATGGCTTTAATTTCTGCGTCTGGGATCTCGGCAGCAATAGCGCCAAAGCCAATTTCATGCCATACGACACAGGAGAGAATTCATTCATACCCGGCGGCTTCACCCCCGTACTCGGCCACTGCAACAGCATGCCGATGGTATCGACACTGCTCAACTACAGCATATACGGGCTTACCGACGACTATAATCTGACGCCTAAATATGAGTTCCGGTTTGACACAGATTTCACCCTCGACGACATCGGCGATATAAACGCCATGCCGATATATGACGCTATGACCCAATGCAGCGGCAAATCAATCGTAAACTATCTCCGCAGAGGCCAATACGACGACAGAAAAGTGTATCAACTGTTTGATCTGCTTGAGGATTGCGATGGAATGCTGCGCATGAACACATATATGTATCGCTACGATGCCGCATCTGGATCAGGCAAACTCGTATGCTTGCGGGCAAACGAACGCTTTCCTCTTCTCACAGGCGTCGACGGTATGTTTGACAGCGAAAATTACATCACTGTGCTACAACCGGCAGGGGTTGAGATGCTTGAGGACAAGGCCGGTAAAAAGTTGGTCGAGAGGCTGTCGGCAGATTCCAATCCGATTGTGGTGTTCCACCATCTGAAACAATTGGATTAACATCGGCAAACTCCTTCCCCACAGCTGCCTCAATCTGTTTTTTCAATCGCTTTTTCAGTTTGCGGGGGAGACGGCGGCATGATTGCCTTAGCAGCGCCGGCTTATCGACTGGCCTGCGGCGTTGCTCGGGCGGCGCCACTGCGGTTGCGGGGACATTGGGCTCGGGCATAACGGGTTCATGACAGTCGGACTTTTGAGCCACGGCGCGGCTACGGCGTGCAGCCGCGGCAGCTTTGCGCGAGGCGGCCGCATCGATTTCGTAACGGATAAAGGCAAACGCCACTGCCGCAACCTCGCTCATCTCGGGCACTTGTCCGGTCGAGACATAGTCGCAGACAGCTGCGAGCACCTCGCCCTTAACGGCAATGCTGAACGGTTGCATGATTTCGAGCCAATGGCTCTTGATTTTGATGTCGGTTGATTTTTTCATTGCAAGTACTTATTTTTCAGTCAATAATGATAGTGCAAAGTTAGCTCACCGATCATTGCGACAACCTGCATTTTCGGACAAGTGTCTCATTTGACAGATTTTAACACAAGCATCCAACATAGTTTCGTCACTCAAATCACGAAAATCAATTAAACATCATAACCCTATCACCACAACACACAATAACAATCGCACTAAAGCCGCGATAATTGCAAGATATATTTTTGACAGATACATCTCGACTCACTTCAAGGCAGACAAACACATCGATAAAATCATCTAACACAGCAATATCTCATAAAATACAACCAATCAAACGGCATTGAATAATAAATTAACGAAATACGCAAAAAAAATGGGCAACAAACCTCACACAGTATATATACTGTCATACACATACATTTTACACAAAAAAAACGCTACTCAAAAAAAAAACATCTTCAATAATTATTTATACCCGTTATTTTTTCGTACCTTCGCAAGAAATCAACTTATAACTATTATATTTATGAAGAAATTTGTATTTATTATTATCTCAATTTTTCTAATCGCGTGCAGCAAAGAAGATGAACCTATGACGCTGACTCAAGAAACATTAGCTCAAACCCAGTGGAAAGGGACTCTTGAAGAAACATCAGACATAATTCACGACATTAGCATATCATTTGTAACATCAACATCCGGAAGTTATCGCCTATACGATCCGAATACAGGCAAACCGGAAGATATAAACAGTGCTTTTAGCTATAAAATGGTCGAAAAATTATTATATATAAAAGTAAACACAGTGTCCGCAGACCATTCTCTCAATGGATATTGGTGGCCATACAGGATAACCAGAGACGAGATGATCTTAGTCCAGAATCCGAACAGCAACGTAACTGCAACAATGACACTACACCGACTAAGTCTATTACCGGACTAACGGCTCAATTCATATAAAAAGAGCCTCACCAACAAACAAACTCACATACAATGAAATTTTACCCATCACTCTTACTAATTGCATTTGGCTACATCATGCACAGATTCTGACAAAGATGATTTTGCATTTACACAAAATACTGACCGAATCATCAAGGCTCGAGATCCAAAGTATCCTTGGGAGCCGATCCCCAAGGGCTACATACCCTCTCGGTCAACTAAACTCAGCAGATCTACATTAAATCACAGCGATTATATCGGACGATCCTATAAAACAGATTATTTTCCATTCGAAGATTCCAGAAATTTAGGATACGAAGTTATTGACATTAAAGCATTAGAGAAAGACTATCCAAGCTATTTCAATGCGTGGGGAACAAAAAATAGCGCACAAAGCCATTTTTCATATACATCTTTTGACGAATATGTGTCAAAATCACGCTTCTCTCAAACAATCAGTTAGGGTTTTAGCTTAAATTTGGCCATTGTTACGATCGGAAATAAAAACACTCACACAGAACCATTTATTCATAACATCTCCGAAACCAACAGTTTCACTGCCGGTGAATTAAATTTCGTTTGCAGAGATTCATGCTTTAGACTACAGACTACCCCAAATATCAAAAAGCGAATCATAAAAAAATATCTTGACCCAATATTTCTTGAAGAGCTTCATGCCAATCACCCATATGATTTTTTCAAAAGCTATGGTGCTTTTGTATTAAAGGAGTTTACGACAGGAGGGAAAGCAACTGCTCTATATTATGCAGAAAACAAAACAACTGCAGAAGAAAGCCAAAGGATAAAAAGCATGGATGATGCTATAAATGCATCTTTTAATATAAGTGACAACGGAAGTAGCGCCAATATAAGCTTTGGAAACGAGAGCAACACCCTCACCTATGACACCACTGCATTTTCATCTGTCTATGTTTCTGTTAAAACAATGGGCGGAAGCGTTCCATATTTCGGATTTACTCCACCCAAAGAAATCGATGAAATAAATATTGATTTATCAGCATGGTGTTCATCCATTCAAAATAATACTACGCTAATAGAATTTAACCAAGCCGGGCTAATGCCAATAACTGATTTTATTATTGAAGACAATATCAAATCTAAAATAGAACAATACATCGAAGGTCGCAGCCCTTCATATTCGCTAGTACAAGAGCCATACATAGTTGTATTTGCACTCTTCAAAGACGCTAAAATTCCACGTGAGTTTTACGTGCAATTCCTTACAGCAAAGGGGGAAACCATCACACTGATGCACAGCGTACTTTCGCAAACAGAATATACCAACGAGATGGTAGAACAAATAATAAACGACTGGGCTGAAGCTTGTTCAAAGTTATTTGGGATTAAAATACTACATAGATTTTTCACAACAACAGATATAGGAACCAGAGCAACTTCAGACTACCCATATAAAAATCTTTTTTCAAATGCCGAAAATTATAGAAAAATTATAGATAAGGGTATTTTATACATTGTAGACGAAACCGATAAAGTCGGTTTTTCAATCATTAACGATTCAAGTTTTCTCAATCAATATGCAATGAAAGACATTGTTGATAAAATGGAGTATGCATCCATAACATTTGAGGATTTGATCGATCAAGAATATTATATCACCGCTCTTTAATTATATTTAAACTGAAATTGTCCGATCTTCGTTGAGTTAGACAAAGATCGGACAATTTTTTAATCGAAGGATTCAGATTTACTATTCACAAAAGACATTCTAAACTCCTACCGCACAAGGCATATCAAAACCCATATAGTCTAAAAGTAACATAACAAAATAGGTCTCACTATTTGTCATGTACAAATTTATTACTCCCAAACACCCTCAATCACCGCATCTTCACGTCTTAAAGCCCAGCCTTGCGCCAGCCATCGAGAGCGGTTTCGGGGATAATTTTCAGGAAAAATGAAAAAAAATTTTGTCGGTTCGGGAAAATGACTTAACTTTGCACTCGCAATCGCAAAACAGCGAACGGCTCCTTAGCTCAACTGAATAGAGCATCTGACTACGGATCAGAAGGTTACAGGTTTGAATCCTGTAGGAGTCACCAACATACACAACAACAGCCAAACGGCTCCTTAGCTCAACTGAATAGAGCATCTGACTACGGATCAGAAGGT